>NZ_WBYP01000003.1:0-378323 GCF_013282935.1 Marinobacterium sp. xm-d-579
TCAAGAAAAACATTACGCTAAATGAATTCACATATAGGTTGCTTGTCTTGTTAAGCTTTTGTGCTCAACCTCAACAAGCGCCCACACGCATTACCTGATTAATTGTTAAAGAGCGTGCCACCGATCTCTTGGCGGCTGCTTGAGTACTCGTCTCAAGCGAGGTGCATATCTTACCGATATTAGACTTAGGGTCAACGTCTATTTTGGTTTTTTTTCACTTTTTTTAAAAAAAGATTAAAACTGATCATTAACTGTACAAAAGCCCCTATTTTTTGCTCATTTTTTACCCAAATTATCGCTAGTATTCAGGGATAAGCACTTTTGGACTCTTTATGTATCAGTTACCTCAGTACTCCCACATTACATCCTTTTCTAAAGTTGCCATCTTAACCAGTGGCGGAGATTCACCTGGAATGAATCCAGCTATTCGTGCATTGGTCAGAACAGCGACCTCTTTTGGTATAGAGGTGATCGGTATTCATCGCGGATATGCAGGATTGCTGAATGAGGAGTTCGAAACACTGAATTCCAAAAGTGTCAGTGGACTCTGTCATAGAGGGGGAACCTATCTAAAGAGTGCTCGCTGTCTTGAGTTTCATGAAGCGGCCACACGACAACGCGCTTTCGATATTCTCTCCAAGCACGGCATCGAAGCATTAATTGTCATTGGGGGTGACGGCTCACTTTCAGGTGCTCACGAACTCTATCAAGAGTTCTCCATTCCCGTTATTGGTCTTCCAGGGACCATTGATAATGATATCTATGGTACTGATGACAGTATTGGGTTTGATACCGCTGTAACGACCGCCGTCGAAGGCATCGATAAAATCAGTGATACCGCCTATTCACATGATCGTCACTTCTTAGTTGAGGTAATGGGGCGTAACTACGGCCTGCTTGCCTGTCATGTTGCGATTGCCGCCGGCGCTGAAATGGTTATTGTTCCCGAACACCAGTCTGATATTACCGATATCAGCCAACAGCTGGCACAGCGACGCAAAGAGGGCATTGGTTCCAGTGGCATTATTGTCGTCGCTGAAGCTGGAAAGAGTGGCTGGTCTAATCAACTCTCTGAAGAGATGAGACAGCTCGGTGAAGACCCTAGAGTCTGTGTCTTAGGTCATCTGCAGCGTGGTGGAAAGCCAACAGCGCATGACCGCCTGCTTGCTGCTACGCTGGGTAACTGCGCCATTCATACACTGCTTGAAGGGAAAACGGATGTGATGGTGGGGGTAACAAAAGGTGCAGTGAGCACCACACCCCTAGAAGCCGTCATTACCCAGAAGAAGGGGTTGCCCGTTGAAGTGATGGACCTCATCAACGAGCTACAACACTAAGAATCACTAGCCCCAGCGATCGGCCACAAAGGGGTTGGTGAGTCGCTCATCACCAAAGGTCGATTCAGGACCGTGCCCCGGTATAAAGCGGATATCATCGCCAAGAGGAAACAGCTTCTCTTTAATAGAGCTGATTAACGTTGCATGATCACCCTGTGGGAAGTCGGTACGACCAATCGAACCTTTAAACAGGACATCACCCACCTGAGCAATTTTTGCCTTACGATCAACAAACACCACATGCCCTGGGGTATGACCCGGACAGTGAATGACATCCAGTGTGATATTACCAACCATAACGGTGTCACCATCATTGAGCCACTGATCCGGCACAAAGCCCTGCACCTGCTGAAAACCAAACATCTGACTCTGCTGCTCTAACCCTTCGATCCAGAACAGATCAGCTTGCTGAGGACCAATGATCTTTACATCCATCGATTTTGCTAGGGTAGCTGATGCACCGGCATGATCAATATGGCCGTGAGTCAGCAGAATCTTCGTCAGCGTCACGCCCTCTTCTTCGATCGCCGCCATGATTTTTTGCAAATCGCCACCTGGGTCCACAACGGCCGCCTCTTTAGTCTCTGGACACCAGAAGAGAGTGCAGTTCTGTTCAAAAGGTGTGACGGGAATGACACGATAAGCCATAGCTACCTCTGGGATCAGCGCGATGCTGTCATCAATGATTTTAATTTTTGATCACGGTAATTCGCAGCACCTCTTGGTACCTTGCCACTGCTGCCTTTTTCAAGCCAACGTTTGATGCGTTGCGCATCGGCTAGGTGGGTGCGTTTACCGTAGGAGTCCAATAGGACAATGCCTAAATTACGACCTTTGATGCGTGTTTTAAGAACCAAACACCGGCCTGCATCATCGGTATAACCGGTTTTACTGATCTGAATGGACCAACTCTTTTTATTAACCAAGGTATTAGTATTAAAAAACGCCATGGCCGTGCGTGGCCGTTTAAAGATCACATCACGTTTGGAAGAGGTCGTTACTTTGGAGAGAGTTGGATAGAGACTCACGGCCTCCAGCAGACGCATCAGATCACTTGCAGTAGAGACGTTCTTTTCAGAGAGCCCGGTAGGCTCCTGGAATCGAGTGTTGGTCATACTCAAGCCCTGTGCCGTCCAGTTCATATTATCGATGAACTGCTTAGCACCGCCAGGGTAAGCGTGAGCCAAAGTGGCCGCTGCGCGGTTTTCCGATGACATCAAAGCGATGTGTAGTACATCTGCTCGCGGAAGATTACTTCCAACACGAATGCGAGAGTGAACATTGCGCATCTCCGGTATCTGATTCACTTCAATCGTGATCCGCTCCTTCATCGGAAGGCGGCCATCTAAAGTTACTAATCCTGTCATCAACTTCGTCAACGACGCGATCGGTTGAACGCGATCGGCGTTGCGCTCATAGAGCACCTCTTGCGTGTCCAGGTCTTTGATCATGACACTGACAGAGGCAAGGTCTAGTTTAGCGGGATCAGGAGCTGCCACAGCCGTCGCGCTAAAAAGAACAAAAAATAGGGTAAATATAGATCGCATGAACCAACAAATCCTAATATCTATTATTAGGATACCGAAGCTACTGCAAGATTTGTATGCCTTGATATACTATCTCGCAACACTCTATAGAAATGGATCCTAGCGTGAACTCAGCTAACCTTCTTAAACAGATCAGCGATGCCAAAGCCAAGCTGCGTAAATCAGAACAGAAAGTGGCTGATTACGTTCTAGCTCAGCCAAATGACATCATTCATATGCGTATTGTTGATCTGGCATCTGAAGCGATGGTCTCTGAGCCGACGGTGGTTCGTTTCTGTCGAGCGCTTCAATACGATGGTTTCCAAGATTTTAAGCTGACCTTAGCGCAAGCACTGGCCAGTAACTCAACCTTCGAACAGTTCTCAATGAACCATGACGACACCGTTCTGGAGTTTAAGCAGAAGATCTTTGACTCCATGATGGGTAATCTGGTCGAAGCACGAGAGCAGTTAGATGACCGAGCGCTAGAGGAGGCCATTCAGGCGATCGCTTCAGCGCGTCGAGTGGAGTTCTATGGCCTGGGTGCATCTGCGCCGGTCTGTGCCGATGCACAACACAAACTCTACCGCCTTAAGATCTCTGCAGCCGCCTATTCAGATCCTCACATGCAGACCATCTCAGCCGTCACACTTGGCGAAGGGGATGTGGTGGTTGCCATTTCACAAACGGGTACCACCAAGGACCTTCTACACAGTGTTAAGCTTGTTAGAGATACTGGCGCAACCGTTATCACGCTCTGCCCAGCCAACACCCCACTAGCTGAACTGGCAACCATACCGATCTTTATCGACGTAGAAGAGGACAAAGACCTAAGTACTCTGATGTCATCTCGCGTGGTCCACCTTGTTGTCATCGACGTAATAGCTGTTGGAGTTGCGATGCGGTTGGGACCTAATGCCGTCGAGCATCTTAAGACGATCAAACGCAGTCTTAGAAGTCTTCGTCAAAACGATCGTCGCCTGATGATGCGCCGACCTGACTAACGCATTTTACGTTTCACTTTTTCGTAACACTTTTTTACGACAATCGTCGCGGTTGCATTACTGAGACGCTTTCAGTAAAAAGATATTAGAACAGTGTAGCCATGAGCGATCCGTTCATGGACGTTTGCTTAGGAGGTTGACCTATGCTGATTCGTGAAGAAGAACTAGATCCAGTAAAAACTCAAATTTTTGATCTGCTTGTGGGCTTCGAAGAGGAGAAGACGCAGGAGGAGCAAAAGTGTCAATCACAGCGACTGCTTAATGCTCGCAGAGCCATAGAGCAGCGTCGCGAAGAGCAAGAGCTCTCGACCTATTTCAATGAAGAGAGTTGGTTCGACGAAAAATAGTCGCAACCGCTCACAATAAAAAGAGAGATCGAGGCAGAGCCTATTGGAAATTTGATCTCTCTTTTACGCTTTTTCACCCAGTTCAATCATGCGGTGCACACCCGTTCTTGCCTCTCTTGGCGTCAATCCAAACTGCTTTTTGTAACAACGTGAAAAATAGCTAGTGGATGTAAATCCCGCTTTTTTCGCAACCGTTTGAATCGGAAGACGAGTCGACTTCAACTGCTGACGTGCAAACTCAAGACGCAAACTCATGTAGTAGTTTGTCGGTGATGAGTTCAGGTGCTGTCTAAACAGTCGCTCCAACTGTCTGGTTGAGAGCCCAACTCGATCGGAGATCTGCTCACAACTTAGAACCGGTTGAATGTGCTCACGCATCAACTCCAGCGCTTGTGTCAGGCGAGGGTGACTGCCGTGTTGGCGAAGCTGCAGCTTCATACGCTGCTTATCATGAGCAGGACGGATGTTGGGGTGAATACAGTGCTCAGCGACTTGGTGGGCTAAAGATTCACCATGGCGAATCGTAATCAGCTGAAGAATCATATCCAAACCCGACAAACCACCAGAACAAGTCATCAGGTTGCCATCAATCTCATAAAGCTCTTCACTGACGTTAAGATCTGGGTAGAGCTCCGTCAGCTGATCACGCTCCTCCCAGTGGACCGTACAGGTTTTACCCTCTAACACACCGGCTTCAGCCAATAACAGAGAGCCCGTCGAGGTTGCACCTAAACTGATACCATTGCGAACCAAATTCTGTAGCCAATCGTTCAAGTAGGTTTCGGACTCTTGTTGAGCACCGATACCGCCAACCACCAACATACGATCAATCGATTCAGTATCGTTCATGCGACGTGTGGGTTGGAAACGCATACCTGTCGAGCAGGTAACGGTCTGATCGGCTGGACCATAAAAGTGCCACTCATAAAGAGTTTGACCACTTAACTGGTTCGCAAGACGCAGCGGATCAATCGTCGCCGCAAAGGAGATGATCGAGAAACCGGGCATTAGGAAAAAGCCGAAGTGTTCTGGTTTCTGCTGCACAATTGACCTACAAGTAATAGAAGTTATTACCCTAGTCTACGCTAGTTGAGAAAAGATAGGTCACAAAAATGAAAATGGGGCCGGACTAGAAGCCCAACCCCACTCATAGTAGTGCTATGAATCAGTGCTTACGAGCCGTTCGCTCGGGGATTAATCCCTCTGGGGCATATCGTAATGCAATCAGAAGCACGATACCGACCGTCATCAGACGCATGTGAGCGGCACTGTCCATCAAGTGCAGACGTAGCCAGTGAGTTGGCTCCATGAAAGAGGTTAGGGTATCCACTAACCAAAGACCAATCGGCTCCGCTTCGATCCAGAAGAACCAGATGAAGAAACCGCCCAAGACTGCACCCCAGTTATTGCCCGAGCCACCAATGATCACCATGACCCAAATGAGGAAGGTGAAACGCAATGGCTGGTAACCAACCGGTGTAAACTGACCATCCAGAGTCGTTAGCATTGCACCAGCAAGGCCAATAACCGCTGAGCCAATCACAAAGATCATCAGGTGACGTTTAACAACATCCTTACCCATTGCGGCAGCGGCCACTTCGTTGTCACGAATAGCGCGCATCATACGACCCCAAGGTGACTTAAGTGCCGTCTCAGATAAGTACATCAAGATCGCAATGACAACGATAAACAGCCCTGCGTAACATACTTTAACGAATAGAGACGAGGCCTCTGCCACTTCCATACCCCAGTCTGCAGCAAATTGCTGGAACCAAGTTGCCTGTTGTAGATCCACCTCATAAGGAACCGGACGAGGTAGACCGTTGACGTTTTTAACACCGCGTGTCAGCCACTCTTCATTCTTAATGAAGTAGAGAACGATCTCAGAAATACCCAGCGTTGCAATCGCTAGGTAGTCAGAGCGAAGCCCCAAAGCAACTTTACCAATGACGTAAGCCGCACCGGCCGCAAACACCATACCCACAGGCCAAGAGAGGATGATTGGCAGACCTAAGCCACCAAGATATCCAGTCACTGAGGGGTTAACCGCTTCGATTGCTTCAACGGAAGGGAGGAAGAATAGACGCATCAGGGCATAACCCACAGATATGATGACAAACAGCATCCAATAGCCAGTCTTCTTACTCTTAGCCCCAAACTGTTTCCACGCCAGGATCGACACGAAAATGGTCGCAATTAGAATCAACAGGCCGACTAAAATGCCCTGACCACCCGCAGCACGCGCCTCTTCAACCGGTGGCATAGAGACCAGAACCGCGGCCAAACCACCCAGTGCTGCAAAGCCCATCACACCAACGTTAAAGAGACCGGCATAACCCCACTGCATGTTGACACCCAGTGACATGATGGCACTGATCAAACAGAGGTTAAGAATGGTAAAGGCGACAGACCACCCCTGACCCACACCGACGATGACAAGCAGAAGCGCCATCACCGAGTAGAGAATCGGAGTGCGATATTGATTAAAAAATGTCTGATTCATTACAAGGTCTTCCCACTAAAGATACCGGTAGGTCGCACAATCAGTACGATAACCAAGATGATGAATGAAACCGCAATCTTGTAATCGGTGCCCAACAGCTGAACCAACGAATCAGGTTGGAAACTATCAGGCCCCAAGTAGGTCACGACTTTCTTGTAGGCGAAGGTGACAGCAATCTCCGAGAAAGCGATCACGTAACCACCCGCAATGGCACCCAACGGGTTACCAACCCCACCGACAATCGCTGCGGCAAAGATTGGTAGGAGCAGCTGCATAAAGCTGAATGGCTTAAAGCTCTTATCCAATCCATACAGAGTACCGGCAATGGTCGCTAGCGCACCCACAAGGATCCAGGTAATCATCACGACACGATCAGGGTTGATGCCCGACAGCAGTGCTAGGTTTTCGTTGTCTGAAAAAGCACGCATCGATTTGCCGGTACGTGTTTTGTTCAGGAACCAGAACATGGCTGCTACCACAAGAATCGCAGTAATAATGGTCACCGCCTGTGTCATCTTAAGTGCGAAACCTTCATCAAGACCCGTCGCACGTTTGAAATCACGCGCCGAGAAGATGAAACGAGTTCCGTCAAAGAAGATCTGATCACCAGGGCCGATAATGAATCGCACCAGACCACCGATAAAGAACATCAAACCGATTGAGACAATCAGGAAGATTACCGGACTCGCCTTGCGCTGGCGATGATATTTGTAAACGGTTTTATCAAGGATCAACGAGAGTGCGACAGCACCGGCAATACCCAAAGGTAGCGCCAGCAGGGCCGTTGGCAGCGGTGCAATAGAGACACCCAGCGCCTGTAAACCCCAGGTACCAAAGATGGTGATCATGGTACCAAAGGCCATCATTTCACCGTGTGCGAAGTTGGAGAAACGCAACACACCGTAGACCAGAGTGACACCAAGTGCACCGAGCGCCAACTGACTGCCGTAGGTCAGTGCAGGAACAAGAATAAAGTTCGCCAGAACAATTAGGGCATTAATAAAGTCAGTCATCGATTAACCCCCCAAGAACGAGCGACGAACATCAGGGTTAGCCAACAACGCTTCGCCTGTATCTGTGAATCGGTTAGAACCCTGTACCAACACGTAGCCTTTATCGGCAATCTCTAGCGCCTGTTTCGCATTCTGCTCAACCATCAAAATCGCTACACCTGTGCGAGCAATCTCTATGATTCGATCGAATAGCTCATCCATCACAATGGGTGACACACCGGCTGTTGGCTCATCCAGAAGCAGAACCTTAGGTTGCGTCATCATGGCACGACCCACCGCGACTTGCTGGCGCTGACCGCCTGAAAGCTCACCGGCTGGTTGGCGGCGCTTCTCTTTCAAAATGGGGAAGAGTTCATAAACCTGTTCAATCGAATCGGAGATATCGTCTTCACGAATGAAGGCGCCCATCTCAAGATTCTCTTCAACCGTCATCGAGGTGAATACATTGTGGGTTTGAGGCACAAACCCCATCCCTTTAACCACGCGTTCTTCAGGTTTGAGGTGGGTAATGTCTTCACCATCAAACATGACCTGACCTTCTCGCAACGGCAACATGCCAAAGGTAGCCTTCATTGCTGTCGACTTGCCAGCACCGTTAGGGCCAACGATAACCGCGATCTCACCTCGATCCACACCAATGGTGCACTCTTTGAGGATATCCGCAGCACCGTAGCCGCCGGTCATACTCTGACCTATTAAAAAACTCATGTACGCTTACCGCTTATGTTTCAAACCGGTACCGAGGTAAGCCTCGATCACCTGCTCATTGTTCTTAACTTCATCAACCGTACCCTCGGCTAAAACAGTACCTTCCGCCATACAGATAACCGGGTCACAAAGACGCGCTATGAAGTCCATATCATGCTCAATCAGGCAGAATGTGTAACCGCGCTCCTGATTCAGCTTTTTAATCGCATCGCCAATCTTGTAGAGCAGCGTACGGTTTACACCGGCACCGACCTCATCCAAGAAGACAATTTTAGGATCCACCATCATGGTGCGACCCAGTTCCAGAAGCTTCTTCTGGCCACCTGACAGGTTGCCAGCCAGTTCATCTGCAACGTGACCAATCTCTAGAAAATCGATCACCTCGTCCGCTTTCTCACGCACACGCTGCTCGTCAGCACGCACTAGATCTTTGCGGAACCAGGTATTCATTAAGCTTTCGCCAGCTTGATTAGGTGGTACCATCATCAAGTTTTCGCGAACCGTTAATGAAGAGAATTCGTGAGCCAACTGGAAGGTGCGCAATAGACCCTTACCAAACAGCTCATGTGGCTTAAGTCCGGTAATGTCTTCACCATCAAGGGTGATGCGACCTGAAGTGGGCGAGTGGTGGCCTGCGATCACGTTAAACAGCGTCGTTTTACCTGCACCGTTTGGACCGATTAGACCGGTAATTGAGCCCTTCTTAATGTGAAGGGACGCGTCATTCACGGCATGAACACCGCCAAAGCGCTTATGGAGATTTTCTACAACAATCATAATGCTCAAATGTAAAAACGGCTCGAGATTCAGTGAACCCCGAGCCTGTTTTATGCGCTATCGCTTAGCGGTAACGAACAGTTGTGTTCTGCTGGTCTTTAACCAGAATCTCACGGTAGCTACCTGCTGACTCACCGCCGCCGATCAACTCAACCGCAGTCGCACCAACGTAGTCAATCTGACCGCCGTTAGCTAGGATCTCAAGACCTTTCGCTAGCTCACCTGGGTAGATTTTCTCGCCTGGAGCGTTTGCGATTTCAAAGACGTGATCTTTAACGACTTTAGAATCTTTAGTGCCTGCTGCCTGCATCGCTAGAAGCGTCATAGCCGCTGCATCGTAAGAGTAGTCAGAGTATGGGCCAGGTGCCGCACCGGTAGCCGCAGTGAACATCTCTTTGTAAGAGTCTGATCCAGGGCTGTCAGTACCTGGAACCGTACCGATTGAACCGTTTAGATCCGGACCGATTGCAGCTGTTAGGCTGTCACCGATCATCGCATCAGGTAGGAAGAAGTGATCAAATGCACCCGCATCTAGAGATGACTGAATGATGCCTTTACCACCTTGGTCAAGGTAACCAGCAACCACTAGGATGTCACCACCTGCCTGAGCAAGAGCACCCACTTCCGCACCGTAATCGCCTTTGCCATCTTCGTGTGGAGTGTTGATAGTCACTTTACCGCCAGCCGCTTCGAAGTTTGACTGAATGCTGTCCGCTAGGCCTTTACCGTAATCGTTGTTGGTGTAAGTCATTGCGATCGACTTGTAACCTTTCTCCTGAAGCATTTCAGCAATTACTTGACCCTGACGAGCATCAGATGGTGATGCACGGAAGAAGTAACCGTTATCTTCAAGAGTTGAAAGCGCTGGTGAAGTCGCTGAAGGAGAGAACAGAAGAACACCGTTTGGCATCGCTACGTTCTGTAGGATTGAGATCGTTGCACCAGAACAAAGAGCACCCACAATCGCATCCACTTTCTCAGCTGAGATTAGACGCTCAGCGGCTGCAGCGGCAGCAGAAGCATCAACACAGGTTGAGTCAGCACGAACTGGAGTAACCTTAGCACCACCAAGAAGCTTGCCGCTATCAGCAACTTCTTTCATAGCCATCTCTGCACCTGCAGCCATATCAGCAGCAAGTGATTCAGCAGGACCTGTAAAGCCTAGAGCAACACCAAGACGAACTTCGCTTGGCATGTGGCTGCCAGCTTGCGCCGCACCCGCGATCATTGAAGCTGCAGCTACAGCCAATGCTAATTTTTTCATTCTCTTCTCCTTATAATGAAACATCACACCACTTTATCGATTAAGTAGTAGCGATCAGTGTCTGCAGTTTTTCAACTGGCAACGCATTAACATTATCGAATGTTGACCATTCAGACAACAGATTTCAGTTACGTATTGGTCAGACCATCTGATCAATTGATGGTTAATCAATTATAGAACAGACCTGATGGGTGATTTTGCCTATTTATTGAACAGAAACTGGAAAATATTCTTTTTATTCATATTATAAAAATCAATTTTCCTAGAAATTAGAGAAATTTAGGTGATTTGCTAACCATCAAAGACTTGGCCATGCTCTTTAACAGCCTCCATACAGACAAAGGTAGAGGTACTAGAGACATAGGGTAGCTCTGAAATAGTTTCACCCAGAACCTCTCGATAGCTCGCGATATCGCGTGTACGCACTTTAAGGATGTAATCAAAGTCTGCAGCCATCATATGGCACTCCTCTATTTCAGACACAGCGCCAACTGCATCATTAAATGAAGCAAGAGCAGCAGCCCTGGTGTCACTGAGCTTAACCTGCACAAAGGCAATATGATTAGTATCGAGCAGTCCGTAATCCATGATTACGGTATAGCCACGTATCACTCCATTGCTTTCTAGCCGCTTCATTCGAATTTGGCAGGGGGTTTTAGATAATCCCACTCTATCAGCCAACTCAGTGACCGTTATCCGCCCGTTTTGCTCTAAGGTTTTTAATATCGCCAAATCATAATTATCTAAAGACACATTAGTCATATCGCCTACCAATAAAATTATTTAACTATTAGTTATCTAAATTAAAGCGAATAATAAGTTTTAAAGTCTATATATACCTATAAAAATAGACAGAAGCCCTATAAGTCTAAATCTATAATTGCATTATCAATTTAGAGGGGCTAAACATGAACGCTCAAAACACACACATCCAGATACCCTATTGCGACCAATCAGAATTAGATCAACTGCAACAGCTCATCGAGAAAGAGCAACTTCTGCAGTGGGTCACGCCTGACCTCCAGACAGTGGCGAGCAACCTAGTCACTGCGATTCGTAACAATTTTAAGCCGTCTATCCTTGAGCAATTCCTTCGTGCTTATCCTTTAGACACGCAAGAGGGACTATCGTTGATGACTTTGGCTGAGGCCTACCAACGCGTACCGGACAAACAGACGGCTAACGAACTGATTATTGATAAGCTCGCTAACCGCGACTGGTCCGTTAAAACGGCGCAGACCAGTGCACTTGTTCGCGGCGCCAGCATGGGACTGCAACTGGGCAGCGCTAGCCTCAAGATGAAACCCCTTCGCAGCGCAATACTCGCCGCGATGCGAATCGGAGTGGGTGCAGGTATGCGGCTGATGGGTCGTGCCTTCGTCCTAGGTGAAAGCATTAAAAGCGCCCAAGAGCGCGCCGGCAAACTTGAGTTCCAAGGTTACACTTTCTCTTACGATATGCTGGGTGAGGCGGCTTATACTCAGGCCGACGCCGATCGCTATTTCAATTCATACCGCAACGCCCTGCTAGCACTGATCGAGCAGTCGAAATCAACCCAGATCGAAAAGAATCCAGGCATCTCAGTAAAGTTGTCGGCGCTGCATCCGCGTTACGAGCTATTCAATGAGGACGAGGCAGTTACCCAATTAAGTGAGCGCATGCTGTCACTCTGCTCACTTGCTAAGGAGCACAATATTGGCCTCAATATTGATGCTGAAGAGTGCGCACGCCTTGAGATATCGCTCGATATCATTCGCAACCTGATTGAAGCGCCTGAGCTTTCCGGTTGGGATGGTCTGGGTATTGTTGTGCAAGCTTACAACCGCAAAGCTTATTCGGTACTGGATCAACTCTACGCTTGGGCAGATCAGAGCAATCGCAAACTGATGGTGCGTTTGGTTAAAGGTGCCTACTGGGATACCGAAATCAAACTTGCGCAGGAGCAAGGGCTGGACCATTTCCCGGTGTTCACCGCAAAGCATCACACCGATGTCAGCTACCTCGCCTGTGCGCGCAAACTGGTGCGTTACGGCGACCGCATCTACCCACAATTTGCTACTCACAATGCCCAGACAGCAGCCTGTGTACTCAACTGGGCCAAAGAGGCCGGCATTGCATTCGAAATGCAACGTCTTCATGGCATGGGAGAGGCGCTGCATCAAGAGCTCTTGGAGAAGCACCAGACAGGTTGTCGTATCTATGCGCCCGTTGGAACGCATAAAGATCTACTCGCCTACCTAGTGCGTCGTCTGCTTGAAAATGGAGCCAACTCCTCATTTGTTAGCCAGCTTGCTGACGAGGCTATCCCGCCACAGCAGGTCGTTGCGAGTCCGGTGCATCAGAAACTCATCGAGCAAGCGGTAACACCCGGCAGCGCAATATTCACTGATAGGAGTAACTCTCGCGGTTTTGACCTTGGCGAACAGGCAGAAGTCGATGCGCTTTTAGCAAGCCGCTCACTCTTTATGCAGACAATTTGGGGCGAGACAGGTGACGTCCCTGTTGTAGAGCCTTACTCGCAAGAGCTATTGGGGCACTATCAAACGACTGATCTGAGCTCAGTCGATCAGCTGTTCAATCAGGCCAAGGTTGCCCAAACGGCTTGGGCAGACAAGCCACTCAAAGGAAAACTCTTGCGACAGATCGCAGATCTTTATGAACGCGACACTCCTGAGTTACTCGCTCTACTGGCCAGAGAAGCAGGAAAGACTCTTGCTGATGCAATCAATGAAATTCGTGAAGCGGTCGACTTTCTGCGTTATTACGCCGATGAGAGCGACGGACTTGATCAACAAACTGAGGCACGAGGTGTGGCTGTCTGCATCTCACCTTGGAACTTCCCGCTGGCGATCTTTACCGGTCAAATTGCGGCTTCTGTTGGTGCCGGCAATGCAGTGTTGGCTAAACCGGCCGAACAGACCAGTTTAGTCGCTCGCAAAGCGATAGAACTCTGGAAAGAAGCGGGCATGCCAACTGACCTAGTACAACTTGTGTTCGGCACAGGCGCACAACAGGGTAATGCACTGGTCTCACACCCAGACGTGAACGCAGTGATCTTTACCGGCTCGACAGCCACAGCGAAACGTATTGAGAAGGCACTTGCGCATAACGCTGCGCCAGATACTCTGCTGGTCGCTGAAACTGGCGGCCTGAATGCGATGATTGCCGATGCATCTGCGCTACCAGAACAAGTGGTTAAAGCGGTTATGGCATCAGCCTTCCAGAGCGCCGGCCAGCGCTGTTCAGCGCTGCGTATGCTCTACGTCCAGCGAGAGGTTTACCCGCAGATCCTCGAGATGATCACCGGCGCCATGGCGCTGTTAAAGGTGGGCGATCCAAGCGAACTGAAGTGCGATGTGGGTCCTGTTATTGATGCTAAAGCTGCGCAAGCGTTGAATACTTATATTGAAGAACAACGCTCAAGAATTGTGTATCAAACTAAAACTCAAGAGCTCGACGGTCATTTTGTTACACCAACCTTGCTTGAAGTTGATGGTATCCATGATTTGGACTTCGAGCGCTTTGGCCCGATTTTACATATTGCTCCATACAATGCGGATCAACTTGATGATGTGGTCAACGATATTAACGCGCGTGGATATGGCCTAACCTTCGCAATGCATTCACGCATACAGAACAGAACTGAGCGGCTCTGTGCTGAACTCAACGTGGGGAACTGCTACATCAACCGCAACCAGATTGGGGCTATAGTCGAGTCTCAGCCTTTTGGCGGGGAAGGTATGTCAGGGACCGGACCTAAAGCGGGTGGGCCAAACTATCTCGTCAATCTAACACAACCGGAGACAATTGAGAGTCAGTATCAACCTAACCCCTTAGACCTGCTATCAGCAGAACAGGTGCAATCAGCATGGCAGACTCTGCGATCTCAATTTAAACCTCTTGCTCGTGAACTTCTAACACAATGCCCTAGTGTTACGGGTGAAGATAATCAGCTATTCACATCAGCTAGAGGTTATTGGTTAGTCGCTGGCGACGAGCAAGCTTGGCAGCAAGCCATTGCAAGTGCATCAACCGGCAACCCAACGCTACTGCTAACCAAAAAGAGTCCTGACAGTGACATCATGAAAGATCTACCCATTATCTGTTTGGCCGGCGATCTGGATCCAGGACTGTTAACTGAGCTTGCAGACTTGGCAGGCGTATCTGTTAGCGCTCACGAAGCGTTATGTAAGCAGATTCGTATTACTCTCAGTCAAAGGGAGGGGGCGATCATTCCACTTCTCAAGTCTAAAGGGCACTCGGTTTACCACCGTAAAGAGCAACATATTTGCGAAGACACCACCGCTTCAGGGGGAAATGCAGCACTGCTAATGAGTTAATAGTATCGTTAACTCAAGACAGGCAAGGGGGTGATTTGCTATAACTCTTCAGTAGATTATCCCCTAGGTATCAAAGCCCATCATGCAACCATCAACCATCGGTATTCTGTTCTGTTTAGCGTCCATGTTGTCGTTTGCTATTCAGGACATCATCACTAAACACCTGCTAGTAGGGGGTTTGCCCCTAAGTCAGTTGTTACTGGTGCGATACCTGTTTTTTACCCTGTTTGCCGTCATGCTTGCCGGAGGGTTGCGGCAATCTGTTGTGGGACTTAAATCGGCACAGCCGATGCTGCAGCTGGGTCGTGCGGCGCTGTCGATTACCGAGATAATCTTTATTAACCTGTCATTCACGCTGATGTTGGTGGCAAAGGTACACGCGATCGTCGCGCTTTTTCCCCTGATTACGTTGGTTATGGCGCGATTTATCCTGAAAGAGGAACTGACGAGAAGAAGGGTGATAGCGGTTTTGATCGGTCTTACCGGTGCGATGATTATCATTCAGCCGAGCAGTGCCGGTATCTCGATCGAGTTACTGATGCCGCTGAGTGGCGCCATTGCATTAGCCAGTTTCTCGATTCTAACCAAATACCTGAGTGGCAGAGATGGATTCAAAACACACACCCTCTACATGGGGCTAGTAGGTTTGGTGCTGGCGCTGCCATTTGGCCTGTTTCAGTGGATTCAGCCATCGACAGAGCAGAGTGCACTGCTAATCGCATTAGCCATTATGAATATTGGCTCCCAGCTTTTTTACATTAAAGCGATGGACTATGCAGATGCGAGCACCCTGCAGCCGTTTAACTACACGCTGCTACTCTTTGCCACTCTGGCTGCATTAATTCTACTGGGCGAGGTACCCACACTGATGACGCTACTTGGCGGCGCCATCATCGTTGTGGGTGGTTTGATTGCCATGGGGCGGTTAGCCCCAAGGTAGTTTGCTACTCTACGGTTACTGATTTCGCAAGGTTGCGGGGTTGGTCGACATCGGTGCCTTTTAGAACAGCTACATGATAAGAGAGTAGCTGAAGAGGAATGGTGTAAACCAGCGGTTCTAACCAGAAATCGACAACGGGCAGTTCAATGACATGAATACCCTCTTCCTCTTGGATAGTACCTTCTTCCGCGAAGACAAATAGCTCACCGCCACGCGCTCGAACTTCTTGAAGATTCGCTTTCAGCTTATCCAGCATGTCGTTACGCGGGGCAACGGCAATGACCGGCATCTCTTTGTCGACCAGAGCCAGTGGACCATGCTTTAGCTCACCGGCAGGGTAGGCTTCAGCATGAATGTAAGAGATCTCTTTGAGCTTAAGTGCGCCTTCCATTGCAACTGGATAGAGCGCGCCTCGACCTAGGAAGAGCGAGTGGTGCTTCTCAGCAAACGCTTCTGACATCTTCTGAATCTGATCATCCAAGCCAATCACTTGCTCAAGTAAACCAGGTAGTTGGCGCAGTGAGTGGATGATGTAGGCCTCTTTCTCATCGGTCAGCCCCTGTCGGCGGGCCAGCGCGACCGTTGTCAGCATCAGAGCAACAAGCTGTGACGTGAACGCTTTAGTAGACGCTACGCCAATCTCTGGACCTGCCTGTGTCATCAGAGAAAGTTGTGATTCACGGACCAGCGAGCTACCAGGAACGTTACAGATAGCTAATGAACCCGCCACTCGAGATTGAATATCACGCAGTGCGGCCAAGGTGTCAGCGGTCTCACCCGATTGAGAAATCGTCAGCAATAGAGTGCCTTCGGGTACAACGGCTTTGCGGTAACGAAACTCAGATGCCACCTCTACCGAACATGGCAAATTAGCTAATTCTTCGATCCAGTAACGCGCCACCATACCGGCATGATAGCTAGTACCACAGGCAAGAATTAAAACCTGCTTAGTGTTATCAAACAGTTCTGCAGCCTCTGCACCAAAGCACTGCTCAAGAAGACGATCTCCGGTTAAACGACCTTCAAGCACATCCGCCATTACAGTCGGCTGCTCATAGATCTCTTTCATCATAAAGTGCTTAAATTCGCCTTTTTCAGCTGCACTTGCTGAGTGCTCGTAACGCGACACTGCTCTCTCAACCGATTGACCTGTCGCATCCCAAACACGAATCTCATCACGAGTCAGGCAGCCAATATCGCCATCTTCAAGAAACATGAAACGGTCTGTAACAGGAAGCAGTGCAAGCTGATCGGATGCGATAAAGTTTTCGCCAATGCCAACACCAACAACCAGCGGACTGCCTTTGCGTGCGGTATAGAGCTGGTCTGGTAGATCCTTGTGTACCACGCCCAAGGCGAATGCACCCTCAAGACGGGCGATGACTTTTGGCAAGGCTGCAAGAAGTGAATCTTCTGATTTAAGAAGCTTAGCAAGTAAGTGAGCGATTACTTCTGTATCAGTCTCAGATGAGAATTGAAAACCATCAGCAAGCAATTCAGCTTTTAGCTCTTCGAAATTTTCGATGATACCGTTATGAACAACAGCAACACTATCTCCTGACATGTGCGGGTGAGCGTTGTGCTCTGCAGGCACACCATGAGTGGCCCAACGCGTATGCGCAATGCCAAGTGTACCTGTGATCGGTGACGCTTCTTGAGCATCCTTAAGAGCCTGTACTTTGCCAATACGGCGTAGACGATTCACAGATTGACCATCATGAATGGCCATGCCCGCTGAGTCATAGCCGCGATACTCCAATCGACTAAGACCCTCTAATAGAATACCGCTGACCTGGCGTTCAGAGACTGCACCTACAATACCGCACATAACGATTAACCTTTCTTTATTGGGCGTTTCCAGCCCGAAATATTTATCTGCTTACCACGTGCAACGGAGAGCTGATCCTCTTCCACTTTACTGGTAATGGTGGAGCCTGCACCGATGGTTGCTCCTGCTCCCACTTGCACGGGTGCGACCAATGAACTGTTTGAACCAATAAATGCACGATCGCCAATCTCGGTCAGGGATTTGTTCACACCGTCGTAATTACAGGTAATGGTGCCAGCACCAACATTTACCTCTTCACCAATCTGTGCATCGCCAATGTAAGAGAGATGGTTCAATTTAGACCCTTGACCAACCAGAGCTTTCTTCGTCTCAACAAAGTTGCCGACTTTAACTCCAGCAGCAAGTTGTGAGCCAGGACGGATACGAGCAAAGGGGCCCAACTGACAAGCATCGGCAATAACAGCACCATCAATGTGGGTGTTCGCAAGAATCTCTACACCGTCACCGATAATCGAATTTTTAACGCTGCAATTGGGCCCAATCAAAACGTTTGAGCCAATGCGTACCTCGCCTTCTGCAACGAAGTTAACGTCAATGTGGCTATCTTGCCCTACCGTCAGTTGCCCTCGCACATCGAATCGAGCTGGATCAGCCAAGGTAACACCAGCATCCATCGCAGCATTGGCCTGCTGAAGTTGATACCAACGCTCTAATTCAGCGAGTTGTCGACGATTATTCACACCCTGTACTTCGAACTCAGATGTAGGATGAAGTGCCTGAACCGTTACACCCGACTCCGCCGCCATTGCGATCAAATCAGTTAGGTAGTACTCACCCTGTGCGTTATCGGAAGAGAGTTGCGGCAACCATTCGTTTAGATGATCGGTTGGCATCGCCATAATGCCAGTGTTCACTTCAGTGATCGCCAATTGCTCTTCATTGGCATCCTTCTGTTCCACTATACCCACAACATCGTTAACCGCACTTCGAAGAATACGGCCGTATCCCGTCGGATCGTCTAGGTTAACGGTCAGAAGCGACACTTTACCCGTTTGAGCGACCTGTACCATCTGCTCTAGCACACTCGCCGGTGTTAATGGCACATCGCCGTAAAGCACTAGCGTAACACCGCCTGCACGAAGACCCGCTGAGGCCTGTGCAACGGCATGGCCCGTGCCTAGCTGCTCAGCCTGTGTATAAAATTGGCAAGATAGATCGGACAACGCCTCTTTAACCTGATCCGCACCATGGCCAACCACAATATGCATCGCGCTGTTGTTTAACTGACTCGCTTGATCAATGACGTGCTTTACCAGCGATTTTCCTGCCAAAGTGTGAAGGACTTTAGGGAGTTTAGATTTCATACGGCTGCCTTGACCGGCCGCAAGAATGACTACATCTATCGACATTAACGGGTGTTTCCAAAAACAAAATTTATCCACTTGACGATACTTTAACCTAAGTGCACACTGCTGCAAGGTTAAATGTCATAAAAAAATTGACAAATATGGATAATTCGCTGTTTTTAGAGATCGGTCTTAGCGACCGTGACGTCTCAATCTACAAGGCCCTGCTAGCGCTTGGCCCCAGTTCGATTCGTACCATTGCTGAGCGTGCAGGGGTCAATCGCGGCACAACCTATGAAGCACTGAAGCAGATGCAGGCGTTAGGTGTGGTCAGCTATCTGCCAAAAGGTAAGCGCCGCATCTTCACAGCACGTGAGCCTGAAGTGTTGGTAGAACTGGCTGAAGAACGCCGTAAACGCTTAGATCTCGCTGTTGAAGAGTTAAAGCGTCGTGTCATACCCGAGCTGCATCAACTCTCGCCTGATTTTAGCGCAGCCAATGTTCAGTGGTATGAGGGTGACGAGGGGATTGAGCAGGTACTCAGAGATATCCTTAACAGTGTTAGCTCAAACCCTGAACCGATCTACTCTGTCTTCTCATCAAAACCGATTCGAAAGCATCTCTACCGTCCCTTCCCGAACTTCACAGCACAGCGTGTTGCTCGAAAGATCAAGGTACGGGTTATCGCGATTGGGGATGGGGGTGAAAGTGCTGATCTATCAGAACGTAAATGGATCAAAACCGAGGGGCCAGTAGACGCCGCTTATATAGCGATCTATCCACCAAAAATTGCCATCATCTCTTTAGCGTCTGATAACTACCCAACTGCGGTGGTTATCGATTCAAGTGAAGTAGCGGCCGCGCAGAAGATCATATTTGATACACTCTGGCGCCTGCTTTAGCGCTTAGGCTTACTGACCATCTTGTACTGGCGAGAGCAGTAGCCGCGATCAATCCCCTCTGGACGCTTTTTAAGATGTTTAGTGTTGCGACCAGAGACCCGTTCACGCCACATACGAAACGAACTGGGCTTCATCTCACGCTGCATCAACTTGATCACTTGTGGCTCTGACAAGCTGTACAACCCCTCAATCGCTTCAAAGGGTGTGCGATCTTCCCAAGCCATCTCAATGACTCGCGAAATCGCCTCTTCTGACAGGCCGGCGTGTGCTAGCTTTTGTGACATCTAAACCTCTGAAAAATAAAGCAGATGTCGTTGTGTACGCCAGCGTATGTGTTTTAGTTCAGATGAGAGGTAGCTTATGAGTGCAGATGACAGGCTGAATGCCTGTCACTGTGTACTAAACCAGCTACGGAGTGACCGTGACAGGCTTTCAGCCTGTCATCGGCTTTGTCAGCGTCTACCAGAGACTGTAGCGTAACTCCTGAGTCGTGTCAGACTAAAGGTCAGACACGGTGCTTTTTCAAAGCACAAAAAAAGGCAGCCGAAGCTGCCTTTTTTGATCGTGTAGATCTTATTTGCCGAGTTTGCGGCGAATTGCATCGAGGGTACGAAGCTGTGCAGCTGCTTCAGCAAGCTGAGTCGCAGCACGTGAGTATTCGAACTCACCCTGCTTGTCAGCCATTGCTTGTTCAGCATGCTTCTGTGCTTCTACAGCGGTTGCTTCATCAAGGTCACCCGCACGAAGTGCAGTATCAGCCAACACAGTAATCTTGTGTGGTTGAACCTCTAGGAAGCCACCAGATACGTAGAAGATATCCTCTTCACCGCCCTGCTTGCGAAGCTCGACAGGGCCTGGTTTGATTTCCGACAAAAGCGGAGTGTGACCTGGGTAGATACCCAGCTCACCCAGGCTACCTCTCACAGAGACGAATTCGATAAGGCCAGAGAAGATCTCTTCCTCAGCACTTACGATGTCACAATGAACAGTCATAGCCATTTCAATTACCTCTTCAGGTTCCGCTTAAGGGATTACATGCCTTTGGCTTTTTCGACTGCTTCGTCGATGCCGCCAACCATGTAGAACGCCTGCTCTGGTAGAGAGTCGTATTCACCGTTCAGGATGCCTTTAAAGCCACTGATAGTGTCTTTAAGAGAGACATATTTACCTGGTGCACCAGTGAAGACTTCTGCTACGAAGAATGGCTGAGATAGGAAACGCTGGATCTTACGAGCGCGTGCTACCGTCTGCTTATCTTCTTCAGAAAGTTCGTCCATACCTAGGATCGCGATGATGTCTTTAAGCTCTTTGTAGCGCTGTAGGACACCCTGCACTTCACGTGCAGTCTCGTAGTGCTCAGAACCGATTACTAGCGGATCAAGCTGACGAGAAGTAGAGTCTAGTGGGTCTACCGCTGGGTAGATACCTAGCTCTGCGATCTGACGAGACAGTACGACTGTTGCGTCAAGGTGCGAGAAGGTTGTCGCTGGTGATGGGTCAGTCAAGTCATCCGCTGGTACGTATACCGCCTGGATAGAAGTGATCGAACCAGTCTTAGTCGACGTGATACGCTCCTGAAGTACACCCATCTCTTCTGCAAGAGTTGGCTGGTAACCTACCGCTGAAGGCATACGACCTAGCAGTGCTGATACCTCTGTACCCGCAAGTGTGTAACGGTAGATGTTGTCGACGAATAGAAGTACGTCACGACCTTCGTCACGGAACTTCTCAGCCATTGTAAGACCAGTCAACGCTACACGTAGACGGTTACCTGGTGGCTCGTTCATCTGACCGTAAACCATCGCTACTTTCGACTTGTCGAACTGCTCAACGTTTACTACGCCTGCTTCCTGCATTTCGTGGTAGAAGTCGTTACCCTCACGAGTACGCTCACCTACACCTGCGAATACAGATAGACCAGAGTGCTGAGTTGCGATGTTGTTGATCAACTCCATCATGTTTACGGTTTTACCTACGCCGGCACCACCGAACAGACCGATCTTACCACCCTTAGCGAAAGGACAAACAAGGTCGATTACCTTGATGCCTGTCTCAAGCAGTTCGTTAGTCGCTGCTTGGTCTGCGTAAGAAGGTGCTTTACGGTGAATTGGGTAACGCTCCTCTTCACCGATCGGGCCACACTCATCGATTGGGTTACCTAGTACGTCCATGATACGACCTAGGGTCGCTGTACCTACAGGTACAGATACTGGAGCACCAGTGTTTACAACGTCCAGACCACGGCTTGCACCTTCAGTCTGACCCATTGCGATAGTACGTACGACACCGTCACCCAGCTGTTGCTGAACTTCTAGTGTCAGGTTGGTTTTAGTGACGTTTAGTGCGTCATAAACCTTCGGTACATCTTCACGTGGGAATTCCACGTCAACGACTGCACCGATAATCTGAACAATACGTCCGCTACTCATGTTCGGATCCTCTTAACTTATTAGCCTGTTAACTGCTTTAAACAGCAGCAGCACCACTTACGATTTCAGAAATTTCCTGTGTAATCGCTGCCTGACGCGCTTTGTTGTAGATCAACTGAAGCTCGTCGATTAGGTTGCCGGCGTTGTCGGTTGCATTCTTCATTGCCAACATACGCGCTGCCTGTTCACAGGCGTTATTCTCAACAACTGCTTGGTACACCATTGATTCAACGTAACGAGTCAAAAGACCTGTTAGTAGATCACGAGCATCTGGCTCGTAGATGTAATCCCAGTGGTGGTTGAGAGTGTCGTCGTCTTCTTCAGCCTGAAGGGGCAGAAGCTGTTCAATAGTCGGCTTTTGCGTCATGGTGTTAACGAACTCGTTCGATACCACGTATAGACGGTCAAGTTTGCCTTCGTTGAAGCTATCAAGCATCACTTTTACTGAACCGATTAGCGCTTCCAACTCTGGTGCATCGCCTAGGCCGCTTGTTGCTGCCTTAACGTTACCGCCGTAGTTACGGAAGAAGCTAACTGCTTTACCACCAATTGCACAGAAATCGATCTCGACATTCTGTGAATTGAACTCCTTCATTTTGCCAATAGCAGCCTTGAACAAGTTAACGTTCAGGCCACCACAGAGTCCGCGATCAGAACCGACAACAATGAAACCTACTCGTTTCAGGTCGTTGTTCTGCATGTAAAGGTGTTTGTATTCAGGGTTAGCTTTCGCTAAGTGCTGAATCACACCACGGATACTGCGTGCGTATGGACGAGAAGACTCCATGCGATCTTGGGCACGGCGCATCTTAGATGCAGCAACCATTTCCATGGCGCTGGTAATCTTACGTGTGCTACCGATACTCGCGATCTGCGTCTTAATCTCTTTTCCGACTGCCATAAATCCGCCTCTATTCCTTGACTTAGTATCGGCTGAACAGAGTCTGTTCAGCCGTTCTGCTCATAACTCGAGCGCTTACCAAGTCTGGGTAGATTTGAACTTCTCGATGCCAGCTTTGAATCCAGCAGCGATTTCGTCATTGTAATCGCCTGATTCATTCACTTTAGCCATCAGGTCAGCATGCTCCGAGTTGAAGTATGCAACCAATGCAGCTTCGAATGCACCGATTTTGTTCAATTCTACGTCGCTCAGGAAGCCTTCGTTCGCAGCGTACAAGCTCAAGCCCATCTCAGCGACAGACATTGGAGAGTACTGCTTCTGCTTCATCAGTTCTGTAACGCGCTGACCGTGCTCTAGTTGTGCACGAGTCGCTTCGTCAAGGTCTGAAGCAAACTGCGAGAACGCTGCCAATTCACGGTACTGTGCAAGTGCTAGACGTACACCGCCACCCAATTTCTTGATGACTTTAGTCTGAGCCGCACCACCTACACGTGATACTGACAGACCTGCGTTGATCGCAGGACGAATACCTGAGTTAAACATACCAGTTTCAAGGAAGATCTGACCGTCTGTGATCGAGATAACGTTGGTTGGTACGAACGCCGAAACGTCGCCACCCTGAGTCTCGATTACAGGTAGAGCAGTCAATGAACCTGTTTGTCCTTTAACTTCACCTTTAGTGAACTCTTCTACGTAGTCAGCGTTAACACGCGCTGCACGCTCTAGTAGGCGTGAGTGTAGGTAGAATACGTCACCTGGGTATGCTTCACGACCTGGTGGACGACGAAGAAGAAGTGAAATCTGACGGTAAGCCCAAGCTTGTTTAGTTAGGTCATCGTAGATAATCAGTGCGTCTTCACCGCGGTCACGGAAGTACTCACCCATTGCACAGCCTGCGTATGGAGCTAGGAACTGCATTGCTGCAGGATCTGCTGCACCCGCTGCTACAACGATCGTGTGATCCATTGCGCCGTGCTCTTCAAGCTTACGTACTACGTTAGCGATAGTAGACTGTTTCTGGCCCACTGCTACGTAGATACATTTGATACCAGTACCTTTCTGGTTGATGATCGCGTCGATCGCAATTGCCGACTTACCGATCTGACGGTCACCGATGATCAACTCACGCTGACCACGGCCGATTGGTACCATTGCATCGATCGCTTTCAGACCAGTCTGAACTGGCTGGTCAACAGACTGACGAGCGATAACGCCTGGCGCTACCTTCTCTACTGCGTCTGTGATTTTTGCGTCGATAGCACCTTTACCGTCGATTGGGTTACCTAGTGCGTCTACAACGCGACCAAGTAGCTCAGGACCTACTGGTACTTCAAGGATACGGCCAGTACATTTAGCCGTCATGCCTTCTTTAAGACCTTGGTAATCACCAAGAACTACGGCACCGACAGAGTCACGCTCAAGGTTAAGCGCCATACCGTAGACGCCACCAGGGAACTCGATCATTTCGCCGTACATTACGTCAGCTAGACCGTGGATCAGGATGATACCATCGGATACGCTAACGATTGTGCCCTCGTTACGGGCTTCTGAAGACACATCAAGTGACTCGATGCGCTTCTTGAGAATCTCGCTGATCTCAGATGGATTCAGTTGCTGCATTTCTATTCCTCATTCTCAGGAATTCATCGCTTCGGCCAGTTTCGCAAGTCGAGCACGAACCGAACCGTCGATCACAAGGTCGTCTGTACGAACAATTACACCGCCTAGGATAGACTTGTCTACCTGTGCAGTGACTGCTACTTCACGACCCAACTTGGTGCTAAGCGCCTTAGCCAATTTCTGCTGCTGTTCATCAGCAAGATCGAAGGCAGTTGTCAGATCCACTTCAATTGAAGCTTCCTGAGCTGACTTCAGCTTTTTGAACTGTGCAGCGATCTCTGGCAACAGAGCCAAGCGCTGATTTTCTGCCAATAGAGCCATAAAGTTTTGGCCCGCTTGGTCGATGTCGCCTTCTAAAAGGCCATTCAGCGTCCCAGCTTTCTGCTCAGACGTTAGGGCTGGGTTTGCCAGCACCTGGGCTACTGTCGCATCCGCTACACAAGAGGCAGCGATTGACAGCATGTTAGCCCACTGATCGAGGCTGCCCTTGCTAGCTGCATATTCAAATGCAGCTTTTGTGTAGGGCCGAGCGACTGTATTGAGTTCAGCCATCGTAAACCTCGCTTAAAGCTCCGCAGCTAGTTTTTCAACTAACTGTGCGTGTGCTTTCTCGTCAACAGAGGCTTCCAGAATTTTTTCAGCGCCAGCTAGTGCTAGTGCTGCAACCTGTGCACGAAGAGCTTCCTTCGCTTGGTTGATCTCTTGTTCGATTTCCGCTTCAGCAGCAGCTTTAACGCGATTAGCTTCTTCGCGCGCTTGCTCTTTAGCTTCGTCAACAATCTGGTTAGCCCGCTTGTTGGCCTGTTCAATGATGGCAGCTGCTTGCTCTTTAGATTCGCGCAGATTATCTGTCGCTTTCTCTTGAGCTAGCTTCAGATCGCGCTCAGCGCGTTCTGCCGCATCAAGACCATCTGCAATCTTCTTCTTACGCTCAGCCAGTGCACTTGTTAGTGGTGGCCATACGTATTTCATACAAAATACGACGAAGATGAAGAACGCGATAGCCTGACCAATGATGGTGAGATTGATATTCACGCCATTATCCTCGCGGTTGTCTGATTAAAAGTAGTGAAACCCATGGGGTATCTAGTTAAAAAACTACTTGTTAGCCAGCAACAGCGAACAGTACGTATAGACCAAGACCAACACCGATCATAGGAACAGCGTCGACAAGACCCATTACGATGAAGAACTGAGTACGTAGTAGTGGGATCAGTTCTGGCTGACGAGCAGCACCTTCAAGGAATTTGCCACCTAGAACGCCGATACCGACCGCAGCGCCTACAGCGCCTAGACCCATCATCAGTGCACCAGCAATGTACAGCAATGCCATTTCCATCGTTTTTCTCCGATTTAGTTAATTTAAGGTTATTACAGTTAGTAAACTCTTGTTATTCCGCTTAGTGATCTTCGTGGGCCATCGCCAAGTAGACGATTGTTAGGACCATGAAGATAAACGCCTGAAGCGTAATAACTAGAATGTGGAAAATTGCCCATGGAACCGACAGGATCCATTGAGCCCAGAACGGCAGCAGTGCAATCAGGATGAAGATCATCTCACCTGCGTACATGTTACCGAAAAGACGTAGTGCTAATGATACTGGCTTAGCCAGTAGACCAACCACTTCTAGGAAGAGGTTGAATGGCAGCAACCATTTGCCTAAAGGCTGGAAGCTAAGCTCTGCTAGGAACCCGCCAAGACCTTTCTGCTTGATGCTGTAGTAAAGAATAAGTGCAAAGACGCTCAACGCCATACCCGCGGTCGCGTTTACGTCAGTCGTTGGAACCACTTTCATGAAGTGGATACCCATCTCTGCTGCTAGGAATGGAATCCAGTCAACGGGAACCAAGTCCATGGTGTTCATTAGGAAGATCCATACAAAGATGGTCAACGCCAATGGAGCGATGAGTGCATTTTTGTAGTGGAAGATACTCTTCACGTTGTCATCGATGAACTCGATGATGGTTTCTACAAAGTTTTGAGCGCCGCCAGGTACATCACTTGTCGCACTTTTAGCCACCTTACGGAAGAACCACACGAACGCTAGACCAAGAGCAATCGACCAGAACATTGTGTCTACGTTGATCGCCCAGAAGCCCATCTCAGCAGCTTCTTGCGCACTGTGCGCAAAGCCAAGACCGTTAACAGGGTGGTTACCAAAGGTAAGGTTGGTTAAGTGGTGAGCAATATACTCTGAGGAGGTAACTGTTCCAGATGCCATTCTCAGTTTCTCTCTTTATCGAAGGTTAAGAATCCGTTTTAACGCCGAACTGCATGATCAGATTACTGACCTGAAGCAGAATCAACATCGCAAATAAGGAAAAAACACTGATGGGTTTTACCAGCACAAACGCCAGTGAAAAACTGATGGCCATCAATGCCATTTTCCATATTTGACTCGCATACAACTCTGCGAGTGTCCCTTGTGCAGACCCCTGTGTCTGCTTGTTAAAGTGCTTGTTTGCGAAATAGGCGTTGGGAATCAAGTAGATTAAACCACCTATAAGCATTGAGTACGCTGCTACAAAATCGATAAAAACAGCGACTGCACTTAGCACTAACAGGATGCCTGACTGATATTTCAAAACGGTGAAATATCGAGCTTTCGCCCTATCAGAACGCTTACCAATGAGGTTTGGATTCATCATCTTTGCCCAAAAGTAGTGCGTTTATCCCAGCTAATGCGGGCGCAATTGTAGGTGAAAAGGGAATAAGCATCAAGCACAGAGTAGTCTAACTATGACTAAGGTCTTGTTCGGGTTAATCGCGAAGTTGTTTAACGATCGCTTTGAGTTCTTTAGCATCATTGTAGCTGATCACAATCTTACCCTGACCCTTTGCGTTTTCGCTCAGTGTCACTTTGGTAGATAGCAGTCGAGTCAGATCTTCAACGATACGCTCATGCTTGCTGGTAAGCTCTGGCTTCGCTTTAGGCTCCGTTGGATTTTGCAAAGTGCGCACCAACAACTCAGTTTGACGAACCGATAAGCCTTTAGCCACAACCTCTCGACCGGCATCGATCTGTAACGCTTCTGTGAGAGGCAGTAACGCACGCGCATGACCCATCTCAAGGTCTCCATGCTCCAACATACGTTTGACTTCGTCGGTCAGGTTAAGAAGACGCAGAAGGTTGGCAACGGCGGTACGCGATTTACCAACGGCATCAGCCACTTCTTGCTGTGACAGTTCAAACTCCTGCTGAAGGCGCTGCAAGGCTATGGCCTCTTCGATCGGGTTTAGGTTTTCACGTTGAATGTTTTCGATGAGTGCCATCGCAATGGCCGCTTCATCAGGAACATCTCGAATGACAACAGGCACACGCTCCAAACCAGCCATCTGGGCTGCACGCCAGCGACGCTCACCCGCGATGATTTCAAAATTATCACCACCGATGGGACGCACCACAATCGGCTGCATAATGCCTTGCGCTTTAATCGAAGCGGCTAGCTCTTCAAGCGCTTGAGGCTCCATATCACGGCGGGGTTGGTAACGACCACGACTTAGGCGCTCAACCGCCAGTTCAGTGAGTTGCGTAGAGTCACTCGATTGGTCGTTCGCGACAGTCGGTGCAGAACCGGAAAGTAGGGCGTCTAAACCACGACCCAATCCACGACGTTTTGTGCTCATTTCAACTCCTTAAGAAACCGCTTGGGCTTGCTCTTTGTCGGTACGACGAACCAGTTCACCCGCCAGTGCTAGGTAAGCAATCGCACCTCGAGAATTTTTATCGTACATGATCGCCGGAAGACCGTGGCTGGGGGCCTCTGCTAAACGGACATTACGTGGAATAACCGTACGGTAAACCTGATCACCAAAGTACTCTAAGAGGTGATCAGAGACATCCTTGGTCAAACTCATGCGTGGATCGAACATGGTGCGTAAAATACCCTCAATCTTCAGTCGAGGGTTTAGACGTTCATGGATCTTATCGATGGTGCCCACCAGTGCACTGATCCCTTCGAGAGCATAGTATTCACACTGCATAGGGATAATAACCCCGTCAGAGCTAGCCAGTGCATTCACCGTTAGCAAACTCAGCGAAGGTGGGTTATCGATCAGAATGAAATCGTATTGGTCAGCCACAGCATCGAGCGCCATCTTCAGACGAAACTCTCTACGTGTCATCTGCAGAAGTTCAACTTCTGCCGCCGTTAGGTCGCCATTGGCCCCTAAAACATCGTAGCCTACTTCTAAATTGGTGATGATCGACTCTTTGGCGCTCGCTTGATCGGTTAATAGCTCATAGACCGAGAGTGTAAGATCATGCTTATCAACACCAGAGCCCATGGTCGCATTACCCTGAGGATCTAGATCGATAAGCAGAACGCGCTTGTGCATAGCAGCCAGTGATGCCGCTAAGTTCACGCTGGTGGTGGTTTTACCAACCCCACCTTTCTGATTGGTGACCGTTAAAATCTTGGCCAACTTACACTCTCCCAATTTTCAACAGGTGTCGCTCTTCATCAAGACCGGGCACTTGAAGGGGGTAACTCTCGATTAAATGGTACTGATTTGGCAGATCTGCCAACTCTTGATCAGGATAACGGCCCTTCATCGCAAGAAACAGACCCTGATCCGCTAATAGCTCAGCACTTAACGTTACCATATCTTTGATAGAAGCAAAGGCCCTAGAGGTAACTTGTTGGAACGTACGTCCCGCAAACGCCTCAACCCGACCATGAACCACCTCTAAATTCGATAGATTCAACTCAACTTTTACCTGATGCTGAAACCGAGTTTTTTTACCGTTGCTGTCCAGAGTAACAACTGGCATATCAGGATTAAGAATGGCCATAGGAATTCCAGGTAACCCAGCACCACTACCGACGTCGATAAGGTCGGTTTTTTCTACGTAGGGCGCAATCGCGACACTGTCCAAAATATGTTTTATCAGCATCTGTTTTGGATCGCGTATCGCCGTCAGATTGTAGGTTTTGTTCCATTTCTGTAACAACGCTAAGTAGGCCAACAGCTGCTCAACCTGTAATTCAGATACAGACAGGTTTAACCGACTTAGACCTGACTCTAAATCGTTTTTTGGATTGTAATCCATTAACTGGCCGCCTTAGCTTGAAGCTGAAGTTTCTTCAAATGAACCAATAACAGCGAGATAGCCGCTGGCGTCATGCCCTGAATCCTTGAAGCCTGAGCAATAGTCACCGGGCGGACATGCTCTAGCTTAGATTTTAATTCGTTTGAGAGACCACCAACGGCATCATAATCGAAGTCCTCAGGCAAAGAGGTATTCTCTTGACGACGCATCTGATCAATCTCTTGCTTCTGACGATCAATATAACCGGCGTACTTGATCGAGATCTCAATCTGCTCTTCAGCCGCCGCCTCAATCTCAACCTCAGAAGGTTTAATGGATTTGATATCGGCATAGCTAAGTTCAGGACGCTTTACCAGATCAGCAAGGTTGTACTCACGTGCCAACGGTGAACTCAGCTTGGGTTCCAATGCAGCCGCTTCTGCTGACTTTGGTTGAATCCAAGTCGATGAGAGCCGTGCCATTTCACAATCAATCTGATCGCGTTTAGTCGAGAAGGCGGTCCAGCGATCATCACCAACGACACCCAGTTTGCGACCTATCTCGGTCAAACGAATATCCGCGTTATCTTCGCGCAACACCAAACGGTATTCAGCACGGGAGGTGAACATACGGTAAGGCTCTGATGTGCCGTGCGTAATCAAATCATCAACCAAGACACCGATGTAGGCTTCGTCACGACGCGGATACCACTGATCCTGATCCAGTGCACGAGCAGCGGCATTCATACCGGCCAACAACCCTTGTGCGCCCGCCTCTTCGTAGCCTGTTGTGCCATTGATTTGACCGGCAAAGTAGAGACCAGAGATCACTTTGGTCTCAAGTGTGTGTTTCAAATCCTGAGGATTGAAATAATCGTATTCGATGGCATAACCCGGACGTGTGATATGAGCGTTTTCAAAACCGCGCATTGAACGGATGACCTCAAGCTGCACATCAAATGGCAAACTGGTTGAGACACCATTTGGGTAGAGCTCGTGCGTGGTTAACCCTTCCGGCTCAACGAAAACCTGGTGGGAGTCTTTGTCCGCAAAGCGGTGAATCTTATCTTCAATGGAAGGGCAGTAACGCGGTCCTATCCCTTCAATAATCCCAGAGTACATCGGCGAGCGATCAAGGTTATTTCGAATAATCTCGTGTGTCCGCTCATTGGTATGCGTGATGTAACAACTGATCTGTTCTGGTTGGTCACTCGCCTGGCCCATAAACGACATGATAGGCGTTGGTGTATCACCAGGTTGTTCTTGCATCACTGAGAAATCGACACTGCGTGCGTCAATTCGTGGCGGTGTACCCGTTTTGAGACGGTCAACGCGAAGAGGATACTCACGTAAACGCTCTGCGAGTCGTAATGAAGGCGGATCACCGGCACGACCACCCTGATAATTTTGCATACCAATGTGAATCAAACCGCCAAGGAAGGTACCTGCTGTTAAGACAACGCTGTTTGCAAAGAAACGAATGCCAGCTTGGGTCACAGCACCGCGAACTTCATCATTTTCTACGATGAGATCATCGACCGCCTGCTGAAAGATATCGAGGTTAGGTTGGTTTTCAAGAATAGAACGGATGGCTGCTTTGTAAAGAATACGATCCGCTTGTGCACGTGTGGCACGCACAGCGGGACCTTTGCGTGCATTAAGCGTTCTAAACTGAATACCGCCCTTATCGGTAGCACGAGCCATCGCACCATCCAGTGCATCAATCTCTTTAACAAGATGACTCTTACCAATACCACCGATGGCCGGGTTACATGACATTTGACCCAGTGTCTCAATATTGTGAGTCAATAGCAGGGTTTTAGCCCCTTTACGTGCTGATGCTAATGCCGCTTCAGTGCCAGCGTGACCGCCACCAATAATCAACACGTCATAACGATCTGGATAATCCACTCTCTACCTCTTAGCTGCCTTTTCAAACCTAGACAGAAATATGGCGCGGATTATACCTAGGGATTGCCATTGAAGAAATGGTTAAAAAATAGCCAACCTGCTGTTTGTAGAGTGAGAGTAGATAAATAAAAAATAAAATAAATATATAAAGAGAGTTTATTATTTTTAATATTATTTAAGTAGGCTGATTTCTGTTATTAACTGATTAAAAATCAATAAAAACAGTAGTTTGTAGAAATTATAACCCGCTTATAAAGCGCGAATAGCTTGAACATTTGTTGTGTGTGGGTTGTGTATAAGTAGGCTAGTTATACACAATTTATTTTATTCACAGTTTAATCGTCCAATTACTCGGGGTTAGTCTGACAGTTTTTCCACAATCGAAGAATTATTACCGCGTTTTGTGAGCTATTCTTTGGATAACTATTGAATATATCCACAACAGATGCTCAGCATTCGCCTTTTATCTGTGAGTAACTCTATTTTTGGATTGTGGAAAACTATTTACCGATACAGAAAGAGCCGAAAATCTTTCCAAGCAGGTCATCCGCTGAAACTTTACCGGTTATTTCACCTAACACCTGCTGTGTCTGCCTCAGATCTTCCGCCAGAAGTTCACCAGCACCTTGGGTATCTAACTGCCAAAGACCGGTGTTTAATAGCTCCTGTGCCTGTTCTAGAGCCTCCATATGGCGTCTACGCGCCATAAAAGCGCCTTCAGCATTGCCTTGATAGCCCATAATGGACTTTAGATGCTCCCGAAGCAGATCAATGCCTTGCTCATCTTTGGCTGAGAGTCTAATCAGTGTGTTTTCACCCTGTTGTTCAAGACTAGTACTCTCGTCTGTTAGGTCGATTTTATTGCGAACTAAGGTGACATGGCTCAGATCACCGTTGAGTTTTTCGACCATCTCAGGCCACAGCGTTTGTGGATCCGTTGTCTCTGAGTGGCTAGCATCCACGAGCATTAAGATACGATCAGCCGTTTTGATCTCCTGCCAAGCGCGATCAATACCGATCTGTTCGACTCGATCAGGTGCATCACGTAAGCCAGCGGTGTCGATAATGTGCAGTGGCATGCCATCAATGTGTATCTGCTCTCTCAAGACATCTCGTGTTGTCCCCTCAATGTCGGTGACAATTGCTGAATCACGCCCCGATAGCGCATTGAGCAGACTCGATTTTCCGGCATTAGGACGGCCAGCAATCACGACAGTCATACCCTCTCTCATTAAACTGCCTTGCTGCGCTTGGCTCTGAACCTGATTGAGTTGCTCAATAATGTTGACCAGATCACCACGCACTTTGCCGTCGCTTAAAAAGTCGATCTCTTCATCAGGGAAGTCGATGGCTGCTTCTACATAGATGCGCAGGTTGGTTAGCTGATCGACCAATTGATCAACTTCACGCGAAAAAGCGCCTTGCAGTGATTTTAACGCACAGCGAGCTGCCTGTTCTGAAGAGCTTTCAATCAGATCAGCAATGGCTTCAGCTTGAGTGAGATCGAGCTTATCGTTTAAAAATGCTCGTTCTGAGAATTCACCTGGTCTAGCCATGCGAGCACCTAGCTCAATGGCGCGGCGAATGATGAGATCGATGACAACGGGACCACCATGACATTGAAGTTCGGCAACATCTTCACCGGTGAAGCTATTGGGTCCAGGAAAAAGCAGGGCGATGCCTTCGTCGATCTGTTGATCAGTTTCATGAAAAGGGGTGTAGTGAGCGTAACGGGGTTTGGCTTTAAACCCGATAAATGCCTCTAAAATTTCAGCAGACTTAGGCCCTGAAAGACGAACAATCCCGACGCCCCCTTGGCCAGTGGCGGTTGCTTGTGCAACGATCGTATCTTTACTGCTGCTGATCATCTGAAGTCTTTCTCCAATCAATAAAAAGGGCTCCGAAGAGCCCTAGGGAACCTGCGAACAAGTCCCACACGCCTCTGGCTGACAAGGCAATTCGAGATTGAGGCAGCGATTACAGGCGGGCTGGTTGCCCGGCGAAAATCGCTAACGAAAAGATTGACTTGCCCTGTCAGCCCCAAGGGGCTGGGCCTGAAACAGCCAAGAGCTTTGTCAGACAACTTGAAAAGGACTAGTCATTCCCTACGTTGTCTTTCGCGCTCTAGGCTGTTTCAGACTCCCGCAGAGGCGATGCGGGTCTTATTCGCAGGTCCCCTAGTGTGTCGCGTGGGGATTTAAGCTGCAAGTTGCTTATTTAGAATCACCCGCTTCGATCTGTTTGTTGATTACATACTGCTGTGCAATTGATAGGACGTTGTTCACCAACCAGTATAGAACCAGACCCGCTGGGAACCATAGGAAGAAGAAGGTGAAGACGATTGGAAGCATCTTCATGATCTTCGCCTGCATTGGATCTGGAGGCGTTGGGTTCAGCAGCTGCTGAATGAACATGGTCGCACCCATCAAGATAGGCATGATGAAGTAAGGGTCCATCTGCGACAGGTCTTGGATGTAACCAATGAACGGCGCGTGACGGATTTCAACCGCTTCCATCAATACCCAGTAAAGTGCGATGAAGATCGGCATCTGAGCAACGATAGGAAGACAGCCACCGAGAGGGTTGATCTTCTCTTTCGAGTAGAGCTTCATCATCTCCTGAGACATCTTCTGACGATCATCACCGTAGAGCTCTTTAAGACGAGCCATCTCTGGACCGAACTTGCGCATTTTTGCCATCGATTTGAACGCTTTAGCATTCAAGTGGAATAGGGCAGCTTTCACCAAAATCGTGACACAGATGATGGCAAGACCGTAGTTACCAACGATCGAGTAGAGCCACTTAAGAACCATGTAGATCGGTGAAGCGATGAAGAAGAGAATACCGAAGTCAATCGTAAGATCTAGGTTCGGAGCGATCTTCTCCAGCTGATCAGTATCTTTAGGACCCGCATACAGCGTTGCCGAGATCTGGCCTGTCTGACCTGGAGCAACAACAGCAGAGGGTGCTAAGAATCCAGCAATGTAGTTACCGTTAAGCTGACGGGCCTGGTAGGTGTACTCCTGACCTGGATTAGGGATCCAAGCACTCATGAAGTAGTGCTGAATCATTGCAACCCAACCGTCTTGGCTCTTCTCGCTGTAACGGCCGTCGTCGATATCATCGAAGCTGACTTTGTTGTAGTTGTTCTCTTGAGTTGAGAACACAGGGCCTAGGTAAGACTGCATACCCATATCGGTTGTTTCTGAAGGATCAGCACTGCGATCACGCTTAAGTTGACCGAACAGAGTCGCTTGCCAGTTTGAGTCACTGTTGTTGGCAATCAGGTAGTCCATCGCAATGGCGTTGCTACCGCGTGTGAAGGTGAATCGCTTAGTAATGGCTACGCCGTTATCGACTAGGTTCAGATCTACAGCCAGTGTATCGGCACTGCCCATGTCGTAACTAGCTTCAGCAACTGAGTAGAGTGGACGACCCTCTTTAGACGCATCTGGGCCATTAGGACCGACTAAACCTGATTGGGCTACGTAGGTACGGTTAGCGTTCTGCTCAAGCAGAACCAATGGATCTTCGCCTTCCAACGTCGCTTTATGATCGAGCAGTTTGACTTCAATGATGTCACCGCCACGTGGATCGATCAGAATGCCGAACTTATCAGTGGTTACACTGACCAGATCACCTGTTGCTGCAGCCAGTGTGGACGTTGCTGCACCTGCGGTTGGTAGATCAGCTTCAGCTGCTGGCGCTGCGCTTGGCAGGTCGTTACCTGCGGCTGGCTGGTACGCTGAAACTGATTCAGTTTGAGTTTGTTGTGCTGCGACGGGAGTGTTGTAATCAGCATTCCACTGGAGAACCAGCATGTATGAGATTAGACCGAGTGCGCCGAGTAGAATGACTCGCTGTATATCCATGGCGAATTAACCATTACCTTTATTTGAGGTTTGGGCTTTTAAAGCCTGCTTGTTTAAACGTTTCCAACTTTTCGCTATGAGCGCATGTAATTGCTCGTTTTCCAGCTCATCAATACCACGTCGAGATAAAACAACAATGTCGACATTAGGGAGCTGATGCTGGTTAAAACGAAAAGACTCGCGAATGATACGACGAACGCGGTTTCGATTCACGGCTCTGCGAATATTTTTTTTGGAAAAAACGAATCCGATGCGGGGATGATCAGATTGGGAGTGGCGGGCAAGAATCAGTAGATGAGTATCACTGACCTTAAAATCGGCTTTGTCGAATACCCTTTTGAAATCACCGCCAGTTAAAAGTCTTAACTGGCGAGGGTATTCGAACTCAGCCATTTGGCATTCAGCAAGTCCGCTTAATTATGCAGACAAGCTAGCGCGGCCGCGTGAACGACGACGAGCAAGCACTTTACGACCGTTTTTAGTAGCCATACGAGCACGGAAACCGTGGTTGCGCTTACGCTTTAGTACGCTTGGTTGAAATGTTCTTTTCATTGCCTTGTCCTATTACAAGTCATTTATACGTCACAGATGTTGTATGGACATCTGCCTAAAAATCGAGACGCAAAATTCTATAGAAATCGCTAAGCAGTTGCAAACCTTTTGTTTGCTATCCATAAAAAAACCAGCCCGAGAGCTGGTTTTTTATCAGCTAAACGAGCTATTAGCGCATTTTACGCTGCATGTAGCCGTCTAGAGGACCTTCTGAAACAGACATCCACTGGTTCTGGTCTTTCTGGAACGCAGCCATGCTGTCGTAGATGCGTTTGAAGTCTGGGTGTTCAGCAGAAAGCTCTTTGTAAGTTTCCTGTGCAGCTTCCCAAGCAGCATCCATTACGTCTTTCGGGAAGACCTTCATCTTAGTACCACCCGCTAGGATAGTCTTAAGTGCTTCTGGGTTCTTCGCATCGTAGAAGGCAGTTGTCTTAACGTTTGCACGCTCAGCTGCTGCTGCAACAATGTTCTGGTACTCAACTGGTAGAGCGTCGAACTTCTCTTTGTTGATGTAGACAGAAAGGTTTGGAGCCGCTTCCCACCAACCTGGAGTGTAGTAGTACTTAGCAACCTTGTTGAAGCCCATCTTCATGTCATCGAATGGACCAACCCATTCAGCTGCATCGATAGTGCCTTTCTCTAGTGATGGGAAGATATCGCCACCCGGGATAGACTGAGGCACAACGCCTAGCTTCTCGATGATCTTACCGCCCATACCACCGATACGCATCTTCAGACCCTGAAGATCGTCTAGTGATTTAACTTCTTTGTTGTACCAACCACCCATCTGTACACCCGTGTTACCTGATGGGAATGGAACGATGTTCGATTTAGCGAAAAGCTCTTTGATCATTTCGCCGCCACCACCGAAGTTGTACCAAGCTTGGAACTGACGGTAGTTAAGGCCGAAAGGAACGGTTGTATCTAGAGCGAATGCTGGGTTTTTACCGAAGTAGTAGTATGACGCTGTGTGACCTGCTTCGATCGTACCGTCTGATACTGCGTCAAAGATCTGCATAGTGCCTACGATTTCGCCCGCAGGGAATACACGAATCTTGAATTTACCGTTGGTCATCTTCTCTACTTCTTCAGCGAAGTAGACACCGCCCATGTAGAAGCCGATACCTGGAGGTACAGCCGACTGTAGGCGCCAGTTAAGTTCTGGAAGCTCAGCAGCTGAAGCTGCAGTTGCTGCTGAAACGGCTGCTGCTAGTACAGCACCTTTAAACAGATCTCTACGTTTCATGATATTTCCTTGTGTTTGCCTTTTCGGCGTTTATTGTTAGTTAGGACACAGCTAATACTAGCTATAACCAGCCACCATGCAAGAGTATTAATTATTTGCCTGAATCAACCTGCTACTTTGGTCTAACTAATCAGGTGATCTGGTAGGACCAGTTAACCCTTAAATTTCTCTTTGATGGCTCAAACATGGCCATTTAATAGGCTTTTCGATCTGAAATTAAGACTTAAGTCTATATCTATCGTTTGTTCTGGTATGACCAGTTGCAACCTCTTCTTGTACCACACTTGAAAACCGGTCACACTGCGAGGCTATGACAAATAGATCAGAGAGCGTGTTTAAGGAATGAAAGCTTTACTGAAATTCTCAGCGGGCATTGATGCAATCAATGGCTGGGTTGGCAACTACATTAAATGGTTAATTCTTGCAGCGGTATTGGTCAGTGCAGGTAACGCAACAACTCGTTATCTGTTCAGTATCGCGTCTAATGCAATGCTGGAGTTGCAGTGGTACCTGTACGCTGCTGTGTTTACGGCGGCAGCGGGCTATGTGCTTAAACTAAATGAGCACGTACGCATCGATGTGGTGAGTCAGCGCATCTCACCAAGAGCCCGCAACTGGATTGACGTTATTGGTCTGCTCTTCTGTGTGATGCCGGTCAGCCTCTACATCTGCCTACAATCCATTCCCAATCTTTTAGAGACCTATGCTAACCAAGAGGTGAGTCAAAATGCGGGTGGCCTGCTGCGTTGGCCAGTGCGTGCAATGATTCCTCTCGGTTTTGGTTTGTTATTCATTCAAGCATTCAGCGAATTGATTAAGCGCTGGGCTTTTCTAAAAGGCTATATCGAAGATCCGCTGAGTAAAGGTGGTCACGTAAACATGGACGACGAGCAGGAGACGGCGTAAATGGAATTTCTAGCGGATAACATCGCGCCGATTATGTTCGGCACTCTGATCATCTTCCTTCTATCGGGCTTCCCAGTTGCGTTTAGTTTGGCAGCTAACGGCATTCTGTTTGCGATCATTGGTCATGAGCTTGGTCTATTGGATTGGGTGCTGCTTCAGGCAATACCTGAACGTATCTACGGCATTATGCAGAACGACACTTTGCTGGCGATTCCGTTCTTCACCTTCATGGGGATTATCCTGCAACGCTCAGGCATGGCAGAGGACTTGCTTGAATCGGCAGGGCAGTTGTTTGGGCGAGTACCGGGTGGTCTTGGTTATGCTGTCATTCTTGTCGGTGCGCTCCTCGCGGCAACGACGGGTGTTGTGGCAGCATCGGTGATTTCAATGGGCCTTATCTCCTTGCCGGTTATGATGCGATACCGTTATCACTACCCGACAGCGGCGGGTCTTCTGACCAGTGCCGGCTCGCTGGCACAGATCATCCCACCTTCACTGGTGTTGATCGTACTGGCCGATGTGCTTTCACTGTCAGTTAAAGATGCTTACATGGGTGCTATGCTACCGGCGGCAATGGTTGTGAGCTTCTTACTTCTATACATGTTCGCATTGTCGATCTTCAAACCGGCGATGGTTCCACCACTGCCAGCAGAGGCGCGTACTCTTCAGGGCACCAAGCTGATGGTGTCGGTTCTGACCGCGATGCTGCCACCGATCATTTTGATCTTCTTGGTATTGGGAACCATCTTCGTTGGTTGGGCAACACCGACCGAGGGTGGGGCAATGGGTGCTGTGGGGGCTCTATTGCTCTCGATCATCCGTCGTCGTCTGACGCTGGAGGTTATCAAAGGGGCTCTGGACTCAACGGCCAAACTGTCGACCTTCGTCATGTTTATTTTGGTTGGTTCATCTATCTTTGCTCTATCCTTCCGAGCAGTAAACGGTGACCTATGGATTGAGCACCTGTTTAGCTTTATCCCTGGTGGTGAGCTTGGCTTTGTTCTATTTGTCAGCTTATTGGTATTCGTACTCGGCTTCTTTATCGACTTCTTCGAGATAGCATTCATCTTGATGCCACTAATTGGCCCGGTTGCGGCAAACATGGACATCAACATGGTGTGGTTCCTCGTCGTGGTTGGATTGAACATGTCGATGTCGTTCTTAACACCTCCCTTTGGCTTTGCACTCTTCTACCTGCGAAGTGTGGCTCCAAAGAGCGATTACAAGGATGAGATTACCGGTCGTTTGGTACATGGCATGAAGACCATGGAGATCTACCGAGGGGCTATTCCATTCATCCTGATTATGCTGACATCACTGGCGTTGATCATCATCTTCCCAGAGATAGTGACCTACAATCTTGATGCACCTTTGGATGTTGATCTGGATACGATAGAGATCACTATCGATGGTATGGGTGGTGGTGACGACCCATGGGGCGCTGACGCGTCGGACCCATGGGCTGAGTAATACTATCTACGTTGAAAAGGCTGCTTCGGCAGCCTTTTTTGTGCCTGTTTTTACGTTGATTGTCAGTTTTTTGTGAATAAGTCTGTTTATAACTTATGAAAAAGCTGTCATTTAGTTGTTAAGTTCTGGAAAAAGTCGGATATAGGTCAAAGGTTGTGAGGGCTTGTAACCTATTGATTTAAAAACCTTGCCGCTATTTATCTGAAAATTCTGTGGATAATTGCACCCATTGGGGATAAGATTCAACCATACTTCTAAAAACCCACTGGGACTCAACAAATGTTTCAAGATCTATGGCAACAATGCCTAGAAACGCTAAAAGATGAACTGCCGTCACAGCAGTACAACACTTGGGTTCGCCCATTGCGTTTGGATCTAGAGACCGAGTCGCACATTGTTCTACTGGCCCCAAACCGTTTCGTAAAGGATTGGGTCGCGGATAAGTTCGTTACCCGCTTTCAAGATGTCGTTGAACGCTTGAGTGGTGAATCTGCGCCACTTATCGAAATAAGCATAGCAGGGTCCGTTGCCTCACCCGTCACTCGTACTCGACCAGAAGTGGCTCGAGCAAAGCCAATGCGTGTTGAGGCTCAAGAGTCCCAAGCTGAATTCACGTCGACCTCTATTGTTGCCCCTTCTACTGATATTATTCAGCCTGAGCTTGAGGTTCAGCCAGAGGTGATGGAGCGAACGGTGCAGGTCGAGGGTGGTTTGCGCCATCAGACCAGTTTAAACCCCAGCTTTACGTTCGAATCCTTTGTTCAAGGTAAATCAAACCAGCTAGCCTCTGCTGCGGCTCAACAGGTGGCCGATAACCCGGGTGGTGGTTACAACCCACTCTTTATTTATGGTGGTGTCGGCTTAGGTAAAACTCACTTGATGCATGCTGTGGGTGCAGAAATGCTTAAGCGTAATCCCAACGCTAAGATTGTCTACCTGCACTCAGAGCGCTTCGTAGCCGATATGGTTAAAGCACTTCAGCTGAATGCGATTAATGACTTTAAGCGCTACTACCGCTCGGTCGATGCACTGTTGATCGATGACATTCAGTTCTTTGCCAACAAGGATCGCTCGCAAGAGGAGTTCTTCCACACCTTTAATGCGCTACTTGAAGGTGGCCAGCAGATGATCTTGACCAGTGATCGCTATCCTAAAGAGATCGGTGGCATGGAAGAGCGCTTGAAGTCTCGTTTTGGTTGGGGTCTAACCGTGGCTATTGAGCCGCCAGAACTTGAGACGCGCGTCGCTATTCTTATGAAAAAGGCGCACGAAGCGCGAATTAAGCTTCCAGATGATGCCGCCTTCTTCCTTGCACAGAAGATTCGTAGTAATGTCCGAGAGTTAGAAGGTGCTTTGAAGCGAGTTATAGCGAACGCTCACTTCACTGGTAGTCCGATCACCACGACCTTTGTCAAAGAGTCGCTGAAGGATCTACTGGCATTACAGGACAAACAGGTTAGTATTGATAACATTCAGCGAGTGGTGTCTGAGTACTATAAGATCCGTGTAGCCGATCTTCACTCAAAACGCCGCAGTCGCTCAGTCGCTCGTCCAAGACAAGTTGCTATGTCTTTGTCTAAGGAGCTTACTAACCACAGCCTACCAGAGATAGGCAACGCATTTGGCGGTCGAGATCACACCACGGTCTTGCACGCGACACGAAAAATTAAAGAGTTGCGTGACAGCAATGCTGAGATCGCAGAAGATTACAAAAACCTGCTTCGTCATTTGACGACCTAACTGACAGACTGAGATAGGAATACGCATGAGATTCGTCATCACTCGTGAGGCTTTGATTAAACCACTACAGCTTGTTGCCGGCGTGGTTGAACGCAGACAGACACTGCCTGTGCTCTCGAACATTCTGATGGTGGCTGAGGGTGATCAACTCTCACTAACCGGTACCGATCTCGAAGTCGAGTTGGTAGGGCGCGTGCAGCTTCAAGAGCCGGCACAACCAGGTTCAGTGACCGTTCCAGCACGCAAGCTGATGGATATCTGTAAATCGCTCTCTGATGACGCTCGTATCGAGATGGAGTTGAGTGGTCAGAAGATGATCATCAAGTCGGGTCGTTCTAAGTTCTCACTAACAACCTTGGCGGCGTCTGAATTCCCGAATGTTGAAGATAGCCCACAAGCCTTCGAGTTAAGCTTGCCACAGTCAGAACTGCGTCAGTTGATCGAAAAGACAGGCTTCTCTATGGCGCAACAGGATGTCCGTTATTACCTAAATGGCATGCTACTGGAAGTAAGTGAAGACTCACTTCGTTCGGTTGCGACCGATGGTCACCGTCTGGCTACTTCGGCTTCTGCAGCGGATGTGCCAGCGGGTGGTGCGCATCAGATCATCGTGCCTCGTAAAGGTATTCTTGAGCTAGCTCGATTACTCCAAGGTGGTGACTCACCGGTTACACTGGTTATTGGTGCATCACACATTCGTGCCAATGTCGGTGACTACACCTTCACGTCGAAGCTGGTTGATGGCAAGTTCCCTGACTACCAACGAGTGATCCCTAAAAACGGTGACAAGGTCGTTCTTGGTGATCGCCAAGAGCTGCGTCAGGTATTCCAGCGTATTGCGATTCTATCGAACGAGAAATATCGAGGTGTGCGTCTGACGCTCAGCGATGGCTACCTTAAAGTGACGGCAAATAACCCAGAGCAGGAAGAGGCAGAAGAGACTGTAGCTGTTGAGTACGAAGGTCCTTCGATCGATATCGGTTTCAACGTTAACTATCTGCTCGATGTACTCTCTATTCTTGGTTCCGATGTGGTTCGTTTCACCTTAGCTGATGCAAACAGCAGTGCGCTGATTCAAGGCTTCGATGATCCAAACTCAACCTACGTCATCATGCCAATGCGCATGTAATTAACGCTTCAATAGAGGCCGTCCCTAGGGCGGCCTTTTCTGTTTATGCGCATCAAGCGACTACAACTCTCTAATCTTCGATCCATTCAATCCCTGGCCTTTGATGCGTCAGCGGATATCAACATCATTCACGGTCAAAACGGCAGCGGCAAAACCAGTATTCTGGAAGGTCTTCACTTCTTGTCTGTGGCCCGCTCATTCAGAACGCACCAGAGCCGATATGTCATCTCTGAGGGCCAACAACAACTGACCTGTTTTGCGAAGATTGAGGGTGAATCTGATTCCGGTGGTCTAGGTGTTGAACGAACCCAGCAGGGCGATGTGCGTGCCCGTTTCAGAGGTGAAGAGATCGACTTAACGGCCCTTGCTGGCTTAGTCCCGATGCAGGTGATCGACTCTGAAAGTTTCACACTTTTAGACGGTTCACCGTCTGTTAGACGACAATTTATCGATTGGGGTGGATTTCACCATTCTACGGGGTTTATTTCCGTCTGGAGAGGCTTTCAAAGAGCGTTAAAACAAAGGAATTCACTGCTAAAACGTGGTAATATTGATCGGTCGTTACGCGAGGTTTGGGATAGAGAATTTATCCTTCACGCAGAACGACTTACAGAGCTTCGAAGCGCTTATGTTGATGCCCTTTTACCGCACTTTACAGGCATTGCTGAGCAGTTGGTTCGAGAGGTCGTTACGGATCTACGTTTTAGCCCGGGTTGGGACAAAGATCAGGATCTACAGACTCTGTTAAATGAGAGTTTTGAACGTGATATGCGTCAGGGATTTACCTCCCTTGGGCCACAGCGTGCTGACCTTAAATTCAAGGTTGGAAGTCGCAGTGCCGCTGAGCACTTATCACGAGGCCAGAAGAAATTGGTCGTTAGTGCACTTAAACTTGCGCAGGGTCAGCTCTACGAGGCTACCCGAGGTCACTCCTGTATCTACTTGATCGATGACCTCCCTGCTGAGTTAGATAAAGAGCACCTGGCAACGTTTTGCTCGTTCTTGAAACAGAGCAACAGCCAAAGTTTTGTAACCTGTGTTGAGCCAAGCTCAATGCTAGAGGTATGGGGCGCAACTACTGACGGTGCCCTATTGAACGTCGATTCAGGTCAGTTAACTGCAAAGCAGACATTTGGAGAGATCTATGAGTGAATCAAACCAAGATTACGATTCGTCCAGTATTAAGGTTCTTAAAGGCCTTGATGCCGTGCGCAAGCGCCCAGGGATGTATATCGGTGATACCGACGACGGTAGTGGTTTGCATCACATGGTGTTCGAGCTGGTCGACAACGGCATTGATGAGGCACTCGCAGGTTTCTGTAGTGAGGTGGGCGTAACCATCCATGCTGACGAGAGTATTACCGTCAGCGATAATGGTCGCGGCATTCCGACGGATATCCACGAAGAGGAGGGTGTCTCTGCGGCCGAGGTTATCATGACGGTCCTCCACGCCGGTGGTAAGTTCGATGACAACACCTATAAAGTCTCAGGTGGTCTTCACGGTGTTGGTGTGTCGGTGGTAAACGCCCTGTCGACTGAGCTGCGTTTGACCATTCGTCGTGCTGGTCAGGTTCACGAGCAGGTTTACAACCACGGTGTACCGGCAGAGCCTCTAAAAGTGATCGGTGAGACGGATACCAGTGGTACGATCGTGCGCTTCTGGCCTAGCCCTGAAACCTTCACCAACATCGAGTTCCAGTACGACATTCTTGCTAAACGCCTTCGTGAACTCTCATTCCTTAACTCAGGCGTTCGTATTCGTCTTAAAGATGAGCGCTCTGGCCGTGAAGAAGTCTTTGAATACGAAGGTGGTCTAGCTGCCTTTGTTGATTTCCTTAACCAGAACAAATCGCCTATTAACAGTATCTTCCACTTCAATGCGATGCATGAAAATGGTGTTGGCGTTGAGGTCTCTCTACAGTGGAATGACTCATTCCAAGAGTCGATTCACTGTTTTGCCAACAACATCCCACAGCGTGATGGTGGTACCCACTTATCGGGCTTCCGCGCCTCCTTGACGCGTGGTTTGAACAGCTACATAGATTCTGAGTCGTTAAACAAAAAAGGCAATGTCAGCACCAGTGGTGATGACAGTCGTGAAGGTCTAACGGCGATCATCTCTGTTAAAGTGCCAGATCCTAAATTCTCTTCACAGACCAAAGATAAGCTGGTTTCGTCTGAAGTTAAGACAGCAGTCGAGCAGTTGATGGCAGAGCACTTCAATAACTACTTGCTAGAGAACCCATCTGAAGCGAAAGCGGTTGTGCAGAAGATGATGGATGCGGCGCGTGCCCGTGAAGCCGCGCGTAAAGCGCGTGAGATGACGCGTCGTAAAGGTGTGTTGGATATCGCTGGTCTACCGGGTAAATTGGCAGACTGCCAAGAGAAAGATCCGGCACTCTCTGAACTCTACTTGGTGGAGGGTGACTCGGCGGGTGGTTCTGCTAAGCAGGGCCGTGATCGTCGAACTCAAGCCATCCTTCCGCTTAAAGGTAAGATTCTTAACGTTGAGAAAGCACGTTTTGACAAGATGCTGACTTCAGCTGAAGTCGGTACTCTGATTACTGCACTAGGGTGTGGTATCGGCCGAGATGAGTTCAACGTTGAAAAACTTCGTTACCACAGCATCATTATCATGACCGATGCGGACGTCGATGGATCTCACATTCGTACCCTTCTATTGACCTTCTTCTTCCGTCAAATGCCAGAGTTGATTGAGCGTGGCTACATCTACATTGCTCAGCCGCCTCTGTACAAAGTGAAGAAGGGCAAGCAAGAGCAGTACCTAAAAGATGATGAAGCGATGGATATGTACCTGCTTCAAGGTGCTTTGGAAGGTACTTCACTCTATCCTGCTGAAGATGCGCCTGCTATCACTGGTGCAGCGCTTGAGACGCTATTTGGTCGCTACCGTAAGGTGATGGCAATGATCAACCGTCTCTCGCGAATCTACCCAAGCCAGGCTTTGATGCAGTCTCTCTATGTTCCGCGTTTGGCGGCCGATTCGCTGGGTGATAAAGCGACGGTAGAGGGTTGGGCTAAAGAGCTACAAGCTAAGCTAGATTCTATTGTTACGTCGGGTTCAGAAGTCTACACAGTGGATGTTGAGTACGACCAAGAGCACAGCTCTTATGTGCCGGTGGTTAATGTATTGCTTCACGGTATTACGAATGCGTTCCGTTTTGAGGCTGACTTCTTCCGCTCTAAAGATTACGACTTGATCGTTGATCTTGGGGCAGAGCTTTCTGGTCTGTTAGCGGATGGTGCTTACCTTCAGCGTGGCGAACGTCGTATGGATGTGACAGAGTTGGGCGAAGGCATTGAATGGTTGATGGGTCTTGCGCGTCGCGGCAGTAACATTCAACGCTACAAAGGATTGGGCGAGATGAACCCTGATCAGCTTTGGGAAACAACCATGGATCCTGATGCGCGCCGCATGCTTAAAGTGACGATCGAAGATGCTATCTCTGCTGATCAGTTGTTTACCACGTTGATGGGTGATGAGGTTGAGCCTCGTCGTGACTTTATCGAGTCCAACGCACTGAATGTCTCTAACCTAGATGTTTAATGTTTAGTGTTTTAGAGAAAGGGCGCCTATAGGCGCCTTTTTAATTTGTTTCACGTGAAACAAACTCCTTGTTTCTATTTCTAAGTTTCAATCTTATTTGATAAAAAGTTTCACGTGAAACATTTGAATCAATCGTCGCTAAATTCACTGTGCATCGCTTGAGTGAATCCGTCCATTGAAAATCTAATAGTAAAATCAGAACTAGACTTCGGTTGATAGTCGATGAACGTATGGCTTTCAAACATGTTTAAAAGTAGCTGGTTGTCATTTGGGATGGTCGGTGTGACAAATTGAAGATCGGCCCGCTTATCGTCACAACTGGCAGTAAAAGAGATAGGTATCTGATTGACGAGTGAGTGATAAATAGAAGGGCTGCTAAGGCAATCACTGACGCTGAGAATGAAGCCGGTTGTTAGAGCTCCATCCGTGTCATCACCAAAATACACCGCATATTTATCAAATTCATTAATGCTTCGGTGGAGATGTGTCGCAGAGAGAGGCTTGTTAAGCATATTAAATGGAATCATTTCGAACCCTATATAACTGTTCAAACCAAGTGCATATTTGATCTCTTCACCATTCGGGTGCTGGTTAAAAATGATAATTCGATCATCCTCATTGGTTATGGGTTTATCTAGGAAAAGTGTGTAAAACACTAAAAGGCCAATAATGAAATAGGCGATGGCGGTGAGTTTGGGATTAACTTTTTGCATCTTGCATCCTTGCAGTCAGTGGTTTGATTCAACACTATGCAAAGTAGTAGAAAAGCAGATATTTACAAATAAAAAACCCGAGCAGTGCTCGGGTTTTTTGATGGCCAATTAAGTTTAGCCAGCCAATTCGGAGATATCGGCGATTCCACCAAATAGCTCTTTAAGTTGTTGCAGCATCGCAAGACGGTTTTGCTTAACGTCAGCGTCATCTGCCATGACACGAACCTCTTCGAAGAAGCGGTCGATTGGCTGACGAAGATCAGCTAGAGCTTGAAGAGCGCCCTGGTAATCGCCTTCACCTGTCATTGATGCAACTGAACTGCTTAAACCCTTGAGTGCTTGAGCAAGCTCTTTTTCAGCCTCATCAGATAGCAGTGCATCGTTGATAGCGGTAGACGGTGTAGAATCTAGTTTCGCAAGGATATTACCAACGCGCTTGTTGCCAGCAATCAGTGCTGAGGCCGCTTCAAGTTGTGTAAAGGCCGCAACAGCATGAGCACGACGCACAAAGTCTAATGGTTTGCTTGGGCGAAGACCGTGGATCGACAGGTAGATCTCAGCGCTAATGCCCTCTTCTTCAAACCAGAAACGGAAGCGTTCCAGCATGAATTCAAAGACATTATCAGCAGCACTGTCCAAAGCAGGGAGTGCTTGGTAGTTTGATGCTGCAGTCTGAAGAAGCTCTTTAAGATCAAGATCTAACTCATGTTCAACGATAATACGAAGCACGCCCAATGCTGCACGACGCAGTGCAAATGGATCTTTAGAACCTGTAGGCGGCTGGTTGATCGCAAACAGACCGACTAGTGTGTCCAAGCGATCTGCCAAGGCTACAGCAATGCCCGTTTTAGAGGCAGGTAGATCGTCACCGGCAAACTTTGGCATGTACTGCTCGTAGATCGCCTGTGCAACTTCTTGCTCTTCACCATCGTGCAGTGCGAAGTGGTAACCCATAAGGCCCTGAAGCTCTGTGAACTCATAAACGGTATCTGTTAGCAGGTCACACTTAGCAAGTTGTGAAGCACGAGCGGCAAACGCTTCATTACCGCCAATCAGTTTGGCAATGGCAGTGGCCGTTGCTTCAATGCGAGCAGCTTTGTCGGCGACTGTGCCAAGCTCGTTTTGGAATACGACACTCTTTAGCTTCTCTAGGCGATCAATAAGAGGCGCCTTCTTGTCCGTTTCAAAGAAGAAAGCAGCATCAGCTAGGCGAGGGCGAATCACCTTCTCGTTGCCTGCAATCACCTGCTGAGGATCTTTAGACTCAATGTTTGAGATCGTAATGAAGTACGGCATCAGCTTGTTGTTGCTATCGACAAGGTGGAAGTACTTCTGGTTCTCTTTCATTGAAAGGATTAGGACTTGCTCAGGTACCTCAAGGAAGCGCTCTTCAAAACGTCCAGCCAATGCAACAGGCCATTCGTTCAGTGCACAGACTTCGTCCAGAAGATCTTCGTCAATCTCAGCAGTTCCGCCAATACGAGCAGCTTCAGCTAGCACTTGTTCACGAATCATTTCACGACGCTCAGCGAAGCTAGCCACAACTTTACCGGTGTTACGAAGCGTGGCAGCGTATTCACCTGCAGTCATCAGCTCAATATCATGTGGGTAGTGGAAGCGGTGGCCACGTGATTTACGGCCAGAAGTGACCTCAAGTAGAGTACAAGGCAGAACCTCATCACCCAGCAGCGCAACGATCCATTTAACAGGGCGAACAAACTCAGTACGGCTAGCCGCCCAACGCATACGCTTAGGAATCGGCAGGCCGCTCAAAGCGGTCTCAAGCATTCCTGGTAGAAGTTCTGAGGCAGGTTTGCCAACCTCAGTACCGCGGTAGACGTAGTAGTCACCCTTGTCGGTATTCTCAATGACAAGGTCTTCAAGAGAGACACCGCAGCTGCCAGCAAAACCTTTAGCGGCCTGTTCAGGTGCTTTTGCAGAGGGGCCGCGTTTTTCAATGTTACGATCAGGCTGTTGGCTGTCTAGCTCTTTAACCAATACGGCCAAGCGACGTGGAGCAGCAAATAGCTCTAAAGATGAACAGTTAAGCTGAGCATCGTTCAGTTGAGCCGTGAGGCTTTTACCCAGTGCGTCTGACAGAGAGAGAAGTGCACCCGGTGGTAGCTCTTCAGTACCCAGTTCAAATAGAAAATCTTGATTACTCATTACTCGGCTCCCTCCAGTGATGCTAGGACCTCTTGGCGAATAGACTCTTCTGCCATTGGGAAACCAAGCTCTTTACGCTTGTTGTAGTAAGCTTCGGCAACACCGCGAGCTAAGGTACGAACACGAAGAATGTAACGTTGACGCTCAGTCGCAGAGATCGCGTGACGCGCATCCAGTAAGTTGAAGGTATGCGATGCCTTCATGACCTGTTCATAAGCCGGTAGCGGTAAGCCGACATCCAGCAGTTTTTGACACTCTTTTTCGTAGTGCTCAAAGTTGCTGAATAGGTGTGGCACATCGGCGTATTCAAAGTTGTAAGTCGACTGCTCGACTTCATTTTGGTGGAATACATCGCCGTAGGTTACAACGGTACCGTCCGGTGCCTTAGACCAAATCAGATCGTACACACTGTCTACCTCTTGAACGTACATTGCTAGACGCTCTAGACCGTAGGTGATTTCGCCAGTGACCGGGTAACACTCAAGACCGCCAACCTGTTGGAAGTAAGTGAACTGAGTGACTTCCATGCCATTCAGCCAGACTTCCCAACCAAGACCCCAAGCACCCAATGTAGGTGATTCCCAGTTGTCTTCTACAAAGCGTACATCGTGTGTCAAAAGATCAAAGCCAAGACGTTCAAGCGAACCAAGGTAGAGCTCTTGGAAATTGTCTGGGTGAGGCTTCATCACAACCTGAAATTGGTAGTAGTGTTGAAGACGGTTTGGGTTCTCACCGTAACGGCCATCGGTTGGGCGTCGGCTTGGTTGAACGTAAGCTGAGTTCCAGCTCTCTGGGCCGATAGCACGCAGAGTGGTAGACGGGTGGAAAGTACCAGCACCCACTTCCATATCCAGTGGCTGAACAATTACACAGCCTTGCTCGGCCCAATACTGTTGTAGGGCAAAGATAAGACCTTGGAAGGTGCTTACATCAGGTTTGACAGTGTCGGTCACGACAGAAGTCCTCGGCTAGGATTTTTTGCAAAAAATTAGCCGAGAATTATACAGCATTCCTTAAGAATTTAAGAGGGGCGTAACCCTATCCATTTAATAGGGTTATCGGCGCCAGAAAGCCGGTGTTAGTAGGACTAATAAGGTAAATACCTCAAGACGTCCAAGCAACATCGCAAAGACCAGAATCCATTTGGCGGTATTCGGTATGTCACCATAGTGTGCCGCAACATCACCAAGGCCTGGGCCAAGGTTGTTGAGCGTAGCGCCCACTGCCGACCATGCCGTTACTTGATCCAGTCCAGTGGCTAGCAGAGCTACCAGCATCACCACAAAGACGATCAAGTAGACCGAGAAAAACCCCCAAACCGCTTCAAGCACTTTATTTGAAATTGGGCGTCTTCCCAACTTCACTGGCATGATTGCGTTCGGGTGAATCAGGCGCACAATTTCACGGTAACCCTGTTTTAGAATCAGCAGTAGACGTATCTGTTTCATGCCACCACCGGTCGATCCTGCACAGCCCCCGGCAAAGGCTGCCAAGAAGAGTAAGAAGGGCAGCATGGCGGGCCAGTGTGCAAAGTCCGCGACGGCAAAGCCGGTCGTCGTTGCAATGGAGACAACCATAAAGACCGCTTTGCGCAGCGCCTCAATCGATTCATAGGTACCAGTAAAGTCGAGCACAAACAGCGTAAACAGCGACAGGCTGATCAGAGAGAAGAGGTAGAACTTGAACTCTGGATCTGAGAAGTAGTGGGCGACACTGTGCTGTCTCCAAGCGGCAAAGTGAAGGCCGAAGTTGATCCCCGAAAGCACCATAAAGAGTACACAAATCATCTCGATCAGTGCGCTGTCATAGAATCCAATACTGGCATCGTGTGTTGAGAACCCGCCAATGGCAACAGTAGAGAAACTGTGGCCAATCGCATCGAACAGCTCCATTCCTGCCGCCCAGTAGCCCAGTGCGCAGGCAATCGTCAGCGTCAGGTAGATGTTCCAAAGCGCTTTGGCAGTTTCGGTGATTCTAGGTGTCAGCTTTGAATCTTTTACCGGGCCAGGTGTTTCAGCGCGGTAGAGCTGCATCCCACCGATGCCCAGCATTGGCAGTATCGCGACGGCTAGTACGATGATACCCATACCACCCAACCACTGCAGCTGCTGTCGATAGTAGAGCAGGGACTTGGGAAGCGTATCCAGTCCAGTGATGACGGTCGCTCCTGTTGTCGTCAGACCAGAGACGGCCTCAAACAGAGCGTCGGTAAAGGTAAGGTTTGTTTCGGCCGAAAAGTAGATAGGTAACGAACCGAAGAAGCCCAGTACCGTCCAGAATAGAACGGTAATTAAGAAGCCGTCGCGTGTTCGCAGATCTTGGCGGACTCGCATGAAGGGGAGCCAAATCAAAAAACCGGTAAACAGCGTGACGAAGAAAGCCCCAACAAAGGCCTGAATATTGCCATCGTCGTAGATCATCGAGACGAGGGCTGGCGGAAGCTGAGTGATGCTGAATATCATCAACAGCAGGCCAAGTATTCTGAGAATCACTTTGAAGTGCATGGGAGCCTCAGAAGAAGGTTAGGCCGACGGTAAAGAGCTTCTCTACCTCGCCAATTTGACGGTTATCGATAAGGAACAGAATGACGTGGTCGCCATCTTCAACCACGACGTCATCGTGGGCAATCAATACCTGGTTGTCTCTCACAATGGCACCGATGGTCGCACCTGCGGGTAGCGCAATATCCTCAATGGCGCGCCCAACTACTTTAGAGCTTGACGGGTCACCGTGGGCGATCGCTTCAATCGCCTCTGCTGCACCACGGCGCAGAGAGTGAACCGCTGCTACATCACCGCGACGAACGTGGGCTAGTAGGGCACCAATGGTGGTCTGTTGTGGTGATATGGCAATGTCGATAACGCCACCCTGGACAAGGTCAACATAGGCCGGGTTGTTGATCAGCGTCATCACCTTTCTGGCGCCTAAACGTTTGGCCAGCATCGACGCCATGATGTTAGCTTCGTCGTCGTTGGTTAGGGCACAGAAGACATCGACATCATCAATATTCTCTTCGAGAAGCAGTTCAGAGTCAGAAGCGCTGCCATGCAGAACAATGGTGCGATTTAGATCGCGTGCCAAGTGGTTGCATCGATCTAGGCTTCGTTCAATCAGTTTGACCTGGAAGTCATCCTCAATCGATTCAGCTAGTCGGAATCCGATGTTGCCACCTCCGGCAATCATGATGCGTTTGTAAGGGTTATCTAATCGGCGCAGTTCGCCCATAACCGAACGTATATCGCCGGCAGCGGCAATAAAGAAGACCTCATCGTCCGCCTCAATGACCGTGTCACCGGTTGGAATAATAGGGCGATCCTGTCTGAAAATGGCTGCCACACGGGTGTCGACATTGGGCATGTGCGCTCTAAGCAGTGCGATCTCACGACCCACCAGCGGGCCACCGTAATAGGCTTTCACGGCAACCAATTGCGCTGCGCCATCGGCAAAATCGAGAACCTGAAGGGCACCTGGGTGATGGATCATCCTAGCAATGTGTTGTGTCACCAAGTGCTCAGGGCTGATCAAAACATCTATTGGGATGCCGGCAACGTTGTTCTCTTTCTGCGTATTGAAGAGCTTACCTTCAGAGTAGTTGTAAGCTTGGTCACGAACTCGGGCAATCAACTTTGGTACGCGAAAATGCGACCAAGCGACCTGGCAGGCAACCATGTTGATCTCATCTGAGTTAGTCACTGCGATCAACATGTCGGCATCTTCTACGCCAGCGCTATGCAGAATAGTTGGCAGCGAAGCTTGACCTTCAACCGTACGAATATCTAGGCGGTCTGCAAGTTCTCTGAGTCTTGGGCCATCGACATCAATGACAGTAATATCGTTGGATTCACTGGCGAGATGCTCTGCTAGAGAGCCACCCACCTGTCCTGCACCCAGAATAACAACGTTCATGTAACGCTTAAGCCTCTTCTATTCGCTTGATGCGGGCGTAGTAGAAGCCATCATGGCCTCCATTTTGTGGAAACAGCTGCCGACCGGCAGGTCTCTCTATGCCCCATTCTGCGACTATTTTGCACTCTTTCGCATCCGAGTGCTCTTTCAAAAATCGTTCGACAACACGCTCGTTCTCTTGTGTGAACACTGAGCAGGTTGCATACAGCAATGTACCACCAGGCTTGAGCATATCCCATAGGTTATTAAGGATCTCAAGTTGAGTGGTTGCAAGACCCAGGAGATCTTCGTTACGACGCAGTACTTTGATGTCAGGATTACGACGAATGACACCGGTAGCACTACAGGGCGCATCCACCAGAATGCGATCGTAAGCGTCACCGCTCCACCAATCCCGTTGAGCGGCATCACCGACAATGACACCCGCACTCTGCTCTAGTCGTTCTAAATTCTCTTCGATGCGCGCGACTCGTCGAGGCTCTAACTCCAGCGCATCGATCTCAATATCATCTTCCAGTTCAAGAAGGTGGCAGAGTTTTCCACCGGGAGCGGCACAGGCATCGAGTATGCGTTCGCCCGCTTTTACACCCAGCAGTTTTGCAGCCAATTGTGCCGCTTCATCCTGAACCGAGACATGCCCCTCAGCAAAGTGTGGCAGCTTATCCACAGAGCAGGGCGTCGTTAGGTAGATGGCATCGCTCGAGAACAATCCAGCACTTGCCTCGATCTCTGCACTGTTAAGTATTTTAAGGTAGGTATCACGATCGCTTTTCGAACGATTGACCCGCAGACACATCGGTGGGCTCTGATCGTTTTCGGTCATTACGCTCTGCCAGTGATCGGGCCAGTTGTGTTTGAGTTTTGCGATTATCCACTCAGGGTGATTCCAGCGACCAGTCTCGGTCTGCTGGATATCAGCTTCTAAACTATCCTTTTCACGCTGGTAACGACGCAGTACGGCGTTCAACAGTTTGGCGGCCCAAGGCTTACCCATCTGCTTAGCGCCTTCAACGGTTTCGTTGATGACAGCATGTTCAGCCGTCGAGAGATGTCTCAATTGGTAGAGCGCGCTCAACAGTAGGGCAAAGACGTCAGTGTCCTCTTCTCTAAAAGGCTTGCGCAGACACTCACGGCTGAGCGCTTCAAGCTGTGGATAGAAACGAAGCGTGCCGTAGCAGATCTCTTGAAACAGAGCGCGGTCACGAGGTTCAACTCGAGAGAGCATGCCTGGCAGTCGGCTAGAGAGTGAACCGTTGTGTTGTAACAGCTGCGATAGAAAAACAGCCACTTGCACCCTTAGGTTAGCGGTATTACTCAAAGTGCATACCCTCTACAAACGGGTGGTTGTTTGAATTGAGTAGTGCCGACGCTTCAGTGGCGCGACCGCCTGGCATCTGAATGGTTTTGATTAGCAAAGAGCCTTCGCCACACCCGATCAGGACACCCTGTTTATCGGCTTTGATCAGAGCGCCAGCATCACCGGCTTCTGATTGTGCTTCCGCTCTCCAGATGCGGACGCTTTTATCATCAAGGATTGTGTAAGCCACTGGCCAAGGAGAGAGGCCGCGAACCTGACGGGCGATCGCGTCTGCCGACTCAGTCCAGTCGATTTTACCTTCAGCTTTCTCAAGCTTATTGGCGTAGTTAGCTAACGCATCGTCTTGAATTTCTGGAGTTAACTCGCCTGCTAACAGTGCAGGTAGTTGCTCAACCAGCATATTGGAGCCGAGTACTGCTAATCGATCATGCAGTTCTCCGCTACTCTCCTGTTTATCGATTGGCGTAAACACCTTAGCCAGCATAGGCCCAGTATCCAGCCCAGCCTCCATCTGCATCAGCGTCACACCGGTCTCTTTGTCACCTGCCAGCAGTGCGCGGTGGATCGGAGCAGCACCACGCCAACGCGGCAGAATAGAGGCGTGTACATTAACGCAACCCAGTTTTGGTGTATCCAATACAACCTGCGGCAGTATCAAGCCGTAGGCAACAACAATCATTAAATCAGCGTCGATCGCAGCCAGTTCCGCCTGAGCCGCTTCATCACGCAGTGAGAGTGGTTGAAACACGGGAATATTTGCTTTCAGTGCAATCTGCTTAACGGGGCTCGCTTGTAACTTCCTACCACGGCCCGCTGGTCGATCGGGTTGGGTGTAAACGGCTACCACATCAAAGCCGGAATCGATCAGAGCCTGTAGATGAGAGGCGGCAAAATCTGGGGTTCCGGCAAAAATAATTTTAGACAATTCGATATCCTAAAATGAAACAGGCTTGCCAAGGTGAGCGGCAAGCCTGTCTGATCTTTAAGCCTGAGCGGCTTCTAATTTATGTTTCTTCTCGAGTTTTCCGCGGATTCGATCACGTTTTAATCGAGAGATATGGTCAACAAATAGCTTACCATTCAGATGATCCAGCTCGTGCTGAATACAGACCGCTAGCAAACCGTCAGCAATTAACTCATAAGGTTCGCCATCACGACCAATCGCATTCAGCTTAACGCGCTCTGGGCGAACGACGTTTTCGTAGAAGCCAGGGACAGAGAGGCAACCCTCTTGCATCTGTTCAGTCTCGTCGGTTAACACTTCAAAAGAGGGGTTAATTAGAACCAGTGGCTCATTGCCCTCTTCGGATATATCGATTACGACGATCTGTTTATGAATATTGACCTGTGTTGCGGCCAGACCAATGCCCGGAGCGTCGTACATGGTTTCAAACATGTCATCGATGATCTTGCGTACCTCATCATCGACCGTCTCAACCGGTTCAGCAATGGTGCGAAGGCGCGGGTCTGGGAACTCTAAAATTTTAAGCAGTGCCATACCGTTTAGTGATCTCTCTCAATCGGATAACTAGTAACATTGTTAATATTGTCTATTATACCTATTAGGACTCTGTTTGCATGTGGTACACGTTAAGCAGTGCAATCGAATAGATAAGCGTCAAACGCTGAAGGATAGTATGTTTAAACGGATAAAACAGATCGCTGCCGTTGCATTAGGTATAACCTCTATGCTGGCGCAAGCTGACACCATCAAGTTGGCGCAAGATGCCCCCTCGGAATACACCGTTGTTAAAGGGGATACCCTGTGGGATATCTCCGCGCGTTTTCTCAAAAGCCCTTGGCTCTGGCCTAAGGTTTGGGAAGTAAACTCGCAGATCTACAACCCTCATCTGATCTATCCTGGAGATGTCATCTACCTCTACTGGGAAGATGGTGAGCCTCGCCTGGGTCGTAAGCCGGGTACAGTGGTGTTAACGCCTGAGGTCAAAGTCGTGCCACGCGAAGAGGCTATCGCTTCGATCCCTCTGCGTGATGTGCAAGCCTTTCTCAATGATAGCCGAGTGGTAGATAATCAAATGTTAGCGGATGCGCCCTACGTTCTGGGTGGTAAAAACCAACGCATCCTTGCTGCCAATGACGATCGAGTCTATGTTCGAGGTGAATTGTTAGATGACAGTCGTCAGCAATCTCTCTACCGTCCTTTGACCGAGTATGTAGATCCGAACACCGGTGAGTCTTTGGGTTATGAGCTGCATCGCGTCGCTGATGCGCTGGTTCGTGGTTCTGAAGGCGACACTATCAGTGTTGATATTCGCAAGAGTACTGAAGAGGTGCGTTTAAAAGATATTCTGATTCCAACCGGTGAAGCGCCACTGGTGACTCGGTTTATGCCGCGCCCTGGTCCAGAGCTCGATAATGTTGAAGTCATCGCCGTGTTAAATGGCGTTGCCAACATTGGTCAGTTTAACAGTGTCACAATCAATGCTGGCGAGCGCGAAGGAATCGAGCCAGGCAGTGTTTACGCGATCTACAATCGTGGCGAAGAGATTCGTGACCCTAAAACAGGTGAAAAACTTCAACTACCAGCCGAGCGTGCCGGTGAGTTGATGGTCTACAAAACCTTCGACAAGGTCAGTTATGCACTGGTGATGCGTGCAACCGAAGTGATTCAGGTTGGCGACCCGCTTCGTCAGCCTTAACGTCACAATATTAGACAATCGCTGCACATGGATGTGCAGTGTCAGGAGCAAGGATGCCAGCCGAATCGATCGACTGGGTTGCACTGCGCCTTTTGGCTATGCGACCCGCTTCCAATTTAAAATTCATTCAACACACTGACTGGCCTGATCGGCTAAAAGACTCTAAGTGCTTAATAGAGCAGTTAGAGCTTTTTAACGAAAGTCAGTTCGCTGTCAGGCAGATAAAGTCACTCTACGATCATGCCGAAAAGCATCTAAATGTCATTAAAAACATAGATTGTGACGTTATCTGCTTTGAAGATAGCCGTTATCCCGAATTGCTTAAATCGATCTACGATCCGCCCGTGGTGCTCTTCTCAAAAGGCAATGTGCAAGCATTGAGCGACCCTCAAGTCGCTATGGTGGGTGGGCGAAAATCATCCAGCTTGGCCCGTGCAACCGCACAGCGATTTGCTCAAGAGTTAACCCAATCGGGCGTACATGTCACCAGTGGATTAGCCATAGGCATTGATCACGCAGCTCATCTCGGCGCAATACAAGCCGGCCCCGGTTCAACAATCGCCGTTATGGCAAACGGCCCAGATCTGGTTTATCCACAACGGCATCAACGGCTGGCCCAGCAGATATTGGACTCAGGCGGGCTGTTAGTCACTGAGCAGTTGCCCGGTATCCAGCCCAGGCCCTACCTATTTCCAGAGCGTAATCGCATCATCAGTGGTATGAGTTTGGGAACCTTAGTCGTTGAAGCCACTATTAAGAGTGGATCACTGGTCACAGCTCGTTTGGCGCTGGAGCAGGGGCGGGAGGTATTTGCTATACCGGGTGCGATTACCAACGAACTGGCAAGAGGCTGTCACCATCTCATTAAAGAGGGAGCTCAGTTGGTTGAAACGGTTTCCGAAATATTGGCGTCACTCTATCTACCGCTTACTACAGATCGTGTTGAGACGCCGCCCATTGAGTCTGAGGATCCCATAATCCGTGCACTGCATCAGCAGCCGTTAACTGCCGATCAGCTTGCAGCAAAGCTCAGTATTCCGATTGGGCAGCTTCAACGTCTGCTCGTGGAACTAGAAATCTCAGGAATTATTGGCCGAGAGGGAGCCCGTTACGTCGTTCTTCGGTAGAATAGCGTTTTTTCCAAAGTAAGATTCTGATTATGGTGAATGATTGGAGCATTAAACAGGCCGTAGAAGTGGTCCAGCAGGGTGGCGTAATTGCCTATCCTACAGAGGCGGTTTGGGGGTTAGGTTGTGACCCTTGGAACGAGCATGCCGTGAAACATCTGTTAGCGGTTAAACGCCGCCCTATGCATAAGGGCTTAATATTAGTGGCAGCCAATATTGGACAGGTTGAACCACTGCTGCAGAATCTGACAGCCGAGCAGCGTCAGGTTGTTGAGGCAAGCTGGCCTGGACCCAATACCTGGTTGATACCGGATACCGACGAGATGATCCCTGAGTGGGTTAAAGGCCAGCACAGCTCTGTTGCTGTTCGTGTCTCTGCACATCCCATCGTGCAGGCGCTCTGCAACCGTGCCGATATGCCGTTGGTATCAACCTCGGCTAACCCCTCATCTGCAGTACCTGCAAAGAGTAAGTTGAGAGTAAGTACTTACTTTGGAAATAGAATTAATTATCGTGTTCAGGGCGCATTAGGCGATTCGGATCGACCATCCGTGATTCGTGATGCACTGACTGGACAGACCCTACGAGTTTAGAGACGGAGATTGCGAATGAGCAAACCGAGCGTAGCAGAAGTAAAAGCCTTCTTAATGGATCTTCAGGATCGTATCTGTAATGAACTGGCAGCAGCCGATGGTGGCGCTGAGTTTGTTGAGGACTCTTGGGATCGACCCGAAGGCGGCGGTGGCCGAAGCCGAGTCATTACCAACGGTGCGGTGTTTGAAAAGGGCGGCGTTAACTTTTCGCATGTTCACGGTAATCAGATGCCTGCATCGGCAACTGCGCACCGTCCTGAGCTTCAAGGCCGTAACTTTGAAGCGATGGGTGTCAGCCTTGTGATGCACCCTAAAAATCCTAAAGTGCCGACCTCACATGCCAATGTTCGTTTCTTCATTGCGGAGAAAGAGGGCGAAGAGCCAGTTTGGTGGTTCGGTGGCGGATTTGATTTGACCCCTTACTACGGCAATGAAGAGGATTGTGTTTTTTGGCACCAAGTGGCTAAAGACGCTTGTGACCCTTTTGGGGACGATGTCTACCCACGCTATAAAAAGTGGTGTGATGACTACTTCTTCTTGAAGCATCGTGGTGAGCCTCGCGGTATCGGCGGCCTCTTCTTTGATGACCTGAATGAGTTGGGTTTTGATCAAAGTTTTGCGCTGATGCAGTCCATTGGTAATGCCTACACTAAAGCCTATGTACCGATTGTCGAGCGCCGTCGTGATGAGCGTTATGGTGAAGCCGAGCGTGATTTCCAATTACACCGTCGCGGCCGTTACGTTGAATTCAACCTAGTGTTTGACCGTGGCACTCTGTTTGGATTGCAGACCGGTGGCCGAACCGAATCGATTCTGATGTCGCTTCCACCGGAAGTGCGCTGGGACTACAACTGGGCGCCTGAACCCGGTACAGAAGAGGCGCGTTTGACTGATTACTACCTGCAATCTAGAGACTGGTTAGGCTTAGAAGCATGATCGATCAGTACCGAGTGACAGGCAATCCGATCAAACATAGCCTGTCACCCAGAATTCATAGCCACTTTGCTCAGACAACGGGTGAGTCTCTGAACTACACCGCTCAGCTGTTAGAGGCGGATACCTTTACGGACACGCTGAGGGTTCAACTGACCTCTGGAGAGATCAAGGGCTCTAATGTGACCCTGCCGTTTAAAGAGCTGGCTTGGCAGCTGGCACAGGAGCGCACGGCGCGCGCTGAGACAGCCGGTGCAGCCAATACTCTCTGGTTAAATGAGCAGGGCGAAATTTGTGCTGATAACACCGACGGCATTGGTCTGTTAACTGATCTAAAGAACAACTTGGGTTTGGAATTGGCGGGCAAACGCGTCTTGATACTGGGTGCAGGTGGTGCTGTGCGTGGTGTCATTCAGCCGATGTTAGAAGCTCAGGTTGCTAGCGTTGTGATAGCGAATCGCACGGTATCAAAAGCTCAGGTTATTGCCGATGTCTTTGCGGGCGCTCCCGTTTCTGCTTGCGGCTATGATGACATTACAGGGCCTGCTTTCGATCTGATCGTCAATGGCACCTCGGCCAGTATTGGTGGTGAGTTGCCCCCTGTGCCTGCTGAAGCGATCGATGCCAATAGTTGTGGTTATGACATGATGTATGGTGCTGAACAAACACCATTTTGTGCCTGGTGCGAACAGCATGGAGCACGTGCCATAGACGGTCTGGGTATGTTGGTTGAACAAGCGGCAGAGTCCTTCGCAATTTGGCGAGGGGTAAAACCCGAAACAGCCGAGATTCTTAATCAGCTCAGATCCGAACTGCAACACAAATAGCATTGACTTAGAGGGGGGAGCGCTTCAGTCTAAGGGTATCAATTCGCTGTATTGGATGCCCCGCATGGAAAAGCTAGCCCCGCTCTCAGTCGATCAACTCTACCGTACCTGCGATACCGATCTTCTCCCGTTTAAAACCACCGATAACCTAGAGGGCTTCGCCGGCTTCTTTGGTCAAGATCGTGCGCTTGAAGCGATGGAGTTTGGGGTAGGTATGAACCGCCCCGGCTACAATCTGTTTGTGATGGGTAACCCGCACACAGGGCGATTCTCTTTTGCGATGGAGAATCTGCGTGAGGCAGCCAAAAGCCAATCCAAGCCATACGATTGGTGTTACCTGAAGAACATCCAAGACACCCGTCATCCACAAGCGCTGCGCCTCCCAGCCGGTAAAGCCGTTAAGTTGCAGCACGATCTTAGTAAGCTTCTTAACCGTGTCGTCACTGAGCTGCCTGCTGCCTTTGAAAGTCCCGCCTATCAGCGTGAAAAATCTAAGATTGAACGTGACTTCAACCGTCTCTATGACAAAGCAGTAGAGACGGTCGAGAAGCAGGGGCGTGAATACTCCATCGCCGTTTATCGTGATGCGGGCACGATTGGATTTACGCCCGTAGCGGAAGGGCAAGCCATCGATGAGGCGGTCTTTTCGGCGCTTCCGGAAGAGATCCGTGACGCCTTTTCAACACACATATCCGAACTGGAAGAGCTGCTTAATGAGCAACTGACAGAGATGCCACGCTGGCGCCGTGAGGCCGCTGAAGCACTGCGTTACCTCGATCGTGACACCGCTCGTCACGCAATTAAACCCCTGTTTGAAGAGGTGCGAGGTGAATATTCAAACCTGAAGGGGGTGAACAGCTACCTTGAAGATGTAGAGCGTGATCTGATTCGTAACGCCGGTGAGATGATTGCGGAGGGGATTTTTGAGAACAAATCCGAGACGGCTCGTCGCGAATTCATGAACGAGAACTACGGTCTTAATCTGCTCGTGGATAATGAGAAGACCAAAGGTGCGCCAGTGGTCTATGAGGCGCACCCAAGTTATGAAAATCTGTTTGGGCGCATCGAGTACAACAGTGAAATGGGTGCTATGATCACCAACTACCGTCTGATTCGTCCGGGTGCACTGCATCGAGCCAATGGTGGTTACTTGATCATTGAAGCGGAAAAACTCTTTGAGCAACCCTTTGTCTATGGCGCCTTGAAGCGAGCGTTAAAAGCGCATGCGATTCGCATCGAAAACCCAGTCAGTGAGTATGCCGGTATCAGCACCGTAACGCTCTCACCTGAGGAGATCGATCTGGATGTGAAGATCGTCCTCATTGGCGCCCGTAACATCTACTACCTCTTACAAGAGCTCGATCATGACTTCGAAAAGATGTTCCGTGTTGTGGTCGATTTTGAAGAGGATGTCGAGCGCACACCGGCGACCATTCGCCAGTACGCCCGTCTAATGAGCACGCTGGCCAAAGAGGAGAAGCTAGCACCGTTAACTCGTGAAGCGGTAGCGCGACTGGTTGAGCACTCCTCTAGACTGGCGGGTGATCAAGATCTTCTATCGGCGCATATCGGTGAATTAGTCGATCTACTCTGTGAAGCGGACTACCGTCGCGCCAAATCGAATGACAAATACATCGATGCGGCACACGTCGACGCGGCACTGTCGTCCAAAGAGCGTCGAACCGGGCGCCTCTCTGAAAAGATCCAAGAGGGTATTACCAACGAGACTGTTCTGATCGACACGGATGGTGAAGCAATCGGTAAATCCAATGGTTTGACGGTACTGCAGGTTGGTGATGTTAGCTTTGGTTCGCCGGCACGCATTACCGCAACGGTTCACCCCGGTAGTCGTGGCATCGTCGATATTGAGCGTGAAGTCACGCTCGGCCAACCGATTCACTCAAAGGGTGTGTTAATTCTGTCCGGTTACTTGGGTCACCGTTACGCTAAAGAGTTCCCGTTAGCGATCTCGGCCAGCATAGCGATGGAGCAATCCTACGGTTATGTGGACGGTGATAGTGCCTCAATGGCGGAGATCTGTACCCTGATCTCAGCGTTAACGCACATACCGATCAAACAGCAGTTCGCGATGACCGGATCCATCAACCAATACGGTGAAGTTCAGGCGATTGGTGGTGTTAACGAGAAGATTGAAGGTTTCTATCACCTCTGTGAGTCTCGCGGTTTAACCGGTCGACAGGGTGTGATTATTCCCAAAGCGAACGTCCGCAACTTGATGCTGAAACAGGAAGTGGTGGATGCCGTGAAAGAGGGGCTCTTCTCAATCTACTCTGTCGCAACCGTTGATGAAGCACTCGAGCTGCTAATGGGTCGCAGCGCTGGCAAAGAGAAAGCCGACGGCGTATTCACCCAACGCTCTATTGGTGCTGAAGTTGTTAAACGCTTGCGTGAGTTGTCTAAAGCGAAGGCTTAGTCTCTGCCGTTTCTTAGAGTGGGGTCAGACCACAGGTCAGACCCCTGTTGGAGTCTTCTCGCAGAGGAGACGATGAGATATCGCCTCATTTCGCTTCGCTCAATAAAGCTCCAGCAAATTTTTAATTTGCCCAATCCTCGGCCAGATGCTCATTCTTCAGCTTCACATAGTTGGCAGCAGAGTAGCTGAAGTAGCTCATCTCTTTTTCGGTCAGGTCGCGAACTGCTTTGGCAGGGCGGCCCATGTAGAGCTTGCCACTCTCTAGACGCTTACCTGGCGGTACAAGCGCGCCGGCACCGACAACGACATCATCTTCAACGATTGCGCCATCCATTACCGTCGCTGACATACCAATCAGGACACGGTTGCCTATGGTGCAGCCGTGCAGCATCGCCATGTGACCGATGGTCACTTCATCGCCAATAATCAACGGATAGCCGTCAGGATTATAGCTGCTGGCATGAGTGATGTGCAGGATTGCCCCATCCTGAACATTGGTGCGAGCGCCGATACGAATATGGTTCATATCGCCACGGATCGCTGTCAGCGGCCAAACGGATGCGTCATCACCCAGCACCACATCCCCAATGACAACCGCACTGGGGTCAACAAAGACCTTATCACCTAGGGTTGGGGTGATACCTTTAAAAGGACGTAGTTTCATATCGCATTCCTTGAATAACTGATCCGCTCACCCCATTGTATAGTAAAGCGTATAGAGTTTTTGATCTCGGAGAGACCGATGAGTAACCCACTGTTAGAACCATCTTCACTGCCACAATTCAGTACCATCAAACCTGAGCATGTTGTTCCCGCCGTCGATGAGCTATTGCAGCGTAACCGTGAGCGTATTGCAAAGATGACTGAACAACCACTGATGGATTGGCAGAGTTTAGTGGGTGAACTGGAACAGCTAAATGATGAATTAGCTCAAGCCTGGTCTCCGGTCTCTCATCTCAACGCCGTGGCGAATACCGATGAGATGCGCGAAGCGTACAACGCCTGCCTACCTAAACTCTCTGAATACTTTACTGAGCTTGGCCAGAATAAAAAGCTCTATGAAGCGTACGAACAATTTAGTCAAAGTGCGGCCTTCTCTGAACTTTCAGATGCCCAAAAGAAAGTGATTACTAACTCACTTCGTGACTTCAGTCTAGCGGGTATTGGTCTGCCAGAAGAGAAACAAAAACGTTACGCCGAGCTGCAACTAAAACTCTCTGAGTTGACCACTAAATTCTCTGAGAACGTCTTGGATGCAACGCAGGGTTGGACCAAGCATGTTACCGATGAGACCGAGTTAGCTGGGTTGCCCGATCATGTCCTTGAAGCGGCTAAGCAGGCGGCTGAAAGTGAACAGTTAGAGGGCTGGGTGCTAACACTCGACTTCCCTGTTTATCATGCCGTGATGCTGCAGGCTGATAATCGTCAGCTGCGTGAAGAGTTCTATACGGCCTATGCGACTCGTGCTTCTGATCAGGGGCCAAAAGCGGGTGAGTGGGATAACACCGATCTCATTGAGCAGATCCTGACCCTGCGCCTTGAGTTGGCGAAGTTGCTTGGGTTTACCAATTACGCGGAATATTCACTGGCCACTAAAATGGCTCAATCTACCGATCAGGTGGTGAACTTCCTTGAGGACTTAGCAGCTAAAAGCCGTCCTCAAGCCGCTAAAGAGTTAGAAGAGCTGACCGCTTTTGCTCAATCAGAAGAGGGTATGAGCGATCTGCAAGCTTGGGATATCACCTACTATGCAGAGAAGCTGAAACAGCAACGCTTCAACATTTCCCAGCAAGAGCTGCGTCCCTACTTCCCACTCCCTAAAGTGTTGGATGGGCTGTTCGCAGTAACCGAGCGCCTCTTTGGTGTCAGCGTTACTGAACTGAAAGAGTTTGATACCTACCATGACGATGTTCGACTGTTTGAGTTGAAGCGTGATGGTCAGGTACTCGCAAACTGTTACCTAGATCCATTTGCTCGTGCCGGTAAACGTGGTGGTGCATGGATGGATGACTGTCGTGTTCGCCGTAACATCAATGGTGATATTCAACTGCCCGTGGCGTATCTAGTCTGTAACTTCACGGCGCCGTTAGAGGGCCAGCCTGCGCTACTAACCCATGATGAAGTAACGACACTGTTCCACGAGTTTGGCCACGGTCTGCATCACATGCTGACGCAAATGGAACATGCCGATATCAGTGGAATTAATGGCGTGGCCTGGGATGCTGTCGAACTGCCCAGTCAGTTCATGGAGAACTGGTGTTGGGAGCCAGAAGCTCTGGCACTGATCTCAGGCCACCATGAGACAGGTGAGCCTCTGCCAGAAGATATGCTGAATCGCATGCTCTCGGCTAAGCATTTCCAATCGGGCATGTTAATGGTGCGTCAGCTTGAGTTTTCGCTGTTCGATTTCATACTTCATCTTGATTTTGAGCCTGGTCAAACGTCAGTTCAGTCTGTTTTGAACCGTGTTCGTGAACAGGTGGCGGTATTGAATCCACCTGCATTCAACCGTTTCCAGCACAGCTTTAGCCACATCTTTGCAGGCGGCTATGCAGCCGGCTACTACAGCTATAAATGGGCTGAAGTTCTATCGGCCGACGCGTTCTCGCGTTTCGAAGAGGAGGGTATCTTTAATCAGGAGACTGGTGCATCCTTCCGAACTGAAATCCTTGAGAAGGGCGGCTCTAAAGAGCCAATGGAGCTATTTGTCGCGTTCCGTGGCCGTGAACCTGAAGTGGATGCTTTGCTTCGCCACTCAGGTATTGCCGCTTAATTAAGCGAAGGAGCTGCTATGAAACCAGTTAAACGCTTTGTCGCCGGTGTTGTCTGTCCACGCTGTGCCGCTATGGATAGTACACGAATGTATCGCGACGAAGAGCGTGAGTATCGTGAATGTGTTAAATGCGGGTTTGAAGACAGCATGCGCCTTGACGGCCGTCCAGAGCCCAAAGAGCTTGAGACCCGAGTCTCTAAAGAGGGTGTGGATCCGTTAAAGAATACGCCAGCAACGGAAGTAGAAGCTCAGCCGCTGCAGTTCTTTACTAACCCTAATTTGCAGAAAAAGGACCACTGACGTGAGCCAAGATGCTGATATCTGTGGCTGGGCACGTCAGTCTGAGATAGAGCATCGTTACCACGACCAAGAGTGGGGTTTACTGCGAACTGATGACCGAACACTGTTTGAGTTTATGGTTCTAGAGTCCGCACAAGCGGGTTTAAGCTGGCGCACCGTATTAAATAAACGGCAAGGCTACCGTCACCACTATCGTAATTTTGAACCCGAGCTCGTGGCTCAGTTTGGGGAGAAAGAGATAGAGGCGATGCTGGCTGATGCCAGAGTCATTCGTAATCGCGCCAAAATCGAAGCCTCTATTAATAATGCCAAGCAATTTTTGGCTATTTCGACGGAGTTCGGTGGTTTTGCGAAATACTTGTGGTCGTTTATGGAGAGTAAAGTGATCGTGAACAGACCCAAAACGCTAGCCGATATACCTGCAGAAACCGATCTCTCAAAGCAGATTGCGAAAGACCTTAAAAAACGCGGCATCCGTTTCTTCGGCTCAACCATCGTCTACGCCTACCTTCAGGCCACCGGCTTCGTCAACGATCACCTAGAGACCTGCCCCGCCTACCAGCGCTGCATCGACTTATGCCCCGGTGTCTGGCCTTCAGCCTGACACCACTTTATGGGTAGGTTAAACAGATATGTGAGGAAACTGCTGCTTTTGATGCAGAACTCTTAATATGTGAATACCTCGATCTGAGGTTTCATAAGCCACTATCAAAGAAAGTTCTGGCAATATCAATCGACGTCCGCGTACTCCCACTCGTTTAATACCCAATTTAGGATGATCTAAGAGGTTAGAAACCTGCTTGACGATTAAATCATCAGTTTTCTCAGCCACCTCGGGATTGTATTGGTAAAGATAGGCGAATATCTTCTCACGATCATTAAGCGATTCTTGCTCCCATAGAATCATGCTTTGTTAGCCGCACGGATTTTAGCTTTGCGCTTTTCCATCTCAATCTTGGCATCATTTCCAGTATAAAAAGTAGTACTGCCGGCATCGTATCGAGCAAAAGCTTCATTGATTTGATCGGCAAGCCAGCTTTCTTGACTAGCAACCTTTCTCTGCTCTTCAGCAAGTTGTTCGGTAAGTTCTCGGCATGCATCACTCAAAGTTCGGCCTTGGCTTGCAGCCATTTTCTGCGCAAGTTGTTTTGTCTCTTCATCAACGCGGAACTGAATTCGACTTTCCATAGAAACCTCGATATTTGTCATGACAAACGTCAGTACGAATAGGGTATCACTATTTCAGTTTGATACAACTTTTTAAAAAGAGTTCGGCCGTAGGAACGAATTGCCGCAGGCAAACAGTGACGCAGAGATAGTCGTGTCAGGCTGAAAGCCAGACACGGGGACTTTGTGGCGGGTCTTGTTGCAACGGTATCTGGCCTTCAGCCTGACACCACCTTCAAATGTTATTTAGGATTGGATTACGCCTTAAACCAAACCCCACGCTGGTTATAGCGGTGGAAAATCCAGAACCCCATCAATGCTCTGACCAAAAATGCCGCGGTGAATGATAACCATAGGCCGGTATTACCTAGATCTTGTGTTAGCCACCAGAGGGGTAAAAACGTGCCAAACACAGTGACGACCATGATCTGCAGCATCGCTTTAGATTGAGTCGTGCCGACAAGAACACCATCCTGGAAATAGCTCCATACAGCGATCAATGGAAGCACCCAGATAAAGATCAAATAGTCCTGTGCGACATCCAATACCGATTCAATGTCGGTCATCAGGCTCAGAATAGAGTGCCCACCCAACATAAACGTGAGTGTAAGCCCCAGCGCAAACAACAAGGACCAGAGAGCTGAACTCTTCATGGCGCGGTAGAAGTTGTATCGATCCTTGGCACCCGCATAGCGACCACAGATCGCCTCAGCAGCGTGGGCGAATCCATCGAGAGCGTGCGAGATCAGCATCAAGAAGTTCAACAGGAGAGCATTAGCCGACAGTATATCCGTTCCAAGTCGCGCACCTTGTGAGGTGAAGAAAGCAAACATAAAGAGCAGTGACGCGGTCCGAACAAATAGGTACTTATTCACGGTAAAAATCGCGCGATAGGCTGACAGTTGACGAAGTGAGTTTGGCAAAATTGCACCATCAATCAGGTTTAGATGGCGCTTCATCAGCAGTAACCCAAGAACCACACCGGTGTATTCAGCTATCAGTGTTGCACTGGCGACACCCTCTGCGCCCCAGCCGAAACCGAGCACAAACAGCAGATCTAACACCAGATTCGTCAGGTTGACGACGGTCATAATGATCAGGGGTGAGCGTGTATCTTGATTACCGACAAACCAGCCCACTAAGACGTAGTTGAACAGCGCCGCTGGAGCACCGTAGATTCGAATATCGGCATAGCTTCGAGCGGTGTCGTGGACATCGGAATCGGCACCCATCCACTCTAAACCCAAAGTGAGTATGGGGATTTGTGCTAGCCACATAAGGCTGCCGAGCCCCAGTGCGATGAGGGTTGCTTGCGCTAAAAAGGTCCTATTTGCATTGCCATCTTGGCGTCCCACAGCCTGTGCAATCAGCCCAGTGGTTCCCATTCGTAAGAATCCAAACGCCCAGTAGATGGTGGTAAACAGTGTGGCTCCAATTGCCACCGCCCCTAAATGCTTCGGATCATCCAAATGGCCGACAACGGCGCTATCGACAAGACCCAAAAGGGGAACAGTGATGTTGGATAGCAGCATCGGCCAGGCCAGCGCCCAAACACGCTGATGCATGCTCCAATCATTCAGTTGAATCATGCCCGTGCCCGGGGTGCGAAGAAGATCAATAAGAAGATCACCAGTGCGCAGACAACGACACTCGGGCCCGCTGGAGTGTCCGCAAACCAAGAGAGCGCAATGCCTCCAACAACCGCGATAGACCCAAGCATACTGGCAAAGATAGCCATCTGTTCAGGCGTGGCAGACATACGCCGCGCCGCTGCAGCCGGCATGATCAATAGAGAGGTAATGAGCAGCACACCAACCAGTTTCATCGCACCGGCAATCACCATGGCGATTAACAACATTAGGGCGAGTCTATAGCGAGCAACCTGTATCCCCTCTACTTGGGCCAGCTCCTCGTTAATCGTAATGGCGAGTAGTGGTTTCCAAAGCCAGTAGATCGCGGCTAAGACGGCTATGCCTCCCAACAGAATCCACTTAAGGTCTTCGGGAGTTATCGCTAATAGATCCCCAAACAGGTAGGCCTGAAGGTCTATGCGAACGTTATCCAGTAGTGATATGGCGACCAGACCCAGTGATAGCGCACTGTGCGCCATAATCCCCAACAACGTATCGGTGGCTATCCAGTGTTGGCGCTGCATTGCGACTAAACCAAGCGCCAGCGCTACACAGCAGAGCACGACGGCTAAGCTCAGGTTGATATCAAACAGAATACCCAGTGCGATGCCGAGTAGAGCTGAGTGAGCCAAGGTGTCACCGAAGTAGGCCATACGGCGCCACACAACAAATGCACCTAAAGGGCCGGCAACAATGGCGACTGCTATGCCGGCAATCAACGCATAGATGATGAAATCAAGCATGATCACCCCCACAGCAGTCACCTTCAACGACGTTACCATGCATATCGTGGCTATGGTTGTGATGGTGATTATAGAGCGCCAGCGTTGACGCGTGAGAAGCGCCAAACAACTCTATATAGGCAGGGTCTGCGCTGACGGCTTCTGGATGTCCCGAGCAGCAGACATGTTTGTTCAGACAGACGACGTGATCGGTCGATGACATAACCAGATGCAGGTCGTGTGAAATCATTAACACACCGCACTTTCGTTCTTTACGGATATCCGTGATCAGCCGATAGAGTTCGGTTTGACCATTAATATCGACACCTTGAACCGGCTCATCCAGCACCAATAGATCGGGGTTTCTTAACAGGGCCCTTGCGAGAAGAGTTCTCTGCATCTCACCGCCGGAAAGATCGTGAATCGAATAATCGATTAGGTGTTCAGCACCCACCGAAGCGAGTGCGGCCTCGATCTCATTTTGGTTATAGCCATGTGGAATCTGCAAAAAGCGTTTAACGGTTAAAGGTAGTGTCCGGTCGATCTGAATTTTTTGCGGCATATACCCGATGCGCAGGCCCGGTTTCGTCCAAACAGTGCCTTCGGTCGGTTTCACCAGTCCAAGTAACACCTTTACCAGTGATGACTTACCCGCGCCGTTGGGTCCGATCAGTGTGGTGATGCAGTCGTTATGCAGTGGCAGGTTCACATTGTTGAGCACCGATTTATTACCAAAGCGCAAACTGACCCCGTCCAATCTGGCCAGATCTGGATTACTCATGATTCACTCCCACGACAATCGCTGCAAAGACCTAACAGCTCGATATTCTCTTCCTCAAGCTGAAAGCCGTGCGTATTAGCTACTCGATTAAAGCTCTCTTGAAGCTCACTGGTCTCAATTTCGGCTGCGGTTTTACACTCTCTGCAGATCATAAATGCCGATGGATGTGGGTGTTCTGGATTTGAGCATCCAACAAAAGCGTTGAGTGATCCGATTTTGTGAATGAGCCCCAGCTGATGCAAAAAATCCAATGCCCGATAGACCGTCGGTGGCGCTGAGTTAAAGCCCGCGTCAGCCAGCGCGGGTAACAACTCATAGGCACCCAGTGGCTTATGGGAGCTCCAGACGAGTCGTAACACTAACTCGCGAATAGGAGTCAGACGCTGGCCACTCTCTTGGCAGATCGCCTTGGCGTTATCTAACGCACCACTGACGCAGTGATCGTGGTTGTGGTCTGAATTGAATGCGTCGTTGATTTCAAGCATGCTTTATCTCAATTATTGTTATATTATAACAATACATTTTCTGGTTTATAGGCATTGTACCCAATGACACACAAATTTACCGCTTCTGTTGCTACCTCTCTCTTACTAGCATCCACTCAAGCTCAAGCCGATACTGTGATGGCCAGTGTTAAACCGCTGAGCCTTATTACTGCCGAACTCTTAGTCAATGTTGCCGAGGTTGATACTCTTCTGCGAGACGGTGCCTCCCCGCATGACTTTGCCCTGCGTCCCTCCGATCGTAAGCGACTGAACAATACAGATTTATTGATTTGGGTCGGCCCTGACATAGAACCCTATCTAGAGAAAGTAATCGATGCTTCTAAGGTTGAGCATTTAGCGATGCTTGATGAGCATGCAGAGCATGGTGAAGATGATCATAGAGATCCTGATCATGAAGAGGAGCATCATCACGATGAACACGAAGGCCATGAACATGAAGAGGAACATCACGATGCTCATGATGAGCATGAAGGTCATGATCATGCCGGTCTGCACCCTTGGCTAGATATCGAGACCGTTGAGCACTTTGCGGAAGAGCTGTCGGTTGAACTTCAGCACCACTTTCCTGCTAAAGCCTCACAAATCAAAGAGAACGAGACCGCTTTCTTAGCGTCACTGAAACAGTTCGAAAGCCAAGCAAAAGAGCAATTAGAGCCCGTTCACCAAAAGGGCTTTCTGGTTTTCCATGACGCCTACGATGGCTTTGTGAATCACTTTGATCTTAACCAGGTTGGCTACTTCACAGTCAGCCCCGAACTTAAGCCAGGTGCCAAACATTTAGCCGAACTTCGTGAGACGTTGGAGCATAGTGGCGTTTCATGTGTCTTTAAAGAGCCACAGTATCGACCTGCTTTGATCGACTCGATTACACGAGGATTTGAAGTTCATGTCGGTGAACTGGACCCGTTGGCCTCCGATGTTGCTCTCGCGCAAGGAGCATACGTCAACTTCATGCAGGGCTTGGTCGATGAGTTCACGGAGTGTTTAGCTAAACGCTGATTTAATCTGCATACCCTGAACCGAATGCTTTAAAAGGCATCTTCAAACCAAGCTCAGGGACTTGCTGACCAATCCAGGCAGGAAAGGTATTACTGTTTGGGCCGGGAAAGAGAGTGTATTCGTTAGCCCAAGGGTAGCGTTTGGCTGCTTCGTCAATTTTAGGAATCAAGCGTTCTGCTTCAGCGCCGCGAATGTCCAAAATGAGCTCTGGTTTAGAGTTATACCAGTAGCGATCAGGGATATCCTGTTTGATTTGTAGGGCAGGCAATCCGCGTCCGGTGCGCCAACCGACAACGTCGTAAACGGTGTAGTGTTGTGCATTTTTCTGCTTGGTGGAGATCCATGTATGCACAGCAAAGTAGCCACGCACACCGAAAAGATCTGCTCCGTAGACCTGGATAACCGCCTCAGGGTGCTCACTGGGTAGCGGTGCGATTTCAGCACTATCGCGTTTGGCGGTTCGCCAATCTTGAGTACTACAACCGGCTAAAAAAGCCGCTATTAGAAGCGTCGCTAATGGTTTAACCATAAGTTTTAATGAGGTTTGGTCGTGTTTGGTTTTTGCATGGCCCAAGGTTTTCCATTACAGGTTTTACGGTTTGGGCAGTTAGGTAAACAGCCGCGGCAGGGAAGTGGTGCATTGTTGCTCATAAAAATCTCCTTTCAGACATCTACGCCCAACAAAGCAAATCAGGTCATTCACTATCGACTGCGCAGCCTAAAATCTGTGATTCCCAGTCATCATCAAGACGCGCTGCAATCATCTCAATGCGACTCTCGTCACACACATCGATTGGTAACTCTTTTAGGGATCCATCCGCCAAGTTGTAGCCAAATAGCCCCTCATTGGTGATAAACACCGCTTTCATCCGCTCAACCTCTAAGCCCGATAAGAAGAGATAGAGTTTGGATCGATCAAACTGGTATCGCTGATCAAATCGCCACCCAGCACTTAAGAATCCATCGCCTAGGTTTTCTGCTTTAAGAAAACCAATTTCAGGGAGAGGCTGTTCGCTTGCCAGAACTGATTGGTGCGAATGGTGATGGTGTGCATGAGCAGCCTTAGCATGGGTGCTGCCAGACAGCAGGCTAGGGTCGAGCTGACCCTGTTCGGTAAACGCGAGTGGTTTGCTTGGGGAAAAATGCTCGTCTATATACTGTGATAGACGCTCTTTATCTCCCTCATCGTAAAGATCTTGTTTATTACCAATAACGACATCGGCAATCGCAATTTGCTGATTAAAGGTCTCATGCGATGTATAGCGTTCATCTTTAAGCTGACGCGCATCAACCAGTGTGATGATTTTTTGAATCGAAAGAACATCCTGATAGTGTTCATTGGAGAGAACTTCTAGCACCTCTTTAGGGTGGCCCAAGCCAGTGGGCTCAATCAGAAGGCGATCGGGCTTCGCTTTTGCCAGTAACATGTTCAAGGCGATCTGCATCGGCAACCCTGCTGCACAGCACATACAACCGCCCGGTACTTCCCTTATGAATACTCCCTGTTCTTCTGAGTATTGGCCTTGCATCAAGCTGCCATCGATACCGATCTCGCCAAACTCATTAACTAAAATGGCCCAACGTTCATGTTTAGGTTTGTGCTGCAGCAGATGAACGATGGCAGAGGTCTTACCGGCCCCTAAAAACCCTGTAATGATATTGGTGGGGATAGCTTGAATTGCAGTATTTTCGTTTAGCATCGAGTAAATCATCTATTGATGGTGTGATTGAAGATAGTAATACCAAACCTATTGAATGTCTGTTGCGTAGAGAGGACAAACTGGGGAGATTAGAGATGTTTGGTTTATTTAAGAAAGATCCATTGAAGAAGTTAAAAAAAGAGTATGCAGAGCTAACAGAGCAGGCGATGCAGTTGCAGCGCAATGGGGATATTGCGGGTTACTCACAGTTAACGAGCAAAGCTGAGGCTACCTACAAGAAGATTCAAGAACTTGAGAGTCAGTAGTGGGTTTACCTATTGTGAAAGCTGGCTCAACTCTTCAGTTTTAAGCAGTGTTTCAAAAGCAGGCTTGGCGAATAAGAAACCTTGCTGGTAGTAGATTCCTAGTTCCTGCAATGTCTGCTTCTCTTCAACGGTTTCGACACCTTCCGCAATGATCTGAATACCAAGATCATCACACATCGTTTTCACAGACTTAATGATTGCAAAACGTGTCTTTGAGTGGTCAATTTCATGGATCAGCTGGATATCGAGCTTGATCAGATCAGGCTTAAATTCCGTCAGCATATTTAAACCTGAGTACCCAGAACCAAAATCGTCCATAGCTGTCTTAAAGTCCTGCTCCTTATAAAACTCAATCGTTCGTTTCAGGTGAGCAATATCGTCGACACGCTCAGTTTCGCTGAACTCAAAAATCAACCTTTTGGGATCAATCGAATAGACTTTTGCCGCTTCGAGTGTGGTGCGAATACACAGCTCAGGCTTATAGATAGCCCTGGGCATGAAGTTGATACTGAGGAGCGACTCATCGTCAAAACGCGACGCAATCTCAATGGCTTTAACGCGACAAGTCTGGTCAAAGCGATAGAGGTTCTGTTCATTGACCTGTTCAAAGACTGATCCGGCCCCCTCGCCGTTAAGCCCTCTTGCGAGTGCCTCTTGGGCAAAAATCGTCTGATGGCGGAGATCAACAATGGGTTGGAAGGCCATAGTGAAATCAAAGCCCAACACCTCACCATTTAGGCACTGCTTACAGCCCAATTTTGAGTAGTCGATCGGTGTTATGACCTTGTCACTTAGCATCTTGAATACCAAATCTGAGATTAGATTCAGCATAGTTCAGTCTGTTAATGCCTTCAAATAAAAACCTTATTAACCACTAATTTGTTGATAGATAGTTCGTGTATCAACAACAGCCTTGTGCTTTGCGGCCATTAGATAAAGCCCTGCCATTTTACGATGTAAAAACAGCACATCGGCCGGTGGGGTATGCCACGCATCTGGGTCTTTACTAACACTCATACCAATCTCATGGATGCGTTTAGCAATATCACTCTGAGCAAAATGATAAGGCGTTGCTGATCTGAGGGGTTCTGCGGCAATGGTAAAGATATCGATAACCGCTGCTTTGTTTGCCACATCGGTACCATTTTTGAAAAACCCAAGCACCTCCAATGCCGCTTCAAGGCCTGCTCGGTTTTGATCAATGGCCTGGTCTATGGCCTGTTTGTAACGATCGACAAACTGAGGGTTAAATGACCTTACGGCACCAAAATCGAACAGAATCAATTTGCCGGTGTCTGGGCAAACATGAAAATTAGCCGGATTGGGGTCAGTCTGCATTAAGTTCATCTGCAGGAGTTCAGTAAAGAATAGTTCCAGCATCAGCCCCATGATGCGGCTGGCATCCTCTGGGTGATCTTTTAGCCACTCTTCAATGCCCACGCCCTCTACAAAGCTCATCGTCATGATGTTAGTTTCCGAAAGCTCAGCGAAGTAAGTTGGCATTATAAGATTTTTACTGATGCTAAAATTACTGATCTTGCCGGAAAAATCAGTCAAATGCCTTGATTCTGCGTAGTAATCAGCCTCTAAGTGAAGCTGGCGCCTTGCTTCATCAACCAATTCATCTATATCCAGCCCTTTGGGCAGTAAACCGCTTAGCCTGAGCAGTGAAATGACGTTATCTATGTCGCTGTCGATGCTCTGTGCCACACCGGGGTATTGGATTTTAATTGCTAATTCATTGTTATCCAGAGTTCGTGCTTTGTGGACCTGCCCAATAGAAGCGGCGGCAATGGGGTCGAACGAAAAATAGTTAAACTGATCCATCCAATCAGTGCCCCAGCTCGACTCAAGCGTATGTATGAGCTGAGTCTTAGGCATGATGACGCCTTGCGACTGTAGCCTAGCTAGGACAGCTGCCAGCTCAGGCGGGAGTAGGGTTCCAGCATCCATCGAGAGCAGTTGACCCAATTTCATCGCTGCGCCACGCATCCGAGCCAGTTTATCGGCAACATCACCCATATTTTTAGGTGTTAAAACCAGCTCATTCAAAGAGGGTGCTTCACCTTTTATCCAGCGTTTAGAGCCCTCTGTTAAGACGTTTCCAGCAAGTTTTGTAGCTAATCCGCCCATGCTTAATAGGCGTGATGCTCTGCTTTTGGGGACGGGGGAGGCAGTGGTTAAGGTTTTCTCATTCATGAAGTGGCGTACGTGAACGATAAACCTTCAGATCGAAACCTTTAATCAGGTTTGAGTAACGGTGGCCTAGAACGGCCACCAAGATGATTTAAGACGGTCGCGACAACCTTGCAGCTGACTGCCATACATTCGCGCATTGGCATCGACCTTTTTAGCAACACCAATTAACCAGGCTTTTTTATTGAAGGTCTGTTTCTTCCAGCCGCCGTGGCCTTCGTGATATGCAAGGTATTGGTTGTAGGCGTCCCATTTAGAGATACCCAAAGTGCGTTGTGAGATGCCGGCGTACCAACCCATAAAGTCGACAGCGTCGGCATAGTTCTCTCGGCTTGCCCAGAATCGGCCCGTTTTACTTTTGTACCAATCCCAAGTGGAGTCCTTTGCTTGTGCATACCCGTAAGCTGAAGAGATCCGCCACCACATTGGCACCCCTAAAAAGGTATCTCGTGGCGGTGCTGCATCGTGCTTAAAGCTCGACTCCTGGCGCATAATCGCCAACTGAACCTGCATCGGAAGCCCCCACTTCTCTTCCGCCGCCATCGACGCTTTGTACCAGTCAGGCTTCTCATTAAAAATGTAACAGGCGTTCTCAACATTGCGCGGAGGCGAGGTTGCGCAGCCAGCTAGCAACAGCACAGAAAACAGAGCAATAAAACGTGTCATAACAACTCTTAATTTAAACATTTGACTAGGAGAGGCTAGCACATCTTGGTTTTGCTAGCAGCGGTAATGCCGTGATGCGGCCTTTCTAATCTGTAAATGGGTGACTCATTGTTTTATAGGAATTTGCGACTACGCTTAAATTATTAGCAAATTGGAGATTGTTATGATCATTCGCACAGTTTTAGCCTCGCTTCTCTCTATCTCATTATTGTCAACATCCTCGCCGGCGACTGCAGAAAAAGGGAAAGAAAAGCCTGAACACCACCAAGAGAAAGCCAAGAAAAATAAAGCACACAAAACAGGTGCCGCCAAGCAGGAGGCTGTCGATCAGCTTGTTAAGGAGTTAGGGCTAAAAAATCGTGGCCAGCTTCATAGGTTATTGGGCGGATTAAACTCAACTGATATCACCACCATCACAGCCAGTGATATCCCGACAAGCAAACTCAAACAAAGAGTCATGGATGGTGATCAATCTGAAGAGACAGTCGACCAAATTCGAAAACTAAACAGAGCTGCCAAGACCTTGCTGGGGAAAGAGCCAGCAACGCCAGAAGACATCGCTCAATCAGTGGCTGACGTTCTTGAGTTGTTGAGTGATTAGTAGCTTGGCCAACAAGAGTACTGTTATCGCTCAGAAACAAAAAAGGCCTGCAACATCTGCAAGCCTTAAAGAATGGTGCCTCGAGGCGGAATCGAACCACCGACACGAGGATTTTCAATCCTCTGCTCTACCAACTGAGCTATCGAGGCAACTCATTGGAGGCGCGTATTAAACCGAGATCTGCTTTGGGTGTCAACAGTCTGATTTAAAAAATCTTTATTTAGTGGGTACGTAGCCTTCGGCTTTCTCGAAATCTTCTCCAGCGAAGAACTTTTGCATTTCGCCTTGTAAGAATTTGCGCGATTCTGCATCCATCATGTTGAGGTGCTTTTCATTGATCAACATGGTTTGGTGATCGGTCCACTCTTGCCATGCTTTTTTAGAGATGTTGTCGAACACATCTTGGCCGATTGGGCCGGGGTAGGGTGCGCGCTCTAGGCCTTCTAGTTCTTCTTGGTACTTACGACAAAATACAGTGCGTGACATTTAACTCTCCTTGTGTGCGGCGCTGAGTGTATCAATCAGTGTCTTAACAGGCGCCGCTAAGCCAACTTCGCTAGGTTGTACGCTGTTATACCAGAGTGTGGTTCGCTCTTCCATGACGTGTTCGACTTGCAGGTAGTCTGCATTGATGACGACGGGTGTGATCTCTAGGTGGTAGTGCGAGAAGGTGTGTCTAAACGGCTCTAGGATCTCAAGTTTCTCTTGATCAATCGCCCAGTGCATCTCTATATCCCGTAGGTCTGTGACTTCTGGAAAACTCCACAGTCCACCCCATATGCCAGCCGCAGGCCGTTGCTCGAGAAGGAACTTTTCACCCTCTTTTATCAACAACATAAAGGTCTGTTTTGTGGGCTTCTCTTTTTTGGGTTTTGATCCAGGAAAATCTGTAACGCGATCTGCTTTTAGAGCTAAACAACCGTCGCTAATTGGGCAATCTGCACAACGGGGTTTGGAGCGAGTGCAGAGTGTCGCACCAAGATCCATCATCGCTTGGGTGTAGTCGGCATTGCGGCTATTCGGGGTCAATGAATCGGCATGATCCCAAAGCCGATTAGCGACTTGGGTATTGCCGGGCCAACCTTCGACAGCAAAGTATCGTGCTAAGACGCGTTTTACATTGCCATCCAGAATGGCTGCTTTGGTGCCATAAGCAATGGAACTGATCGCGGCAGCGGTTGATCGTCCTACACCTGGAAGTTGCTCGAGCAGGTGAGGGTCTTGCGGGAAGTGACCTTTAAACTCATTAACGACCATGTTGGCTGCTTTGTGCAGGTTTCTGGCGCGGGCGTAGTAACCCAGACCGGTCCAGTGATGCAAAACTTCATCAATCGGTGCTTTGGCTAAGGCTTCGACTGTGGGGAAACGCTCCATAAAGGCGTTGTAGTAAGGAATCACAGTCGCTACTTGGGTCTGCTGCAACATGATTTCAGAGATCCAAGTGTTGTATGCGCTTTTTGTCTGCTGCCAAGGGAGGTGTTTGCGACCGTGTTGATCAAACCATTTCAACACGATCGCAGAGAAGTGACTGTTATCCATTCGGTCTCTTTATTAATTACCGAACAGCCCTTTAATCAGAGATCCGGCGTCTTGGCTTTTCAGCTGTTCGCCCAATTTATCTTTAAGAGAGTCTTGTAGCTTCTCTTTGGCTTGCTGTTCGAGTGCTTCTTTTTTCTTGTCGATCTCTGCTTGCAGCTTCTCGCCAGCTACTTTCTTCAGCATGTCACCAACAAAGCGGGTATCCAGTTTGCAGAGTTTAACAGGGTCGGTGTCGAATGTGCCTCTGCAATTGACGGGGATACGGGTGCCACGCAGTGCTGGATTGATGCCACAGCTCTTCTGGAAGAGGTCCTCTTTTATGGTAAGCCCAAGGGTGTAATCCAGTGACTGTTTGGGCAGGTTAACGGTCCCGTTGGCATCTAGGTTGGCGGCATCGACACTAGCTAGAAGTTCAGGATTGGTCACAACGCCATTTTTAATAATGAAATCGCTGCTCAGGTTAGCAATCGGGGTGGTTTTGTCGACCTGGTCAGGGTTGAAGCCGAACGAAGTGATGTTCTCGATCTTTTGGCAAAGCTCTTGTGCCATATCGATCCCTTTGATTACCCCTTCGTCAGCGGTCAGTGTCATTTTGCCGTTGAGGTTTTCGATGAATGCCTTAACGGATGTCCCCTTAGTGCTCAGCGTTCCTGCTAGGTCGACTTTGGCCGAGAGTATGGGATCTTCCATAGCCAGTGCCATCAGTTGTTCAGCGGCAATGTCTTTAAACCTTGGATTGAACGTTAAGGTTGGCGCTTTGTTATCTGCTCGAATCTCGGCAGTGGCATTTAAAGAGCCACCAAAGGCTTTAGCATCTAACTGATCGACGGTCAGCACGCCCCCTTTGGTTTTGGCGCTGAGTTTTATGTCAGAAATGGTCTGCTTTTTCACGATAAGGGTATCGAGCGATAGCTGGTAAGAAGAGTTATCAGCAATGGGCAGTGATATCTCTATAGGATCTGTTGGCCAGCCTTTTTCGGCAGAGACACTATTTGCTTCAGTGTCGCTTGAAGGTAGGTAGCGATCCAAATCGATGCGGTCCCCTGCTAAATTCACTTGCATGGCAAGGCTGTTCAGGTCGACGGTCGCTGACCCTTTAAAGCGACTTTCATCAAATCGTAGATCGATGTTTGAAAGAGTCAGAATCTGCTTCTCGGTATCGAATTGCAGGGCGGTTGTCAGATCGATGGCTAGATCGAGGTTGCCTTGATCTTGATTGGGCATAGAGAGCATCAGCCCTCTGATTTGAATGCTGTCCGCTTCAATTTTGCCGCCCAACAGTGCTGAGATACTAATAACGGCTCGTGCGTTTTCGAGGGTGGCCTGTTGTTTAGAGTCGTTCGTTTGTGCAGAGATATCGCTCAGCTCCACCGCAAGCGTAGGGTAGAGCGACCAGCCGATCGGGCCATTTATTGCCAGTTCAATGCCAGCTTTTTCTTTGGCTTGCTGCTCGATTTCGGCTTTGTATTCGTTGGGATCAAACAGGTAGGCCATGTAGCCTGCCAGTGCACCAACCATTAAAACAGCCAGCAAAAGTAGAGCGACGATTATTCGAATAGCGACTTTCATAGTGTGTTCCAAATTAGGGATTTACATTCAGTGTAGTCGAAAATTAAAAAAAGCCAGTTAACCTGCCGTTTCCAGCGCGATTTCGCTATAATTGCGCTTTGCGCATGACTAGCGGAGAGAAACATGGCTGCACGCACAGCAAACGTATCACGCGATACGCTAGAAACTCAGATCAGTGTTGAGATCAATTTGGACGGTACCGGCGAGTTTAAAGCCGATACTGGCGTCCCTTTTCTTGAGCACATGATGGACCAAATTTCGCGCCACGGTTTGATTGACATCAACGTCAAAGCGAATGGTGACACACACATCGATGATCACCACACGGTCGAAGATATCGGCATTACACTGGGCCAAGCGTTTAAGCAGGCAGTTGGTGATAAAAAAGGCATTCGTCGTTACGGCCACGCCTACGTGCCACTTGATGAGGCTTTGTCACGTGTTGTAATCGACTTTTCGGGTCGTCCAGGTTTAGAGATGCACGTCGATTTCGTTCGTGGTTCTGTGGGTGGTTTTGATGTCGATCTGTTTGGCGAATTCTTCCACGGATTTGTGAATCACGCTGGCGTAACGCTGCACATTGATAACCTGCGCGGTAAGAATACTCACCACCAAGCGGAGACTGTTTTCAAAGCCTTTGGCCGTGCTCTACGTATGGCATTGGAGTTTGACGATCGTGCTGCCGGCATGATGCCTTCAACTAAAGGGTGTCTATAAGTTATGAGCACGATTGCCGTTATTGATTACGGTATGGGTAACCTGCACTCGGTTGCCAAAGCGCTTGAACTGGTTTCCAACGACGGCACTCAGGTCGTGTTGACGGCTGATCCACAGAAGGTACGCGATGCGGATCGTGTCCTTCTGCCAGGTGTTGGCGCTATTCGCGATTGTGTAGCAGAGATGCGCCGTCTTGGTGTGGATCAAGAGGTGAGCGAAGCGATCAGCTCTGGAAAGCCCTTCCTAGGTATCTGTGTGGGTTACCAAGCACTGACTAACTTCTCTGAAGAGAATGGCGGTGTGGAGTGTTTAGGCGAGTTTGAAGGCCGTGTTAACTTCTTTGGTAAAGATCTTAAAGACGACAATGGCGACAAGCTCAAAGTGCCGCACATGGGTTGGAATCAGGTTCAGCAGAGTATTGATCACCCACTTTGGCAGGGCATAGAAAACGACACACGTTTCTACTTTGTGCACAGCTACTACGTTAAGTTGGCGGAACAAGCATTGGTTGCCGGTACCGCAAATTACGGTGTCGACTTTGATGTGGCTTTGGCAAAAGACAATGTCTTTGCTACGCAGTTCCACCCAGAGAAGAGCTCGAAAGCGGGCCTTCAGCTTCTAAAGAATTTTGTAAATTGGAACGGCCAAGTTTAAGTCGTTCACCCATAGGAAAAGCTTCAATGTTAATTATCCCTGCGATTGATCTTAAAGACGGTAAATGTGTGCGCCTGCGTCAGGGCCGTATGGATGACTCAACCGTATTCTCTGACAACCCCGTTGATATGGCGGCAAAGTGGGTCGATGCGGGATGTCGACGTTTGCACCTTGTCGATTTGAATGGCGCGTTCGCAGGCGAGCCAGTCAATGGTGGTATCGTTCGTGAGATCGCTAAAGCATACCCTGATCTACCGATTCAGATCGGTGGCGGTATCCGTTCTGCAGAGACCATTGAAGCCTACCTAGATGCCGGCGTCTCTTACGTGATTATCGGTACTAAAGCGGTTAAAGAGCCTGAGTTTGTTACCGAGATGTGTAAAGCCTTCCCAGGCAAAATAATTGTGGGTCTTGATGCGCAAGATGGCCGCGTTGCGATTGATGGTTGGGCGGAAGTGACTGACGTCATGGCGGTTGATCTGGCTAAACGTTTCCGTGATGACGGTGTCTCTTCAATTGTCTACACCGATATCGCTCGTGACGGCATGATGCAGGGCGTTAACGTAGAGGCTACCGTTGATCTGGCGGTACAGGGCGGTATTCCTGTTGTCGCTTCAGGCGGTGTCACGAACATCGACGATATCCGTGCATTGGCGGAAGTGGCTGACCAAGGCATTTTGGGTGCGATTACTGGCCGAGCTATTTATGAAGGCACACTGGATGTGGCTGAAGCACAGGCTCTTAGCGATCAGCTGACGGCTAAGTAAGGATTTATAGATGGCACTAGCGAAGCGCATTATCCCTTGTCTGGACGTCGAAAACGGACGCGTCGTTAAAGGCGTTAAGTTCCTCGATATTCGTGATGCTGGTGATCCAGTTGAGGTCGCCCGTCGATACGACGAACAGGGGGCTGATGAGATCACCTTTTTGGATATCACAGCCAGCCATGAAGGCCGTGACACGATGGTGCATACGGTTGAGCGTATGGCGTCGCAAGTGTTTATCCCGTTGACCGTTGGCGGTGGTGTTCGTACCTGTGATGATATTCGTACGTTATTGAATGCTGGCGCTGATAAGGTCTCTATTAATACGGCGGCCGTATTTAACCCCGAGTTTGTCAAAGAGGCCGCGGATCGTTTTGGTAGCCAGTGTATTGTTGTGGCGATTGATGCGAAACGAGTCTCTGCTCCAGATGAAGAAGGCCGCTGGGAGATCTTTACCCACGGTGGTCGCAAGCCTACCGGCCTAGATGCTGTTGAATGGGCGCAAAAGATGGAAGAGCTTGGTGCGGGTGAGATTCTACTGACCTCCATGGACCAAGACGGTGTGAAAAGTGGTTATGACTTAGGCGTGACTCGCGCAGTGTCTGAAGCGGTGACCATTCCTGTCATCGCATCAGGTGGCGTTGGTAACCTAGATCATTTGGTTGATGGCTGTATTGAAGGCAAAGCCGACGCAGTGCTGGCCGCCTCTATTTTCCACTTTAACGAATACACAGTACCCGAAGCGAAAGCGTATATGCGCGAGCGCGGTATTGAAGTACGTCTTTAATCAATGGCAAAGGTAGGCATCGATGCTAGATCCCAATGAACTAGAAACTGAGATTCGTAACCTTGAGCACTGGCAGCAGGTTGCCTTCTCTGCTGCGCTGACCGAGCGTATGTTCAATAACTTCGCGCTGTTCTCCAAGTTGATGGAGTTTGGTGATTTAGATCGCATGCGCACAGTGCTTGATGGCGTATGGGGTGAACTGGCCCAAAACGGTAGCAAGCTAAACTACGACGTTCAGCTCGGCCATGTAGACGATAACCTGGTGGATCTCGATGAGTTTGACACCTTTGGTGCCATTCCTGCCCGCGATGCCATGCTGGCGCTCTACTCAACGCTGATGTGTAAGCTAGAGAAAGAGGCGAGCGACGCAGTTGCGGTATCAAACCTCTCTTACGAAACCGTATCGGCTTACATTGAGTTTGCTGAAGCGGACGATCAGATGTCAGATGAAGAGCTGATCCGCATGATCAACTCACACGATATGATGCTGGATGAAGATGCGTTTCAGAGCGAAGTTCTGGAACAGCTAAACGGCGCTAAACAGAATGCTGCAACCATTGCAGCACTGCGTGAACTTGGTGAAAACCAAGGCATCTCAAACATAGGGATCAGCGACGAAGAGTAATGCTTAGACTGGGTCTTATTCTTCTGATTGTTCCAAGCCTCGCACTGATGGGGGCTTACATGTACGAGCAGCACTTGATCGAGAGCTGCACGGCGACCGGTGGTTTCTACGACTATACTCTCTCAGAGTGTGATCCACAGACAGAACAACCTTTTATTCCTTTTATGGTGCGCTACCCACTGTTGGTGAACGGCGGCATGCTGCTGAGTGTGTTGGGTCTGCTGTTAACCATCGTTGGCCTCTATAAACCCAATAAGCGAGACGTTGCGTGATTAAAAAGATCATCTGGGCTCTTATTTTAATGTCAGGCATCGGCTTCTACCTCTGGGTAGAGTTTGCCGGTGATGATTGGCTCGAAGCGTTCAATTCAGAGCGACAACAGGCTGCTGCCGAGTTCTTTGCTAAGGGTGAAGAGCAGGGTAGGGTAAAAACGGACGCAGCTTGTTTTGATGATGCTATTGGTCAGATTGCTGAGTGCTTAAGCATCTCGTGTACGGTCGATGCCGGTCAGTATCTACGCGGTTGTTGGGGCGTTGCCGAACGTGCAGAGAGCTTCTGTGATGGGGTGCCTGAGTTCCAAGAAGAGAAGACTGAAGATGAGAAAGAGTGGGCTCGTTTTGCCTGCTACGATCTGAACAGTCGCGGCGATGGCTGCCGTCTTCTGATGCGTCAAAAGCAGCAGCACTGCGCAACACAATAAGGACAATTGAATGAACTACTATTTAGCAGCGATGGAGCCCTTCCTATTCTGGGGTGGCTTGGGCATCTACATCATCTCTCTGGCCATGTATGGAACTCGCAGTGGCGATTGGAAAGCGATCATTCGCTTTTGGGAGCCGCTACTCAAACTTAACCCAACCGAGTTTCGTATCAACCGCATCGGTCTGAGCGGCATGATTCTGGCGGTTGTGATTCGAGTCTACCTAAACTTCCTAGCGTAATTCACCATGCGCACGAACTCGCCTTTCTCAGGGTTGGCCTATCTAGGCCGCGGTTTCAAAATGCTGTCGGAGCCCGGTCTTCGCGCCTTTGTATTGGTACCTTTGATGATCAATACAGTCATCTTTGTTGGGGCGATCTATCTTCTGGTGACCAACTTCTCTGCTTGGGTTGATGCTCTAATCGCGCTCTGGTTACCCGATTGGGGGTGGTTGGATTATCTAATCTACTTCTTATGGCCTATCTTCGCACTGGTCTTGGTGCTGATGGTCTATTACGGCTTCTCGGTTGTTGCGAACTTTATAGCCGCGCCATTCAACGGTATCCTTTCAGAACGGGTTGAGCAGCGTCTGCGAGGCGATGCGATCAGCAATGAACTCAGCCTATTGCAGATGATTCCCGGCACCCTCGCGCGTGAGTTAGCTAAGTTGGCGTACTTTATTCCAAGGGTTTTGCTCTTGTTGATTCTAGGCTTTATACCGCTCATCAACCTAGCGACCCCAGTGCTTTGGTTCATCTTCAGTGCGTGGATGATGGCGATTCAGTACATCGACTACCCGATGGATAATAACGGTCTGACTTTCAAGCGAATGAAGGGGTTATTGAAAGAGCGCCGTTGGTCTGCGTTAAGTCTAGGCTCGGTGATTCAGCTTGGTATGTTGGTGCCGCTATTGAATCTGATTTTGATGCCGGCGGCCGTGATTGGTGCGACGATCTTTTGGGTGGAAGAGTATGAAGCTGATGGTGAGCAGGGGCGTTTAAAGTAAGCGCTGCTAAATCTTAACCACTCGACTTTCAGGGAAGGTCACACTAAATCGGCTGCCTTCACCCGGTTTACTAGTAACTCCCAACTTAGCATTGTGCCGAACCAACACGTGTTTCACTATGGCCAGTCCAAGTCCTGTACCACCACTGTCGCGGGATCGCCCTTCATCCACTCTGTAGAAGCGTTCAGTGATTCTTGGAATGTGCTCTGCTGGTATACCGACACCGGTATCGGTCACCGAAAACAGTACACTGGTGTCGACGGATTTCAGTTTTATATCAATTACTCCGTTAGCCGGAGTATATCGGACCGCATTGAACACGAGGTTGGATAGAGCGCTGCGTACCTCGCCCTCATTACCAAGAATCTCAAAGCCTTGGTCCATTTCGAGTGAGATTTGATGCTGTTTTGGCCCTGACACCTCTTTTGCTTCTTCTGTGATCCTTTCTAGCATTTCTCTAATGAAAATGGGCTTTCGGCTCTTATTTTCTGAGCTGGTTTCCAAGCGAGAAAGGGTTAGAAGGTCAGCAATCAGAGCAGCCATACGACTGCTCTGAGACTGCATAGAGTGGATCGCTTTTTGTATTGGTTTGGGCAGCTCTTGCTCTTGTAATGTCTCCAGATACCCATGAATAACTGTGATTGGAGTTCTCAGTTCGTGTGACGCATTGGCTAAGAAGGTATGACGCATAAGGCCAATTTTTTCGCTCTCAGAGATATCCCTAACAATGAGAACTTTGTCACCTTCACCAAAGGATTCTACACGGTACTCAAGCACTCTTTTCTGGTCTGCTGAGTCTGCTTTGAATGAAGCGATATGAGACGATTGAGAGTAAAATTCTAAGAAATTAGGTTCAGAAAAGACCTCCTGTACCCTTTTATGTTTCTGCTCAATGGTTATCTCTAATATCTCTTCAGCGGCATTATTCCACCACTCAATATTGTCTTGATTATCAATGATGACGATGGCGTCTTTCATGGCAGAGGTGGCTGCTTGAAACTGATCCATATCGGCATGGATCTCATCGTATTCTGCTTCCGTCTTATTCCGATAGTTGGCTATCGAGCGAACAATACGCCCCTGTTCAAAGGGTAATTTAGGATCTGGCGAGCTGAGATTTTGGTCTAGCCAAGTGACTAACTTTGCGTTCAGCAGCGAACTCAATATCGACCAAAGCAAAGAGCCAAATAATGCACCCAGTATTAGGTTGTGACTTGTAAAAAAACCGAGAACTGCACCAGCAAGAGTAAAGCTGAGAAGGCCAAGTAGTTGGCGTGCTATCGATTCGGTCACAAATCTATCCTAGAGTTTGGTTGAAAAACGGTATCCTGTACCACGAACTGTTTGGATTAAATTACCAAGGTCTGGCCCTAGTGCTTTGCGAAGACGTCGAATGTGCACATCCACTGTTCGCTCCTCCACATAGACATTCCCGCCCCAAACCATATCTAATAATTGGCCCCGGGAATAGGCTCTATCTTGATGTGTCATAAACAGATGAAGCAGTTTGAACTCTGTTGGACCTAGATTGAGCGACTGGCCGGAAGCATCCGAAACCCGATGTGAGACTGGATCTAAAATAATCCCACCGATTGAGATGGCGCCCTCATCACTCTCGGGAAGGCTTCTTCTAAGAACCGCTTTTAAGCGAGCGATCAGCTCTTTGGGTGAAAAAGGCTTAGTAATGTAATCATCTATACCCGCTTCAAGGCCCTGAATTTTATTGTCTTCATCAGCTTTCGCCGTCAGCATGATGATCGGTAGGTCTTTGGTGGTAGGGTCGCTGCGAAGGCGTTTGGCTAGCTCTATTCCGCTGGTACCAGGCATCATCCAATCGAGCAGCATCATGTCAGGCTTTTCATCAATGACCATGGCATGGGCTGTTTTTGCATCACAGGCCTCTAGTGTCTCAAAGCCGGCGAGCTCTAGTGCCATTACAATCATTTCACGAATAGCGGATTCATCATCAACGATCAGTATGCGTCTGGAACGACTCATGGTAACTCTCTCATCTGTTTCATTGACCTCATTAAATGATGCTTTCGTTACAAAAAGATGACAATGACGTTTTACAGTGCGTAATCAGCAGCTAATCCCACCAAAACAACTAGTTCAGCATAGTGATTATTTAAAAATGCTTTGAAACAGGGCATGCGTTCACGATCTTTTATCAGCCAGTGCTGGTAGATAAAGAACCCTACAGCACCTATCAGTCCAAGATAGAAATAGATTCCAAGGGATTCCAGTATTCCAATCCAAACCAGTACAGCAAGAGCAGCAATCTGTAGGCCGGCTATAGCCATGCGATCGTATTGGCCAAAAAATACAGCTGTCGATTTGATGCCTATCTTTAAATCATCATCCCGATCGACCATGGCGTACATGGTGTCATAAGCGACCGTCCATAAAATTTTAGCAAGGAAGACTAACCAGCCGACTAATGGCACTTCGCCTAAGGTTGCAGCAAAGGCCATCGGAATTCCCCAACCAAACGCCATACCCAAAACGACTTGGGGGAAGTGGGTGTAGCGCTTCATAAAGGGGTAGCTGAAGGCTAATAACAGAGCGATGGGCGATAGCAAGATCGCGGCTTTGTTCGTGAATAGCACTAAGATAAACGCGATCAGCATTAATCCGACGAACAAGCCAATGGCTTCTTTGCTAGTAATGCGGCCCGTTGGTAGCGGCCTTTCGGAGGTGCGTTTTACATGGCCATCCACTTTGCGGTCTGCAAAGTCGTTAATGACGCAGCCGGCTGAACGAGTCACCCATACCCCAAAGGTAAAGATAAACAGTAGATCCCAACTGGGTAAGCCACCTGCGGCGATCCATAAAGCCCAGAGAGTTGGCCATAACAAGAGATAGGTGCCAATCGGTTTGTCTGCTCGCATCAATTGCCATGCGGCATGGAGTTTATCTGCAGTGATCACAAGTGACTCAAGTATCTTTAAATTAAGGTGGTAGTATGAAGTGAGGGAGTGCTTAAAACAACAAAGCCACCTGAAGGTGGCTTTGTTAGAAGCAGAGTCGCAAGCTTACTCTCGAACGATCTTTTTGATCTCTTTAGTCTTCATGTGACGAACATCGGTACCGCTGACTTGGTAGATGACTTGCTCAGCCAAATTGCAGGCATGGTCACCGATTCGTTCTAGTGCACGAAGGATCCAGATTATATTTAGCACACCACTGATAGAGCGTGAGTCTTCCATCATGAAAGTGATTAAAGCTCGCATGGTCGACTGGTATTCACGATCAACATGTTTATCACTCTTGACCACTTTGTACGCTAATTCGATGTCACGATTTTCAAAAGCGATTAATACTGAGTTGAGCATGTCTGTGACCATCTCACCAATGTGGCTGACCTCATGAAGACTTTTGCTACTCGATTCATTATTTGACAGATCGATGGCCTGTTTGGCAACGCGAGAGGCTTCATCTCCGATACGCTCCAGATCAACAATGGCACGGTTGATTGACAGAACCAGCCTTAAATCAACGGCTGCTGGCTGGCGAAGCGCAATGATCTGTTCACACGCTTTATCTATCTGATTTTCGAAGCGATTGGTCTCTCGATCCAGCTCACGAGTTGATTCAGCCAGTGAGATATCTTGATTGAGCAGTGCATGCAAAGAGTCAGTGACTTGCTGCTTAACGGTTCTGCCCATCTCTAAAAATTCGGAACGAAGCCTCTCAAGCTCTTCGTTGAACTTATTTGATGTGTGTTGCGAATAGATCTCGCCACTGTCGCGCATTACAAACCCTCTTTTTAGGTCAACTAGGTCTAATTACCTTTAGTATTTCAAAAGAATGTTAGAGATTTGTGACAGTTTCGTGTCGATTTGGTTAAAGGAAAATATATCTCTAAAGGGTAGGCTTACCTTGCGATAAAACTTATGATTATCAAAGAAATAAGCTTTTTAGGCTGTTGAGATAAGCCCAATGGACACGCAATGCAGTTAATTGAAAAAGAGTTAAGTTGGTTATCGTTCAATGAACGCGTACTGCAGGAAGCTGCGGATGTAAACGTACCCATCATTGAGCGTGTCCGTTTTTTGGGTATTTACTCCAGCAATTTAGATGAGTTTTTCAGAGTTCGGGTTGCAGACTTGCACCGTCGCCTACGTCTTGAGCAACTAGGCAAGGTCGAACCCAAAGGGATGTCGGCTGAAAACCTGTTACATCTAGTGAATGAGAAGGTACAAACTCTCGCAGATCGTTTTAATGACATCCACATTGATGTCATCAAGGGACTCGCCCGTCGCAATATCTTTCTGATCAATAACGATCAGTTGAACGAGAAAGAGGGTGGCTGGTTACGGAAATACTTCCGAGATGAGGTCCTGCACCACATCACACCCATCTTAGTGAATGAGAACACCAAGCTTGCTAGCGTCATGAATGACGAAGATGCGTACCTGATGTGTGCCCTAAAAAAAGGGACTTCAGTTCAGTATGCACTTCTTGAAATTCCTTCTGATAAAACCAACCGATTTATCCAACTGCCTCGAATCAAAGGTCAGCGGCGAAAGCCAATCATCGTGCTCGATAACGCCATTCGCTATTGCGTTGACGATATCTTTGATGGTTTTATCGATTTTGACTCGACCGAAATGTTTGCCGTTAAGGTGACGCGAGATGCGGATTATGACTTAGAGCGTGATGTTGAGTTATCCCTACTAGAGAAAATGTCTCAAGGCATCAAACAGCGTGATACGAATAGGCCTGTGCGACTGGTCTATGACGAAATGATGCCTGATTACATGTTTGACTTCATGTGTGAGAATTTGGGGCTACAACCCGATGCGGAAACCACTGCGAGCGGACGTTATCGAAACTTTAAAGACTTTATTAATTTTCCAAATGTTGGTCCTCGCTATCTAGAGAACGAAAAGCTCTCGGCTCTGAATAGTCATCAATTTGATAGTGCATCGAATGTATTCGAAGCGATCTCTAAAGAGGACATTCTGCTCCACTACCCCTACTATAAATTTCGTTATTTGACTGATTTTGTGCGTGCGGCGTCGTTCGATCCCGCTGTTAAGCAGATACAGGTAACGGTTTATCGAGTAGCGAACAATAGTCAGATTCTCAAATCACTGATCGAGGCTGTTAAGAACGGTAAAAAAGTGATTGTCATTGTCGAGCTCAGTGCACGATTTGATGAAGAGGCGAATATTGAATGGGCACGTGAACTTACTGAGGCAGGGGTTGTTGTTGAGTTTGGTGTTGCCTCACTTAAGTGTCATGCAAAAATAATTCACGTCGTCCGAGAAGAGGAGGGTGAAGAGGTTGCTTATGGTTACATCAGTACCGGTAACTTGAACGAGAAAACTGCTCGAATTTACACTGATTTTGGTCTGTTTACTAAACGACCTGAGATTACAGAAGAGCTCGATAAAGTCTTTGATTTTATTATCAATCCTTACAAAAATTTCAAGTTCAAACATCTTCAAGTTAGTCCAAATTACAGCCGTGACCCAATCAATCAATTGATTGATGATGAGATTGAAGCGGCACGCAATGGCAACCGTGCCGAGATCTTTTTGAAAGTGAATAATCTAGTCGACGAAGGACTCTCTAATAAACTTTATGAAGCGAGCCAGGCGGGAGTCAAAATACGTCTAATTGTTCGCGGAATGTGTAACATTTTAGCCGGTATACCAGGCGTGAGTGACAATATCAAAATCATCAGTATTGTCGATCGCTATCTTGAGCATGCTCGTGTGTCACTGTTTTATGCTGGTGGTAAACGAAAGATGTTTTTAACTTCTGCTGACTGGATGACTCGCAACATCGACCACCGAATTGAAGTCGGTTGCCCAATTTTGGATAAAAATGTTCGTAAGCTCATTAAGGACCAGCTCGACCTACAATGGCGAGATAACACTAAGGCTAGAGCCTTAGACCCGGAGCAGGCCAATCATTATGTAACTCGTGGCAATCGTAAGAAAATACGCTCACAGATGGCGATTTACGACTACTTAAAACAGCTGGAGCGCTCTCGTGAACGACAAGCATAACTCTGAATCTGAATCACGACACTTTGCAGCGATTGATCTAGGTTCTAATAGTTTTCACATGTTGGTCGTGCGTCAACTTCACGATGATGTGCAGCCCCTTTTTAAACACAAAGAGCGTGTTCGCTTGGCTGAGGGTTTAGACGCTAAAAATAACCTCTCTGAAGAGGCTATCGAACGAGGAGTCGCAGTACTCAAGACATTTGCTGAACAACTAACGCCCTTTCCAAACTGTACTGTGCGCGTGGTCGGTACACACACCTTGCGAATTGCTAAGAATCGCAGTGAATTTCTTGCCTCTGCTAGACAAGTCTTTCCATACCCCATCGAGATTATCAGTGGTCAAGAAGAGGCTCGCCTGGTTCATTTGGGTGTTTCAAGTTCAGAGCACTTAGCGGGTAACACCTTGGTCATTGATATTGGTGGCGGGTCCACTGAGGTTGCACTCGGTCGTGAGAATAGCTTGGAATTAGGTCGCTCTCATACTATGGGTTCGGTGAGTTTTACCGAGGCCTTCTTCAGTAAAGGCGTTGATAAGGCCTCTTATAAAAAAGCGAAGCTCTATGCGCAACAGCAGCTGGAACGCTTTTCTGCCCTCTTTGCATCCATCGGTTGGAATCAAGTCCGGTGTACTTCAGGTTCAGCACAAGCGATAGCGACAGCCAGTGAAAACTTGGGCTATGATCCGAAAGAGATTTCCGCTAAATCGATAAAAGCCTTACGTAAATTAGTCGTCAAAAATGAGTTATCCAGTAAAGTTGTAAAAGGCATTAGTGAGCAACGATTGCAGATTTTCGCTGGTGGTTTGGCGATTCTAGATGCCGTTTTCTCTAGCCTCGAGATTGAGCAAGCCAAGTTTTCCTCTGGTGCGTTACGTGAAGGTTTGCTGGGAGAGTTTACGGCGTCATCGGGTGATCAGCAGGATACTAGAACGCGTGCGATTCGCTCATTGATGGCACGTTACCACGTTGATACCAAGCATGCGGAGCGAGTCAGTGATACCGCAACGAAACTTTGGCGGCAGTTAGCTCCAGAATTACGACTTCCGGTTTTTACTCGTCGTTACCTGCAATATGCGGCACTGACACATGAGGTAGGACTCAACCTAAATTCAAGTGGTTTGCAGAAGCATTCAGCCTATATTTTAGAGCATTCAAACCTAGCCGGTTTTAGTTTCGACCAGCAAAAGCTGGTCGCGCTAATGGTTCGATTGCATCGTAAAAAGATTAAAAAGTCCCTAGTGACCAACCTTGGCATGCTATCCAAAAAACATGCCATCGCGTTGATTCTGATTTTACGTATCTCTGTTATCTGGCACCTAAGTCGAAGCAGCGAGTACCCTGAAGTACCTAAAATTGAATTCGATGGCGAACGACTCACCCTCTCATTAGATGCAGAGGTCAGTGATGAATATCCACTCCTGATTGCGGATCTGGAGCGGGAAGAGTCTTTCTGTAAACAGTACGGCATCGATATGCGAATTGAATTTCTGCTCTAACCAAAACGGCCTGTAATGTAATCCTGCGTTAGCTGGTGTGATGGGTTGGTGAAGATCTGTTCAGTATTACCCACCTCAATCAGATCACCCAGGTGGAAGTAGGCTGTACGATCAGAGACACGCGCTGCCTGTTGCATTGAGTGCGTGACGATAACGATGGTGTACTGACTTTTAAGCTCTTCGATCAACTCTTCAACCTTTGCTGTCGCAATAGGGTCCAGTGCGGAACAAGGCTCATCCATAAGAATGACCTCTGGGCTTACCGCAATAGCGCGTGCGATGCATAGACGCTGCTGTTGACCGCCCGATAGGCCTGTACCCGGTTGATCTAGACGATCTTTAACTTCGTTCCAAAGGCCCGCTTTCTCTAGTGCTGACTCTACGATGTCGTCCAATTCACTTTTGCTTTTCGTTAAGCCATGAATACGAGGACCGTAAGCAATGTTGTCGTAGATCGATTTAGGGAATGGGTTTGGCTTTTGGAAAACCATGCCGACACGCGCACGAAGTGGTACAACGTCCACGGATGGCGCGTAAATATCCTGGCCATCCAATGCGATAGTACCCTCTACTCGACAGATATCGATGGTATCGTTCATACGGTTCAAGGTACGAAGGAAGGTTGATTTACCACAGCCGGATGGGCCGATGAAAGCAATGACTTCCTGCTCACCAATATCGATGGTGACATCATTGATGGCATGTTTGTCGCCGTAGTAAACGTCAACATTACGAGCAGTCATGCGCGGGTTTTCAACAAACACATTACCCGTCGTTTTGATATTACTGTTTTCCATCTTCTTGTCCGTTGAATTGTTTAAGTCTTTAGATTCGTTCATTTTTTCGCTTACCAACGACGCTCTAGCTTCTTACGAAGCAAGATTGCAGCAGCATTCATCGTGATAAGGAAGGCCAGTAGTACGATGATTGCAGCACTGGTTTTCTGAATAAACATTCGCTCTGCAAAGTCAGCCCACATAAAGATTTGAACCGGTAGTACTGTCGCAGGGTCGGTAAAGCCACCAGGAATATCAACAATGAAGGCGACCATACCAATCATCAACAGTGGTGCGGTCTCACCTAGAGCTTGCGCCATACCAATGATGGTACCCGTCAGCATACCCGGCATCGCCAATGGGATGACATGGTGGAAAATGGTCTGCATTTTCGACGCGCCAATACCCAGTGCGGCATCACGAATACTCGGCGGTACTGCACGAATCGCCGCGCGCGAGGAGATGATAATCGTCGGCAGAGTCATCAGTGCCAGTACGATACCGCCCACTAGCGGAATAGATCGTGGCATACCAAAGGTGACGATGAAGATCGCCAAGCCCATGATACCGAACACCACTGAAGGCACTGCCGCTAGGTTGTTGATATTGATCTCAATGATCTCAGTCCAGCGGTTTTTCGGAGCAATCTCTTCAAGATAGACGGCTGCTGCAACCCCAAGAGGGAAGGCGATGCTGACACAGATAGCCAGGGTTAGGAGCGATCCAAAAAGCGCTCCTTTGATGCCTGCCATCTCTGCATCACGCGATGCAGAACCGAAGAACAGGTAGTCACTTAACTCGTAGCTGATTAAACCGGCTTCTTGCCACTTATCTACGATCTCAATGGTGAAGTCGTTGATTCGACGATCCTTTTCTGGGGTCTCACGTTTAATGAATCCACGCAGGAACGAGTCGATATCATCATCCACAGCAAACTTAATCGTTTGGGTTGTCCCCATCAGTTCAGGGTTCGCCTTTACGAAATCGATCAGGCGCTGTGAGCCACCCGAAGAGACCATCTTACGAAGGGCCTTCTTGGTTTTTCGGCCTCCCTCTTCACCAATAGAGGCCAGTGAGGCTTCCAAAATAATTTTGTCGGCATCGCCCGAGAAAAGCGAGGCATCTGACATATCACCTTGTGGGTCAAGACGCGCTTTGTCCAATACCACATCCAGCTGAACGTAGTGCTGGAACATACCTGGCAAGCCTTTCGTTAAGATGCCCGAGAACAGAATGACTAGGAATGTTAACGCTAAGCCAACAGCCGATAAGCCCATCAGACGAAAGCGCTTCTCTTTCTTGCGACGTTGTTTAAGTGACGCTTCAACGCGCGCAGTCGCCTCTTGAGGTGAGAGGCCTTTGAATGCCTTGTTAGTCATATTGTTCCCTGTACTTCTTAACAATTTGAAGGGCGAAGAAGTTTAGACCCAAGGTCAAAATAATCAGCATCGTAGATAGCGCAAATGCTGATAGTGTTTTCGCCGACTCAAACTCTTGGTCACCGACCAGAATTGTAACGATCTGAGATGTCACCGTTGTGACAGCATCGAGAGGGTTGAACGAAAGGTTAGCCGCTAGGCCCGCAGCCATTACTACGATCATGGTCTCACCGACTGCACGAGACACCGCAAGAATGACGGCCGCAACAATACCCGGTAGGGCCGCAGGAAGAACTACTTGGCGAGTCGTCTCGCTTTTTGTTGAGCCCAGTCCGTAAGCTGCATCACGAAGTGATTGAGGTACAGCGTTAATCACGTCATCTGAAAGTGATGAGACGAATGGAATGATCATAACGCCCATGACGAGACCTGCCGCGAGTGCTGATTCAGACGCAACAGTAAGACCTAATGATTCCCCCAACCCTTTGATAGCAGGTGCAACAGTTAAGGCTGCGAAGAAGCCATAAACCACAGTGGGTACGCCGGCAAGAATCTCAAGAAGCGGTTTAACAGTAGAGCGTACTTTGGGTGATGCATACTCTGCTAGATAGACCGCACTGGCTAGACCGACAGGCACTGCAACGATGATCGCGATAGATGAGATTAATAAGGTGCCGGCAAACATCGGAAGCATACCGTATTTAGCTTCACCTCCACCCGATCCAGCGCGCTCTGCGCCTTCGAATTGAGGGTTCCACTCGGTACCAAAGATGAAATCAGTTGGCGGTACCAGTTGGAAGAATCGAATGGTTTCAAACAGTACAGACAGTACGATACCAATGGTTGTTAGTATCGCGATAGTCGATGCTGCAATCAGACCGTATGAGATCAGCTTTTCTACACCGTTACGTGCACGAAAATCGGAATCGATCTGACGGTAAGCGATTAGACCACACACAGTTGCTAGGCCTAATACCACGGCTGATTTCAGCATCGTAGAGGTTGCAGCCCAGCCAATCCAAGCATCTCCTGCTTGCAGAACCCATGCTTCAGGTTCACCAAAACGGATGCCTGCGACTATGTTTTCTACCTTGGCGAGCGCCACAATGGCTTGTGAGCCACCGGCAGCAAGGATTTCAGGAGGATAGAAATCACGCACCCAGCTCTGGAACAGCTGAATATCGATGATAGACCAGAGAATCAATACAACAACCGCTGGGAAGAAGGCTAAAGAGCCAGCCCAAAGGCCATAGTAGTTCGGAAGTGAGTGGAATACCTGCCCATTTGATCGAGCGATAAGAACCGTCCTTTTAGCTATGAAGTAAAAGGCGAGACTGATGACTGTTAAAATAATTAGCAACGAAGTCAGTGTCATTTCAGTATCTCAAATGCTGCAAAATCCGGCCTGTAATACAGGCCGGAGTAATTTCAATCTAGGATTGGGTTACTTAAGAGCATCAGCAGTAAGAACTGGCAGTGCTGTCATGCGAGCAGCCATCTCTTCACGTTCTGCAGTTGGCATTGGGATCATGCCTGCGTCCGCTAGGATGCCATCTTCGTCCCAGTGTTTAGTCCACTCAGTTATGTACTCAGCAATGCCTGGTACAACACCAACGTGCTGGTGTTTAACGTACATGAACAGTGCGCGTGATGCTTTGTAAGAACCGTCAGCAATCGCTTCGAATGTTGGTGCTACGCCATCCAGTTTCGCACCCTGTAGAGTGTCAGAGTTCTGATCAAGGTAAGAGAAACCGAAAATACCGAAAGTTTCTGAGTCTTCTTGCAGCTTTTGAACGATCAGGTTGTCCTGCTCGCCAGCTTCGATGTACGCACCGTCAGTACGCATCGCACGACAAGACTTTGCTTTTTTGCCTGCTGCTTTTAGTGCTGCTTTCATCTCGTCGTCTTTTTTACAGAACGCTTTTTCGTTGATGATTTCAGCGAATGATGCACGAGTACCAGAAGTCGTTGGTGGACCGTAGACACGGATTGCAACATTTGGAAGCGCTGGGTTAACGTCTTTCCAAGTTTTGAATGGGTTATCAACTAGCTCACCGTTAACGGCCACTTTAGCTGTTAAGGCTTTACCAAGGTCTGAGCGAGAGATCTCTAGTTGAGCAGCGTCTTTAGAGTTAGCAAATACGATACCGTCGTAGCCGACTTTGATCTCAGTGATCTTCACGCCGTTTGCATCACAGTACTCTAGTTCGCCACTCTTCATGCGTGAAGAAGCGTTACCGATATCGATGAACTCAGTACCGATGCCGTCACAAACGCCTTTTTTACCAACAGAAGAACCGCCTGATTCAACAACAGGTGTGTTGAACGCTGGGTTACGACCTAGACGCTCAGCAACGATTGTTGCGAATGGAAGAACGGTAGATGAACCAGCGATGCTCACGTTATCTCGGGCCATTGCTGGAGTGCTCATTAGAGCGGTTAAAGTAGCAGCTGTTGTTGCGAGTCGTAGGAACATTTCAAACTCCTTAGTTTCTAAATCAGTCGGTAGGCTGTCGCTTACCTCTTTGATAACTATTAGGCGCTTGCTTTGTTACAACTCTGTGAAGCGTTTATGACAATTTAATGATAAATATAAGACGCAAAAAAGCCCCACGAAGGGGCTTTTTGATGGATAGTTTGGCGTTTATTAGACCATGATTCCACGGATTACGTAGAACAGAATCGCCGCCAATGTACCTGATGCTGGAACTGTAATAACCCATGCAGCGGCAATTTTGTAAACAGCTGAACGCTTAACCAGCTCCTGTTTGTACGCTTTCTTAAGCTGCTTGCGCTCTTTTTTGCTTAGTTCTGCAGAGGCTGTTTTCTTCTTAAGTTGCTTAAGCATTTTAGCTTTGTCATCGATTGATGCACTTTCAAACTTAGCAAGAAACTCTTCCACTTCCTCTTGATCAGCACCTTGGTGGTGCGATTTGATCTCGTTGATCATGCGAGCGTGGCTTGATTTCAAGTATTCACGAAGGAAGCCCACACCGAATACACCGCCCACAGCAATGTGAGTTGAAGAGACTGGAAGACCTAGCTGAGAAGCGATGATAACCGTGATCGCTGCCGCCATAGCGATAGAGAATGCACGTGTCTGATCCAACTCAGTAATCTCAGAACCAACGGTTTTGATCAGTTTTGGACCAAATAGTGCTAGACCCAACGCGATACCTAGAGCACCGATCATCATGACCCAAAGTGGGATCGCTGCTTTCGTTGAAATGCCGTGGTTAACGATCGCATCGTTGATCGCCGCTAGTGGACCAATGGCGTTTGCAACGTCGTTTGCACCGTGTGCGAAACTTAGTAGTGCTGCAGCGAAGATTAGAGGAATGGTGAACAGTTGGTTAACACCCGCTTTATCGTTATCCAGGCGGTCAGCTGCTTTAGCTACCAGACCTTTAACAATGAAGTAAATAACTACCGCAATGGCTAGACCGATCAGTAGAGCTGTCACAAAATCGAGTTTGATCAGCTTCTTAACGCCTTTAAGTGCTAGGTAGGTCGAGAATGCCCAAGCCATCAACATGATCAGCAGAGGTACCATCTTCTTAGCTGCAACACGCATGTCCGACTTATAAGTAATGGTGCGTTTGATTAGGTATAGGAAACCAGCTGCAATCAGGCCGCCAAGTACAGGTGAGATCACCCAGCTTGCTGCGATCGCGCCCATCTTGTCCCAGTTAGCAATACCAAAACCGCCTGCAGCGATACCAGCACCCAATACACCACCAACAATAGAGTGAGTAGTAGAGACAGGAGCACCAAGAGCTGTTGCTAGGTTAAGCCATAACGCACCCGCTAGAAGTGCGGCTAACATCAACCAAATAAAGGTATCAGCATCACCAATCACTTCTGGGTTGATGATCCCTTTTTTGATTGTGCTGACAACGTCACCGCCGGCGATTAAAGCACCCGATGCTTCAAAGATAGCCGCGATAATGATAGCGCCTGTTAGGGTAAGCGCCTTTGAACCTACTGCTGGGCCCACGTTATTGGCTACGTCGTTAGCACCAATGTTCATTGCCATGTAACCACCGATCATTGCGGCAATGACAAGGATGTAACTTCCTGGGATATCCCCAACTTGTGCTGAGATAAAGAGAACAATACCTACTAGGAAGAGCAGGGCGTAACCGATGCGCATAACATCGCCACGGTTAGATGCTGTCGCTTTATCCAGCTTATTCATATCTTTAATTTCCAAGAGAAGCTCCTCTTGCTTGGTTCATTGATTTACCACTACTTAAAGTAGTCGCTAATTTAAGTTGACGCCATTTAAATACACTTTTGTTACAAGAATGTTACACAGGTGTAATTTTTCTTTAAACAAACTGAAATGTTTTATTCACAGCGTTGTTAGATTAGCAAAACCAACGACTAGCCATTTGGTGCCTTCATAGTCGAAGTTCACTTGTACTCGGGCCTTCGGGCCGGACCCCTCAAAGTTTATGACCATGCCGTCACCAAATTTAGGGTGATTGACTCTCTGGCCTAAACTGAGCTGAGTATCGGGTACTTCGCTGGCAAAAGCGGATTGTGGTGTGAAGCTGACCTCCATATCCGAGCCACTCGAAAGCGGTCGGCGAACGCTAGCATTCAGGCGCACCTCTTCTATCAACTCCAATGGAATCTCCTGAATGAAGCGTGAAGGGCGGTTGTAGTTGTCTTGGCCATGAAGTCGGCGGGACTCAGCATAGGTCATGTAGAGTTTCTGCATGGCACGCGTAATGCCTACATAACAGAGGCGGCGCTCCTCTTCTAAACGTCCGGGCTCTTCGGCCGACATGCTGTGTGGGAACAAGCCTTCTTCCATACCGCATAGGAAGACCAGCGGGAACTCCAAGCCTTTCGCTGAGTGCAGAGTCATCAGTTGTACGCTGTCGGTATTGGGATCCGCCTGTGATTCACCGGCATCCAGTGCAGCTTGATCAAGGAAGGCAGCCAGCACGGAAGGGAACTCAGGGTTCTCCTCTTGGGACCACTGTTGCTCAAACTGACGTGCAGCAGTCACTAGCTCTTCCAAGTTTTCGATGCGCGACTGTGCTTTTTCACCTTTCTCTTTTTCATGGTGAGCAATCAGTCCAGAGAAGCGAATAGTATGTTCTGTGCGCTCTTGCAGTGATGCCTCTTCAGTATCAACCGTCAACTGATTGACCAGATCTAAGAAGGCCTGCAGTGCATTGCCGGCACGTGCAGGTAGTTTCTTATGCTCGATAATCTCGTTCGAGGCTCGCCACATTGATATGCCTTGGCTTCGCGCGTAATCGCGTACCTCTTCAATGGTGCGGGTGCCGATGCCTCGGGTTGGCACGTTAATGACGCGCTCCATCGCCGTATCGTCATCGCGGTTGGCTATTAGGCGCAGGTAGGCGAGGGCATTTTTAATCTCTAAACGCTCATAGAATCGTTGGCCGCCATAGATGCGATAGGGAATTGCGGCACGGATCAGCATCTCCTCAAGCACACGGGATTGTGCGTTGGAACGGTAGAGAATGGCGCTCTCGTCACGACGATTACCATCCGATACCCACTGTGCGATGCGATCGACAATGAATCGCGCTTCATCCTGTTCATTAAAGGCTGCGTAAAGGCTGATAGGATCGCCTTGATTGCCCTCGGTCCACAGCTCCTTACCCAGTCGTCCAAAGTTGTTGCGAATGACGGCATTGGCCGCAGACAGAATGTTGTCTGTCGAGCGGTAGTTCTGCTCTAACTTGATGGTCTTAAGCCCACCAAAGTGTGCCTCAAGGTTTTGAATGTTCTCAATACGTGCGCCACGCCAGCCGTAAATCGACTGATCGTCATCGCCCACGGCCATCAGTTTGTGTTCACCCTGACAGAGCAGGCGCAACCAAGCGTACTGAATGGCGTTGGTGTCTTGGAACTCGTCTACTAAGACGTAACGGAAGCGCTCTTTGTAGTGCTGCAGCAGTTGTGGGTTCTTATCACGCAGCAGTTCAAGGCAGCGCAGCAGGAGTTCACCAAAATCGATCATGCCGCCGCGATCACAGGCTTGTTCATACGCCTCATAGACACGTATTAAGGTGTCTTGTACCAGGTCACCGGTGCGCTCTAGATGTTTACTGCGTAGCCCTTCATCTTTCTGTGCATTGATGTACCACTGAATCTGTTTCGGCGGCCAGCGTGAATCGTCTAATCCCATCTCCTTAGAGATGCGTTTAACCAAACGTAACTGGTCATCGGAGTCCATGATCTGGAAGTTCTCACGCAGCCCGGCCTCTTGCCAGTGCGAGCGAAGCAGTCGGTGCGCCAAGCCGTGGAAAGTACCGACCCACATGCCATGCACATTGACGTTGAGCAGGCTCTCGATACGTCCACGCATCTCTTTAGCCGCTTTATTGGTAAAGGTAACCGCCAATATCGAATAGGGTGAAATCTGCTCGGCTTCTATCAACCAAGCGATTCGGTGAACCAAGACACGCGTCTTGCCTGATCCTGCACCGGCCAGCACCAGAAGGTTGCTGATATCCGCGGTAACCGCTTCACGCTGCGCATCGTTGAGGGAGTCGATAATGTGAGTTACATCCATAGTGCCGCACTGCTCAAAAAGAGAAATTACTGAATGGGCGTACAGTATACGCATAATTATTATGGGAGTCTTGGCATTCCTACGCAGCAAACTTACACTGGGATGACATATCCACCTTTATTGAGTAGTGAATGCCCTTATCTGCTGACCATACGACTGCCCGTTTGGCTGAGTATCAAGCCAACCCTGATACCGGGCCTAAGCTGCTCTTTTTCAGTGGTGGCACTGCGTTGAATGGCTTTTCGCAGATTCTCAAACGCTATACCCATAACTCTATTCATTTAGTGACTCCCTATGACTCTGGCGGCAGCTCCGCTGTGTTGCGAAACGCATTTGATATGCCTGCTGTTGGCGATTTGCGCTCCCGCATGATGGCGTTAGCTGACGCTTCACTCGCCGGTCACCCTGAAGTGATCGAGCTGTTTGCGTACCGCCTGCCGACTGATGAGTCGCAGTTGCTATTGCGTGCAAGGGTCGAGGCGATGCAACAACGCAACGACAAGCGCGTCCAGTCCATCCCCGAGCCTGTCCAGAGCATTATTTGTGATTTTTTAAACTACTTTCTTGAGTCAGCTCCCAAGGATTTTGACTTCAGGCGAGCCAGTATTGGTAATCTGATATTGGCGGGGGGCTACCTGAGCCATAATCGATCATTAGATCCTATTGCTCTGCTGTTTAGTCGTCTGGTTCATGTTAGAGGCCAAGTACGCACTGTTACGGACGAGTGCGGTGAACTGAAAGTGACGACAGAGAGTGGGCGAGAGATCATCGGGCAGCATCGGATGACAGGAAAAGAGTCCCAGCCATTAAATGAGCGTATCGCCTCACTTGATCTGCATTTGCCGCAGGGCACGGAATCGCATTTGGCTGATCAAGAGAGAGGTTGGATCAATTCAGCAGATCTGGTCGTCTTCCCGCCCGGTAGTTTTTATAGCAGTATTCTGGCTAACCTACTCCCCAAAGGGGTGGGTAAAGCGATTATGGATAACCCTGCCAGCAAAGTGTATGTCCCCAATTTAGGTAATGATCCTGAGCAGTTTGGTATGACGTTGCAGGAGCAGATTGAGCAGTTGGAACGATTTGTTGCCCGAGATGCAGGCGGTGTTTTTCAGAGTGGATTGGAGCGCTGTATCGATATTCTGTTGACCGATTCCACACTGTTGAGTGGCATTGATGCAGAGTTTTTAAACTGGCTTGATAAGCGTGGCATTCAGCTTTTGGATGTTGATCTGGCTAATCCTGAACGCACAGATCGCTACGACGAGATTAAGTTGGCGGAAGCTTTATTATCACTGGCATAGATAGATGGGTCAGACCAGAGGTCAGACCCACCGGTTCCTCACAGGTGTCTGACCTCCGGTCTGACACCACTATCTTTTAAATGTAGAAATTCGTTCCTACAGCTGACTCGGCGATTTAATTCGGTGCATCAGCACCTGTTTAAACTCATCAGGGTCTTTCAGTGTCTTATCGCTGCCTTTGCCTTGCTGGGCATCAACCCAAGGCTCAAGGCGTGATAGCCAAAAACGCATCGCGGCCGTACGAGTCAGCTGCGGCCAAACCTCATGCTCTTCTGCACTAAAGGGGCGAATCGCTGAATAGGCTTTTAACAGCGCTTGCTCTCTCACCGGATCAATCTGCAGATTCTCATCCAGACACCAATCATTGGCGACAATCGCAAGGTCATAGAGCCAGTAGGCGGTTGCCGCATTGTAGATATCCAGAATTGCCGTCAGCTTATCCTCATGGAACAGCGCGTTGTCATGGAAAAGATCGCCATGGGTAATGCCCATCGGCAGGTTGGTGTAGGTGTCGCGTAGCTCATCAAACCGAGCGACCTCTTCGGATAGCAGATCACGAGACTCTGAATCGATAAAAGGCGCGAGTCGTTCACTCTCTCTGCGCCACCAAAATACCCCACGGTGTGCCTGACGCTTTAGATAAAAATCCTTAGAGGCTTGGTGGTAGTGTGCAAGGGCTGTGCCGATTTGAGCACAATGGTTCGCAGTCAGTAATTCTCTTTTTAGATGTGCACCGGGGTAGCGAGGCTGAATAATGGCCGGTTTTTTTGAGATCTGTTTCAGACCAATACCGTTGCGATCTTCGATGGCATAAGAGACGGGAACATTACGTTTCGCTAGCCAGCTGCCCAGTTCAACAAAGAAAGGTGCCTCATCTCTGTCAAGCTCTTCAAAGAGAGTGAGTACATACTCCGCCTGTTGGCCACTCTTTTCAGTCGTTAAGAAAAAGTTGGTGTTTTCGATGCCACCGTCAATACCTTTCAGTGCCACGGCCTGGCCAAGATCAAAATCAGCGAGCAGTTTGTCGAGGTCGGTGTCAGACACCTGGGTATATACAGCCATGGTCGGTTCTCAATGATCTGGGGCTATCTGCTGCTAAAGCTTGGGTGCAGCAGCGCTTTTGTCTATGATTGTGTGCCTTGCTTAAAAATACAATAGATATCTTATTATGACCGACACAAAAGCCCCTGTAGTTCTCGTTGATGGCTCCTCTTATCTGTTCCGTGCCTTTTTTGCATCACAACAGGCTGATTTAAGAACATCCGACGGACGACCAAGCGGTGCGGTACGACTGGTCACCTCAATGATGCGCAGTCTGCTTAAGAGTTATCCAAACTCTCCAGTGGCGGTCATCTTTGATGCGAAGGGTAAGACTTTTCGTGATGAGATCTATCCGGAATACAAAGCACAGCGTCCACCGATGCCCGATGATCTGCGTGAGCAAATAGAGCCGGTACACAACATCATCAAAGCGATGGGGCTGCCTCTGTTGGTGGAAGAGGGCGTCGAAGCGGATGATGTGATTGGTACACTGGCGCGCCAAGCCGAAGCGCACAATTTAGAGGTGGTGATCTCAACGGGCGATAAAGATATGGCGCAGTTGGTCGATGATAAGGTCACCCTAATCAACACCATGACTGACACGAAGATGGATCGTGACGGTGTGGTTGAAAAGTTTGGCATTCCCCCTGAACTGATCATCGACTATCTGGCGCTGATGGGCGATAAGGTCGACAATATTCCGGGTGTGCCAGGCGTGGGCGAGAAGACGGCCCTGGCGCTTCTGCAGGGTATTGGCGGTATCAGTGACCTCTACCAAAATCTCGATAAGATTGCCGATCTAACCTTCCGTGGTTCTAAAACCATGGCCAAGAAGCTTGAAGAGCATCGCGAAGCGGCAGAGCTCTCCTATCTATTAGCTACGATTAAAACGGATGTTGAGCTGTCGATCTCTCTGTCGGATGTGCACCTCCCGCAACCGGATAACGCTTCGTTGATTGAGTTGTTTAAGGATTACGAGTTCCGCTCTTGGGTGGCGCTATTAGAAGGCCCCGATGGGCAAGCGGTTGAAGGCTCTGCGCCTTCAAACGAGCCCGTTGCTCCTAAGCCCAGTGTTGAGCGCCACTACGAAACCATTTTGGATCAGGCGACGGCCTCTGCGTGGTTTGCCAAACTGCGTGCTGCGGGCACCTTTGCCTTTGATACTGAGACGACCAGCCTAAACTACATGCAAGCGCAGTTGGTCGGTGTCTCATTCTGTTGTGAAGCGGGCAAGGCGGCATACTTGCCACTGGGCCATGATTACGTCGGCGTGCCGGAGCAGGTTAATTTTGATTGGGCGCTAGCGGAGCTTAAAACGCTGCTCGAGGATGCCTCCCTTAAGAAAGTGGGTCAGCACATTAAGTACGACATGAATGTGCTGGCGCGATATGGCATCAATGTTCAGGGCGTATCAGCGGATACCATGCTGGAATCCTATGTGCTGAACAGTACCGCGACACGCCATGATATGGACAGTTTGGCTAAGTTCTATCTAGATGAGAGTACCATCAGCTTTGAATCCTTGGCCGGTAAAGGCAAGAAACAACTGACCTTTAATCAGATCGAGATAGAGCAGGCCGCCCCTTATGCCGCTGAAGATGCCGATATTACGTGGCGTCTGCATGAGAACTTGCAGCAAGCTCTAAATGAAGTGCCTTCGGTGAAACCGATTCTAGACGAGATCGAGATTCCACTGATTCCGGTTCTGTCACGCATTGAACGCAACGGTGCGCTGATTAAATCGGTACTGCTGGCGCAACAGAGTGCTGAGATCGAGCAGCGCCTTAAGGTGTTAGAGAACGACGCGTTTGAAGCGGCGGGCGAGCCCTTCAATCTATCCTCACCTAAACAACTGCAGACCATTCTGTTTGAAAAGCAGGGGCTGCCGGTGATTAAGAAGACTCCGAAAGGCGCCCCGTCGACGGCAGAAGAGGTGCTGCAAGAGTTGGCGCTGGAGTACCCACTGCCCAAGCTGATTATTGAGCACCGCGGTCTAACCAAATTGAAATCGACCTACACGGACAAGCTGCCGACGATGGTTGATCCCAATACGGGTCGTCTGCATACCTCATACCATCAAGCGGTGACGGCTACAGGACGTCTCTCTTCGACTGACCCGAACCTGCAGAACATTCCGGTTAGAACGGCCGAAGGTCGACGCATCCGACACGCCTTTGTCGCTCCAGAGGGCTACCGCATGGTGGCGGCCGACTATTCACAGATCGAACTGCGCATTATGGCGCACCTCTCTGGCGATGCGGGATTGGTCAATGCCTTTGCCAATGGCGATGACATTCACAAAGCGACGGCTGCCGAGGTCTTTAAGGTCTCACCGGATGAGGTCAGCACCGATCAGCGCCGCAGTGCCAAAGCGATCAACTTCGGCTTGATCTACGGTATGTCTGCGTTTGGTTTGGCCAAGCAGTTGGGTACGTCGCGTAAAGAGGCGCAGACCTACATTGAGCACTATTTCGAAACCTACCCAGGTGTCCAAAACTACATGGAGAGCACCCGCGACATGGCGCGCGAGCAGGGGTACGTTGAGACCATCTTTGGTCGCCGTCTCTACTTGCCAGAGATCAACGCCCGTAACCCAATGTTGCGCCAAGGGGCTGAACGGACTGCGATCAATGCTCCGATGCAGGGTACCGCCGCCGATATCATTAAGTGCGCTATGTTGGCGGTAGATGCTTGGCTAACAGAAAGCGGCTTTGATGCCAGAATGATCATGCAGGTGCACGATGAATTGGTCTTTGAAGTGGCTGAAGATCAGGTTGATGCATTTAATGCTGAGATTAAACGTCTAATGGAGTCGGCCGCTGAATTGAGTGTGCCGCTGTTGGTCGAAGTGGGTGTCGGGGATAACTGGGAGCAAGCGCACTAAGCTTGCCCCCATTCACACAATTAGCTCTATTCTGCGTCGAACGGCTCTGGCAATAGCCAGCTGTCTAAACGGTTACGTAGCTGATCAACGCCCGTTTTCTTCAGTGCTGAAAAGACCTGTACGCTGACTTTGTCGGCCAGACGCTCTTTGGTCTCTTTCTTAATTTTCAACAACGTAGCCTGAGCTGGGCCGCGTTTTAGCTTGTCGGCTTTGGTGAGCAGAATGTGCAGTGGCACGCCCGTAGATTCACACCAGTCGATCATCATCTCATCGAACTCTTTCATCGGATGGCGGATATCCATCACCAGTACCACCCCGCGCAGACATTGACGGCGCTGTAGGTAGTCATCGAGATGCTTTTGCCAGTGCTCTTTCATTGCGATCGGCACTTTCGCATAGCCATAACCAGGAAGGTCGACAATGCGCACACCTTCGACATTCAGATCGAAAAAGTTGATCAGCTGGGTGCGACCTGGTGTTTTTGAGGTGCGCGCTAAACTGTTTTGATTGGTTAGCGAGTTAATGGCACTCGACTTGCCGGCATTGGAGCGCCCAGCGAAAGCAACTTCTGCACCGACATCCTCTGGACACTGACTGAGTTTTGCTGCGCTTATAAGAAAACGTGCTGTGTTGTAATGAATTTGTTCTAACTCTTCAGTCATATCTGGCCTTTAGTACTATATAAGTACGGGGTTTATCGGTTTTCGTTATAGATGATTAGGTTTATAATGCACCGCAATTTTAGCGCTGTCGTCAACTCGTAACCACCAAAAGTGAAAAAAACGAGCGCGTTGAACGGATTCGACGAAGCCAGCACCACTGGTTTCAAACTTTTCAAAGATGAAATGTGGGTAGAGAGCCATGAAAAAAGTATTACTCGGAATGTTGATCAGCGTTGGTCTGGTTAGCGGATCGAATGCGGCAGATGTCGCTCAATTAACGGCTGTATGTGCTGGCTGTCACGGTGCTGATGGTAACAGTATGGTGGGTAACTTTCCTAAGATTGCCGGCCAAGGCCAGCCATACCTGCTAAAGCAGCTTAAAGAGATCAAGTCAGGTGCACGTGCTATTCCTGAAATGACCGGTCTTCTTGATGCGATGAGCGATGATGAGCTTGCTGCGATTGCCGCTCACTACGCGGGTAAAACGATGGTTGGTGGTCAGGCAGATCCAGCACTGGTTGAGCTTGGTCAGAAGATCTACCGCGCAGGTAACCCAGAGAGTGGCGTTGCAGCGTGTACTGCCTGTCACGGTCCTGCAGGTAAAGGCATTACCTCTGCAGGCTACCCAGCTCTAGCGGGTCAGCACGCTCAATACACTGAGAGCACGCTTAAGAAGTTCTACTCAGGTGAGCGTAACAACGATCCAAACGCGATGATGCGTACGATCGCTGCGAACATGAAAGAGAACGAAATGAAAGCGGTAGCCGCTTACATCCAGGGTCTATACGAGTAATCGTAGACTTCTATAAAGAGGCAGCTTCGGCTGCCTTTTTTGATTTCAGCTTCAATTCAGCCATGACCATTACTTTAGTTATTAAAGATAAATTCCAAGGAACTAAATCATGTTAAGACGTTCATTCAATCTGTTTGCTGTTGCCGTTTTGTCGCTTGGCGCCACACTTGCTCATGCGACAGAGTGGAAAGCGGGTGAGCACTACACCGTTCTTAAGCAGCCTGTACCGACAGCGGATGCGAGCAAAATCGAGGTGGTTGAGGCCTTTGGTTACTCTTGTCCGCACTGTAATGCCTTTGAGCCGATGCTTCACGCTTGGAGCCAGAAGCTTGCAGACGATGTGACGTTTGAAAATATGCCGGTTGTGTTTGGCCGCAGTTGGGAGCCGCTCGCTCGTGCATATTACGTAGGTAAGCTATTGGGCGTTAAAGATAAGGTTCACCAAGCGATGTTTGATGCGATTCATGTTGAACGTCGTCGTTTCCGCAGCCCAGAAGATATCGCTGAAGTATTTGAAGAGCATGGCGTGTCGAAACAGGACTTCCTTAAGACCTACAACTCCTTTGCGGTTGGCATGCAGTTGAAGCAGAGTGATGCGCGTGTCCGTGGATACCAGATTCAGGGTGTACCCAGCATCATCGTTAACGGTAAATACTTAGTCACCTCTACTCTAACGGGCTCACACGCCAACATGTTGAAAGTGGCAGAACACCTAATCGAGAAAGAGCGCAACGCTCAATAAAGGCACAATAACCTTCTAACAACTGCTCCTTTTGGAGCAGTTGTTTTTTTATACTCCTCTAAGGTGGCATAATAGCCGCTTCATTATCGATCAGTGCTGGCGGCCGTTTCGTGCAAAGCATTCTTAGAATCATCAAAATTTATTGGGTTATCGCCCGTTTTCGTCTTGATACCTTCATCAACACGACCCGCTTGCCTTGGTACCTTCGCCTTGTGGTTACGCTTTTGCCTTGGCGTCTCTTCTTCCGTGCCAACGGCAGCTCTGAGGCGCGTTTACGCGGCGCATTGATCGCTTTAGGCCCTGTATTTATAAAGTTTGGACAGACTCTATCAACCCGACGTGACTTACTACCGCCAGATCTCGCCAATGAATTGGCACTTCTGCAGGATCGAGTGCCTCCATTCGCAGGCGCACAAGCGCGACAATTGATAGAGAAACAACTGGGTGCCAGTGTTGATGAGCTTTTTGCAGAGTTCGATGCCGAACCCTTAGCCTCGGCATCCGTTGCCCAAGTTCATCCAGCCCGACTGAAAGATGGCCGTGCTGTCGTTGTTAAAGTGATTCGCCCTGGCATTGAACGTGTCATACGCCAGGATGTTGCGCTGCTCTATGTCATGGCACGCATGGTGCAGAATCTTTGGTCCGAGGGTAAGCGCCTGCGCCCCGTTGAGGTGGTTGAAGAGTACGAACAGACCATTTTTGATGAGCTCGATCTGCGCAAAGAGGCGGCCAATGCGACTCAGCTAAGACGTAACTTTGCCGACTCAGATATTCTTTATGTGCCCGAGGTTTATTGGGACTTTACGCGTCAAAGCGTCATGGTGATGGAGCGTATATCCGGTATTCCTGTGGCGGATGTCGACGCTTTGCAAGCTCAGGGTACCAATATGGAGAAGCTGGCTGAACGTGGCGTAGAGATCTTCTTTACCCAAGTCTTCCGTGACAGTTTTTTCCATGCTGATATGCACCCAGGTAACATCTTTGTGTCGCGTGAAAACCCTGACGACCCACAATACATTGCCGTTGATTTTGGTATTGTGGGATCGCTTTCACCTGAAGATCAGAGCTACCTGGCGCGTAATATTTTAGCCTTCTTCCAGCGCGACTACCGTTTGGTGGCACAGCTACACATCGACTCCGGTTGGGTGCCTGCTGATACCAATGTTCACGCTTTTGAAACCGCGATTCGCAGTGTCTGCGAGCCGATTTTTGAAAAGCCATTGAAGGATATCTCATTTGGAATGGTGCTGTTAGGGCTGTTCCAGACGGCGCGTCGCTTTAATATGGTTGTGCAACCTCAGCTGATTCTTCTGCAAAAAACTTTGCTCAATATTGAAGGGCTGGGTCGGCAGCTCTATCCAGAATTGGATCTTTGGAAAACGGGTAAACCCTATCTAGAGAACTGGATGAAAGAGCGTATGGGTGTCAAAGCGATGATTAAGAACATTAAGCAGCAGGCACCGGATTGGATTGAGAAGTTACCGCAAATTCCACAGCTGGTATTTGATAACTTGCAACAAAACCGTCAAGCGGGTGAGTTAGAGTACCAACGCATGCTGGCTTTGCAGCAAGCGCAAGAGCAGCGATCGCGCAATACACGCCGCACCCTGCTGCTGGCAGCTACTTTAGCAGCAGCGACAGCATTGGCAGAGCCAACCGTATTGGCTTGGGTAGAATCCCTTCCCGGTTATGCTTGGCTGCCAGCCGGTTTGGCTTGGCTGCTTGTGTGGCGGGCATAGGAAAGAGAGATGTCTTGGTTAGATGAAATTAAGTGGGACGATCGTGGTTTAGTACCGGCGATCGCTCAAGATTACAAAACCGGTGAAAACCTAATGGTCGCTTGGATGAACCGCGAGTCATTAGAGTTGAGTGTGGCCGAAGGGCGTGCCATTTATTGGTCGCGTTCGCGTCAAAAGCTTTGGCGTAAAGGTGAAGAGTCGGGTAATGTTCAGCAGCTGCACGCGATCCGTTTGGACTGTGATGCAGATGTCATTCAGTTGAGCGTTGAACAAATTGGCGAAGTGGCTTGTCATACAGGTCGCCGCAGCTGTTTTTACCGTAAGCTCAACAGTGAGACCGGCGAATGGCAAGTTGAAACGGACGTGCTGAAGGATCCAGCGCTGCTGTATGCGAAAGAGGATACCAAAGGTGAATAACGTTATTGGCGAACTGTCCGCTATTCTTGAAGAACGTAAAGGGGCGTCAGCTGACTCGAGTTATGTAGCCAGTCTTTACTCTAAAGGGTTAAATAAAATCTTAGAGAAAGTGGGTGAAGAGGCGACTGAAACCATCCTTGCGGCTAAAGATGCAGAAAAGAGTGGTGACAATTCGGAGCTAATCTACGAAACTGCTGATCTTTGGTTCCATACCATGGTGGCGTTAAAGCACTTAGATGTGTCACCGGAACAGGTTTTAGAGGAGCTGGCACGACGTTTTGGTCTGTCAGGCCTTGAAGAAAAAGCAAATCGCACCAAATAATAGGTGTATAACAAACTAAAACAGAACAACAACGCGTTAGGAGAACTGTAATGGGTTTTGGTGGTATCAGCATTTGGCAATTGGTTATCGTACTCGGCATTATCATTCTGCTGTTCGGTACTAAGAAACTTCGTAACCTGGGTGGTGACGTAGGTTCAGCTGTAAAAGGCTTCAAAAAAGCAATGTCTGATGAAGGCGCAAAAGAAGAGCCTAAATCAATCGCTCAAGAGAGTGATGCAGAGTTTAAAGCTGCAGACGCTGAAAAAACTGAAGATAAAACCGAATCTAAGTCTTAATTTAAGATGTTTGATATCGGTTTTGCCGAGCTGCTCATTGTTGGTGTAGTAGGTCTGGTCGTACTTGGTCCAGAGAAACTGCCGACAGCAGCTCGCACGGTTGGCCTATGGGTAGGTCGTATTCGCCGCTCTATTGGCTCGATTCAACGCGAGATCAATGAAGAGTTGCGCGTTGACGAGCTAAAACGCACCACGGCGATGAGCAAAGATCAGCTAGAGAAAGAGCTTGGTGATGTTACCGAATCTTTCCAGCGTCCTTTTGGTGAGGATTCGCCTGCAGAAAAAGCAGCACCTGACGCCCCCAAAACCGACTTTGACCCAACTTCATTTACCAGTGACCCTTCCGTTCACGAAGCTTACAAGCCAACCGCCGTAGCCGAAGAGAACGCTCAAGAAGAGAGCGCTGCCCAAGTCGCTGAATCAGATGTTGCCGAGCCGGTAACTGCTGAACCAGCTGAGCAGCTAGCGGACAATACAGAGCAGAATGAGCCAAACAAACACAGCTGATAAAGAGCAGCCATTAATTGCCCACCTAATCGAGTTACGCCAGCGCGTCATGCGCATCGTGTTGTTCGTGTTGGTGATTTTTGCGGGGCTTTTCTACTTCGCGAATGATCTTTATGCCTACCTATCGGCACCGCTGACTGCGCTGCTGCCTGAAGGGACCAGCATGATCGCGACGGACGTTACGTCGCCGTTCTTTGCGCCCTTTAAATTGGCATTGGTGTTAGCGGTATTCATCGGTATCCCTTACATTCTGCATCAGATCTGGAGCTTCATCGCACCGGGTCTATACGAAAATGAGAAGCACCTTGCCGTGCCTCTTCTGATCTCATCGATCTTCCTCTTCTACGCCGGTATTGCCTTTGCCTACTTCGTGGTCTTCCCACTGGTATTTGGCTTCTTTACCAGCGTAGGTCCAGAGAACGTTGCGGTGATGACGGACATCAGCAGCTATTTGAACTTCGTTCTAAAACTGTTCTTCGCTTTCGGTGTGGTCTTCGAGATCCCTATCGCAACGCTGTTACTGATCTGGTCAGGCGCGACAACTGCACAGTCACTGGGTGAAAAACGTGCCTATGTGATCGTTGGCTGTTTTGTTGTCGGCATGCTGCTGACACCGCCAGATATCATCTCTCAATCACTACTCGCGCTGCCAATGTGGCTGCTGTTCGAAGTAGGTCTGATCATGGGCCGTATCTTTGTTCGCAACACGGATGAAGAGGAGTTTGAAGATGAGTTCGCCGCGGCCGAAGCCGAAGACGATGCAAACCGTTCAGACTCAGAAGAGACTGATAGCAGCGCTAAAAGCTAAGTTTTAACGCTGCTCAATGCCTCAGATCGACAACCCCCCTCGTAAACCCTTTGTTACGCGTGGTGCTAATGTAAAGCGCTGTGAACATTGCCGTCTGCCAATCACCGCCTGTATCTGTGAGTACCGATCTGAGGTTGAATCACAGGTTGAGTTTGTGGTGCTGATGCATCGCTACGAAACCTATAAACCCACCAATACCGGTAGGCTAATCGCCGACAGTATCGCTAAAACCCGCGTCATAGAGTGGCAAGGTCGCAAAGAGCCAGGTGACGAGTTAACAGCTTTACTGAACGATCCCTCTTATCAGCCTATCATTGTCTTCCCACCCGCAGAGGACTACCTCGAGCGAATGACAACGCCCGTTGAGGTCCAACAACGTTCGGGTAAGCCACTTTTAATTCTGCTGGATGGTACCTGGCGACAAGCGCGCAGGATCTTCCGCCACTCTGACTACCTACAACATCTACCAGTGATCAGTCTGGATGAAGTGCGCGAGTCGAGTTATGGATTGCGCAAAGCGATTCATGAAGGACAACTCTGCACCGCCGAAGTTGCCATCGCACTGCTTGAACAGTTAGGCGATGAACCTGCCTCGAACCACCTCAATGCCTATTTCAAACGCTTTAATCAGCACTACGTCGCTAGTCGTGGTCGATTAGCCAAGCGTGATCGTGACACAGGCGAACTAGTTTAAGTTCTTTTTTCGCCAAGCTCTTCGATGACCAACATAGATATAATTTATCAAGGCCATAAACATAATAAAATTTATTATGTATTTTTGTTATGTAACTATAACCATATCGACTGAAGATAAGTCGAAATTAAATTAACAATGGAGATAAACCATGGCTTTACGTATTAATGATACTGTCCCAAATCTTGATCTTGTCACTGATCAGGGTGAATTCAAGCTTCATGATTTCATTGGTGATAGCTGGACAATCCTTTTCAGCCATCCGAAAGACTTTACTCCAGTATGTACAACTGAATTTGGCGCAGTTGCTCAACTGGCCGATGAATGGGCGAAGCGCAATACCAAAGTGATCGGTCTATCGGTTGACGGTGTTGATGAGCACAAAGAGTGGAAGTGCGATATCGAGAGCTTTGCCAATGCAAAGGCTAATTTCCCAATCATTGCTGATGAGTCGCTAGAGGTTTCTAAAGCACTCGATATGTTGCCAGCGGAAGCATACCTTCCTGATGGCAGAACAGCAGCTGATTCTGCTAGTGTTCGAGTTGTATTCATTTTTAGCCCAGATAAAAAGCTTCAGCTTTCGATGACATATCCGATGTCTGTTGGTCGCAATTTTGCTGAAGTACTGCGTGCGCTTGACGCACTTCAAGCTTCTTACGGTGTGCCAATTGCGATGCCAGCTAACTGGGTGCCTGGTGAGGACGTAATCGTAGCTCTATCACTTAACGATGAAGAGGCTAAAGAGCGTTTTGGCGATGTAGACATCAAGCTGCCTTACCTACGCACCACTAAGCAGCCCTCTTAAGACCGGTTCTGTAATAAGACCCAGCCATGTGCTGGGTTTTTTATTGCTTGATGCAGTGCACAATGCGATAGTTGGGTGAGTCCCAACTTCTGGAGCCTTGTTGATGAAGCTAGTCATTGCCCCTGATTCGTTCAAAGAGAGCCTAGATGCAGAAGGCGTCGCACGTGCGATTGCCAAAGGCATTGAGTCAACGCTAACGGATGTCGACATTCACTGCGTACCTGTGGCGGACGGTGGCGAGGGAACGACGGAAGCGCTGATTGCAGCAACCTCTGGGAAGCAACACACGGCCGAAGTGACGGGGCCATTAGGGGGCTCCCTCAATGCTATCTGGGGCGTACTGGGTCACCAAGAGGGTGTGCCACTGACAGCGGTGGTCGAAACAGCGGCAGCCTCAGGATTGGATAAGATACTGCCTGAACAGCGTGATGCCCTAACAGCTTCAACCTATGGTACGGGTGAGCTGATCCTTAAAGCCCTGGATCAAGGCGCGCGTCGCATCATTATGGGCTTAGGAGGCAGTGCCACCAATGATGGTGGAACGGGATTGTTAAGGGCTCTGGGTGCTAAGTTTCTTGATGCGGCAGGTCATGAACTTGCCGAAGGGGGTGCGGCACTGGCTGATCTGGATCGTATAGATCTAACCGGATTTGACCCACGTTTAGCCGAGACAGAGTTCTTAGTCGCCTGTGATGTTGATAATCCGCTGTTAGGTGAGCGGGGGGCTTCTGCTATTTTTGGTCCGCAAAAGGGGGCGACACCTGAACAGGTTCAACAGTTGGATGACGCCCTAACTCGATTGGCCGACGTGAGTGCTGACTTGTTGGGTAAGGATTTACGAGATCGTGCCGGCGCTGGCGCAGCGGGTGGCCTTGGCTACGCGTTGGTTCAGTTTTTAGATGCTCGCTTAGCACCAGGTATCGATCTGGTGCTGGAGGCGGTCGATTTCCATAAAACGCTTGAGGGTGCCGATCTGGTGATTACCGGTGAGGGACGCATGGACGGTCAAAGTCTAAGCGGTAAAACCCCGGTTGGCGTTGCACGTTGGGCTAAACAGCACGACTTGCCTGTAATTGCACTCTGTGGCTCTATTGGTGAGGGTGCAGAGGGCGTGCATGATGTGGGCATTGATGCACTTTTCTCAGTGGTTCCAGGTGTTTGTAGCTTGGAAGAGGCGCTTGCTAATGGCGCTGAAAATTTAGAAAGAACTGGCGCCCAGATTGGACGCCTTTTGAGCCTAAAGACTATTCAGCTTTAGCTGCGGCTTGTTGCTCAATCTCTGCACGAACGGCATCCATATCGAGTTCACCTGCTTTTGTTAGCAGTTCGCGAAGCTGTCCTGCTTGCAGTGCACCGCCTTCGTTGTAGATCAGAATGTTGTCGCGGAAGATCATCAGTGTTGGAATCGAGCGAATGCGGAACTCAGCTGCAATTTGCTGTTCAACTTCAGTATTCACCTTGCCAAAGACAACGTCTGGGAACTCTTCAGAGACGGTATCAAAGGTTGGGCCAAAGGCTTTACAAGGACCACACCAAGGCGCCCAGTAATCGACAATCACAAAGTTGTTTTGCGTAATGGTCGATTCAAAATTCTCTTGGTTTAGCTCAATAACCGCCATGTTGCTCTCCTAATGTTTAGTTTATATTAGAAACAGCTTATCAATGATTGATGGCAGTTAATAGGATTAAAGCGGTCTAGGTCTAAAACACTAGCGTACGTGATACATTAATTAAAATTTAGAAGAGTCCTTTATATGAACATAGATCGTTCTCTTTCCGTCGCAGTGACGGGTGCTACAGGCTATGTTGCTGGTTGGATTATTAAGCGCTTATTGGAAGAGGGGTTAACTATACATGCCACGGTGCGTGATCCCGAGGCCACCGATAAACTTAAAGCGTTGAACGCCTTAGCTGATGGAAGCCCGGGTACGCTTAAATTCTTCAAAACCGATCTGCTCTCCAAAGAGGGGTTTGCCGATGCGATCGAGGGGTGTGGTGTTGTATTTCATACCGCATCGCCTTTTACCTCAAATTTTAAAGACCCGCAGCGGGAACTTATTGATCCTGCGTTGATCGGTACCCGCAATGTGCTCGAGACGGCTAAATCCTTCGAAACCGTTAAGCGGGTGGTGGTCACCAGTTCTTGTGCTGCAATCTATACTGATGCGACAGAGTGTGACTCGGTCGAGGGCGGCGTGCTAACGGAAGCAAACTGGAATGAAACCGCATCCATAGACTATCAGCCCTATTCGTATTCAAAAACTCTGGCCGAACGTGAAGCCTGGCGCATCGCTGAGGATGCATCGTTTGACTTGGTGACGATCAATCCCTGTTTAGTGATGGGGCCAGCGATAGGTGGCATTCCAACGTCAGAGAGTTTCTCGATCATCGAACGTGTGGGTTCGGGTGAGTTCAAACAGGGTGCGCCACGTTTAGGTATTGGTTTTGTTGATGTTCGAGAGGTCGCAGAAGCTCATCTACGTGCAGCCTTCACCCCTGAGGCAGTAGGGCGCTTTATTCTTTCTGGACACTGTAGCGACCTACTAACCGCACTACTGACACTGCAAGCGCGATTCGGAAAGGACTACAAACTTCCCAAGAGAGCTGCACCTAAATGGTTGGTTTGGTTGCTTGCTCCGTTCATTAAATTGGATCGAAAGTTTATTGCTAACAACGTCAACATCGAATGGCGAGCGGACAACAGTAAGAGTCGGGAGGTATTAGGTATTGAGTATCGTCCACTCTCTGAAACGATGAATGATATGTTCGAGTATTGGGTGGAGCATCGATCGTAAAACACCGATCTTTAGACAACAAAAAAGGAGGCATTCGCCTCCTTTTTATATTGTGTGCAGTGCGTGCTTATTCAGCCGCTTCAGCTTCGCCTTGCTCTGCTTTCTGCTGTTCCATTACTTGCTGAACTTTCTGTGCGTACAAAGCATCGAAGTTCACCTGTGCAAGCATCAGTGCAGGGAAGCTAGCTTTAGTCGCTAGGTTGTCTACTGCTTCACGTGCGTATGGGAATAGAAGCGTTGGGCAGTATGCACCTAGAGTGTGGTGCAGCTGTGCTGGCTCAAAGCCGCTGATCTGGAAGATAGCTGCTTGCTGTACTTCGATCAGAAAGGCTGTTTCATCTTCTGTCTTAACGGTCACAGTCAGTGTTAGGTTCACTTCGTAGTGATCATCGCCCAGTACACGGCTAGCCGAATTAACATCTAGACCAACCTGTGGCTGCCAAGCTTTGTTGAAAATTTCTGGGCCAGCAGGTGTTTCAAGTGATGCGTCTTTTAGGTAGACACGTTTCATACCAAACTGTGGTGCTGGTTGCTGATTCTCTTCAGACATGTTGCTTCCTTACTTTTAATCGTTCTAATTATTCGCCGGCGTTGTTTGCCAGCAGTCCGTCCAGTTCACCATTGCGCTCAAGTGCGAACAGATCGTCGCATCCGCCAACGTGGTGCTCGCCGATAAAGATTTGAGGAACGGTACGTCGACCACTGCGTTCCATCATTTCAGCGCGTTTTGTTGGATCCTGATCTACGCTGATCTCGTTAAATGAAACACCTTTGTGATCAAGTAACATCTTTGCACGAGTGCAAAAACCGCATAGAGCTGAGCTGTAAATTTCTACTGTCATTTTGTTACCACTGGCATGCTTTGGTGGCGCCACTCAGAGATGCCTCCGGTAAGACGCATCGCCTGTGTGAATCCAGCCGATTTCATTTTGCGACACGCGGTGCCCGCTGTCTGACCCATGTTACACACTACAATGATCGGCTTCTCTTTGTACTGATCCAACTCAGTCATGCGGCGATCGAAATCAGCCAGTGGAATGTTGATCGAGTTAGTCAGGTGGCCAGTGCTGAAATCTTTGTGCGCTCGGATATCAAGAACAACAGCATCTTCTTTATTGATTAGGCGCGTTGCTTCAGCCGCCGTCACTGATTTACCGCCTTTCATACGCTCAGTAAAGATCAGCATGGCTAGGGTAAATGCCCAAGCAACAACCATCATGGTGTGATTGCCGATAAATTCGATTACGTTTTCCATTTCAGACCTGTGTATGCAATAAAAATTAATGCGCGAAAGTATACATTGCAGAGCCTCAAGGGATAAGGGGGCTGACTGAAAAATCACCAATGTTTAATGGTTTTAACGGGCCTCAACGGTTAAAATCTCTATCAATCTAAAGTCTTATAACCGGAATATTCATAACTATGAGTGATATGCGCACCCCAAGAGCGCTTCTTATCCTAGATGGGTACGGAGTCGAAGCCACTGAATCATCAGCTGTAGCCGCTGCTAATACGCCTGTTTGGGATGGTCTATTGGCCAATAATCCAAACTCACGTATTCAAACATCGGGCATGGCCGTGGGCCTTCCAGATGGTCAGATGGGCAACTCCGAAGTAGGGCACATGAATATCGGTGCAGGCCGAACGGTTTACCAAAACCTGACACGTATTTCCAAAGCGATTGCCGATGGTGACTTCTTCGAGAACAGCGCGCTGGTTAACGCGATGGATGCCGCGATTGCAAAGGGTAATGCGGTGCATATTACTGGCTTGTTATCCCCTGGCGGTGTTCACAGCCACGAAGATCATATTGTTGCGTTGGCTAAAATGGCCGTTCAACGCGGTGCGAAGCAGGTTTACCTACACGCTATTTTGGATGGTCGTGATATGCCGCCTCGCTCTGCAGAGCCGTCTATTGCTCTCGCTGAGAAGGCGTTTGCAGATCTGGGCGTAGGCGCCATCGCTACCGTTGTCGGTCGTTACTACGCAATGGATCGTGATAACCGTTGGGATCGTGTGCAGACGGCATACGATGCCATGACAATGGGTAAAGGTGTTCAAACGGCTGCGTCCGCTCAAGAGGCGCTCTCTGCTGCTTACGCTCGTGATGAGAACGATGAGTTTGTCGCGGCCACCGTGATTACTGACGCATCGGGTGCGCCAGTGGGTACGATCAATGATGGTGATACTCTAATCTGTGCTAATTTCCGCCCGGACCGTGCTCGTGAAATTACGCGTGCCTTTGTTCTGGATGATTCATTCGATGGTTTTGAACGCGCTAAACGCCCAGCACTTGCTGACTTTGTCATGCTGACCGAATATGCAGCGGATATCCCGGCCTCTTGTGCCTACCCTCCTCAAAAGATCAGTAATGATTTGGGTGAGTACCTTTCGGGTATGGGTAAAACTCAGTTGCGTATCTCTGAAACCGAGAAGTATGCACACGTCACCTTCTTCTTTAACGGTGGTCAGGAAGAGGTCTACCCAGGTGAAGAGCGCATCTTGGTGCCCTCTCCCGATGTGGCTACTTACGATTTGAAACCTGAAATGAGCTTACCAGAGGTGAGTGAGAAACTCTGTGAGGCTATACGAAGCCGTCAATACGATCTGATTGTCTGCAACTTCGCCAATGGTGATATGGTCGGTCATACCGGTAAATTTGATGCAGCGGTTAAAGCCTGTGAAGCGGTCGACGAAGCGCTTGCTAAGGTGCTGGCGGCGATGGCAGAAGTGGACGGTGAGACACTGATCACAGCCGATCACGGTAACGTTGAGTTGATGGTTGATCCAAACTCAGGACAGCCTCATACATCCCACACCAACTGGCCAGTCGCTTTGATCTACGATGGTCCTCGTAAAGCGTCGCTAACCCTAGCGGATGGCGCGCTATGTGATCTGGCACCGACGCTGCTGGATCTAATGGATATTGATAAGCCGTCTGAAATGACCGGCTCTAGCCTGGCGTCACGCTAATCCGTGTTGCGCCACTGGCTCCTTCTAGGTCTCTTCTGTTGCTCCCCAGCATTAGCGGGAACGGCTGAAGAGACTGAGCAGAAAATCAAACAGCTGACTGCACAGATGCAGTCACTGCAAAAAAGTGTCGCTAAAAAACAGGGCGACCAGCAAGCGCTCCAGAAAAAACTTCGTGAAGATGAGCGTAAAATTGCTGAAATTTCCTCTAAAAAGCGCGAAGTGTCCCTATCTATCAATAAACTAACTGGTCGAGCGAATACGCTAACCAGTGATCAGACTCGTCTAAAACAGGCGGTCGAAAAAGAGCGCGCATTGTTAATCTCTTTGCTGCAAGAGCAGTACCGTAAAGGTCGTCAGCCAAGACTGAAAATGATTTTGAGTGGTACAGAGCCACAGACGGTTGATCGCATGCTGCGCTACTACGATCACCTCAGCGATGTTTTAAAAACGCGAGTGACTAGCTACCAAAGGCTATTAAGTGACTTTGATCAGAATCGCGCAGACCTCAGTGCGACAGAGTCGCAACTAGTGTCTGAAAAGCAGGCGCTAGTTGAGCAGGAAAATCGCTTAAAACAAGCCTACCAGCAGCGCTTAAAAACCTTGGATGAAATCAAGCGAGACATTGGCAGCGAGAAAAATCAGTTGGTCAAACTTGAGCAAGATCGCAAACAGCTTGAGTCTCTCCTCGTTGAGATAGAGCAGTCGCTGAAAGATAACTTCGTCGATATCGATACGCCGCAGATTGCCAAACGCAAAGGGAAGTTAGATTGGCCGGTGTCGGGTAAGTTGGCTCTTAAATATGGCAGTAAAAAGAGCACGCTATCGACCGATGGTATCTTCATCAGTTCCGATCCAGGTAAGGCTGTTAGAGTGATCCATCCAGGTCGTGTTGTCTTTTCTGAATGGTTAAGAGGCTATGGGCTTTTGATCATAGTGGACCATGGGGATGACTACCTCAGCCTCTATGGTCACAATCAGAGTCTGTTGCGTAACACAGGTGATTGGGTGCAAGCGGGCGAGACCATATCACTCACCGGTAGCAGTGGTGGCTATGATCAGACTGGCCTCTACTTCTCATTACGTCATAATGGTAAGAGTTTTAACCCGGTTCCCTGGCTAAATAAAAAGAGATAATTCGAATCAGTGATAGGTGGTTTTATGTTGTTCCGTTCCGTTAGCTTTCTGCTCCTTTCAAGCCTCTTATCATTGAACGTCTTTGCCTACCCGATAGAACAGACCAGTGAAGAGTCCTCCGAGAATCAGTTGCCACTCGATGAGCTGCGCCGTTTTGCGGAGGTATTTAGCAGTATCAAAAAGAGTTACGTCGAACCGGTTACTGATCAGCAGTTATTAGAAGATGCCATTGCCGGCATGGTACGTGGCTTAGATCCGCACTCGGACTACTTGATTAAAGAGGCGTTCGATAACCTGCAAGAACACACGAACGGCGAGTTCGGTGGATTGGGCATCGAAGTCGGTATGAAGGATGGCTTTGTACATGTCATTACGCCGCTGGACGATACCCCTGCTCAAGAGGCCGGTATCAAAGCGGGTGACCTCATCACTAAATTGGGTGATACGCCGGTTCAAGGTATGTCTCTCAGTGACGCAGTGAAATTGATGCGCGGCAAAATTGGTGAGTCGATTCGCATCACCATCATGCGTGAAGGCGTCGATGCCCCCTTTGAAGTTGAGTTGGTTCGTGCAGCAATCAAGATTCGAAGCGTCAGAAGTCGCCTGTTAGAGCCTGGCTTTGGGTATGTGCGAATCAGTGAGTTTCAAGCTAATACAGGTCAGGATCTGTTAGATGCTCTGGCTAAGCTGCAAAAAGATGAGGCGCTTAAAGGGCTTGTCTTGGATCTGCGAAATAACCCTGGTGGCGTGCTTCAGGCGGCTGTTGCGGTGTCGGATGCATTCTTGGATGAAGGTCTGATTGTCTATACAGAGGGCCGCATTGCTCGATCTGAGTTGGAGTTTAATGCCACAGATGATGTGGCGATCGGTAATGTACCGTTAATCGTGCTGATTAATGGTGGGTCCGCATCGGCGTCAGAGATCGTCGCAGGGGCTCTGCAGGATCAAAAACGTGCCGTAATTATGGGAACCCAGAGTTTTGGTAAAGGCTCGGTACAAACGGTTGTTCCGCTGTCAGAAGATCGTGCTGTTAAAATTACGACGGCACGCTACTTTACACCCAATGGACGATCCATTCAGGCGCAGGGTATCAGTCCTGATGTGGTGGTCGAAGACCTACAGCTGGATCGCAAAGCCCCTAATCTAGATCAGGTACGCGAAGTGGATTTGGCAGGTCACCTTGAGAACGAGTCAGAAGAGACAGTTCAATCCTCAGTGCAGTCCGATTTAGCCGGTGATGACTTCCAGCTCTATCAAGCGCTGACTATGCTCAAAGCGTTGAACATCCTTAATCGATGATTGATCAGTGATGAAGGTTCGAAATTTAGGTTGTTCAGGAGGCTTGGCAGAGGGGCTGTTCACCACCAGCTTTCTATTGGATGAGCGCACACTCTTAGATGGGGGCACTGGGGTTGGTCTCCTTAGCTTAGCGCAGATGAACCAAATCGAAACGGTGCTGCTGACCCATGCCCACATGGATCACATAGCGGGCGTCGCCATGATGCTCGCTTCTCTTTCTGAGCATCGTCACAAGCCAATTATCTTAGCGGCACCTAAAGAGGTGTTAGAGGCGGTTAAGGCGCACATATTGAACTGGGTGATCTGGCCAGACTTTTCAAAAATACCCAACGAGCAGACCCCGGTTCTTGAATATCTTGAGCTAGAGCCCTTACAAAGATTGGAGTTAAACGGCTATCAGGTGATGCCGATTCCTCTGTCGCATACGGTGCCGAGTTTTGCCTACCGGATCAGCAAAGGAGAGGGTGCTTTCTGCTTTTTTGGTGATACCGGACCGACCGAGTTGGTGTGGCAAACCCTGAATCAGCAGCCGGTCTCAGATATCTTCATAGAGCTCTCCTACCGAAATGACTCTGCCGAACTGGCTGGAATCAGTAAGCACTACACATCGGTTACTTTGGCTGAGGATTTGGCCAAGTTAGACGAGCCCATCAAGGTGCATATCATGCACCTAAAACCGGGGGTGGAAGATCAAATCATTGCAGAGTTTTCAGAACGGTCTAAATCACTGCCTCATAGCTTCGATCTCTGCCACGAGATCGAAACCTTCAACATTTAACGCGTTTCATCGACCTTGCCGGTGCCACTGATGGGCCAACCGGCCACCGCTTGTGCAATGAGCAGCAAGACAAGCGTGAGCATCGGCAGTGTCCAAGCTTGTTGCCAGTCGTAAAGAGCGCCGATCAAACTCGGTGCGATGCTTGCGAGCAGATAACCGACCCCTTGGACCATGGCTGACAGAGCGGTTGCTTGGCGCATATCATGCGACTTCATCGCGATCAGAGCCAACGCAAGTGAGAGCGAAGCCCCACCATAGGTACCTAAACAAGCGACCCACAAGTAGCGACCTTCAATGGGCGCTAGCCATATTCCAAAAACGCCCACCAAGCCGATTAAGGTGATGATCGCGACAATGCTGCGTTGCGTTGGCAACTTAGCCGCTATCATCGGGGTTAGGAGTGCCGCCGGTATACCGATCATGGTGAAGATGGCGGTCATCAGCCCTGCTTCTGCATCACTTAACCCTGCATCCATAAAGATGCGTGGAAGCCAAGTCGCTAATACATAGAACTGAATAGACTGCAGTCCCATGAAAGAGGCCAAAGACCAAGCTCGTGGTAAACGCCAAACGCTGCTGCTGACACTGGTCGGTGCAGCCGGTTTAAACTTAACCCGTAACATCGGCAGCCAGACCAATAGAGCAATGATCGGCAAGATGGCCCAAACGATCATAGGCACATGCCAATCATTAAAGGCATCTCGCATCGGGATCGAGGAGTAGAAGCTAAACGCGGCCCCTGTGGTTAGCACCAGTGTATAGACACCGGTCAGTGAGCTCGCGTTCTCTGGGAAGAGTCCCTTAACCAATGATGGAATCAGTACATTCAAAATGGCGATGCCGGCCCCCAGTGCTAGCGTGCCAGAGACCATCATCCCGTAGTCGCCAAAGAGGCGTGCCGCTGCGCCTATGCCAAGAGTCAGCAGCGCCAGAGCCACCACTTTCATCGGTGCTAAACGGTTAGCAACCCAGGGCACGACCAGAGAGAATGAGGCAAAACAGAGCAGTGGCAGTGTCATCAAGAAGCCGAACGCGGCAGCTGAAATCCCAAGGTCAGTCCGAATATCTTCGACTAGTGGGCCGATAACGACTAGGCCGCCGCGAAGGTTGGCCGCGGCCAGCATCAAGGCAAAGATCGCCGCAAAAAAGCTGAGGCGATCTTTGAAGTAGTTGTTGCCCATCAGTTCGATGGGCTTCTGAAGAGACCGATCGACATGCGGGACCACTGTTCTGGCCAGAACTCAGTGGGGCGTTTCTTGAAGTCCGTTCTAACGTACTGGCGAATGCGACCTTCAGCCGTTGCCAAAATTAGGTTGGCGGTAGAGCCGGCTGGAAGTTGGGTGCGAATACCCTCTTTCAACTCGGCTTCGCGTAAGGTCTGTTTAATTTGCGTCTCGATACGCTCGAACAGTTGATTAATTTGACCGCGCAGACGCTCATTTTCGCCCGAAAGCGCATCACCACCGAGCAGTCGGCACATTCCTGGGTTGCGCTCTGAAAAGGCGAGTAGCAGGGTAATGATCTGCTCAACTTGACGAACGGCGCTGACATCGGATTGTGTGATGGTCTTAATGCGTGTGAATAGGGTCTGTTCGATAAATTCGATTAGCCCTTCAAACATGCGCGCTTTACTTGGGAAGTGGCGGTAGAGAGCCGCTTCTGATACCCCAACATCTTTTGCAAGGGCCGCCGTTGTAATACGTTGTCCTGGATTGACCTCCAGCATCTGGGCGAGTGCCTGGAGAATCTGGTCGCGTCGTGAAATTTTGGCCTCGCTCATGCTTCCACCTTCAACGATTTGTTAGAGATCAGAGTGCCGACACCTTCATCAGTGAAGATCTCCAGCATGCAGGAGTGCTCGACACGACCGTCGATGATGTGCGCTGAAGTCACGCCTGATTTTACCGCACTCAATGCACAGTCGATTTTAGGCAACATACCGCCGTAGATAGTACCGTCGGCAATTAGAGCATCGACCTGTTGGGTTGAGAGGCCTGTTAACACTTCGCCCTCTTTGTCCATCAAACCTGCAATGTTGGTCAGTAGGATCAGTTTCTCTGCCTGAAGAACCTCTGCAATTTTACCCGCGACTAGGTCCGCATTGATGTTGTATGAGGCACCGTCAGCACCTACGCCGATTGGGGCGATGACTGGAATGATGTCCGAATCCACCAGCATCTCTAGAACGCTGACGTTAACACGCTCAACTTCACCGACGTGACCGATATCGATGATCTCAGGTGCTTCCATCTCAGGCGTCTTGTGTTTCACTTTCAGCTTACGTGCACGAAGCAGGTCGCCATCTTTACCGGTCAGGCCGATCGCTTTACCGCCGGCGGAGTTGATGAGGCCGACAATCTCTTTGTTGACCATGCCGCCGAGAACCATCTCAACCACATCCATGGTTGCCGTATCGGTGACACGCATGCCATTAATGAAGTGAGATTCGATCTTCAATTTGTCGAGTAGATCACCAATCTGCGGGCCACCACCGTGCACAACAATGGGGTTCAGGCCAATCAGTTTCAGCATAACGATGTCGCGTGCAAAGCTGGCTTTTAGCTTCTCATCGGTCATGGCGTTGCCGCCGTATTTAACGACGATGGTTTTACCGACGAAGCGTTGAATATAGGGAAGCGCTTCAGAAAGGACGGTGGCGGTCGAGATCGCTTGTTGGCGTGTTAATGGCATGGTGAAAAAACCTCTAAATCAAATCTAAAAATTAGTGACGACCCGAAGAGCCAAAGCCGCCTTCGCCGCGATCCGTTTCAGTAAATTCTTCAACAAATTCAAAATCAGCTTGAACCACAGGAACCAAAACTAACTGTGCGATGCGCTCGCCTGGCTCAACTGTGAAAGTGGTTTGACCACGGTTCCAGCACGAGACAAATAGCTGGCCCTGGTAGTCAGAATCGATCAAGCCAACCAGGTTGCCAAGCACGATGCCATGCTTATGCCCCAGGCCAGAACGTGGAAGAATCATTGCGCAGAGGCTAGGGTCTTCAATAAAGATCGACATGCCGGTTGGAATCAGTTCGGTTTGGCCTGGCTCTAGAGTCAGCGGCGCTTCAACACAGGCACGAAGATCCAGACCCGCTGATCCAGTGGTGGCGTAAGTTGGCATGGGAATCGAGTCACCTAGGCGCTTATCTAGGATTTTTACTTGTAGCTTTTGCATATCAATCCATCAATTGTGAAATGTGTGAAATGAGTTGTTCGGCCAATTCGCTCTTACCGGCTTTGGGAAGAGGGAGTTCGCCGTTAGGTCCGACCAGAATGACTTCATTCTGATCAGCATTAAATCCAATATCGGCTTGCGAGACGTCGTTAGCAATCACCAGATCCAGCCCTTTGCGAACCAGTTTGCTGCGAGCGTACTCAACAAGATTTTCAGTCTCAGCAGCGAAACCGATCATTAGTGGGCGCTCAGGTTGCCCGGCAATGGTAGCGATGATGTCTGGATTCTTGGTTAATAGAATCTCCATCACCTCTTCGGCCCCTTTCTTGATCTTCTGCTCTGCGACCAGTTGCGGACGGTAATCGGCCACAGCGGCGGCGCCAATGAAGATGTCCGCCTGTTCTGACGCAACCAAAGCGGCTTCAAGCATCTGCTCTGCTGACTCGACATCAACTCGTCGAACCCCTTTAGGCGTTGGCAGTGATACAGGCCCTGCGATCAAGGTGACATTGGCACCCGCTTTAGCGGCTGCTGAAGCCAGTTCGAATCCCATTTTGCCTGAGCTGTGATTCGAGATGAAACGAACAGGGTCGATCGCTTCACGGGTAGGACCAGCGGTAATCACAACGCTCTTCTCATTGAGCGGACCGTTCGCAATTAGATTGGCGCAACTGGCTAGGATTTCAGTGGGATCAATCATGCGACCAGGCCCAGTGTCACCACAGGCCTGTTCACCCGAACCAGGTCCAAAGATATTGACGCCTTGAGATAGCAACGTCTCTAAGTTCTGCTGGGTGCGAGGGTCACGCCACATAGCCTGGTTCATGGCTGGCGCTAACGCGATAGGCGCGTCCGTCGCTAGACAGAGAGTGGTCAGCAAGTCGTTTGCCATGCCGCCTGCAAATCGAGCCATAAAGTCAGCCGTCGCTGGCGCTACGATGATGAGATCCGCCCAACGGGCCAGTTCAATATGCCCCATGCCCTGTTCAGCTTCCGGATCGAGCAGGGATTGATGCACAGGGTTGCCTGATAGCGCTTGCAGGGTCAGCGGGGTGATGAACTCGGCACCAGCGTCCGTTAGAACAACGCGTACCTCCGCGCCGACTCCTTTGAATAGACGCGTCAATTCAGCTGCTTTATACGCTGCAATACCGCCAGTGATACCGATCAAAATGTGGCGGTTAGTAAGTCTATGCATACCTCGAAAGCCTTATAAACAGTGACAATGTTTAAATTGAATTATCTTCTATACTGGGATCAGAGTATAGCGAAATATCGTTCATCACAGGGAGGTGATATGAAAATTTTGGATTGGCCAAGTTCAGAGAGGCCGCGTGAGAGGCTATTACAACAGGGCGCATCGGCGCTGAGTGATGCTGAACTCCTGGCCGTTTTTGTAGGGCAGGGGTTACCGGGCTGCAATGCCGTCGATCTTGGCCGTCAATGGTTGGATCAAGCGGGTAGCTTAAATGCACTGCTCAATAGAGAGTGTGAAAGCTTTATCGATTTGGCCGGCGCCGGCCTTGCTCGGTACGTTCTGCTTCAGGCAGCTCTGGAGCTGGGGAAACGCTACCTAGCCAGTGAAATAGCACAACGTTCGGTGATCGAGAGTCCGGAATCGGTTAAGGCCTATCTTAGCCATGAGCTGGCCGGCGCCAGCCGAGAGCACTTCGGCTGTCTGTTTCTGGATGCACAGCATCGAGTGATTAAATGGCAGGTGCTCTTTTCTGGTACGTTAAATGCGGCTGCGGTCTACCCCAGAGTTATTGTTGAAGCGGCGCTGTCGCTCAACGCCTCAGCCATTATCCTCGCCCATAACCATCCCTCAGGCGTCTGCGAGCCCTCGATGGCCGATCAAACCATTACCCAAAGAATCTCAGAAGCGCTAGCTCTGATCGACATCAAAGTGCTCGATCATCTGATCATAGCGGGCAGCCAATCGATGAGCTTTGCAGAGCGGGGGCTGCTATAGGGCACGGTTTGCCTACGGCAATTCGTTCCTACAGGGTGGGGGTTGCGATGATGCGTCGCGGTTTGCCTGTGGCAATTTGTTCCTACGGGGTGTGGGATGTGATGATGTGTCACGGTTTACCTGCGGCAATTCGTTCCTACAGGGTGGGGGTTGCGATGATGTGTCGCGGTTTGCTTGTGGCAATTTGTTCCTACGGGGTGGGGGTTGCGATGATGTGTCGCGGTTTGCCTGCGGCAATTCGTTCCTACAGGGTGGCGTTGTAGGAGCGAATTTGAGCGAAGCGAAAAACCGCGAAAATAAAAAACCGCGCATAAAATCGCAAAACACAAACAAATACCGCAAACATAAATTACATAACTCAAGGATGAGTCATGATTAAAAAACCAGGTTACAGTTCGTTAAGAAAAGGCCGTGTTTCGATTCCAGGGCAGATTTATCATCTAACCACGGTGACGCTGGGGCGCCAGTGCTTTTTTGAAGATTTTCATGTGGCTCGATCTCTAGTTAAATGCCTGCACAGTCAACAGATTGAGAGTCTGGCCTATGTCATAATGCCCGATCATTTCCATTGGCTAATTCAACTCAATGAACACTCAGGTTCAATTTCACATGTGATGAGAAAAGTTAAGCTGAGTTTGGTTAAAGGTCAGGGTATCAGCTGGGAAAAAGGCTTTTATGATCGAGCGATTAGGCGATCGGATGATATTGAGAGTATTGCTAGATACATTGTGATGAACCCAGTAAGAGCGGGTTTGGTAACAACAGTCAGAGAATATCCGCATTGGGATGCCATATGGCTTGATTAGACGTGTCACGGTTTGCCTACGGCAATTTGTTTCTTCGGGGTGTGGGTTACGATGATGTGTCACGGTTTGCCTGCGGCAATTCGTTCCTACAGGGTGGAGGTTTCGATTGGGTGTCACGGTTTACCTGCGGCAATTCGTTCCTACGGGGTGTGGGTTACGATGATGTGTCACGGTTTACCTGCGGTAATACGTTCCTACGGGGTGTGGGTTACGATCATTTGTCACGGTTTGCCTGTGGCAATTCGTTCCTACGGGGTGTGGGTTACGATGATTTGTCACGGTTTACCTGCGGTAATTCGTTCTTGCGGGGTGGGGGTTGCGATCATGTGTCACGGTTTACCTGCGGTAATTCGTTCTTACGGGGTGGCGTTGTAGGAGCGAATTTGAGCGAAGCGAAAAACCGCGAAATCTAAAAACCGCGAACAAAACCGCAAAACCACGATCTCACATCACTCCTAAGATTGAACAAAAAACAGACAAAAAGGTGGCGTTTGGGGTGGTTCTTCTGTAATATCACGCGCCTCTGTCTCATTGGTACGGGATTTCTGTCTCGTTTTCGGACGCTCCGCCTGAGATTGCCAAGGTTTTCGTTATGAAAGTGGCATTCAATAAATATCTGACAGAGTAAAAGAAAACACTATTAACTGAGGTTTTAAAATGTCTCGAGTATGTATGGTTACTGGCAAATCCCCAGTAACAGGAAACAACGTTTCCCACTCACAACGTAAAACACGTCGTCGCTTCCTACCAAACCTGCACTGGCACCGTTTTTGGGTAGAGAGCGAAAACAAATTCGTTCGTCTACGCGTATCTTCTAAAGGTATGCGCATCATCGACAAGAAAGGCATCGACGCTGTTCTTGTTGACGTTCGTAAAAATGGCAACAAAGTCTAAGCATAAGGAGCTAAGTCATGGCTAAAGGCGCACGCGAAAAGATCCGACTAGTCTCTTCTGCAGGTACTGGTCACTTCTACACTACAGATAAGAACAAGCGTAACACTCCGGACAAATTCGAATTCAAGAAATACGATCCGGTTGTTCGTAAGCACGTTATCTACAAGGAAGCTAAGATCAAGTAATTGATACAGCATCCCAAAGATACCCGCATTCGGTTACACTGATGCGGGTATTTTTTTGCCCAGCGTTTACCCATTTAAGGATGTTCGCATGACTAAGTCATGGATGAGTGTTGTACCTTTTGCATTTGTTCTGCTTTGGAGCACCGGCTTTATCGGTGCTCGATACGGTTTGCCCTATATTGAACCGTTTAACTACCTATTTATCCGTATGCTGTTCACGTTGGCGGTCTTCTTTTTATTGATTCAGATCTTCCGTGGACGTTGGCCGAGCTGGGATGTCGCTAAACATCAGTTGGTTACGGGATCGTTGATTCATGCAGGCTATTTGGGTGGCGTATTTGCAGCCATCAAGTTGGATATGCCGGCTGGTGTTACAGCCATTATTGTCGGTCTGCAGCCGCTACTGACCGCCTTTATGTCACAGATGTGGCTCAAGTCGAAGTTGAGCCCTATGGGTTGGATTGGATTGTGGCTTGGCTTGATCGGCGTCGTGACAGTGCTCTGGTCGGGTGTGGCTGACGAGGAGATTACTCTTACAGCGGGTGCGATCACGGCCGCCTTGGTGGCACTGTTTGCGATCTCTATTGGCACGCTCTATCAGAAACGTTTTGGTGGGGGTGCGGATCTTCTAACTGGATCGTTCATTCAATACGTGATGACGGCGATTATCATGGGTGCTCTAACCTTCGCTTTTGAGACTCAAGAGGTGGTTTGGCATATTGAGTTAATTGGCGCCTTGACCTGGTTGGTACTTGGTCTGTCGCTCTCTGCCATTTTGCTATTGATGTTGATGATCCGTGAAGGTGAGTCAGCCAAGGTGGCCAGCTATTTCTACCTTGTTCCGCCCGCAACAGCGCTAGAAGCTTGGTATCTGTTCGATGAGCGTCTATCGATGCTAACCCTGGTGGGTGTGGCTGTGACGGTGCTAGGCGTCTTTTTAACCCAACGTGCAGCTAAGGTGAGTTAAGTGCCAGAGTTACCCGAAGTAGAGACAACACGACGTGGCATAGAGCCGCACATTGATCAGCAGCGTGTTGCTGATTTTGTGGTGCGTGAGCCTCGTCTGCGTTGGCTTGTACCTAGTGAAATTCCTGAAAATATCGTTAAAAAAAGAGTCAATAGCGTCGAACGTCGAGGAAAGTATATCCTGATACGTTTTGATGAGGGCGATCTCATGGTGCACTTGGGTATGTCAGGTAGCTTGAGAGTCCTTCCCACAGGAACCGAACCGGCCCAACATGATCATGTGGATCTGGTGATGGAAAATGGCTTGTTGGTACGCCTAACCGATCCTCGCCGTTTCGGTTCTGTGCTCTGGCAGCCCAAAGGCGAGACGCATAAATTATTAGAGAAGCTAGGCCCAGAGCCTTTGTCTGACGCGTTCAACGTCGATTATCTGTTTAAGGCGTCACGTAATCGTTCTCTAGCCATTAAACAGTTCATCATGACCTCTGAAGTCGTCGTCGGTGTTGGCAACATCTATGCTAACGAGTCGCTATTCAAAGCGGGTATCGACCCTCGCAAGCCGGCGGGCAAGGTGTCAAAACAGCGTTATGAGCGGTTGGTCGTTGAGATTAAGAGCGTACTTGAATACGCCATTACGCGCGGCGGTACCACCTTAAGGGATTTCCTCTCCAGTGACGGTAAACCTGGTTATTTTGCGCAAGAGCTCTCTGTCTACGGTCGAGGCGGTGAGGCCTGTAAATCCTGTGGCTCGACGCTTAAAGAGATTCGTCAGGGTCAACGGGCGACGGTATTTTGTCCTAGGTGTCAGCGTTAATGAGCTTTAGGCAGGCGTTCCCCGTTGAGACGGTAGAGCAGAAGGCTCGTCGTCAGGGGTTGGGTATTTCGGATGCGCTGACACATCGTGAAGTGTGGCGATTGGATGCCAGCATTAATGTCGAGATCTACCCTGTCTCGCACAGCGCCCCCAATATTCTGTTTCTCGCAGGGATCGGCACCTATGTCGAGCTCTATGCTGAATTAGCTGTAGCCCTTAATCAGCAGGGTTTTAATGTGATTGCGGTCGATCCTCCGGGACACGGCTACTCTGCAGGTAATCGCGGTCGATATACTGTTGAACAGTTCCAGCATCACCTTTCCCATGTGCTGAATGCCCTTGAATCCCGCTTTACCGGTCCATGGTCCGTCTATGGTTACTCGATAGGGGCTGTCACGGCGGTTGCGTTGGCTGAGCTAGATCAGCGCATTCAATCGGTGCTCTGTACCACGCTGCTGTTAGGGCAAGAGCCTCCCGATATGATGTATGCCTTGGGTTGGAGCTGGACTCGCTTCAGCGCTCTGTGGTTTCCCAATATGCGCCTGCCACTTAAGAGCTTTATCGATTTTGAGTCGCTTCTGGGTGATCACCCCGCAGGGCCCTACATCAATGACGATCCATTGATTATCTTTGACTACCCTCTGGCAACGCTTGCTTCACTGTTTACCCATCAAGCTGGGATTGCTGATTCGGTGTTCCCATTTACATTGATCAATCTGCAAGGTGATCATGATGAGGTGTTATCCAAAGAGTATGCGCTACGTGTGGCTAATAGGATTAAGCAGCCGATGCATTTGGAGTTCATTGAAGGGGCTGGGCATATGATGCCCTGGGATGATCCCGAGGATCTGGCGCATCGCATCGCATTGCTGTTGGGCAAATAGCAGGCAAAAAAATAGGGCGGCCACTCCATGGCACGCCCTGTTGGAAGACTTTCCTTGCAACCTAGTCGCGTCCTGCGATGTCCCTGTGTTGCTTTACTTCCATTGAAACCAATCCTTGGTCTCACCGGGTCAATCCATGACCTCAGTTATTCCGTGGTGCGTACTTTAGGGATTGAGATAGGGTTTGTATATAGTCATAACAGCTAAAAAGAGGTTATTTATATATTATTTAGTTATATGTAAATAACCAAAGCCATTTTTGTGTCGATTTGTTGGTCGGCGGGTTAGTCTTGCCGCCATCTTGAGCGTTATACTTGTTAAAAATCATCTACTAATGAGGTGTCTCGTGGCATTCGATCCTAGCCAACGCATTTTTCCACTCACTCGCATGCGTCGTATGCGTGCTAGCACTTTCTCTCGTGATTTGATGCGTGAGAACCAGCTGACAGCCCAAGATCTGATCTACCCAATGTTTGTGATTGAGGGCGAAGGTGAGCGTGAAACGGTCCCCTCTATGCCGGGTGTTGAGCGACTCAGCATTGATCTGCTTGTTGATGCCTGTCAGGAAGCTTATGAACTAGGTATTCCTGCCGTGGCTCTATTCCCAGTCACACCTGCATCCGCTAAGTCTGAAATGGCCGAAGAGGCATTCAATCCAGAGGGTTTGGCACAGCGTGCCGTGCGAGCGATCAAAGCAAAATTACCAGAACTGGGTGTGATTACTGACGTTGCGTTGGATCCATTTACTACCCATGGACAGGACGGCATCATCGATGAAGAGGGTTACGTACTCAATGACATCACTGTTGATGTATTGGTGAAGCAGGCGCTCTCACACGCTGAAGCAGGCGCTGATGTGGTGGCCCCGAGTGATATGATGGATGGCCGTATTCAGGCGATCCGTGAAGCGCTAGAGGCCGGTGGTCATGTCAATACTCGCATCCTTGCCTACTCTGCCAAGTATGCAAGTGCTTACTACGGTCCTTTCCGTGACGCAGTAGGCTCTGCCGGTAATCTTGGCAAAGGCAATAAATACAGCTACCAGATGGACCCTGCTAACAGCGATGAAGCCCTGCACGAGGTTGCTCTCGATCTAGCTGAGGGTGCTGATATGGTGATGGTAAAACCGGGTATGCCCTATCTTGATATCGTGCGCCGTGTGAAAACTGAGCTACGTGTGCCTACCTATGCTTACCAAGTGAGCGGCGAATATGCGATGCACATGGCGGCGTTTCAAAATGGCTGGTTGGATGAGGAGTCGGTGATGATGGAGTCACTGCTGGCATTCAAACGAGCAGGTGCCGATGGCATCTTGACCTACTTTGCCGTTAAAGCGGCACGCCTGCTTAAATCGAAGGCTTAACCGCTGTTAAGTGATCTGCCTCTGTTGCGATTTGAAATCATCCAGCAGAGGCGTAAATCCGGCTTTGTAGTCCTGGTATCGACAGACAAAGCCACTCTCCCTCATCGCTCTGTTAGCGATGCGTTTATTCCCGCCACGCTGTATCGGCTCCTGATGATGGGCTGCCACGCCCAGTTGCTCTGCAAGCCACTTGGTAATCTCATGAATCGGTGCTGGGTGACCGTCGCTGGCTAAATAGAGCTCTTGAAGGGGTTGTTGGTCGATCGCTTTGCCAATTAAGTGCACAACAAAATCGGCCAAGTCGTCACTGTGTATACGATTGCTAAAATGAGTCGGCGTCTCTAACGCAATGGTTCCACTGAGGATGCGTTTTAGAAGGTGGGTACGGCCAGGGCCGTATATGCCGCTGCTGCGGATCAGGGTGCAAGCTGATCGCTGTTTAAACTGTGATTCGCCTTCCAAAAGTAGAACGGAGTGCGCCGTGTTAGGTTCAGCAGCGCTGAATTCATCAATCCACTCACCACGGTTTTGAGCATAGACGCCGGTTGAGCTAACCACAAAAGAGCGTATCGGTGCAGTTGGCAGTGCTTTTAATATGGCAGCCGGGGCATCGACGTATATCTGTCGGTAGTGCTCAATATCGCGTGATTTTGCGGCGGCCGAGAAGATGACGTAATCGACTTCTGGAAGGGGCGGGAGATTTTCAATTTCATAAAAGTCGCACGCTATTGGTTGTACGCCTTCCGATAGCTGGTCTATATTACGTCTAAGACCATAGACCTTATGTTGTTGACTGATGAGCTTGGTTGCAATGGTATTGCCCAAGTCACCACAGCCAATGATTAGAAAACGTTTCGACACGGTAGTGTTCTCCCTTTAGTCGTTAAAGATTACCAGAGGATCGAAAATGACGCTTACAGAACTTCGCTACATCGTCACGCTAGCTCGTGAACAGCACTTCGGCCATGCCGCCGAAAAATGCTTTGTCAGTCAGCCGACGCTCTCTATCGCCGTTAAAAAGCTGGAAGATGAGCTCGGTGTCGCGTTGTTTGAACGCAGTAAAAACGCCGTACGCGTGACGCCCATAGGTGACAAAGTAGTGCGTCAAGCACAGCGCGTATTAGAGCAGGCTGAAGCGATTAAAGAGCTCTCCCGTGAAGGTAAAGATCAGCTGGCTACCCCGTTACGTGTGGGTGCGATTTACACCATCGGTCCCTACCTTTTCCCTCGTCTAATTCCCGAAGTTCAGCAGATTGCTCCGCAAATGCCTCTCTACATCGAGGAGAATTTGACCGAAGTTCTTCGAAGCAAAATACGCACTGGTGAGTTGGATGCGATCATCATCGCGTTGCCTTTCCATGAGCCCGATGTGCTGACTCGGGCGGTTTATGATGAGACCTTCAGTTTAATTACTCCAAAAGGGCATGAGCTGAGCAAAACGGGCTCAGTGGACTCTCAGAAGTTGAACGAGCTGGATATGCTGCTGCTAGGTGAGGGGCACTGTTTCAGGGATCAGGTACTGGAGGCCTGCCCAAGCTTGAATCAGTCGTTCCATGATCAACACAGAGTCACTGAAGGCAGTTCACTAGAGACCATTCGTATGATGGTCGCCTCTGGCTTAGGAACCAGCGTGTTACCAGAGTCGGCTTTAGCGAACCACCCCTCCAATGCGTTGGTTGATATTGTGCCGTTCAATGATCCCAAACCGATGCGATCGGTTGCTGTTGCTTGGCGTGCCAGTTTCCCTCGTCCACAGGCGATTGATGTGTTGGTTGATGCCATCGCTAAGTGCCGAGCGTTGGATAGTTAACTGGCCGTGTCTTCTCAGGTAGCCCATCGAAAGGTCACTGAGCTAAAGGGTGTTGGCGCTGCGCTAGCGTCCAAACTTGGCAAGCTAGGTATTCATAACTTTCAGGATCTGCTGTTTCACTTGCCGTTGCGCTACCAAGATCGAACGCGCATCACTGCGATAGGAGCGATGCGCCCCGGTGATGAGGTGGTGGTTGAGGCGCGTGTAATCGCGTGTGACATCGTGATGGGGCGCCGCCGAAGCCTGGTCTGCCGTATTCAGGATGGCACTGGTACCCTAACTCTGCGTTTTTTCCACTTCAGCGCTGCGCAAAAGAGCGGCTTGATCAATGCGGATATTCGCTGTTTTGGCGAGGTGCGCCCTGGTGCAAATGGTTTAGAACTGATTCATCCCGAGTACAAGCTGATGAAGGGCGATGGCTTTGATCAGTTGGAAGAGACGCTGACCCCAATCTATCCATTGACTGAAGGTTTGACTCAACCGCGCCTTAGAAGCCTGGTAGGGCAGGCACTCTCCGCTTTAGGTTCTGAACCCTTAGATGAGTTGCTGCCGGACTCTGAGCTAGCGCGCAACCATTACCCCTCACTAACCGATGCCGTGCGCTTTCTTCACCAGCCTCCTGTTGGTGTGGATTTGGAGTCGCTACTTGAAGGGCAGCATCCAGCGCAGAGACGCTTAGCTTTCGAAGAGTTATTGGCACATAACCTATCGCTTCGCGTGGTACGTCATCAGATGCAGACGCAAGGTGCGCCAGCGCTGAAATCGACGGGTCGACTCACGCTGCCGTTTCTAGATCGGCTGCCTTTTTCACTTACAGAGGCTCAGCTTCGTGTGGCACGAGAGGTGGCCCGTGATATGGGGCGCCCTTTGCCGATGTTGCGGTTGGTGCAGGGTGATGTGGGCTCAGGTAAGACCATGATTGCTGTATTGGCCGCGTTACAAGCGGTTGAAAACGGCAAACAAGCGGCGGTTATGGCTCCGACAGAAATTCTGGCCGAACAGCATCTAATCAACTTTAAAAGTTGGCTGGAGCCGCTTGGGATTAAGGTCTCGTGGTTGGCGGGTAAGGTAAAAGGTAAAGCACGGGAAGCGGCATTAGCTGAGATCAGTGGTGGTGAGGCTCAGGTGGTTGTCGGAACCCACGCCCTGTTTCAAGGTGAGGTCGCCTTCCATGATCTGGCGATGGTTGTGATTGATGAGCAGCATCGATTTGGCGTCGATCAGAGGCTAAGTTTGCGTGAAAAGGGGCGAAATGACGGTAAAATACCTCATCAGCTCATAATGACCGCTACCCCCATCCCTCGTACACTAGCAATGAGTGCTTACGCTGACCTGGACTGCTCCATCATCGATGAGCTACCACCGGGCCGAACGCCAGTGCAAACGGTCGTGATTGATGACAGTCGTCGCGATCGAGTGGTTGAGCGCGTTGAACAGAACTGCAAACAGGGCCTGCAGGCCTATTGGGTCTGTACGCTGGTAGAGGAGTCCGAAGCGCTGCAGTGTCAGGCAGCCGAAACGACTGCCGAAGAGCTGCGCGAGGCTCTGCCCGATCTTAGAATTGGTCTGGTGCATGGTCGTCTGAAACCGGCCGAAAAAGCGGATGTGATGGCGCAATTCAAAGCGCATGAGTTGGATCTTTTGGTGGCTACGACGGTGATTGAGGTCGGCGTAGACGTTCCGAATTCGAGTTTAATGATCATCGAGAACCCCGAACGACTGGGATTATCACAGTTGCATCAGTTACGCGGCCGTGTAGGTCGAGGGTCGCGAGAGAGTTTTTGTGTTTTGATGTATCATGCGCCTCTTTCGCAGCAGGGTCGCGACCGTTTGGCAATCATGCGTGAGACCAGTGACGGTTTCCGTATTGCAGAGCGTGATCTTGAGTTGCGAGGCCCGGGTGAGGTGTTAGGCACCCGCCAGACAGGCATGATGAGTTTCAGAATCGCCGATCTGCAACGTGACGCTGACATGCTCGACAGTGTCCAGCAGACAGCAGAGCGCATAGAGACATCAACAGAATTAACCCGTCAGCTGTGTGATCGATGGATCCTCAATGCTGATCAATACGCACAGGTTTAAGATGCAACCAACAGAGAGACAGCTTCAAATAGTACGCCAGCAGATCGGTCGCGAGCCTCGCGGTATCGAGGCGATAGCGGCACAAACCCCTAGTGGTGTGCCATTGGTGTTACAGATGCGAAGCCTGATCGATGATAAGCCTTTCCCAACCCTCTATTGGCTGAGCAGTAAGGATTTAAGTGTTGAGATCAGTCGTGTCGAGATGACGGGCTGGATTAAGCGTTTTGAGGAGGAGCTGCAAGAGGATGCAGAGCTTCGTGATACCTACATGGCGCAGCAGAAACACTACATGGAGCGCCGCTGGGAACTGATGCGTCCGGAGGACAGACAGCGAATCGAAACTCTTGGGTTCACTAAGATGTTCAACGAGGTAGGCATTGGCGGTATTGCTAACTGGGACAAAGTTCGTTGTCTGCACATGAACTACGCCTACCACTTGGTGGAGCCCAATGTGGTTGGCCAGCGTCTTGATCAAGAGTTTCAGATGAACGAGCTGGCGCCGGAGTTTTAGGTTAATCAGGCACAAAAAAACGCGACCCAAGGTCGCGTTTTTTTGTCTTTGAGTTCGATTAGCCAACCAGCTTCTCGTACTTGATCATCAGTTGCTCTTCAGTTTCAACGTGATCAGGATCTTTTGGAATACAGTCAACCGGACAAACCTCAACACACTGTGGCGTGTCGTAGTGGCCTACACACTCAGTACATTTACTTGGCTCGATCTCGTAGATCTCATCCCCTGGGCTGATCGCCTCGTTAGGACATTCTGGTTCACACACATCACAGTTGATGCATTCGTCGGTAATCATTAGTGCCATCGTGTCTACCTCACTCTAGGCTCAAATCTAAACTAGTTAGAAAAATGTCGTTTCAATGCCGCATCGACAGCCGGATGAACAAACTCTGTCACGTCTCCACCTAATGACGCGATTTCGCGAATCAGCGTCGATGAGATGTACGACAAGTGTTCAGCCGGTGTTAAAAACAGGCTCTCAGCTTGTGGAGCCAACTTTCGGTTCATATTGGCAAGCTGAAACTCATATTCAAAATCTGAAACCGCTCGCAAACCTCGTAAAATGACGTCGCATTGATGATCTTTCAAAAGATCGATCAGTAGGCTGTTAAAGCCAACCACTTCTACGTTGTCGAGGTGTGCCAAGGATTCGCGTGCAAGTTCTACTCGAACATCCAAATCCAGCAGGGGACGTTTTTTTGGGCTCTCTGCCACAGCTACTACAATCTGACCAAACAGTTTGGAGGCTCTCTCCACCAAATCTACATGGCCGTTCGTAATAGGATCAAACGTTCCTGGGTAAGCTACCCTTTTCATCCCAGCTACTCCTAATAGCGGTAATATTCCCGCGGATGGTAACGGAATTGCGTCAAGGCGACAAATTATAGGAGAAACTTTTAATAATTAATAGATATATTAAATTATTTATATATAACTAAAATTAATTTCTTTTATACAAGCGGTAGCTGACGTCACCTGCCTGTTTGTCGCGATACAGTTGCCAGTTATCTGGAACTAATAGGGTACTTAGCGATCTCTCAGTCTCTATATATATCATCGATCCATCTGCAAGAACTTGATTTTCCTCAAGTAGCTGACAGATGCCTGAAACTAAGTCTTTGTTGAAGGGGGGGTCTAAGAAGACCAGGTCGTATCGAAATTCACGGCTCGCTTGCTGCAGGAGCCATTGAGTAGCGTCTGTTTCGAGCACTTCAGCGTTTTGTGCCTTCAGCTCTTGCAGATTGTGTTTAAGTGAATTGCAGACCAAGCGCGATGCATCAATCAGTGTGGCGTGAGCTGCACCGCGCGACAGCGCTTCAAACGCCAGCGCACCGCTGCCGCTAAACAGATCCAGGCATTTGGCTGCTGGTGTGTAAGCTTGTAACCAGTTGAATAGCGTTTCTCGAACCCGATCCGGTGTTGGGCGAAGTCCTTCACTCTCTGGAAAGCTCAGTTTTCGTGAGCGCCAATCTCCGCCGATGATGCGAACGAACGAGTCATTTGCTCGATTATGAGGGGCGGGTTTGCTGTTTCTGTTGCGTCTAGGGCTCATTGAAAAAGGTCTCTGCCAAAGCAGTTTTAGGTAAACAGAAATTTTAACCTCAGCTTAGGCTAATAGATAGGCTTTCACAGCGTCTGATGTGGTAGAATTCTGGACTTATATTTTGACTGTTTAGTTCCCTCTGATTAGGACTGTTTAGACTATGGAATCTCTCTACAACTGGATGCTTGATAACGGCTATGATCCAGCCATTATCCCTTACGTTGCGGCCGCTTTTGCCGTCGTCATTTTGATTGTGATGATGCGTTATCTGAAAGGGGATAAAACTGAGGCTATTCAGGATTCTGCTTCAGAAAAAAGCGTTGAAGAGAGCGTTACAGAGGCCCCAGTTGAAACACCATCGGTTGACGAAGCGCCCGTTGAAGAGCCGCCTGTTGCTGAAGACGCAGTCGAAGAGGTAGTTGAGCCAGCAGCTGCAGAAGAGACGGTTGAGCCAGAAGCTGTTGAGACCGAAGTGGAGGTTGAACAGACTCCTGCAGAGCCAGAGCCAGAGCCAGAGCCAGAGCCAGAGCCAGAGCCAGAGCCAGAGCCAGAGCCAGAGCCAACAAAAAGCTTCTTCGATCGTGTTAAATCCGGTCTAAGTCGCACGAAAGCCGGCCTGACTGAGCAGATTACAACCCTCTTCGCCGGTAACCCTGAGATCGATGAAGATCTTATGGAAGAGATCGAGACCTTGTTGCTGATGGCCGATATTGGCGTTGAGGCAACGACAGAGATTATCGAACGTTTAACCGATCGTGTAGAGCGTAAACAGCTCTCGGATGGCGACGCTCTGCAGGCGGCTCTGAAACAGGAGCTGGCCGAGCTATTAGAACCCGTTGATCAACCGCTTGAATTACAGAGTGACAAATCCCCAATGGTGATTCTGATGGTGGGTGTTAACGGTGTCGGTAAAACAACGACCATCGGTAAACTGGCCAAGAAGTATCAGGGTGAAGGTAAGTCGGTGATGTTAGCGGCGGGTGATACCTTCCGTGCCGCGGCGGTTGAACAGCTTCAGGTTTGGGGTGAGCGAAATAACGTCCCAGTGGTTGCTCAACATACCGGTGCAGACTCAGCCTCTGTTCTATTTGATGCGCTTGAGTCAGCTAAAGCGAAAAACGTTGATGTATTGATTGCAGATACAGCGGGTCGTTTGCAGAACAAAGATAACCTGATGCAAGAGTTACAGAAGGTTGTTCGTGTGATGCAGAAGTTAGATCCTTCGGCGCCACATGAAGTGATGTTGGTACTCGACGCGGGTACGGGTCAGAACGCCATCAGCCAGGCTAAAGAGTTCAAAGAGGCGGTGGGCGTGACGGGCATTACCCTAACGAAACTCGATGGCACAGCGAAGGGCGGTATTATCTTTGCCATCGCCAAACAGTTTGGTCTGCCTATTCGATTCATCGGTGTCGGTGAGCAAGCTGATGACCTACGTCCTTTTGAAGCGAAAGCTTTTGTTGAGGCGTTGTTCGACTAACTCCTATGGCGGCTATTCAATTCACTAACGTCAGTAAGCGCTATGACTCTGGTCAAGAGGCCCTAAGGTCTGTCGACTTTACTTTGGAGTCGGGCGAGATGGCCTTTTTGACAGGCCACTCGGGAGCAGGGAAGAGTACCCTGTTAAAACTGCTGACGCGCGTTGAGCAACCTAGCCGTGGTGATGTGTGGGTCGGTGATCAAAATCTATCTGAATTGTCTCGCAGCGAGATTCCGCAATATCGCCGAACCCTGGGTGTGGTCTACCAGAATCATCGTCTGTTAGAAGATCGCACTGTTTACCAGAACATTGCACTTCCACTGCGTATCGCAGGCTATAACGAAGAGGATATTGGTCGTCGCGTACGCGCGGCACTCGATCGAGTAGGACTGTTGGAGTCAGAGCAGAAGTTCCCACAGGCGTTATCGAGTGGCGAGCAGCAGCGTATCGGTATTGCACGCGCCATTGTTCATAAGCCTAGGGTGCTGATTGCCGACGAGCCGACCGGTAACCTCGACCCTAGACTCTCTCTCGACATCATGAGTCTATTCGAGCAGTTCAACCGCATTGGAACGACCGTCTTGATCGCGACCCATGATGTGGCGTTGATCAAGCGAATGCGTCATAGAGTGCTGATTTTAGATAAGGGGCGACTGCGTCATGTCCAGTAGTGAGACTCGATCACGCGGCGCCTCTGATATCAGCGTCAGCCGTTGGCAGCGCATTAAACACTGGGCGGTACAGCACCGTCTAGAGAGTGCCGATGCCGTTAAGCGTCTTCTGCATAATCGACTGTCGACGCTGGTGACACTGCTGCTATTGGCGGTTGTACTCGCTGTTCCTACCTTCATGTACTCGTTGTTGGGTAATTTGAAGCAGCTGACACCGGGTACTGACTTTGAGCCTCAGCTTGCCCTCTATTTAAGCCCAGAACTCAAAGCCGACGAATTGGATCGATTCAGCCGTTCACTCCTGCTGCGTGATGATCTTCTCTCTGTTGAATTGATCAGTAGCGATGTCGGAGCCAGCGAGTTTAAAAGCCACTCAGAGCTAGGGGAGCTGATCAGCCTGTTGGACGAGAATCCACTCCCAGCGGTTGTGCTCGCGACGCCGCGCGATAAAGATCCTGCGACCATGAAAGCACTGCGTGAAAGTATGGCAGCCTTGCCAGAGGTGGATGTCGCCGAGTTAGACGTAGAGTGGTTAGAGCGTCTCGAAGTGATTTTAGGCACATTCTCCAGCATCAGTTTTGTGCTGGCGCTATTATTGGGTATGACCGTGCTTCTGGTGATCGCCAACACCATTCGTACTATGATCAGCAGTCGCCAAGAGGAGATTGAGGTCAGTTTGTTGATAGGCGCAACCGCTGCCTGGGTGAGACGCCCATTCCTCTATGCCGGACTGCTGTATGGACTCTTTGGTGCTCTGTTGAGCCTAGTATTAGTCTACTTCTCACTGGCACTTGTCGAAGCGCCATTGGCTGAGTTAACAGAGCTCTATATGGGTCGTTTTGATCTTCAGGGGCCTGATTTGTCATTAATCATGGCACTGTTAGTGGGTGGGACTATACTAGGATGGATAGGGGCATTTATTGCCGTATCCAGACAGATGGGGCAGTTGAATCAGGGCTCTGATTGATCGGATTTAGCCGGATTTGCGTTTATTTGTAACTCTGGTATCTTTTTCTGCCCAGTGTTGGTAAATATTAGTAATTACTAATGAACTTTTTTGTCAAAACTGGGTCTAACTAGACAGTTAAAACGATTTAAAACAGTGTAAAAAACGAAAGTTTTTGAGGTTTAAAGAGAAATGGGCACTAGCTTGCAATTAGTTGAACATCTGACACCGGGGCGCGATCTTGACGCTTACGTTCAGAATGTCAGCACTATCCCAATCCTCACACCAGAGGAAGAACGGGAGCTTGCCGAGCGTCTGCATTTTGAGCAAGACCTTGATGCGGCTCGCCAGTTGGTTATGTCACATCTGCGCTTTGTTGTGCACATTGCGCGCAGCTACAAAGGCTACGGCCTTCCTCTTGGTGATTTGATCCAAGAGGGTAACGTTGGTTTGATGAAAGCGGTTAAACGTTTTGATCCAACCGTCGGTGTTCGTCTAGTGAGCTTTGCCGTTCACTGGATCAAAGCCGAAATGCACGAATTCATTCTTCGCAACTGGCGTATTGTTAAAGTTGCGACGACCAAAGCTCAGCGTAAGCTGTTCTTTAACCTACGCTCACAGAAGAAGAGCCTAGGTTGGATGAACAACGATGAAGTTGAAGCGATCGCAGAAGATCTAGGCGTTGATGCTGCAGTAGTGCGTCAGATGGAGGGTCGCATGGCCGCCACTGACATGGCCTTTGATGCGCCTGCTGCTGATGATTCTGAAGAGAGTGCGCCTGTTGCACCGGCACTGTTCTTGGAAGACAAGTCTGCCGATCCAGCCGAGCTACTTGAAGAGCAGGATTGGGAAGATAATTCTAACCGCCAGTTAGCCGCAGCGATGGGGCAGTTGGACGAGCGCAGTCGAGATATCTTGGCACAGCGTTGGTTACTTGATGAAAAAGCGACGCTGCATGAGTTGGCCGCTAAGTATGAGGTCTCTGCAGAGCGTATCCGTCAGCTTGAAAAGAACGCGATGAAGAAAATTAAAAACGCTTTAGTCGTTATCTAACGGATAAAAGTGTTGTGAAAAAGCCGCATTAGCGGCTTTTTTTGTGTATGCTTGCGGCCCAAATGAGGTGATGATGCACGCGAAACGTTTTTTGATGATTGGTGCGCTTTTAGCGATGTTTTCGGTGATTTTTGGCGCTTTTGGTGCCCATTTGCTGAAAAATACCCTGTCAGCTGTTCGCTTTGAAACTTTCAGTACCGCTGTTGATTACCAGTTTTGGCAGGCTCTCGGTTTGATGGTTGTCGGTATTGCCGGTTTTAAACTCAATAGTAAAAGCTGGCGCCTTGCTGGGTATTCGTTGTTGGCAGGGACGTTGATCTTCAGTGGCAGCCTCTACCTGCTAATCGCAACTGATACCGGTTGGTTAGGAGCGATCACCCCCATCGGTGGTATATTAATGATTATTGGCTGGGCACTGTTTGCCTGGTCGTTACGAACTTTACGGATAGAACAATGAGCGACACAGAACAGCAGCGCCCACATCGTACGATTAGAAGTTTCGTCGTACGCGCTGGACGTATGACAGAAGGGCAAGAGCGTGCAATGAAAGAGAACTGGCCACTGTATGGGCTAGAACTTGAAGATGGCATGGTCGACTTTAAAGCGCTGTTTGGCGATGATCGCCCCGTCACTCTAGAGATCGGTTTTGGTATGGGAGCGTCTCTGGTAGAGATGGCGCGCCGCTCACCTGAGAAGGGCTTTATAGGAATCGAAGTACATCCTCCTGGCGTTGGTCGTCTGTTAGCCGACGCGCGTGCCGAAGGGGTCGATAATATTCGTGTCTACTGTGAAGATGCGATCGAGGTACTGGCACAGTGCATACCGGATGGCTCTTTGGCGGGTGTGCAGCTCTTCTTCCCAGATCCTTGGCATAAGAAGAAGCACAATAAACGCCGCATCGTACAGCCTGAATTTGCTCAAACCATTCGCCAAAAGCTGGCGATTGGCGGTGTCTTCCATATGGCGACCGACTGGGAGCCCTACTCAGAGCACATGATGGAAGTGATGAGTGCAGCCGAGGGTTATCAAAACCAGATGGGCGAAGGTCAGTTTTCGCCGCAGCCAGACTTCCGACCTGTGACGAAGTTCCAAAAACGGGGTGAAAAGCTAGGTCACGGTGTTTGGGATCTGATGTTTGAGCGCGTCAATTAAGATGGATAATCAACCGAATAATCCACTGCACGGCGTTAAGTTGGCTGATGTTGTTGAGCGTCTTGTGGATCATTACGGCTGGGATGAGTTGGGCGAGCGGATCGATATTAACTGTTTTCAGATCGATCCATCCGTTAAGTCATCCCTAAAATTTTTACGCAAACAGCAGTGGGCTCGCGATAAGGTAGAGCAGCTCTACATTGATACCTTTTGCTGAATAGAGAGAGTTAATTATGAAATTGTTAGTCCGTAATTTGGATCGTTCAACCACAGAAGCTGAGATTAAAGAGCTCTTTGAAGGTTACGGTAGCGTTCAGTACTGCACTCTGGTGATGGACGAGAAAACGGGCTCATCGAAGGGCTTTGGGTTTGTTGAAATGCCTAAGCCAGGTGAAGCGAAAGCGGCGGTTAAAAACCTAAACCACACACTGGTTGGCCGTAATATGATCCGTGTAAAAAAAGCGGAAGAGAGAGCGGATTGATCGCTCGAGTCACTTCTCAACTTAATTAAGGAGCCGATATGACAGCAATACTCCTCTCAATACTCTCTTCGTTGATCGGTGTGTGGGTGTTGGTATGGTTAATCGGCAATCTGCTGTTTAAGAAAAAGAACTCGCCGCAAAAAGAGCTCTTCTCGCTACCATTAGCTTGGATGATGGCCTCCATTGCTGGGGGTTACGCCATTGCTAACGGCGGTCCGCCACGCTTTGATGTGTCCCTACTTCAATACGGTATTGGCGCCTTTCTGCTGCTGATCTACTACGTCTCTGCCAGCTTTGCGAAAAAGCGCAGTAAAGATTCCGAGTAGTCATTCGGTGATCCAATGGGTTAAAGCTCACTTATAGAAATTAACTCTTTAAGCTGAGATCGCCCATGCTGCCCAGTCAAAATGTACAGTGTCCCTATTGTTGGGAGATGATCGAGATTGTCTACGAGCCCGATGAGGCTGAGATGTTTGTCTGTGACTGTACGGTCTGTTGCCACCCCATCCACTTTTCTGTCTCAGTTGATGGGTATGGCGATTATTACATTACACCGCACTCAGAAGATGATTTCTGATCAGTCTTATTCGCGGCCTTTGTAAGACCGCTCAAACAGTTCTCTAACAGAGCTCCCACACTGGGTTGGAGCCTTATCGAAGATGAGGCGATAGATCAGTACTGGTTGATATCCTGATCACTCTTTTTATTGAACAGTGCGCGCAAAGCAATCAGCGCGATTACTGAGATGATCCCAACAATCAGTAGCTCATCGATTACGCCAGAATCCAATAGGGTCGGGATCAGATTCAACTTAATTAATAGGCCCGTTAGGATTGACCCGATACCGAAGCTGATAGAGATGTAGGCGAGGTTCAACACCATCTCAATGATGATGAGCCCCAGTCCAAGAATCAGCCAGCCGTTTCCGTTTGTAAAAAAATCCATCATTTACTCTTTAATCCGTCGCCAACCGTTTGTGCCAGTAGTTCTAAAGAACCAATGGCCTTAGTGATGTCTGTCGGCATGATCACTGTTTTGCTGTTGTCGGCTGCTGCAACTTCAGACAGTGCTGCAACCTGTTTCTGTAGAATATCGAAGTTGATCGCCGATTGCCCGCCGTTATTAATTGCATCCGCTATCATGCGCGTCTGCTCGGCGGTTGCTTCGGCTTTCACTTTTATCGCATAGGCATCTGCATCGGCCGCGACTCTTACCGCTTCAGCTTGCTTTTGTGCTTCGTACAGTTGTGCCTCTGCATTCAGCTCCACAGAGCGTTTTTGGCCTTCTGCCTGCGCAACCTGTGCACGACGCTGGCGCTCTGCATTCAGTTGCTGACGCTGTGCCTCTTTGGTCTGCTCATCGACTTGAACATCGGTGATCTCAGTACGAGTAATCTCAATTCCCCAGACTTCAGCTGCTTTTTGCAGATTGGTCAGGATCTCTTCGTTCATCTGAGCGCGCGATGATTGCAGCTCATCAAGGTCCAATTTGCCCGCTGCAGAGCGAACAATCGATTCGGCTGTGGTCTGAATGGCTTGATCGATGTTCTGAATACGGTAGACCGAGCGGGCCGCATCGGTGATACGGTAGAAGTTGGTCGCCTCTAGGATCACCTCAACGTTATCTTTGGTAATGACACTGATCTCAAAGGCCGGTAGCTGGCGTTCAAGTATAGAGATGCGGTGACGCACTTGGTCGATCATAGGGACAATAAAGTTGATCCCTGCGTTCAGGGTTTTGGAGAACTTACCAAAACGTTCAACGACAAATACCTGTGACTGTGGAACAACCTTAACGGCAGACCAGGCGAGTACGAGGAAGAAGATTGCAAAAGCTAAGGTGACGATCATGCCGCCACTAAGGAATTCACCGTTCATTGATCACTCCAAATTGATACTGTTTTACTTAGCATAGTACATAGATTCAGATTAATCTTTGATGGAAAGCTTTAAGATTCGTTTTGGTGCCTGAGTGCATTTATCGCGGCCTTTTTAAGACCGCTCCAACAGAGCGCCAATAGTTCTCCAGCACTGGATTGGAGCCTTATCGAAGATGAGGCGATTGCTCTCTATTGTTGCTGTAGAGACCACATACCAGCATAAACGCCCTGTTGGGCAAGGAGTTCTGTGTGAGTACCCTGTTCCACCACTTCGCCTTTGCGCATCACTAGGATGTTATCGGCATCGATAATCGTCGACAGACGGTGCGCGATCACCAAACTCGTATGGTTTTTCGAGAGTGATGTAAAGGCGTTAAGGATCGCCTGCTCATTGTCGCTATCCAACGCTGAGGTCGCTTCATCAAAGAGCAAAATGGGTGGGCGTTTCAGAATCACGCGGGCAATCGCAATGCGTTGTTTTTCACCGCCAGAGACTTTTAGGCCACGTTCGCCAACCAGGGTATCCACCCCCTCAGGGAGTGCCGCAATGAAGTCGTTTAGGTTGGCCAGCTCAATCGCTTTGAGAACCTCTTCTCTGCTTGAACCTGGGCGTCCATAAGCCACGTTGTTGTAGATCGTATCGTTAAACAGGACGGTATCCTGCGGAACCACGCCAATCGCTTGTCGTAATGAGTGCTGAGTCACTTGGTCGATCGGCTGGCCATCTATGCTGATCTGCCCCGACTGAACATCATAAAATCGAAACAGCAGTCGCGCTAAGGTCGATTTGCCCGATCCACTTGGCCCGACGATGGCGACCTTTTTACCCGCTTCTACTTTGAAGCTGACACTTTTCAAAATTTGACGGTCGGGGTGGTAAGCAAAGTTGACGGAGTCAAAGCAAATGGCGCCCCCTTGAGTTATCAAGTCGGTTGCATCGGGGCGGTCGACAATCTTAGGCTGCTTCTTCAACAACCCAAACATATTCTCAATGTCTGTCAGGGCTTTGCGCACTTCACGGTAGACCATGCCAAGGAAATTAAGCGGCATGAATAGCTGTAAGATGTAGGCATTAATCATGACTAACGAACCCAGGGTCATGGCTCCGCTTGCAACATCCTCTGCGGCCAGCCAGAGCATTAAGATGATCCCTAGCGAGATGATGAATGCCTGACCGCTGTTGAGGATCATCAACGTCATGCGCGTTTTTAAACGAGCCGTTTCCCAGCTGGCTAGGTTTTTATCGTACTGGCTGGCCTCATACTCCTCATTGCCAAAGTATTTTACGGTCTCATAGTTGAGCAGGCTATCAATGGCTCGAGTATTGGCTTGAGAGTCGAGTTGATTGGTTTCTCGCACGTAGCGGTTGCGCCATTCGGTAGTGAGTATGGTGAAGTAGATGTAGATACCAACGCAGACCACAACCACCAATGCGTACCAGACACTGAAGCTGAAGAGCAAAATGGCAGCAACGAGGCTGATCTCAATCAGCGTTGGTACGATGTTAAAGACCATCATCCTCATCAAAAAGCTGAAGCCATTACTGCCACGGTCAATGTCGCGAGAGATACCACCGGTCTGCCGAGAGAGATGGAAATCGAGTTCTAATGAGTGGAGGTGGCGAAAGACTTTGAGCACCATCCGGCGCATCGCTCTCTCTGTGACTCGGCTAAACACCGCATCGCGAGCTTCTGCAAAGAAGACCGAGCCAAAGCGGAGCATCCCATAGGCTACGACCATCGCAATGGGCACTGTAATCAATGGATTCAGAGAGGCATCTAGACCATCAACGATCTGCTTCAAAGCCAGTGGCATAGCAACCACTGCAAGCTTGGCGGAGATCAGCAACAGAAATGCGACCGCCATGCGACGGCGATACTCCCACAAGTAAGGCCAGATCATTTTAATGACCGACCAAGCCTCGCTCATGCCAACAGTGTTGCTGCTATTGGAGTCGCTCTTGTAGTGCCGGCCGCCGCCGTGTCGTGACATATTGAGTCTCTGATCAGTAGTTGATACTAACTTTGCCGGCAGCGGTTACCGCCTTCTCGATGGCCGCTTCAACGCTGTCAGCCTGACAAAGCGCCACACCTAGGCGGCGACTTCCAGCGATTTCGGGTTTTCCGAATAGACGCAGTTGCGTGTCGTTATCACTCAGCGCTTCCCTAACCCCATCAAATTGAATGTCTGTAGAGTGTCCATCACCCAAGATGACCGCTGATGCAGAAGCACCAAGCTGGCGAATGTTACCGATAGGGAAGCCGAGAATGGCACGGGCATGCAGCGCAAATTCAGAGAGATTCTGGGAAATCAGTGTGACCAATCCCGTATCGTGTGGTCGGGGTGACACTTCGCTGAAGTAGACCTCATCGCCTTTGATAAACAGCTCGACACCGTAAATGCCAAAACCCGCTAAGTTCTCGACCACTTTGCGAGCGGTCTCTTGTGAGCGTTGTAGTGCAAGATCTGACATCGCTTGTGGTTGCCAAGATTCACGGTAGTCACCCCCTTCCTGACGGTGGCCAATCGGTGCACAGAAGTGGATGCCATCAACGGCGTTGACCGTCAGCAGTGTGATCTCGTAATCAAAATCGACAAACCCTTCAACGATGACACGGCCTTTCCCGGCACGGCCACCCTCTTGAGCATATTGCCAGGCCGGTGCCACATCCGATTCAGAACGAACCAACGACTGCCCTTTGCCGGATGAGCTCATGATCGGTTTCACGACACAGGGAATACCAATCTCTTTGATAGCCTCTTGATAGTCAGCCTCAGTATCTGCGAAGCGATAAGCTGAAGTCGGTACTCCTAGTGTTTCAGCCGCTAGGCGACGAATACCTTCACGATCCATTGTCAGACGCGCGGCACGTGCGGTAGGGACTACCTTGAATCCTTCGCTTTCAAGCTCAAGCAGTGTCTCGGTTGCTAAGGCTTCAATCTCAGGCACGATATAGTCCGGTTTTTCGCTCTCAACAACGGCACGCAGTGCATCACCATCCAGCATGTTGATGACGTGGCTTCGGTGAGCGACATGCATAGCAGGCGCATTTGCGTATCGATCGACGGCAATCACTTCTAAACCCAAGCGCTGAAGTTCGATGACAACCTCTTTACCGAGTTCACCAGAACCCAACATCATGACGCGTGTTGCGCTGTTACAAAGAGCGGTACCTAACATTTTTGACTCCTAAAATTTTTACTCCATATTACCATGCTAACAGGAGATCTGAGAGGGTATTAGAATATCCCCAACTTTGATTCTGAATGCGCTAGACTTTACCTAAAATGGGATGGAATAGATAAAATGGCAGTCACAATTAACGAGACATCTTGGCCGCAGCTGCAGCGCTTAAGGTTTATTGAGCGTCAGCTGTTGTGGGAGCGTGAAGTCACCGCGCCTATGTTGGTTGGGGCCTTTGGTATTGCTCGTCCAGAGGCGCAAGAGGCGATTAATACCTACTGTGAGTTCGCGCCTGAAAATGTTCGCTCCTATTCGCCATCTGATCGCAGTTACAAACCCACTCAGGGGTTTAAGCCTAAGCTGATTCCAGATTCGGCTGACTCGTTGATCACCATCTCCCGCCTATCGACTCCGGCGAACCCCGACTTCTTCTCTGTACCCGTATTGAATCGATCGACTGCGCCCGGCGCGTTAGCCACTATTTTGGCAGGCATTGAGAATCGAAGCCGTATAGAGGCGGTCTATGTTTCGATGCAGAATCCAGAGGGTTCACTTCGATCGATTACACCCTGTGCCATCATCAGTGCCAGCAATCGATTGCATGTACGTGCCTATTGTTGGGAGCGACAAGCTTATCGTGACTTTGTGTTAAGTCGCTTCCGCGGTGCTCTGACTCTTAAAGAGGGTGGAGATGAGCTGCCGGTCGACAATGCGTGGAATGAATCACTCTCTGTTCGACTGGTCGTTAATGACGCGCTTACAGCGGCACAACAACGACTGGTCATCGATGATTTTGACCTGGAGCAGCTTGAAGCGTTTGAGATTCGTAAAGCGCTGATCGGTTACTTTTTGCAGGCGAATCTACTACCCACCAGTGAGTCAGAGCTTAATGAGGCCAAAACTCACCCTGAGCGCTTCCCCGTGTTAGCGGTTAGTAACTCAGGTGAGTCGGTCATTAGTTACGCGTTTTAAGCATCGATGCAGAGCTGGTGCTGCTCACCGAGCCCTTCGATGCCAATTCGCACCCTATCACCAGCCATAAGATACTTTTGGGGTGATTGACCCATACCGACACCAGGGGGAGTCCCCGTCATAATGACGTCGCCAGCTTCTAAGGTCATAAATTGGCTCAAATAGGCGACGATCGTTTTGACATCAAACACCATCGTATTGGTATTTCCGTCTTGGAAACGCTCACCGTTAATCTCTGTAAACATCCTTAGATTTTGCGGATCAACGATTTCATCTTTGGTCACTAAGTAGGGCCCGATAGGAGCAAAGCTGTCATGGGATTTCCCTTTGTCCCAGCTGCCTAAACGCTCAAGTTGAAAAGCTCGTTCGGATAGGTCGTTGGCAAGACAAAAGCCAGCAATATGATCCATCGATTGATCTTCTGAAATGTATTTTGTTTTTTTGCCAATGACGATGGCCAGCTCGACTTCCCAGTCTGTTTTATCGGCACCACGTGGAATTTGTATAGGGTCATTTGGGCCTGAAATCGCGCTGGTGGCTTTCATAAAGAGAACGGGTTCTGAGGGAAGCTCCATGCCCGCTTCTGCGGCATGATCTGAGTAGTTCAAGCCGATACAGACTATTTTGCCAACCTCACCAATACAGGGGCCGACTCTTTCTGATGAATCGATAATGGGAAGTGAATCGAGATCTACCGCTCTTAATCTCTCGAGCGCTTGATTCGATAATAGATCGCCGTTGATATCTGGAACAACAGAAGAGAGGTCTCGAATCTGTTGATCTTTATCCAGAATGGCAGGTCTCTCTTGCCCTATGGCGCCGACTCGTAACAATTTCATTAGGAGCTCCTTATAGTTTAGGCCTAATTAACTATGCGGACCTAGTCAGGTCAAGAGAAACTAAAAAGGGAGCCGAAGCTCCCCACACTGCAAAAGGTTCTAACCTATTGTTGGTTTCAAAAACTCATTCAGAGCCTGCAGTGGTGTCTCTTAGTGTTTGCCGCCTTTACCACCTTTGCCGTGGCCGTCTTTACCAGAGTGCATGTTTTCGAACTTAGCGATTTGATCTTCTGTCAGCAGCGATTTTATATCTTTGTGCATCTGGTCACGCATGCCATCACGCGCATTGGCTTTCATGTTTTCACGCTGCTCTGCCGTTAGGGTCGCTTGCATCTGTTCACGATCCGCATCACGTTTTGTGAACATAGCTAAAAGCTGTGATTGTTGGTCGGCTGATAGATCCAGACGCTGAGTCAGTTTCTCAACACGATCTTCAGCGCTTTTTGGGCCACCTTTACCCCCTTTTTCATGTGCGTATACCGCGCCTGATAGTGCACCGATTGTTAGTGTTACAGCAGTAATTGAAGCGATGATTGTCTTTTTCATGTGAACTCTCCGTTCGTTGTTCGTTTCGATGTATCCATTATTGATGATGGCAATGCTAAGTTGGGTTGCGAGTTCGTAAAGTTGCGTAAAGTTTTGGGAGTTTGACGCAGCCAAGCGTAAACTGGGCCCAAATAGGAGTGAATATGAGCACACAAATACTGTTAGTTGATGACGATCTTGATCTGACGGACATGCTGGGTGAATACCTTGAGAATGAGGGGTTCTCAGTGACTCAAGCAGGGTCAGCAGAGCAGGCTATCGAGTTGTTTGATGCTGGCAATCAGTTTGATCTCTGTGTGTTCGATATCATGATGCCTGGCCTATCTGGACTTGAGTTGCTGCAGCAGGTTCGTCCTAAGGTCTCTACACCTGTCATCATGTTGACCGGTAAAGGGGATGATATTGATCGCATCCTGGGACTAGAGATGGGGGCTGATGACTACCTGTCTAAACCGGCCAACCCGCGCGAGCTGCTGGCGCGTATTCGTGCCGTGTTACGCAGGTCTGTTCCCGTTAAAGAGGAGACTAACAAACAGACGCTTTCGGTTGGGGCAGTGAATCTTACCCCAGCTCGTCGAGTGGCTTGTGTTGATGAGATAGAGTTACAGCTAACCGCAGCTGAATTTAATGTGCTGGCTTTGTTGATGGAGCGTGCTGGGCAGGTCGCGTCAAAAGAGTGGCTGACCGAACAGGTACTGCACCGCAAATTAACGGCTTACGATCGATCGATCGATGTCCACGTCAGCCGTGTTAGACAGAAGCTTGAGCAGGCAAAGCCTGGCTTAGCCGAGATGATTAAAACAGTCCGTGGTGAAGGCTACCAGATGGTCGTTGGGGTGGAGGGTTAATGCGCTGGTATCAACATCTATTCTGGCGCATCTTCGGCGCCGTCTGGCTGGTCAGCACGCTTGGTATTCTTATCAGCTTGACCCTGTTCATCTCTGTCACTGATACTCCCGATCGCACCGAGAGCCAAAAGCAGAAAGCGACCATCATCGCAGAGCAGTTAATCTCCGATTATCAGTATGGGATGCAACGTAAAGAGCAGCGCCGACGTCTACCGCTTTGGATCTATGAGAAGCGATCCAATCAACTGATCTACTCGTCAGGTAGACGGTCACAACCCAAGGATGCAATGGTGACAGAGATCATCGCTGCTGATGGCACCCCATACCTCGTCTACTTCCCACCCGAACGAAATGAAGAGCTGTTTGAACGGATGTGGGGGTTCTTACTCTCCTTCCAAGTTTTGTGGGTCATTGCGGTCTCCTTTGGCAGCAGCCTTCTGGTCACGTGGTTAGTCGTCAGACCGATTAACGACTTGAAGGGGTTTGTTCGCCGCCTTCATCAACAGGGTAATTTAAGCAGTCGAGCCGAGGGTAAGCTCGTCAAACGAGGCGATGAGCTGGGCCAGCTGGCACGTGAGTTTAACCAGATGGTTGATTACGTTGAGCAGACGCTCGATAGCCAACGGCATCTTCTGCAGGATGTCTCTCATGAGCTACGAGCACCTTTAGCCCGTCTTCAGGCGGCAGCAGGTTTGGCAGAGCAGAAGTGGGGTGAGGATGATCGTACCCTGCAACGCATTAATAAAGAGTGCGTTAAATTAGACGGTTTAATCTCTGAAATACTCACACTGGCCCGAGCTCGAGATGCCGAAGCGACTGCACCAATTTTGGATCTGGCACTGCTGTGTCGGGATCTGGTGCAGGACGCCCGTGTCAGCGGCCCACAGCATCAATTCGACCTATCACTTGATGTCACTGATGGAGCAACCATTCGGAGTGAACCACTGAGTCGAGTCGTCAGCAATCTGTTGAATAACGCCATCAATCACACGCCACAGGGTACGTTGATTAAGGTATCTGTCGCTACTGATAACGGCAGGCTAACGATTCGAGTGGTTGATAATGGACCCGGATTACCAGAATCGATTCTAGATTCGATTGGGCAGCCATTTAGACGTGGGGCCAACTCAGGCGGTTACGGTTTGGGTTTGAGTATCGTGACTCGAGCGACTGAACGCGTCGGTGGGGAGGTTCAGTTCCAAAACCTCGCGCCAACGGGGCTTCAAGTAGATATAAAAATGCCGCTAGCGAACTGATCGGTAGCGGCATTTTTGAAATGGATCGAAGCTTAAAGCGCTTCTGAACCCGTCTCGCCAGTACGAATACGTACCACTTGCTCAACTGGCATAACGAAGATTTTACCATCACCGATCTTGCCAGTATTGGCCGTAGAGCTGATCGCTTCAATGACTTGATCTAGCATGTCGTCGTCGATCGCGACTTCAATTTTTACCTTAGGAAGGAAGTCCACTACGTACTCGGCACCACGGTAAAGTTCTGTGTGACCTTTCTGACGACCGAAGCCTTTAACTTCAGTCACTGTAACACCTTGGATACCAATGTCAGACAGCGCTTCGCGCACATCATCCAGTTTGAACGGTTTGATAACTGCCGATACCAGTTTCATAGTTTCTCCTTGTTGAACTGGGCAGGCAAAACTGTCCCAATTCGCTGTAAATTTTCATCCATTATGTACATGGATGGTTTAACCTTCAAGTTTCCTGATCAACCTGTTTGTCCAGAAACGAAAAAAACCCTACCTGGGGGTAGGGCTGAGAAGAGGGGTGTATCGCTACACCCCGGGTTTCAACAGAAACTGAGTTCCCTATTACTTACGTGAAGTGACGAACTCTGGGTAGGCTTCCATACCACATTCAGAGATATCGACACCTTCGTACTCTTCCTCTTCAGTCACTCGGATGCCCATCACAGCTTTGATGATGCCCCAAACCACTAGGCTGACAACGAATACCCATACGAAGATTGTTAGGGCGCCGATGATCTGGCCAGAGAAAGTAGAACCGTCGTTAGTTACTGGTGCCAGTAGTAGACCAAGAAGACCTACAACACCGTGTACAGAGATCGCACCGACAGGATCGTCAATTTTTAGTTTATCCAGCGTTAGGATAGAGAAGACAACCAGAACACCACCGATCGCACCGAAGATGTGAGCTTGTAGTGCAGAAGGGGTTGAAGGCTCTGCTGTGATCGCTACTAGACCTGCTAGTGCACCGTTAAGTGCCATTGTAAGGTCAGCTTTACCGAACAGTAGGCGAGCAGTGATTAGTGCTGCTACCACACCGCCAGCCGCAGCTGCGTTAGTGTTCATGAAGACAACAGCGACCGCGTTTGAGTTTTCAACGTCAGAGGTTGCTAGAACCGAACCGCCGTTGAAACCGAACCAACCCATCCAAAGGATGAATGTACCTAGTGTTGCCATTGGTAGGTTAGCACCAGGGATCGCATTGATCTCGCCGTTCTTACCGTATTTGCCTTTACGTGCACCTAGTAATAGGACACCTGCTAGTGCTGCTGCAGCACCTGCCATGTGTACGATACCTGAACCCGCGAAGTCAGAGAAACCAAGGTCACCTAGAGTGTACATGCCGAATACAGCGTTGCCGCCCCAAGTCCAAGAACCTTCCATTGGGTAGATGAAGCCAGTCATCACAACCGCGAACGCTAGGAACGCCCAAAGCTTCATACGCTCAGCAACCGCACCCGATACGATAGACATTGCTGTTGCAACGAATACGACCTGGAAGAAGAAGTCAGCTGATGGTGCGTACGTCCACTCATCGGCAACACCGTCACCCGTGATGCTAGATAGGAAGTAATCACCGCCGTACATGATCGCGTAACCGCAAACGAAGTACATGATGCAAGAGATCGCGAATAGCGCGATGTTCTTAGTTAGAATTTCAGTGGTGTTCTTAGAACGAACAAGACCCGCTTCTAGCATTGAGAAGCCTGCCGCCATCCACATAACCAGCGCACCACATACCAAGAAGTAGAAGGTATCGAGTGCGTACTTCAGCTGGGTTACATCACCAGCTGTTGTATTCAAAAGTTCTTCCATTGTTATGCCCTCCAATAAGGCCAAAAATCAAAACGTTATAGAGCTTCGTCGCCGGTCTCACCGGTACGGATGCGAACCACTTGTTCAAGCGCTGAAACAAAAATCTTACCGTCACCAATTTTGCCGGTTTGCGCGGCATTGGTGATCGCTTCGATAACCTGGTCTACGATCTCATCAGAGACAGCAGCGTCTAGGCGAACTTTAGGTAGGAAGTCCACAACATACTCTGCACCACGGTAGAGTTCGGTGTGGCCTTTTTGACGGCCAAAGCCTTTAACTTCAGTCACGGTGATACCTTGTACACCGATCTCTGATAGCGCTTCGCGCACGTCGTCAAGCTTGAATGGCTTAATTACGGCTGACACTAGTTTCATCAGATTTCTCCTTAATGTGAAAAGGGAGGATTAATTTTTTCCTGTGAACTCTATTTGCGAAACTTGTGCCAACTTTTAAAAATAACTTATAAAACATTGACTTATAAATTTTTCATGGGTCTCTTTACCGTTTTATCAACCTTTATAGTGCACGCCAGTATGCACCACAAAAGTGCATGCACTACTTTGGTGCGCCATATTGAGGCTAAAATAGTGATCATAGACGCTTGTCTTAAAAGGGTTCTGGTATAGTGCATCTATTGAGACGCATATCGATGTTAAAGGGGGCTGAGATGCTTGATCCTAAGATGTTTGAAAACCTAAGTCAGACGATGACCCAATTCCTTCAGGGTAACTCATCACTTCCAGGTCAGGAGGCGATGCAGCAGCAAATTAAAACTGTACTTCAATCAAGTTTTGCTAAACTGGATTTAGTCACTCGGGAGGAGTTTGACGCTCAGGCCGCTGTACTTCAGCGAACTCGAGAAAAATTAGAGCAGTTGGAAGCGATGGTTGCTGAGTTGGAGTCAAAAGAGTCCTAAAGCAACGCTAGGCCAACTGCAGGACCCAAGGATGGCGTCATGGCATTGGCAACTCTTTATAGCCGAGCTCAGCTCGGTATCGAGGCACCTCGCGTTCGCGTTGAAGTGCACCTTTCAGGAGGCTTACCCTCCTTTGCAATTGTGGGTATGGCAGAGACCGCGGTGCGTGAAAGCCGCGAGCGTGTGCGCAGTGCACTGTTAAACGCCGGCTTTGAATACCCGCAACGACGAATCACCGTTAACTTATCACCGGCCGATCTCCCCAAAGAGGGCGGACGCTATGACCTAGCCATTGCGCTTGGCATTCTGTTGGCATCCAATCAGCTTAAAACAACTCACCTGCAGCAGGCAGAGCTCTACTCAGAATTGGGCTTGGACGGCAAACTGCACCCTATTAGAGGCCTATTTCCGGCCGCCTATGCCTGTGCTGAAGCGGATTCACTGATTGTTATTGCCCCCGATAATAGCCAAGAAGCCTCTCTCGCGGGTGCTAAGCAACAACTTTCAGCTAAGACGCTGTACGATCTATGTCAGGCGTTGAGTGCTGAAAAGCTACCTGAAATAGACCCTCAACCCCCAGTTCATTCTCCGCCGAGTTACCCCGTAGATCTTTCAGAAGTTCGGGGACAACCGATGGCCCGTCGTGCCTTGGAAGTGGCCGCCAGTGGAATGCATAACCTGCTTTTGAGCGGTCCTCCGGGCAGTGGTAAAAGTATGTTGGCCCAAGCACTGCCATCGATCCTACCGCCACTTTCGCAATCCAGTTGTATCGAAACGGCCAGTATCTATTCGGTCTCGGGTTTGCCGGTCGAGCGATTGTTTCGGGGTGAACGACCCTACAGAGCACCGCACCACAGTGCATCATCACGGGCGATGGTGGGGGGTGGATCTTCCCCTAGGCCGGGTGAGATCTCACTGGCGCATCAAGGGGTTCTATTTCTGGATGAGCTGCCAGAATTTCCCCGTTCTGTTCTGGAAGTTCTGCGAGAGCCGCTTGAAACCGGTGAGGTCAGTATTTCTAGAGTGGCGGGCACGCTGACCTACCCTGCGCGTTTCTCTTTGATGGCGGCGATGAATCCTTGCCCCTGCGGTTACTACGCTGATGGGACCGAGCGATGTCAATGTTCGCAGACTGCGATCGATCGATACCAGGGGCGAGTCTCTGGCCCCTTGTTGGATCGATTTGATATGCGGTTGGCTTTAAGTGCGGTGCCAACAGAAGAGCTATTACTCGGCGAATCGCATGAGGAGCGCTCTGACGCAGTTCGTAAGCGAGTTAGTCAGTGTCAGCAGCGACAGTATGATCGGCAGGGCAAGCTCAACTCTGAGCTAACAGGCAGTGAAGTCCAAAAAGAGCTGAATGCTTCAGAGTCATTATCAAAAGAGTTTATGGTGATAGCGACACGCTTACAGCTCTCCGCTAGGGCTTGCCATAGAGCACTTCGCGTGGCTCGCACACTGGCGGATATGAATGCAGATCAGGCGATCGAAAACAGCCACATTATGGAGGCGCTCAGCTATCGACAGCTTTAACTGATGAGCAGATCTTGGGCTTGCTGATGTCAGGGTGTACACTGTGCGCCCTAATATCGAGTCTGCTCATCAAACATGTCACGCCTTAACCCCCGTCAGAAAGAAGCCGTCGAATACATCAGTGGTCCACTGCTGGTATTGGCTGGCGCTGGCTCAGGTAAAACCAGTGTCATCACGCGAAAAATCGCTTATCTCATTGAAGAGTGCGGCATTGAGGCGCGCCACATTGCGGCGGTTACCTTTACCAACAAAGCCTCGCGTGAGATGAAAGAGCGAGTCATGTCGCTGGTGGAGGGTAAAGCGGCACGCGGTTTGATTGTCTCAACCTTCCACAATCTTGGTCTAACCATCTTGCGCCGTGAGCATAAAGCGCTCGGAATGAAGCCAGGCTTTTCGTTGTTTGATGACCAAGACAGTCGCATCTTAATTCGAGATCTTCTAGTCCATCACGATGAGGACACGGATAAGATCAATGTCGTTCAGAGCCAAATCTCCTCTTGGAAGAATGAGATGATCACGCCTCAACAGGCTCTGGAGACTGTCTCAGAGCCGATCGACATTCTCTGCGCCAGAGCCTATGAGGCATATGAGCGCCACCTTCGTGCCTATAACGCGGTCGATTTTGATGATCTTATTTTGGTGCCTGTGCGGCTGTTTGATCAAAAGCCAGAGGTGTTAGAGCGTTGGCAAAACCGCATTCGCTACTTGTTAGTCGATGAGTACCAAGACACCAACTTGTCACAGTACCGTCTAGTTCGACAGCTGGTGGGGCATCGTACAGGTTTAACCGTCGTAGGTGATGATGATCAGTCGATCTACGCATGGCGTGGTGCTCGTCCAGAGAATCTGGCCCAACTGCAGCACGACTTTCCAAGTTTAAAACTAGTAAAGCTAGAGCAGAACTATCGCTCTACAAGCCGCATACTCAAGGCGGCTAACACCTTGATTGCGAACAACCCCCACGTGTTTGATAAGACGCTGTGGAGCGAAATGGGCATGGGTGATCCGCTGCGTCTGATACACCTACCCAGTGAAGATGCGGAGTGTGAGCGCATCGCGACCGAGATTCTGGAACGACACCTGCGAGAGCGCGCACCCTTTAAAGATTTTGCTGTGCTCTATCGTGGCAATCACCAAGCCAGGTTGCTCGAGATTAAAATGCAGAACTTTAAGGTGCCTTATAAGCTCAGCGGCGGCACCTCGTTCTTTGCTCGCGCCGAGATCAAAGATTTGATGGCTTACTTCAAAGTGTTGATCAATCGCGACGACGATAACGCCTTCCTTCGTATCATCAACTTGCCGCGTCGAGAGATCGGGCCCACCACGTTGCAGCAGCTCGGGGAGTATGCAACCGAGCGACATATTAGTATGTTTGCAGCGGTCGATGAGTTGGGTATCGAGCAGGTTATGAAGCCCAACGCGCTGGCTCGGCTGCGTGCCTTTACTGAGATGATAGAGCGTTTGCACTCACTCTGTTTGGGGTCGGATCCCATTGGGGCGATTCGTGAACTGATCGCCGAAATTGGCTACGAAGAGTGGATTACCGCTAACGCCTCAAGCGATATTGTCGCGGAAAAGCGTATTCAGAATGTCTGGTTCCTAGTCGACTCCCTTCGTGCCTCCTTGGAGCGTATCCAAGAAGATGATCCTGATGCGGGTATTGAAGAGGCGATTGCGCGACTTGTGCTGCTCGACTTGCTAGAACGCCAAGAGGAGGAGGATGACTCCGATCGTGTTCAGTTAATGACGCTACACGCCTCGAAAGGATTGGAGTTCCCCCATGTCTATCTAATGGGCATGGAAGAGGATCTGCTACCGCACCGAAATAGCATCGAATCGGACACCATTGAAGAGGAGCGTCGTCTCGCTTATGTGGGTATCACACGAGCGCAGCGTACCTTAGCGATGACGTTAGCGAAGAAGCGTAAACAGTTTGGAGAGTGGCAGAGTTGTGAACCGAGTCGATTCTTAGACGAACTGCCCGACGAGGATATTGAGCGTGAAGGGCATGGCGAAGTCGATCCAGAGCGAAACCGAGCCAGAGGTAAACAAACCTTGGCAGGTTTAAAAAACCTTTTAGATGATTTCTGATATTACAAATAAAAACAGCGCCCTCAGGCGCTGTTTTTCATCAAGCATCGCTTATTGAGCAATCATGTACTCGATGGCTGCTTTGATGTCGTCATCAGAACAGTCTGCACAAGTACCACGTGGAGGCATCGCACCAATACCGCTGATGGCATTGCTGACTAAGGTATCTAGTCCTTTGGCATCTAGGCGAGCAGCCCATTCACCCGAACCGATTTTAGGAGCGCCTAACACACCCGTGCCGTGACATGAGTTACAAGCGGTAGCGACGGTATCTTCAGCGGTTCGTGCGCCACCCGCCGGTGCAGCAGATGCTGACCCACAGCTCTCATCACCTTGTAGACACACTTTGCCAACAGGCATTAGACGTTCTGCAATGACATCTTCAGAAGTAACGGCTTGCGCTGATAGAGCTGTAAAGGTTAGACCTAGAGTACATAGTGCTGTTGAAGCCTTAGAAATGATTGCTTTCATTGGCTGCTCCTCTCTGTATTGAAGTCGGCTCTACTTGTTACCTTGTGGGTAACCTAGACCGAAGGCTAAAAATTCTGCGCGCATTATAACGATTATTAGTTTTATTCGAAATAACGCTATCTTTGGTTCTTATCGTTTAAAGATGTAAGGGGTTGGTATAACTAGCATATAGGGGCAACTTGTGACTGTTTTAGTGCTTTATCGAGGATCAGAGATGATCGGTGGGATTGGCTTTAGACTAAAAGATGAGAAGATTAAAGGTGAAAGGATAAGAGAGCCGAAGCTCTCTTATCCTTATCCTTAGGGACGCACGACTTAGGGTTTAACGGTTGTGAAACCGAGTGTTTCCCAATCCTGCATACCACCACGGTACCACTTGATCTTGTCAGCCGGGTAACCGAAATCAAGCAGCGCTTTGATGTTGGTTGGCGATTGGCCACACCACATACCGTTACAGTACATCACTAGAGTTTTAGCTTTACCGTACTTCCATAAGCCATCAAACTCTTCACCACCGAAATCTTCCACGATGATCTCGCCGATAGAGATAGGGTCTGCCCCCTTACGTGTCGATAGCTTAGTCCATGGAATGTTTACAGCTCCAGGAATCATACCGCGAGCAGCCCAATCTGGGGTGCGTGAGTCAATGATAAGGATTGAGTCATCACCTGATGAGACCGCTTCCATATAGCCGACCATCTCAACTTCACCAATGGTCTCAACACCGGGTGCCAGTACGATTGGCTGAATACAGAATGGCGGACAAGGGCGTGATGTCATGGCGAAAGAAGGGTTTACGGTGTTTTTACTGTCTTGGTTACGCATGACAGTGACTTTTTGACCGTTATGCATGACCTCAGTCGACATTAGGCTGCCAGTGATACCCACAGGTTTGGTTGCTGCAGCCGACTCTGTTTTAGTTGCAGCAGAGTTACAGCCAGCCAGTGTGAGAGCGGCCAGTGATGCGATTAGAATTTTTTTCATTGGATCTTCCTTATTTTTGGGCAAAAAAAAGCGCAGTCATTAACAACTACGCTTTTTTGTTCAACTAGGTATAAAACCCCAATTAAGGCTTAACAGTAGTTAGGCCAAGGTTTTCCCAGTTCTGCATACCGCCACGGTACCACTTGATTTTGTGTGCTGGGTAGCCGAAGTCTAGAAGTGCTTTGATGTTAGTTGGCGACTGGCCACACCACATACCGTTACAGTACATTACTAGAGTTTTAGCGTTACCGAACTTCCAAAGACCGTCGAACTCTTCAGCACCGAATGTGTCAGTGAAGATCTCACCAATAGAGATTGGGTCAGCACCTTTACGAGTTGATAGCGCTGTCCATGGTAGGTTGATCGCACCAGGGATCATGCCACGCGCAGCCCAGTCTGGAGTACGTGAGTCGATGATTAGGATAGAGTCGTCACCTGCAGACGCTTTCTCCATGTAGCCAATCATCTCTACTTCACCAATGGTTTCAACACCAGGTGCTAGTTTCATTGGCTGAATACAGAAAGGAGGACAAGGACGTGAAGTCAATGCGAATGATGGGTTAACAGTGTTCTGGTTGTCAGCGTTACGCTCAACCGTCACTTTGCTGCCATTGTGCATGACTTCGATCGACATTAGGTCGCCAGTGATGCCGACTGGTTTGTCGTCCGAGTGAGAGCCAGCCATTGAAAGGCTCGCCATTCCTGAAGCAACTACGCCTACTAGGCCCATAACAAGTGATTTACGGATCATATTTGATTCCTCAGTGATGTTTCTTTTTTTATAAGTTATTGAGTGTTGAACTTAATCACACTCGGGTTCTGGCTCACCCTCTGGTACACACAGTGAACCGTCATCGCAGTAGATGGATTTTGCTTCACCCTCATCAGCAGCCTGAACTGGTGATACAAATGCGAAAGCCATCATCAACGAAGTAAGGATTGCGGCTAGAAATTTGAAATTCATTTCTTTCTCCATTTTGTAGAAAAAACAAAACTGACTTATAACTTTTAGTCAGTTTTTTCATTTCTGCTAACACCTTAATTTGATATTTCTCAATTTTCAAAGTTTGAGAATAAAAATCGTAGAATAATTAGTAATTAAACGCTGTTACTAAGAAATATCAGTTATTTTCGACGTTGGTCGTACAAGGGAAGTTGTTTAGCATCATCTGAGTAATTGCCTCAGTTCCACTGTCGGGAATTTGGCGGTTCTGCCAATAGTCTAAATAGGTTGAATAGATAACGGCATCCGCATCGGGACGCATAGGAATCACAAAACAGCTACTAGAATCTGTGCTGTGCTTCAGTGCATCGGTCACGCCTAACACATACCCCTGAACGACCATCGACTCTTGTGATAAAGCTTCATAAATGTCACTTCCCGATATAAAGGTGTAGTTATCTGTATCGGCTAATACAGGTGCTGTTACAGACAGGGCCAAGAGCAAAGCGGTTATGTTTGTCATTTTTTCACTTATGAATCTGCGGTCTAAGTTGGTGAAGCCTGGTTCGATCGATACAATAGACGATCAACTAATCAGGATTACTCTAAGCTATGTTCAACGGTTCAGCAAAGCGACTCAATAAATTTATCAGTGAGAGTGGTATCTGCTCTCGACGAGAAGCCGATCGCTTTATTGAACAGGGTAATGTCTTTATTAACGGTAAACGGGCTCAGATTGGAGACCAAGTACACCCTGGAGATCAGGTTCGCGTCAATGGTCAGATGATCGACCCACCAGAGCCCGATGACTTCGTCTTTATTGCCCTAAATAAACCTGTAGGGATTGAATCGACTACAGAAAGCTCTCGTCCCAACAATATCGTTGATTTCGTTAATCACGGTGTGCGTATCTTCCCAATCGGCCGTCTAGATAAAGACTCTCAGGGTCTGATTTTTATGACCAATAATGGCGATTTGGTTAACAAAGTCCTGCGCGCGGGTAATAACCACGAGAAAGAGTATGTGGTCACGGTTAATAAACCGATCACTCCGGCGTTCATAGAAGGGATGGCGGGCGGAGTCCCCATTCTTGGCACAATGACCAAAAAGTGCCCCGTGAAAAAGCTAGATACTCGTGTATTCAACATAACGCTTGTTCAAGGGCTTAACCGACAGATTCGCCGTATGTGTGAACATTTTGGCTATGAGGTCGTAAAGCTAGAGCGTACCCGCATTATGAACGTCGACCTGAAGGGCCTAGCGCTTGGCGATTGGCGAGATCTGACACAAAAAGAGTTAACAACACTGTTAAAATCAGTAGAGCACTCCTCGTCAGAGGCGAAGCCCGGAACACGTAAGTCACGCAGCCCGAACAGATCAAAGCCCTCTCAATCCACACACAAGAAAGGGCATGCAAATCGTAATAGCCACGGAGAGGGTAAAAAACCCAATTCCAACGGACCAAAACGAAATGCTGCAGGCAAACCGATCGTGCGTAAACCAACAACCAAGCATCCTGATCGAGGAGCAAAACGCGGTGGCGCGGCTAAAAGCGGAAAGTCTTCCAGTGGGTCTGGCGGTCGTGCCAGAAAGCGATAACCGATTAGACGGATATCTCCAATAAGCTATTCTAAATTCGCACTGCATAAAGAAGCACTATTAGCTGCTTCTCCTCAATTTTTTGTAACTCCAATCTCATAATAAATTTTTAAGCTTGGTTTTATCTTGCTCAAGGCAAGATCTCATTCAAGTTGAGAAATTTGAATAAACCTTTGGAGTATTCAATGAAAAAAGAGATCAGGGTTTGGGATCCATTAGTCCGTGTTTTTCACTGGGCGCTCGTGTTGAGCTTTGCGATCGCTTGGATAAGTGCAGACGAATTTGACACTCTACATTTCTGGGCCGGTTATACCATTGCCGCTTTAGTAGCTTTCCGTATTGTGTGGGGTTTTATTGGCACCCGCCACGCACGCTTCAGCGATTTTGTTTACCGTATAAATACGATTAAAAGCTATCTGATTGATCTGGCTGCTTTGCGTCCTAAACACTATGTGGGGCATAACCCGGCAGGTGGATTAATGGTGATTGTCCTGCTTCTCTCTCTTGGATTACTCACTTTTACAGGCATGGCTTCTGTAGCGCCAGATGGCATAGGACCGCTTGCTGGCACTTGGGTAGAGTCGATTTCAGGGTACTGGATGGAAGACGTTCATGAGGCCGTTGCTAATCTAGTTCTAGCCTTCGTGTTGTTCCATATATCAGGTGTCTTAATCAGCAGTTTAGTCCATGGGGAAAACCTAGTTCGAGCGATGATCAACGGGAAAAAAGAGATCGAGGAGAAGGGCGATGAGAATTAATAAATTTGCTATCGCACTGATAGGTTCACTCTTTGTAGTGGCTGCAAATGCAACGCCAGTGAGTGATCGCATGGTGGCAGCCTTCGAGGCGGCTAGTGGTAAAAGTGCTAATGCAGACGCAGGTAAAGCGTTGTGGAACCGAGACTTTAACGGTAAGAGCTGTACAACCTGTCATGGGTCTGATGTGAAACTGGTAGGCCAGCATGCAAAAACCAAAAAGGCGATTGATCCTCTAGCGCCAAGCGTAAATCCGGAGCGACTTACGCAGGATCATAAGATTAATAAGTGGTTCCTAAGGAACTGTAAATGGACGCTTGGCCGCGAGTGCACCCCAGCAGAGAAAGGAGACATCCTACTCTGGTTATCTAATCAATAAGAGCGAGATAGAAATATGAAACTTAGCATTAAAACGGTCCGTTGGATTTTGGGTACGACACTGCTTACTAGTGCTCTAGGGGTTGGAATGGTTGGTGTTGTTAATGTCGCCTTCGCTGATGAGGGCTGGAAAATCTTCGGTCAAGATGACGATGAGTACGGTGAGCGTCGAAATGGTGCTTTAAAACAGACAGATAATTCGCCAGCACGCCAGCTCTATATTGATGAGTGTGCAGACTGTCATATGGCCTATCCTACAGGATTTCTACCTGAGCGAAGTTGGCAGAAGATGATGGGTAATTTAGATAATCACTTTGGTGAAAATGCCGAGTTGGATCCTACATCACAACAAGCGATTACTCAGTATCTGGTTGATAATGCGGCTGAAAACAGTTCAAATCGAAGGGCACGTAAGTTTTTACGCAGCGTATCAGATAACGCTACACCACTGCGTATTACTGAGTTACGTTACTTTAAAAAGAAGCATGATGAGGTACCGGATCGTATGGTAACCGGTAATCCAGATGTTGGTAGTTTTAGCCAGTGTCAGGCTTGTCACGGGGATAGAGCAGAGCAGGGCTACTTTGATGACGACTCGGTCAATATTCCGAATCACGGCCGCTGGGATCATTAATCTCCTAGCACTTTCGTTGCCTTCTATTGCGGGAGATAACCTCTCACAGCGGGAGGCGAGGGAGTTGTTGGAGTCGGGTCATATCCTCTCACTTTCGGAACTACAGGACAGACACGCACAGACATTTATCGGCAAAATCTTAGATCTTGAGCTAGAACGCAAAGATGGCAAATTGATCTATGAATTTGAGGTTCTCGGTGGTGACGGTGAGGTGCGTGAGTATTACATCGACGCAGCTTCGGGTGAGCTTCTTCAAGAGAAATTGGAGGATTAATGATGCGCCTACTGCTCATTGAAGATGACACCGAACTCATCGATCAATTAAAACCCCAATTGCAAAAAGCGGGCTTTGCAGTGGAGGTGGCCCGAGATGGAGTAGATGGCGAGTTTCTTGCTCAAGAAGAGTCATTTGACGGCATTATTCTCGACCTGGGGTTGCCTAAACGCCCAGGAATTGAGGTGCTATCTAACCTGAGAGGTGCGGGTATTGATACCCCCATTGTGATTCTTACGGCTCGCGACTCCTGGCAAGAGAAGGTGGATGGTCTTAAGCATGGTGCAGATGACTACCTTACTAAGCCTTTCCATTTTGAAGAGCTCCAAGCGCGTATAGAAGCGGTGATGCGCCGTAATCAAGGGCGTGCAGATAACACTTTAGTCTGTCAGGGCGTTTCTTTAAACGTTGATACCCAACAGGCAATTGATGCGTTAGGGCAGAGTATTTCATTGACCGGCAAAGAGTTTCGATTGCTGCGTTATCTGATTACTCATGCAGGAAAAATCGTATCTAAGACAGAGCTGAGTGAACATGTCTATGAAGAGGAGATGCTCAAAGATAGCAACGTGATCGAGGTCTACATCAACCGTCTTCGCCAATATTTTGGGAAAGAGTTCATTGAGACCAAACGTGGCCAGGGATACATCGTTCAGTTGGATGTGAGCGAATAAGATGTTTAAGCAGGGATACTCAATTGAGGCGCATCTCCAGTCTCGCTTAACTAAACTTCTGCTGCTTCTTGCTGTTCTGCTGTTAGTGCCCTTACATCTTACTGTTCGCTCGTTTGTTGATGACATTATCGAACAACGCCTTGGTCATGATGCAGAGACGATTATCACCGCTTTGAGTTTGGATACAAACAGTCAGTGGCAACTGCAACAAGAGCGTATCTCCTCTATTTATCAACGCGTAGAGTCTGGCCACTATTTCAAACTTCAGTCCGAGCAGTTTCAGGCACTCTCTCGCTCTCTTTGGGATCGCGAGCTTAATGTATCGTCAGTTGCCCCTGGCATTGTTGATATTGCGGTGATTATTAATGATGACCAGCGCTGGATGATTCTTACTCAAGGATTTAAAAAATCAGATGTCAATTTTACGCTTGCGGTTGCTGAGGATGTAACGGAGCTCTATCACAATCAGTGGCTGCTAGAACTGCTGCTATTTCTAATCATGGTGGTTGTTTTTGGGGTGGTCGTTTGGCTACAAAGGCGAATGGTTAAATCAGGTTTTGCTAGCCTAGAGCCAGTTCGGCAAGCGATTGAGGCTGGTGACATCAGTTCATCGATTCAATTTCCGAATCAACTTCCTCGAGAGATAGCGCCTTTAGCCTCTGCGCTCAATCGATTATTGGCTCGCTCAGCTGCGCAAATAGAGAGATCACGCACAGGTTTAGGCAATCTAGCTCATGAGCTGAAGCGGCCTATTCAGAAGTTGCGCTGGCTCTCCTCTGAACTAGATTCAAATGAAAACTCTGCCAAGTTAATAGCTCTTAGTGAAGAGTTTCAGCATTTGATGGACCGCGAACTTCGACGAGCTCGTATTTCAGGAACACCAACGCCCGGCAAACTGTTTGCTCCTGACGCTGACTTGACCCCTATGGTTGAGCTCTTTAAACGAATTTACCCCAGTAAGGAGTTACACCTAAAACAACTGCCCCGATATGAACTCCCCTATGATCGAGATGATATGCTCGAGCTTATTGGCAATTTGCTAGATAACGCCCTAAGGTATGCGACTTCAAAAGCTGAGTTATCGATAACCTACTCACGTGAAAATCACCGTTGGATTCTTTTAATAGAGGATGATGGAACAGGGGTGTCGCAAGAGAATATGATTCGACTAACTCAACGAGGCGTTCGTTTAGACGAAGATTCTGCAGTGTCAGGTTCAGGCCTTGGTATCGCCATCAGTAAAGCGGTAGTAGAGAGCTATTCGGGTAATTTAAGCTTTAGTGACGGATTGCTTGGTGGGCTTGGCGTTAAAGTCGAATTACCCATTTAAACGGATTGGTTTTGCTTGGTGAAGGTAGAGATGGCGCGCCCGGGATTACTCGGTCAATCCTGACCTCGGCCTTTCAGGCCCGCACTGGCGTGCGTTCAAAATTGTTCCCGACAATTTTGTCGAACCCCCTTCTTAGAGTCTCAACACTCTCCAATAAACCAAAAGGCCCCGCATACTGCAGTATGCGGGGCCTTTTGGTTTATATGGCGCGCCTAGAGGGATTCGAACCCCCGACCAACAGGATCGGAACCTGCTACTCTATCCAGCTGAGCTATAGACGCTAAACTTCTACTTAATTTTATTAAACCCCCGACCAACGGGGTCGGAACCTGCTGCTTTATCCAGCCGGCCGGCGCTCCGGTGAGCTACGGGCGCGTTGTGTTGTTGAATTGTATATTGCTATCCATCGCCGGGATAGACTCGTTGAATCGCTTAAGCGATTCAACGCCCCTTAGAGCGGGCGCTTTAACTTGAGGCGTGAATCTTACTGATACCGCCTCGCTTTGCAAGTGAGTTCTAGCTTTTCAGCTTCCACTGAACCTCACTTCCGGCCATGAATGGGATGATGGGGCGGCCATTCGGTAGGGTGATGCTCTCTGGTAGTGTCCAGGACTCTTTCACCAGTGTGATGGTGCCAGTGTTCTCGGGTAGATCGTAAAACTTCGGGCCGTGGAGGCTCGCAAAACCTTCCAGTTTATCCAGTGCCCCTAACTCATCAAATACTTGGGTGTATAGCTCAATGGCTGCCCAGGCGCTGTAACAGCCTGCACAGCCACAGGCGGTCTCTTTTTTAGCCTGTTCATGCGGTGCTGAGTCGGTACCTAAGAAGAATTTGTCAGAGCCTGATGCAACGACATCACGTAGCGCTTGCTGGTGGATATTGCGCTTTAAGACCGGCAAGCAGTAGTTGTGTGGGCGAATACCACCGACCAGAAGATCATTACGGTTCAGCATCAAATGTTGCGGTGTAATGGTGGCACCAATGTTACCGCCCGCTGCAAGCACAAACTCAGCAGCGTCTTTGGTGGTGATGTGTTCAAAGACAATTTTAAGGGTTGGGTACTTCTGAGTAATTGGGCCCATGCGTTGATCGATGAACTCTTTTTCGCGATCAAAAATATCAATATGCGAATCAGTGACCTCACCATGGACCAGTAGAAGCATGTTGTTCGCTTCCAGCGCAGCGAACACATCGGCTAAGCCATCGATGTTTGTTACTGCAGCATCCGAGTTTGTGGTCGCACCGGCAGGGTAAAGCTTAACGGCTTTAATGCCCGCTTTAGCCGCTTCATTGATATCTTCAGCGGTGGTTCTGTCGGTGAGGTAAAGCGTCATTAATGGCTCAAAGTTCGAACCCGCTGGTCGTGCAGCAAGGATGCGCTGTTTGTAGGCCTCTGCGTCAGCAGCGTTACGAACCGGTGGTGCAAGATTAGGCATGACAATCGCACGATCAAAACAGCGAGCGGTAGCTGCTACTGTCTCAGCAAGGATATCGCCATCACGAAAGTGAAGGTGCCAATCATCGGGTGTTTTGATGGTGATTTCGTTCATGGGATCGCCCACTCCTTAAAAATTTTCGATCTGAATATTTTACACGGTTTGGTTAGAGGTCGCTGTGCATTTTATAAATTAGTTGCTTGTTTAATTAGTAAAAACTAATATATCGATATTGGTTCTAGTTGAACCACTTAATTTCAATTTTGAGAGGGACGGAACATGTCTGTAGAACGTATGGTATTTGCCTTTGCTGGCTTTATGGTTTTGTTGAGCTTGGCACTGGGCGTAGCGGCTAGCCCACTGTTTGTCAGTGAGTACTGGTTGTGGTTCACAGCCTTTGTTGGTGCGAACCTATTCCAAACAGCCTTTACTGGATTCTGCCCATTGGCAATTATCCTGAAGAAGCTAGGCGGTAAAGCGGGTACAGCGTTTTAAGTTCCGCTAAGTGATTGAAGAGCCGCTCTATTAAGCGGCTTTTTTGTTGCGTTCAAAACCTGCAATCAGTGACCCACCGACAATAGCCAGACAGGCCCAGGCAAGAGTCCAGCTCGGTTCCGCTAATCCAAACAGAACCAACAGCACGACCGAGATCAACGGTGCCGAATAGGCTAGTACCCCCAGCAGTTGAATATTGCCGTGCTTTACCCCGTAATCCCAGGTGAAAAAGGCAATGCCAACAGGCCCTAGACCTAGACCAATCACTCCTATCCATTGAATCAGGTTGGCTGGCATAACAGTCGTCTCCCAAGCTAGATGACAGAAAAAGGCCAATACGGCTGTGGCACCACAAAACCAGCCCGCTGCATCGGTCGGTACATTGGCGGCCAAGCGGCTGGTGACAGAAAAGGTAGACCAGATTAGAGCGCAGGCTAGGGCGATTAGATAACCTGACGTGTATTGCGGTTCGAAGGCATCACTACCCCCTCCAATCAATAACCAACAACCCGTTAGGGCTGATAGAGCACCGACTAGATGCGCCCATCTAAAACGGTGGCCAGGCAGAAGGGTTGAGAACAGAACAATCAGTAGGGGCCAAAGGTAGGCTAATAGACTGACCTGCACAGCCGGTGCTTTCGACATCGCTAGAAAATAGCAGAAGTGGTAACCAAAATAGCCACTCACGCCTAATAGCCAGACAGACTTTTTCTGTTTTGCGTAGCGGACACCCCAGTGACCCTCTTTACGCCATTTGGTTAGCATCAGTAGAAATGCAATGGCGAAGGTCATCGACATTAATTGAAAGGGTGGGATCTGGTTGTCCGTTAACCGAGTTAATAGAGCCAAGGCACCCCATAGCGCTATGGCTGAAAAACCAATCAGTGTCGCGTTACTTCTGTTCATATGAGTCCAGCGTTGAAGAGATCGTATTTAGTTGTTCTTCCAAACTCAGGTTTGGGTCCATTTGGACAGTGGGTATGTTCATTGAACTAAGTTGCTTAATGCATTCATCAGGCAGCAGTTCAGCTCTTTGGTTGAATGTAACCACAGCTTGTACATGATGTCTTTGAGCCAGTGCTTCTATTTCGCTTGGGTATCGAAGCGTGGCTCCAAGCATCTCGGTTTTATGGCTCCATGGCTCATCATCGATAAAGGCTATTATTTTTCCACCTCTCTCAATTAGTGCTTGGGCGAGTTGGTGTTCTACAAAATCGATACCCACGATAATGAAACTTGAGCCTCGCCATTTTGAATTGCGAAATGCATTCAGGATTTTGTCGAGCACTTAGCTCCTCTTTTTACTTGTTGTCGCGTTGGCTAAAGATCACAATAGTGGACCTAATTGAAACGCTATTCTCACTTTTTCCGTCCCATAAGGAAACCTCTGTTGTTTGGTCGTAATAAGCTATTTTGGCAAGGCGCTAGGCGTGGTTTTATCTCGTCGCTCCCTTTCTATATTGTCATGGTTCCATTTGGCACGCTGTTTGGGCTGTTAGCCACTGAAGCAGGTTTAAATGTGCTTCAAGTGATGGGGTTTAGCTTTGCGGTCTTGGCAGGCGCTGCGCAAATTACAGCCGTGACACTTATGGAGGAGAATGCCCCTACCGTCATTATTCTAGCCACCTCGCTTGCCGTGAACCTGAGGATGGGCATGTACTCAGCTGCCCTAGTGCCACTGATTGGGAAAGCGAAACTCTGGCAGCGAGTCCTAGCAAGCTATTGGATTTTTGATCAGTCGTACGCTGTGACAGCGCTAGAGCACAATAAAAACCCCGATCTTTCGTTGGATGAGCGGTTAGGTGTCTTTTTTGGGGTCGCGATTCCGGTATCCTCTCTATGGTATCTCGGCACTTATCTTGGCGCGGTGGTGGGCAATCAAATTCCGTCCGAGTTAGGGCTAGAATTTGCGGTCCCCGTCACCTTTTTAGCCTTGGTTGCACCACTTTTAAGAAGTATTCCACACCTACTTGCAGCATTTACCTCAGTCCTGTTTACCTTGTTATTTGCAGATTTCCCATTCAGTTCAGGACTTTTGGTGGCCGGAGTCATGGCGTTGGCGGTGGGCTATCTATCGGAAGTTTGGCTTGAAAAGCGCCGTTCGAAGGAGGCTGTATGATTCACTCTGATCTGTATGTTTGGATGATCATAGCGGGCTTAAGTCTGGGCAGCTTTGCGATTCGTTTCTCTTTCTTAGGGCTAATTGGTGATCGTCAACTTCCCAAACCGGTTGAGCGAGCTTTGGGCTATACATCGGTGGCTATTTTGCCGGGTATAGCTATGCCTATGGTGTTAAGTAGCAGCAGCGGAGAGTTAGAGCCGACTCGACTGATCGCTGCGTGTTTAACCTTGTTGGTTGGCGCTTGGACGCGAAGCCTACTCTACTCATTACTAGCAGGAATACTCAGCTACTCCCTTCTGATGGCGGTTTTGTAGAACAGATGCCTAATTGGTTTCGCCCGCTATCTTTAGATCGATACAGCGCTTTGTCTGCCTGATTTAAAAGCTCTTCGCCACTCATGAATTCTGTATCAGGTGTCCAGGTGCAACAGCCCAAACTCACCGTGACACAACCAATGGGTGATGCACGATGCGGAATGTTTTTCGATTCAATCTCTTTACGCAGTTTTTCAGCAAGCGCTTGTGCCGCTGGTGCAGGCGTGTCGAAAAGGAGAGCAACAAACTCTTCTCCACCGTAACGAGCGACGGTATCAGTAGAGCGATGAAATATATGACTCATCGCTTGGGTGACACGTTGAATACAGGTATCGCCCGCCTGATGGCCGTAGGTATCGTTGTACGCTTTGAAGTAATCGATATCTAAGATAATAACCGATAGTGGAAGGGCGCTGCGTCGGGCACGATTAAAGTTTTCGACCAAGCTTGCATCGAGGAAGCGTCGGTTATAGATCTGCGTAAGTCCATCTTTTACTGATAGATCTTTTAATCGGTGATTCGCTTTCTCGAGCTCTTTGGTTCGTTGTTTGACCTTCTCATCGAGTTGCGAACTGAGCTCTTGGTACTTATCGAGCAACTTCTGTGTGTTTTCGTTGGCCTCCCTAAATGCCTCTGCTGAAACAGCCAGGGCCGCTATCTCGTCTTTAGAGTGGTAAGTTGGGATGGGTACTTTTCGCTCGCCATTGGATAGTTGATCAAAAATCTCTCTCAGTCTGGCAATGGGTCTCTCTATACTTCTGCCGACGACCATTCCGATAATGACCGTCATCAAGATGAAGAGAATGCAGAGTGCAATTAGCTGCTGTGATAAAGAACTGACTATGCTTGAAGATTGTTCTTGAGTGCTGCTTAGGGCCTGCCTGAACTCTTGAGTTAATTTCTCAGAAAGATATTTAATTTCATAACTCTCGGCCGCCATGACAACATTAATTAAAAAGAGATAGTTTCGGGTGGTTTGAACACCCTCATTGAATGTTGAGTAACCACGAGCCAATGAGTCATGGATGATATCTAAACGGGTGATTTGTGGGGGGTAGCTCTCTAGAATGTAGAGATCTTCTATCAACCCCATTACGTGTTGATAGTACTCATCCACCAGTTCCAGCTCGGCTGGGTTGAGTGACTCAAAATATTGCCCCATGTGTTTTTCGATGATTAATAGGTCTCGCCAAATATTGTTGCTAATCGCTAAAGAGCCGGCCGATATGGTCTGCTTTTGATAGGCTTCGATTAGAGCGCCCCAGCTATTCGTGACACTGGGAAGTGTTGTCTTTACAAGCTGTTGTCGGCGCGATCGCTGAGTTTTAGCTGCCTTAAACGCCTTTTGAAAAGTATGAAGATGTTCATCCACTCGTTTTATGATCGGTTTGGCTGTTTCGCTCTCTAATGACGAGAGCGTTGATAGCTCGTACAGTGCAGATCGGTAGGCATTGTCGACAGAGTCGGCTGCTTGGGTCTGACCAACTCTTAAAAAGGTTTCAGCGCGGCTCTGCATCTCGGCTGCATGAAAACCTAATTGCGTTGCATGTTTTAAATTGCTCGATAGATCGTTTTGTTGATCAAACTGTTTGTTAAGGGTTGTGAGCCCGATAAAAGCAATAATCCCCAGCGCAAGGGTAATCAGCCCCATTAAAAAATAACCGGTGTAAATTCGAGTGGTAAAAGGAACTCTTTGAGCAGGCATTCAACTCCCCTAACTCAGCACAAATTCTTTCCATTTGGGCAGTGTATAGTCATAGGTGTCCATGACACTGTTCCAAACGGCAACATTGCTGAAGCGTTGTTCGTAGGATCCGCCCGTTCTTATGGAACCTTCCGCTACTGAAATCGAGCCATCTGTCCCTTTTAGCGATGTAGCGGCGGGTTTGCCCGCGTACCAATAGTCCCACTCCTCTGGGCTCATAAACTGTTTAGAGCGTTCTGGGTTGGAGATGTAATACCCCTGCCTTGCAATAAAGGCTCCTGGGTAACCCGATAACCACCAATTCATAAATTGGTAAGCTGCGTCCTCTTGCTCGCCCCGCGTTTGGCTGGAGAGACACATGACCCCATGCCATGCTCGATAGCCCTCTTTCGGCGCAGCGTAAATGCACGGGATCCCTTGCCCTTGGAGTGCAGAAGCACCGGGACTGAACATGCTCTCAATGATGACTTCGTTGTTCGCCATCAACTCAACGGAGTGGGGGACGGATGACCATACCCCCCTGAAATGGCCGCGTTTTTTGTAATCAATTGCGATCTCAAACAGCTGATCGATCTCACTGATACTCATGTTACCTATGTCATTAAAGGTCATAAGTCCTTTTGCTTGAGCGGCTAAGGCTAAATCAAATATGCCGATCGTGGGTTCGTTCACAATGGCGACCTTACCGGAATAGTTATCGTTTAAGAGCCAGCCCCAGCTCTCTGTGATGTAGGGTTCGCCAACATCAATGTAGCGTGAGTCATAGCCAAAGGAGTCGGTGTTGTGCACATAGGGTAGGAAACTAACGTTTTGGCTAGGCTCACGGCCTAAAGTTTTATCCTTCTGTACATAGAGAATACGGTGTGGTGCATCGCCGCGGCCGATCTTGGCGCCCTCCGAAATCTGACCGTTTTTCGAGAGGTTATTGATCTCATTCCAGTACTGAATTCGTTGTGTATCGATTGATTGAATCGCACCGGCATTCCATAGAACTCTTATGGAGTTTGACCAATGCTCATACAGATCAAATGAGGAGGGGTTGGTTGTTGCGCGCATGAGTACTTCAGCACTACCGCCTGGGTAGAACTGAATATTAATCCCGAGCTCTTTTTCGGCACGCAGACGTAGCTCTTCCTGCAGGGTAACGTGAGTTCCCATGACACGAATAGTCGGGCGAGCATTCTCTGCTTTTAAAATCGCAGGGAAGCCCCCAATTGCTGCAGGCAGTGCAATACCCGCAGCGTTTTTAATAAATTGCCTACGTCGCAATTTACAACTCCTGAATTCAGTAACTTAACTCTATCTCCTTCAATATAGACCTATTTTTTGAAAGTGGTATTAAATATGGCTAAAAAATATACAGATAAAGGCTGAGTATTTTTCACCAATCGTTGCTATAAAAAGCTACGTGATTGGGGATTTATGAGCTATGGTTCGCCCCATTAAATGGAGAACATTATGGACAAACTGATCGTTGGTTCTGAGGAGTGGTGTGGCCTTCCTCTATTGGGCCTGCCCGCTGTTAAAGCTCGTGTCGATTCGGGGGCAAAAACCTCATCACTGCATGCGTTTAACATTCGTAAATTCACTCGTAATCGAGACACTTGGGTCTCTTTCGAGATCCACCCTCTGCAAAAAAATGATGAGCTAGTTGTTCGTTGTGAAGCTCAGGTAGTTGATCGCCGTACTGTAAAGTCATCAAGCGGAACAGCCGAGAGACGTTACGTTGTAAAAACCAACATTACCCTGGCAGATCAAACGTTTGAGGCTGAGTTAACACTCACTAACCGTGATTCTATGGGTTATAGAATGTTGCTGGGTCGTGAAGCGATGTCAGGTCGCATGATCGTTGATCCTGAAGGTAGTTGTCTGCAGGGTGAGCGCACCATTACTGAGTGTAATCAGATGTACGGTGTGAACCCAACAGCTCGCACTGCTCTGAAAATTGGTGTGTTGGCTAGCAATCCGGATCTCTACTCAAACCGTCGTTTGATTGAGGCGGGTGAGGCGCGCGGACATGAGATGGTCTTCTTGAACATCAAACAGTGTTACATGAAGATGGATGCTGATAATCCAGAGGTTCACTACCGTGGTGGCGCTATCCTGAACGATTTTGATGCCATCATTCCTAGAATTAGACCTTCAATGACGTTTTATGGCTGTGCACTGGCTCGTCACTTTGAGAGTCTTGGCGTCTATGTTCAGAATACGGCAGAGGCGATCACAAGTTCGCGTGACAAACTCTTCTCGCTGCAACTGCTGCAGAAGTCGGGTTTGGATATTCCTACAACAGGCTTTGCCAATTCACCGATGGATACCAATGACCTCATTGAGATGGTCGGCGGTGCACCTTTGATCGTAAAGCTACTCGAAGGCTCGCAAGGTCGTGGAGTTGTGTTGGCCGAAACGGGTAAAGCAGCTGAGTCGGTAATCAACGCGTTTAAAGCGCTTCGAGCTAACTTGTTGGTACAAGAGTTTGTCAAAGAGGCGGATGGCAAAGATCTACGCTGTTTTGTCATTGACGGCAAAGTAGTCGCTTCGATTATGCGTACTGCGGCACCAGGCGAGTTCCGTGCAAACATACACCAAGGCGGTTCGGCCTCTTCGGTTCGCATTTCAGCAGAAGAGCGCAAGCTAGCGATTAAAGCGGCTAAAACCCTAGGTCTGAAGGTGGCGGGTGTTGATATCATCCGTTCTCGCAAAGGCCCTCTTCTATTGGAGGTTAACTCATCCCCAGGTTTAGAGGGTATTGAGGGGGCTTCCGGTAAGGATGTTGCGGGCGCTATGATCACCGCTATTGAGAAACGTTTTGCACGACGTTTAAAAGGGTAAAACCAATAAATAAAAGGGAGAGGTGATGGCTGACCGACAGACGGCTGAGGTACTGGTTGATTCGATGAGTTTGAGAGAGCAAATCTCTCTACTGTCCGGTGAAGATGTTTGGTCAGTTAATGCTATCCCTAGACTAGGAATCCATAAGCTGCGTGTCACTGATGGACCTAATGGTGCACGTGGTGGTGGTTCTCTATTTGGCGGTGTGACGGCAGCCTGCTTCCCCGTTGGTATTGCCTTAGGCGCAACCTGGAACCGAGCCCTGCTTGCGAAGGTGGGTGGCGCTATTGCTGATGAAGTTAAATCTAAATCGGCACACGTGCTGCTTGGTCCGACCATCAATATTCAACGATCTGTGACTAATGGCCGTAACTTTGAGTGCTATTCAGAAGATCCTGAGCTAACCGCTGCACTGGCGGTCTCATACATCCGAGGGCTTCAAAGCGCAGGGGTTGCTGCCACACCCAAGCATTTCATCGGAAATGAATCTGAAATTGAGCGCACAACGGTCAGTTCCGATATTGATGAGCGCACACTGCGCGAGATCTACCTTCGCCCCTTTGAAGCTGCCATTAAAGAGGCGGGTACTTGGGCTATTATGGGCTCATACAACAAGATTAATGGTACCTATGCCGCCGAAAATCACTGGTTATTGACAGAAATTCTTCGCAACGAGTGGGGCTATGACGGCATTGTGATGTCCGATTGGTTTGGTTCTAGAACAACGGCACCAACCATTAATGCGGGTTTAGATTTAGAGATGCCAGGGCCAACCCGAGACCGCGGTGACACATTGCTCAACGCCGTGGATCGCGGTGAAGTGCCTGTTGAACAGGTTCGTCAGCTGGCCGTTAACATGGTTCAGTTGATGGAGCGTTGCGGTGCTATTAATGATGCTTCGCCGTTCAAAGAGATTGCCGATAATCGCCCTGAACACCAGCAGCTGATCAGACGTGCCGGTGTTGAGGCTAGTGTGCTGCTTAAGAACACTGGCTTGCTACCCCTGTCTACTGACCTAAAGAGCGTTGCGGTAATTGGGCCTAATGCCATCGAGGCTCAGATCATGGGCGGTGGCTCCTCGATGCTTAATCCCCACTATTCAGTTTCACCTATGCAGGGATTAACAAACCTTCTGGGTGGCGATGCTATTCATTATGCACAGGGGTGTACTAATCATCGCTGGGAGCCCCTGGTCAACCAAAAGATACGAGTCGATTACTTCGCTAATCGAGATCTTTCGGGTGAGGTGGTTTTCACTGAAGAGGTTGATGAGAGCCAGAGTTTCATTCTGCCCCCTGTTGCGAATGGACTGGTCGATCAACACGCATTTTCTCTGCGAGCGAGTGTTGATTATATAGCAACGGTGACGGGCGATTTTAATATTGGCCTTCACAGTGCAGGCCTTGCCAAGTTCTATGTGAATGGCGAGTTGGTGATCAATGTGTGGGATCACTGGCAGAAAGGTCGAACCTTCTTCGAGGAGGGATGTGATGAGGTCGTTGCCAGTTATCGATTCGAGGAAGGTAAAACCTATACCCTTGAGATGGAGTTTGCTACCAAGGATACGGACAATCTCGACCTTGCCGCTTGGCGCTTTGGTCTATCAAAACCCTTAGGGGATGAGGCAATACAAGCTGCGGTAGAACTAGCAAAAAGTGCCGAAGTAGCCATCCTGTTTGTTGGTCGATCCGGTCAATGGGATACGGAAGGAAGTGACCTTGAAGGCATTAAACTCCCTGGACGTCAGGATGAGTTGGTCGCAGCCGTGGCCAGTGCTAACCCTAACACCCTAGTGGTATTGCAAACGGGTGGACCGGTTGAAATGCCTTGGGTAGATCAAGTATCTGGCATATTGCAGGCTTGGTACCCAGGACAGGAGTGTGGCAATGCGATTGCCGATGTTTTATTCGGCAAACAAGATCCCTCCGGCCGTTTGCCTCAGACCTTCCCAGTCAAGTTGGAAGATAATCCTACCTACACCGATGACCCACTGGTCTACCCTGGACGAGATGGCCATGTGCTTTATCGTGAAGGCGTGTTTATCGGCTATCGTCACTATCAGGCCAACAAGATTGAGCCGCTATTCCCCTTCGGATTTGGCCTCAGTTACAGTGATTACCAACTCGAAAATCTAAGTTGTCGAAAGGTGGCTAATGATTATGTCGAATTGAAGGTGAGTGTTAACAATATTGGTCAGCGACAGGGTCAGACCGTTGTTCAGATTTACTGTGGTGAAGTTAACTCTGACATTGAACGTCCAGAACTCGAGTTGGCCGACTTTGAGAAGCTGGAACTGAAAGCTGGAGAGAGTGCTGATCTAACATTTCATCTACCTCTTCGTCGTTTTGCATACTTTGATATCAAAACAGGGTTGTGGACGGTTGCGGAAGGTGACTATCGAGTGCGGGCTAGTTTCCATGCCAAGGACCCAGGTTGTGAAGCGGTGATTAATTTGTCAGCCAAGACGCTCTGTCCATCAGCCTGATGCACTAACGTTATAGAGAGACTTTTATTTGTGGCAAAAGAGTCTAAATGAATCACTGAGTTTTACAGGTTGTGTCGTTACAATGCAGCCAATTGATAATTTTAAGAGTAGGGTTTAATGATGCGTGCCTTAATGACCTCGTTGGTTACGATTTTATTCACATTTAATATGTCTGCTGCGGTTGCCAACGAAGAGGCGATTGAAGCGATGAACGACTACATGGCTTTTCAAGAGTATGAGTCGGGTATTATGGTCCCTCAGCAGATTGATCAAGTCGTATTTGAAGCATCAACCTTTATCGATACTCGTGATGCAGAGCAGTTCGCAGAAGCGACTATTCCGGGTGCGATCAACATTGAGTGGCGCCAGGTGTTGGATCGCATCGACGAAATTCCAGAGACTGGCAAGGTGATTCTGTTCTGTAATACAGGTTCTCTCTCAGCACAGGCTACTTTTGCACTGCGTGTCGCGGGACGAGAAAATGTTGTGGTTCTGCAGTCTGGTTTTATTGGCTGGCAACAAAACGCCGCCTATAAACCCTAGTCAGTAAATCAAAAATAAAAACGGCGCTTTTGAACGCCGTTTTTGATTCTTAGGGTGTGGCTCTTGTGATTAACCGAACTCAGGCAAGTTCTGGGTCACAACCGGCTTACCTGCCTCTACCCATCCGTCGTAACCGCCGGCAATGGATGTGACATTCAGGTAGCCCATCTCGGCAAGAGATGCAGCGGCAAGAGCAGCACGACCACTGGTCTTACAGTAGATTACGATGTTGGTGTCACGCGACTCTAGAGCCGGCATGCCACCGATTTTAAACTCGAGAAGACCACGCGGAATATTGATAGCACCACTTAGATGGCCCTGTTCATATTCGGCCGGTTCACGCACATCAATAACGATCTCAGCGTCGTGAATGGCACCATCGGCATCTGCAACGCTGACCTCTTTAATGGTCGCCTTTGCGGCCATGACTAGATCTTGTGCTGTCTTCATTGGAACTCCTTTAGCTGTTCGCTATTTCCTGCAGAGCATCTCTGTCAGATATCGTTAACAAGTTCTTTGATTCGCTAATAATGCCTTGGCGTTTCCACTCCGCGGTATGGCGTGAAATGGTCTCGATGGTTAAGCCGAGATACTGAGCGAGATCTCTTCGACTGATCGGGAAGCTGACCGCTTCTGCAGTCTCACCCACCCATTGAAGCAGGAACCAAGCCAAACGAGGTTTGGATTTGAGTAGACCTACCTGGGTTAGGTGATCTTCTGTTTTCATCACCTGCTGCAGTGCACGTTCAATAATGGCTTGGTTGATGGCGCCACTCTGATCACGCAGGTGGTTCAACTTCTCAACCGAAAGCTGGCAGAGCTCGATCGGTTCCAGCGCCTCGGCTGTGTGCATATAGGTGCCACTGCTGATCAGCTTTTCATAGCCAAAGAGATCGCCAGGACGAACTAAGCGAACAATCTGAGCATTGCCCTCATTGTTGAATTTAGTCAGTTTGATATGGCCGGCTCGAAGAGTGTAGATCAGTCCGAGACTCTCGCCCTCATTGTAGATAATGTCGCCCGTCTCAAATTTAATGACACGCGTCTGAAAATCTTCAATCAGCGAAAGCTCGGACTCTTTTAGACATCCAAACAGACTCGACGGCCTAATCGGGCAGGTTAAACAGTGCCCTTGACCAACCAGTGTTCCCATACTCAACGCTCTTATAGTTAATTAGTTCCACTATAATAGTTGGCTAATGAGTCAATTTCACTACTTGTGAGTCTTTGACTTGCTTGTCGCATGACAGAATAGAGATCAGAGTCACGATCACCACTGCGATACATCTCTAACGCACGCTTCAAAGTCTCGGCAGTTTGGCCCGCAATAGCAGGGGTTCCCTTAATACCACCTTGGCCGCTAAGGCCATGACAAGAGGCACAGGCAGTAATCAGTCGATCTTTATCACCCTCGGTTACCAGTGCCGGTGCTGACTGTTGCGCTAGGGTCGGTGCGGGTAGCGATGCGTAGTAGGCTGCAATATCTGACATATCCTGTTCTGACATTAGGTCAGCGACGGCCGTCATGATGTTAGCTCGGTTATCCTCGCTTCGCGCGCCGGACTGATAGTCCAACAGCATCTTGTAAGTGTAGCTCTCCAGCTGTCCTGCAACGGCTGGCCAACGGTTAGTCGGTGGTAGCCCCTCTTTACCGTGACAGGAGCTGCACATCATAGAGTCATTCAGCGCCTTACCACGAGATATATCACCAGTAGGTCTTGAGCTTGTTGCCAAGCGAAGCGAATGAGAAGTCCACTCAGTTGCTTGTGTGACCTGATCTGATGCATAACTTGTTGTGGCTGCTAAAAGAAGGCCTGAAAGTATTAACTTTTTCATGCGAAAGAGTCCTCCGTGAAGGATTTCATCCATGCTTGCTGGTAAACAGCAGCAAGACGATGTTTTGTCTCACTGACATCCAGTGTTTGGAAACCAGGTCTCGGCAGGTTAGCTATCTTTCCATCACGCATTCCGTAGACGCCGATTACCATGAATCCATAATCTTTACCGGCTAGTGCGTAACAGGTGTTTTCCCAAGAGGGCTCCTCAACTGGACGCCCTGCAAATAGATTGATGATGGCATACGCTGCGACTTTGGCCTCATTGTTGGCTGCAAAGCCAGATTTAGGGAGAGGGCTAGCGGATGCTGAATCCCCTAGCACGTGGATATTGGCCACTAGCTTAGATTCAAAAGTATAAGGGTCTACGGGGCACCATCCTGATTGATCGGTTAGTCCGAAAGTTGTGGCAATCTTGCCCGCTTTCATCGGCGGCACAACATTGATGACATCAGCTTTAATGAAGCCTTGCTCTGTTTCAACTTGCATCTTTGCTGCGTCAATCGACAGTGGTCGACCACCGTCAACTTCACGAATCCAATCGATCATGCCAGCTTCACTGTGCTGTTTGAGTGTTGGCATACCCGCTTGAAGATCTTCAGGGACGTTGTAACCATACATTCGGTTCCAGCCTAGACGCATGTCAGGGCCCGTTACGAAATCATTTTTTGGATCGGTAATGATTACTTTTCCGGTTGGATTGTATTTCTGCATCCACTCTGCAACCAGCGCGCCTCGCTCATATGGCCCAGGTGGACAACGATAAGGGTTAGGCGGAGCTACGATCAGAAAGGTGCCACCCTGACGCATGTTTTTGATCTGGTCACGTAACAGAGCAGTCTGTGATCCCGGAATCCAGCCAGAAGGTGCTTTAGTCTCTGCTATCTCCCGAGAATAGCCGTCTAGGCGCTCGTACAGCAGCTCTATACCAGGTGAGACAACTAAACGATCATATGGGAAGTTTGCTCCCGAAGCGGTTGTGACAATGCGTTTATCGGCATCCAGTCCAACTGCTTTATCGATCACAACGTTGACGCCGTATTTGATTCTTAAAGCATCATAGCTGACCTCGAGATCAGACATATCAATGTGTCCATTGAGCACTTCAGAGGATCCGTACGGGCGAATGTAAATTGGATTTTGCTCAATTATGGTGACCTCAATTTGAGGTGCCTTCATCTTCATATATTTAGCGAAGGTTGCACCGCCGACACCGCCACCAATAACGACAACTTTTCCGGTTGCAGCGTGCGCATTTAGTGGCAGCAGACCTGCTGCACCAGCAGTCAAAGCCATGCCAAGGAAGTCTCTACGTGAAATCATTGTTCACCTCCAACTTCAAGTGATTCAAAGTATTTACCCATTGCTGCGATCTCATCGTCACTGTATGCAAGAGCAAGACCTCTCATCAGAGTAGAGTCGCGTTCACCTGTCCGGAAATCCAACATGGTTTTAACAAAGGTCTCGGCACTCATTCCTGCTAACGGCATGAACGCTGAATTTTCAACCTGTCCATTGGTGCCGTGGCACACAGCGCAGGGGTTCGCCATAATTTCCGCTCGCTCATCGGCAAAAGCTGAAGTGGATAGGAGTAGGGCGCTTAAAATCATTACTTTTTTCATCGTCATCTCCTTACTGTGCCCATACCCAGAATCCGACGGCAAAGTAGTGCACGATCCAGATTAAGATGATGTAAATGGTCCAGTTACCCAGGCGAGAGATAGCCACAGATGGTGTGTAGGTGCCTTCTGTTTGTCCCGCCTGCCATGCAACCGTGATTAGGTAGGTGCAGGCCATGCCACCGACAACTGCGAAAGTCGCGAAGAACAGAATGGTGCTGTACCAATCCATGTTAATTGGGTAGTCCATTGGGTTGTAGCCAGACTCAACGACTAGGGCAACCCAGCGAATGATTTCACGATCAACCGCGACCAGTGCGATCACTACAAAGGCGACCGCTACTAACCAGTAGGCGGTGTAGCCGTTGTTAATTTTGCTGCCAAACAGAGTCGGCACCATCGCTAAAGCGATCAATGCTAGGGCTGTGATGTAGAGCATCGGGTTGGTTAAAAACTCAATTTGGTTCTCTGGCAGGCTAACCATCCAGATTGCACCAATAAGAATCGATACCACAGAGCCTTGAGCAAGCAGTTTACGCGCCAGATTATGAACAAACTCAAGGTAACCCGAGTCGCTACCAGGACGAACGCTGATGTAGTGGCGGTAGCCGTAAAGCCAAGCGCCGGTCACAGGTGCTGCGAGAGCGATCATAAAGATGAAACGAGCCCAGTTGATGGAGTGTAACTGAGTGCCGCTGGCATCGATTTGACCCTGTGGTGCGTACCACTCCATCCACTGATCAGGGGATAGCATCTGGTTGGTAAGGGTGTGCATGATCAGACCCACAACAATGAACAGCGCGAGCGATAGAATCATGCTGCCGGGGCATTTTGTCTTATTCAGAGTCAGATCTTCATTTTTAAAGTAGAAGAGGTAGATCAACAGATAAGCGACCGACAGTATGATGATGAATCCAATGACCCACCAAGCGGACAGCACATTAGAGGTGTACCAGAAAGGATCATAGATCACCTGCACAAACAGCAGAGGCGCAACGCCGATAACCACGGCAACCGACACCGCAATCTTTGCGGTCGATAGCATGGCATTTGCAAGCTGGCGCCAGTAGCTATCTTGGCTCAATGCTCCACGAATGGTTAGCGCTGCACCGCCCAACATAACGTGAACCGCAAACATATGAAGAGCAAAGGTGACGACACCTAACACTAAAAATAGAATCGGATGTGAGGGAACCCCAGCCACATCACGAAGTGCGTATAAAGAGTCTACATTCATCGTGATACTCCTTAGTGAGACTGAGACACAGTGATCGGATTACCCTGATCAGCCGCGACAGCAATAGATCGATCTTTCAACTGACGAATAAAGCTAGCCAAGGCCACTGCTTCATCTTGTTGAAGTGGAATTTGTGGCATATAGAGCGTTGTACCACTCGACAGTGCCGCTCTTAAGTAGGCCGCAATATCCGACTCGCTAGAGTCGTCACCAAAGTAATTTGCCAGTGGGCGAATCCCTGTATCGGTCAGTGAGTGGCAGTTTGAACAGGTGTTCAACGCCAGAGCTTGACCAACCGCCTCTTTATTAGAGTCAGTCACCGTGCGCAGCTCCTCGGGAAGGAAGATCAGAGCGTTAGTGAAGCCATGCTCTTCAATGGTTGGGATTTCACTTTGAATGCCAAGCCCCGGAACATCACGACCAATAACCTGGTTAGAGTAGACGTATCCACCTGCAACATAAGGCTTACGAATCGACTCACGCGCAACCTCTTCTGGCCAAAGTCCGAACACCAAAATGACGACCGTCATGACGCCCGCAATGGCTGGTTTTAGCAGCTTTGGTGCGGCCAGAGTGGCTGCGAAATAGGCCATGATGCCGCCCATTACAGAGATTAGAGCGGGTGTGAAGTACTCCGGTAGACGATTCTCCATCACCAATTCAGCGGTCGCTGGAATCGTTGATAGGTACCATTTGAATAGACCAAGACCGGCTGCAGTCGCAACCAAACCTAGAATCGCCAGACGACGAACCATCTCTTTGCGGAAATCGATATCTTTAATTGAAGAGGCAACAATGCCTCCGACTACCGCTGTCATGGTGAACATAAACGCCGTTCGCATAGCCAATTGCGCAAAGGTGTTGGCGCCATAGAAACCGTTCAAGTAACCGCCTTCGGTGTACCAGTTTTCATTACCAGGCATCAGCATGAACGACAGAATACCGATAATGATTAGCATGGTGGTGTAAGAGGCTAGGCCAAAGATGATACTGATGCGCAGGTGTGTTTTCTGATCCACCTTATTCACCAAGTAGACGATCATGTAGACACCGATGACCTCGATGACAAAGAAGACCCACTCGGTTGCCCACTTCCAGACAAAGCTATGAATCAGTGCAGAGATACCACGCGGACTGCCGACCGTAGTTGAGAACCAGATGCCTGGTCCGGTAATCGAACCTAAGACATAAGAGAAGACCAAAAGAAACAGGCCGTAACGACGAATGTAGTCGAGAAGCTCTGGGCGGTTCTTACGGTAAGCGACCACCGCAAGGTAAGAGAAGACCAGTGCTGCACCCACAGATGTGTGTGAAAACAGAACGTGTATGGTCGCAATGATACCGATGATCCAACCTGAACCGAGTGTCGGTTCAAACCAGACTGGATAGAGTCCTAGCATCTCCATTGAATAGTTCCCCTTGAAGACGATACGTTTTGGGGAGTACCTCCCCGCTCAATGGTCGAGTCATCTCGACCAGCTTGGCGAGCAGTATCTATTCATGCAGAGATCGTCGCATTGAGAATCCGCAACCGGATTTATAGGTTTTTGCGATAAATCAAAAGAGGGTAAATAATATGTATATTAGGTATTGCTAATTTAGCTACACTCTAATATATTAGAAAAATCTAATATATTATGGTTTAACTAATTAGGAGATCTCCCATGTTTAGAAGAGACTCAACTCAGCCTTGGCATCCAAGCTTTTTCCTAGCGGCACTTGGCGCTGGCGGCATGTCTGTCGCGTTCTTTATGTATTTAATGTGGATGGTGCCTCATAAGGGTTACCCGATGCCGACTTGGGAACATTGGACGACTGCCTGGAGTGCAGACATTGCCAGTGGTATCCCAATGCCGTTAATTATTGGCTTTGCGATTGCCGGTGTTGTTATTTTTGGCTTGTTGCACATTGCGCTGTTGGTTTGGAATATCCGCGAATACAACGCAGTCAAAGGCACTGACGCCCACGAGAAGATTTTGAACTCACCCGCTGAAGTTCAAATGATGGCCTTGCCTCTGACCTTCTCCATGACAGTGAACGTGATGTTTGTATCGGGTGCGCTATTTGTTCCGGGTCTATGGACGATTATTGAGTGGATGTTCCCCGGCGCGCTGATCGCCTTTTTGATCATCGGTTACTACGCGCTAAAAATGTACGGACGTTACCTTGGTCGTATGTTGACGCAGGGGGGTTACCGCAGTGAAGAGCACAACCACCTTTCACCTCTAATGGCTGCATTTACCTTCTCAATGTTATCGGTTGGCTTTGCAGCGCCTGCAGCGATGTCGCACATCCCAGTTGTTATTACGATTGCCTCAGTGTTCTCGTACCTGTTCCTAATTGCCGCTGTATTGGTTGTTCTGGTCGTTCTGGTGTCGGGCGTCAATGCGATGATGCAGCACGGCCTTCAGGAGCAAGCGACCCCAAGTTTATGGATGTTGGTACCAATTGTGACACTGCTCGGTATTGAGTGGTTACGTATGGAGCACGGTATTGCCCACCTAACCGGTGGTGCATTGGATGCTGGCGATAACTTCCAAATGATGACGTTGATGGTTACTCTGCAAGCCGTGATCTTGATGGTTGGATACCGCGTGATGAAGCTAAACGGTTACCTAGACAAGTATCTGCATGGTGGCGAGCACAGCCCAGTGGCCTTTGGCCTTGTCTGTCCTGGCGTTGCCTTCTTTGTACTCAACCTTTTCTGGTGGCACGTTGCGATTGTCGGCACCGGTATTGTCGCTAAGTTTGGCTTAGTCTACTGGTTGGGTATCGGGGTTATGTTCTTGATTCAGGCCGCGACGATTTATGCGATTGTCCGCCTTACAAAGAACATGCTTCGCCACCCAGAGTTAGTGGTTGAACCTGCAGTATAAACAGTAGGAGCGATCTCGATGAGGTCGCGATTAACTGAAAAACCCCATGAAATGTCGTTATTTCATGGGGTTTTTAGTTGACGGCTCCGCAATATCAATCAGCTCCTTAAACGTGTTCTCGATAAACTCTTTGCTGACGTTTTGCGTGATAAACACTAATCGTGTTCTCTGATCATCGTTTGGCCAAGCTGGTAGAGGAACGGGTGGGTGAAACAGTTGCTGTACCCCATGAATGACCAAGGGTTCTTCAACGCCTTCAATATTTAGTAAGCCTTTGATACGTAGGATGTTGCTGCCGACTAGACTCATCAATAACTGCATCCAATCTTGAAGCGCCTCTTTGCTAATCGGCTTTTCAACGGTCAGGCAGAAGGATTCGATGTTGTCACCATGACGTTTGGCATGATCATGATCGCAGCCATGCTGATGGCAATCATGGTCATGGTGGTGATCATGTTGTTCAGAATAGGCCTCCTCTTTTAACCAGGCCTCTACATCGGTTAGCTTACCCTCAGTAGTGAACAATCCTAGGTTGAGCAGCTGATTAGGGTCTGCTTGACCGCTGGCCACCTCAAGCTTACGCGCACTGGGGTTGATTTGGGTAAGTCGGCTGATTAACGCCTCCTTTGCCACTTCATCGGCCATATCCCCTTTGGTGAGTAGCAGCAGGTCTGCCAAAGCAGCCTGTTTTACGGACTCTTTGTGCTGATCTAAGGTGTGTGACCCCGTAGCCAGATCGACCGTCGTGACAACACCATCTAATTGATAGGCTTCAGCAATCCAGCGATCGGTCATCAGAGTGTGAATGATGGGCGCAGGGTCTGCCAACCCAGTAGTCTCAATGATGATGCGTTTGAATTGTCGACCCTCAGGCTCTGACATTTGTGCGGTTACTTCGTGAAGCGTGTTGACCAGATCACCCCGCACCGTGCAACACATGCACCCGCTGTCCATCTCCATCAAGACGTTCTCGTTGCTCTCAGCCACCAGCAGATGATCCAAGGCGATTTCGCCAAATTCATTGATGATCACCAGCGTATCGGACAGCTCTGGCTGGTTGATAAGATGATTCAGCAGTGTGGTTTTTCCACTGCCTAAAAAGCCTGTTAGGAGTGTAATAGGGGTTTTCATAACAATATCTCACTACAGCTGGTGTAAGGCGTCCTGCGAAGCTCGTTGCTCAAGATCATGTGATACCAGAATAACCAGCTTATGTTGCCAAAGATCTCGTAGCGAATTGACGATGGTGGATTGAAGCTCAGCATCCATTCCAGCGAAGGGCTCATCTAACAGCAGGATGTCAGCCTGTTTCAGAAGCAGACGCGCCAAACCAATGCGTTTTAACTCACCGCCAGATGGCTCCCATTCACCTGGTCCAATCCAAGTGTCGAGTTGCTTGGGTAGTGATTCGACCCATTCGCCTAGCTCTACTTTTTGCAGTGCACTGATAATCTCTTCGTCGCTTCTTTGGCCAGTGAAGTCTAGGTTGTGACGCAGTGTAGAGCGAACAATCTGTACTCGTTGAGGTAGATAAGCGATTTGAGATAAGGCGGTACCTTCAACGATCAGGCTGCCCTGCTGTAGCTCAAGTTCACCGGCAATTAATCGAAGTAGGGTGGTTTTGCCTCGGCCACTCTGTCCGGCAATCCAGTTTAAACCTAGCTGATTAAACTCAACAGATCGCGCTTCGAAGACGCTCTGTGCACTCCCCTCATAAGCGTATGAGAGCTCTTTGATTGAGATACCAAAATAGGGCTTTTCTATGCATATAGTGCGTTTTTCTTCGAAGTTTTGCTGATTTTTACTACTTTTGCCTAAGCGACTTAAAGCGCGTTGGCCTAACAGAAGGTGCGAGATGGCTCCATTTGCAGCGGCAAAGACCTCAATGGTTCCGAGAGATAACAGCAGCAACATAAAGATTAATGCGCCGGCCAGTTCACCCGTGAGATAGGCCTGCAGAGCCATGAGCAGTGTTAAGCCGACCAAAGATAAATTAATCAATTGCGATAGAAGGTTGATGAGTTGCTGGCGCTTTAGGGCTTGGAGTTCGAATAGATCCGACTGTCGGCTCTGCTGGCGCAACCTATTGCCCTCATGTTCAAGCTGCTGCGACAGGGTGAGCAGGCGCAAGCTTGAGAAGATACCGCTGGCGCGTGACCAGAGTGCATTTCGACTCAGATGCAGCTCAGACTCGGGCTCCAGAACCGCTTTAGCATAGAGCCAAGGAATTCCGATCAAAGCTAATAGAATTAATGGCAGGCTAGCTATCGCTAGACCGGGTAGAAACAGAGCCGTAACCAGAATAAACCCAAGCGCTGAAAAGAGAGCGGTAATGGCAGGCACGAGCGAATGCAGATGGATCCCTTCAATGTTTTGAATATCCTGCAGCATCTGACTCGCACTGTCGTGTCGATTCATCCGTGCACTGATGTTTTGGCTGTTGGCTAATCGAGAGAAGATATCGCGTCTTAGCGTCGATATGAGCCTAAAGGTTGCTTCGTGGTTGGCCAATCGCTCTCCGTAGCGACCAGCCGTTCGCGCAATGGAGAGGCCACGAACAATGGCACCCGGAGTGAAAAAGTTAAATGCATGAGCGGCGGCTGCCGTCACGCCTGCTAAGGCTGCAGCACTGATAAACCAACCAGAGACTGCCAATAGAGCAATACCGGCAAATGCAGTGACAATGGATAGGGTTAAGCCGAGTAGAAAGACGCCTCGCTCTGCTAGCAGTAGAGACCAGTAGTGTCGTTTCATGCCTCTACCTCCGCCTTAGCTAAAGTAAGTCGTTGCGTGAAGTTGAAGCGATTGGTGCGGTGACTGGCCATGATGATCATGCCACCCTGTTCAACATACTGGTTTAGAGCATTCATAAACAATTCGGCGGTATCAACATCTAAGTTCGCTACAGGTTCATCAAGAAGCAGTAGTTTAGGTCGATGCAGAAGCGCTCGCGCAATCGAAAGACGTTGTGTCTGACCTCCCGATAGAAAGTGCCCAGAGTCCGTGATGAAGTAGTCCAAACCCTGCGGAAGTTGCTTAACGACGGTTTCTAATTGAGCCGATCCTAGGGCAGCCCAAATGTCATCATCAGAGTAACTCTTACCTAAGCAGAGGTTCTCCCTTAACGAACCATAGATCAGTTCTGGGTGCTGGGTTATGTATCCAATGGTCTGCTGCCAGTGAGGGTTGTTGTAGGGTTCGATTGTTATTTCGTCAGCAGATACGGCCCCAGATAGTGGGGGACGAAGCCCTGCTAGGGTATCGAGTAAGCTCGTTTTTCCTGTGCCTGAAGGTGCTTCAATCAGAAGTGATTCACCGGCTTTAAGCTCCACAGAGACTGGTTTATGAATGGCTTGATCACTACCTGATACTAAGCCTTCGATTTTTATCGATGCTTTAAAAGAGCCTGCTTGTGAAGCTTCACTACCTACACTTGACGGTTCAGCGGCCTGTTTGAGTTGCTCAATTTGCTCGGCGACAGCCCGTGCGTTCGATTTTGCGTGGTATAGCGCGCCCATCTTACGCAGGGGTAAGTAGTATTCGGGCGCTAGCATCAATAGAAAGGCACCTTCAGCAAAACTGATGTCTGTTCCCCATGCACCGAGAGAGTATTTGTCCAAAAAGAAGAGTCCTAAATAGACTGCGACCAGTGCCACGCTGATCGCGGCAAAAAACTCCAAGAGCGTCCCGGACAGAAACGCCAAACGCAGAACTTTCATCGTGCTAATACGGAACTGATCCGATTGATGATGCAACGCCTCGGTCTCTCTATCGACGGCTCTCTCTTGCTGAAGCAGATCGACGTTACGAAGACGATCTTCGAGTAGATGGCCAAGCCGATTGAGCTGCTCTAAGTTGTTGCGTGACGCTTCCCCCGCTTTATTACCGACAATGATCATAAAGATCGGAATCAAAGGCGTGGTCAGCAACAAAATCAGCGGCACTAACCAGTTCACAAAGCTAGCGGCAATTAGAATCAAAACGGGAGTCCATACAGCCATCTGCTTTTGAATCTTAAACTCTGCGTAATACTCTTTGAGCTTGTCGACTTCACTGGTCAGCAGGTTGGCCAGTTGTGCCGGCTTGAAAGCAGGGAAGAGCGAAATCCCAGTTTTAAAACTGAGGCTAAGAATCTGCTCTCGCAAGCGATCGCGGATGGTGACTGAGTTGCGCAGATTGATAGTCGATTGCCAGAGTGATGCAGCCGCTTTAACGGCAAGAATGAGGAAGGCCGCAGCGACTAAAAGAAGCGGGCTGTGATCTAAGCTGCCCTGAGTTAATACCTGATCGATCAACAGAGCGACCCAGTAGGCGAATCCAATAGTACAAAGCGTTTGAATCACGCCCAATAGCAGCGACAGGCGCATGGAACCCTTCAGATCAAACTGGTGCTGATCGAGGATTGCGGTCGGGTTGGATTTTCGTTGTCTGGCCAACTTAACACTCACTAAGATTTACAAAAAAAGGGGCTCGAAAGCCCCTTGATTACGTACAGCTAGAGCGTACAGATTAATCGTCTGCGCGCTGCTCCTCTTCAGCATCCAACCACATCGCGTTGATGATGCCGAAGCTGCAGGCTAGGAGTACGCCAAGGATCCAAGCAAAATACCACATCTTCTTAATCTCCTAGTAGTTTGAAACGCTGTTTTGTTCGATGAACTCAGGTTCAATTCGACGCCACATTTTGTAGTAGCCCCAGAAGGTGTAACCCAAAATGATCGGTACAAAGAACAGAGCCACCCAGAACATGATCTCAAGTGTCAGTTCACTCGACGTCGCATCCCACAGCGTTAGAGCGCTGGCTAGATCAGTCGATGAAGGCATCACGAATGGGAATAGGGTGAAACCGGTCATAAGAATGATCGCTGCGATCGCCAGTGAGCTCAACGTAAAGGCAAAACCACTTTTACCCGCTTTAGCCATTAAGCTTGTTAGCAGAGGGAGTGCCACAGATGCCGCTACCAATGTCCAAAGGATTGGGTAATCGGTGTAGTTACCGAACCAGTTGTCAGTGGTCGTTACGGTTTTGCTCAACGGGTTAGAAGGAGCATCACCCACGACAGCAGAGCTGATTTCGTAACCAGGAATACCGTAGTACAACCATGCACCCGCAACCGCTAAGAGTACCGTTAGAACCGGACCTAGCAGAGTTGCCATAGTTTGAGCGCGGCCTTGAACCTCACCGCCGGCACGCATCTGCAACCAAGTTGCACCCTGCAGAGCAAGCATTACCACGCTGGCTAGGCCACAGACAATGGCGAATGGGTTCAACAGAGCCCAGAAAGAACCGGTGTAGATTGGGCGGGTAAACTCGTCAAAGTAGAAGGGCACGCCTAAGAATAGGTTGCCGAATGCCACACCAAAGACCAGTGATGGAACAAACGAGCCCACTGCCAGTGCATAGTCCCAGTTGCGACGCCAAGCGACAGAGTCCTTCTTAGAGCGGTACTCAAATCCGACAGGACGGAAGAATAGTGCGAACAGTACCAGTAGCATGGCCCAGTAGAAGCCAGAGAATGCTGTTGCGTAAACCAGTGGCCAAGCGGCAAAGATGGCACCACCGGCAGTGATTAACCACACCTGGTTACCGTCCCAGTGAGGCCCGATGGTATTGATGATGACGCGGCGCTCAGTGTCCGTTTTACCCAATACAGGGATCATCATAGCAGTACCCAAATCCATGCCGTCTGCAATGGCAAAACCAATCAGCAGTACACCAACCAGCAGCCACCAAACAAGTCGAAGCGTTTCGTAATCAAACATCATTAAGCTCCTTGAGTCGCTGTGTTCTGTTCAAAGTGGTAACGGCCAGTCTGCAAGGCGCTTGGGCCTTTGCGGATGTATTTCACCATCAGGTAGATCTCGATGACCAAGAACAGAGTGTAGAGTCCAATAAAGCCCGCCAAGCTCATCCACAGATCCGTCTCAGTTAGGTGAGAGGTTGCGACATAGGTCGGAAGAATTTCACCGATCGCCCAAGGTTGACGGCCAAATTCAGCAACGAACCAACCCATCTCACTGGCAATCCAAGGAAGCGGTAGAGAGAGCAGTGCGAACCACTGCAACCAACGTGTCTGGTAAGCCTTACGCTTAGCGGTGTAGTAGAAGGCTAGGACAAATAGAAGCAGCATCGTAAAGCCTGCACCGACCATGACACGGAAGGTCCAGAACATCGGAGCCACCTGTGGAATGGTGTCCCGAGCCGCCAGTTTGATCTGCTCTTCGGTCGCGTCAACAACCGCCTGCGTGTAACGCTTCAACAGCAGACCGTAGCCCAGATCAACGCTGACTTTAGAGAACGCAGCACGATTTTCAGGAGTGTCTTCACCGTTACGCAGTTTCTCTAGAAGGCCATAAGCGACAATGCCGTTGCGAATGCGATCTTCAGCATGAGCCACTAGATCTTTAATACCGGTAACCTCCTCATCCAAGGAGCGGGTTGCAATTAGACCCAAGGCGCCCGGAATTTTCAGAGCGTAGTCAGTTGTCATGGTCTCTTCATTGGGAAGGCCGACAACGGTAAAGGCTGCAGGTGCTGGGTGTGTATCCCACTCCGCCTCGATCGCTGCCAATTTAACCTTCTGCACTTCGCCCACTTCGTAGCCAGATTCGTCACCTAACACGATGACAGAGATCGCAGAGGCTAAACCGAAGGCTGAAGCGATCGCGAATGAACGACGTGCAAATGGAATGTCACGGTTACGCAGCATGAAGTAGCTGCTGACGGCTAGAACGAAGATAGCGCCCGTTACATAACCTGCAGAGACAGTGTGAACAAACTTAACCTGCGCCACTGGGTTTAGCAGGACTTCCGCGAAGCTGTCCATCTCCATGCGCATGGTTTCAAAGTTGAAGTAGGCCCCAACAGGGTTCTGCATCCAACCGTTGGCGATCAAAATCCACAACGCAGAGAAGTTAGAGCCCAGTGCGACCAACCAGGTCACAGCAAGGTGCTGTACCTTGCTCAGGCGATCCCAACCGAAGAAGAACAGGCCGATCATAGTGGATTCAAGGAAGAAGGCTACCAGACCTTCAATCGCCAGCGGTGCACCAAAGACGTCGCCCACGTAGTGCGAGTAGTAGGCCCAGTTGGTTCCAAATTGGAACTCCATGGTCAAACCGGTGGTCACACCTAGCGCGAAGTTAATACCGAACAACTTACCCCAGAATTTGGTCATATCGCGGTAGATCTGCTTGCCGGTCATGACATAGACAGATTCCATGATGGCCAGCAGGAAGGATAGACCGAGGGTCAGTGGTACAAATAGAAAGTGATACATCGCGGTAATAGCAAACTGCCAACGCGATAGTTCCACAACCGATTCTGAAATCATCGGGGATGCCTCCAGTAGACAAATTAAGCACAAAAATTATGTGCACTGCACAAAGTTTCAGAATTGTAATCGGTTATATAGTCAAAAGTAATTGATATATATCTAAAGTCTTAACGATAAATGCTCACGACTAGTTGAGAAAATCTCAACCTTGGCAGCGGTTAGAGGGGCAGATGTTGACCGATTTTATGATCAGAACGCAGGGATCGCCGATCTTGAGGTTTAGATTGTTAAGGGAGCGTTTGGTGATGTGTGTTGAGACGATATCTGTTGCAATGCACACGTTAATAAGTACATCACTCGATGAAGTCGTTTCAATGGATTCAACCCTTCCGGAAACCTGATTCAAGGCAGAGATGCCTGCCACTTTTGCGGTCGATAGGATTAGATCGTTCGCGACCAGTTCAAGGCAGACCGCTGAACCTATGGGTGCATCAAGGGTCGGCACATAGAGTGTTTCGCTGGCCACTTGAAGCTCGGACAGTCCATCGGGGTGTTGTGCCACTAACTGGGTTGTCAGTGTCGACTTGATCGCACGATTGGCGGTTCGCGCGACCTTGCTGTTGGCCATCACCTCTCGCGCAGGCCCTTGAGTCACAATGCGGCCCTGCTCCAGTGCGATGACATGGTCAGCCAGCTCTAATACCTCTTCGGGTGAGTGGGTTACGTAGAGCATAGGAATACCCAATTCCCGGTTTAATTTTTTGAAGTAGGGGAGTAGCTCCGCTTTTCGGGCGCCATCGAGTGCTGCAAGGGGTTCATCGGCCAGAATAAGATCTGGTGCGCTTAATAACGCACGACCAATCGCAACACGCTGTTTTTCACCACCAGAGAGTGAATTTGGCGTTCGCCTAAGTAGGGGTTTTATACCTAAAAGTTCGACGATCTGGTAAAAATCGACGCTTTTGTCGACCTTATTGAAGCGTTTCGCGTAATTTAGATTCTGCTCTACTGTCAGATGTGGAAAGAGTCGGCTCTCTTGAAAAATGTAGCCAATGTTGCGTTGATAGGGCTTTAAGCTCGTGTTTGAAGCGCTATCAAATAACACCCGATCGGACAGAGTGACGCGGCCTTGGCTGTTGCTTTGCAAGCCGGCTATCGCATTGATTGTGGTGGTTTTCCCTGAACCTGACTCGCCAAATAGAACCGTGATGCCACTGGGGGCTTCAAAGGCTATATCAAGCGAGAAGTTTGGCATCGACTGCTGCAAAGTGACTGACAGTGTCATGACTGCAACCTCCGGCTCATACGACGTGACAGCCATTCAGAGGCAAGAAGTGCACTCATCGCAATGATAATAGAGATGATCACCAGTTTGGTCGCAGAGCTTTCACCACCGGGTACCTGAAGAAACGCATAGATAGCCGAAGGGAGTGTCTGAGTCTGACCTGGAATATTCGATACAAAGGTGATGGTGGCTCCAAACTCACCCATCGCTTTGGCAAAGCCCAGAACGGAGCCGGCGATCACACCAGGAAGCATTAAAGGTAGGGTGATGGTGATAAACACCCAGCGCCTTGAGGCACCCAGGGTTGCGGCCGCTTCCTCTAATTTAGGATCAATGGCTTCAATGGAGAGACGAATAGCGCGAACCAGTAATGGAAAAGCCATGATGGCTGCTGCTAATGCGGCACCGCTCCAGCGGAAAGCAAACTCAATTCCCCACTCAGCAAGGAATGATCCGACAGGCGTGCGTTTTCCGAAGGTCATTAACAGCAGATAACCCGTTACAACGGGCGGTAAGATCAAGGGTAGATGGACAATTCCGTTGAGAAGCTGTTTCCCTGCAAACTCCTTTTTCGCCAGAAGATAGGCAACGCCAATGGCCACAGGCAGGCTAAGCAGTGTTGCCCAAAAAGCTACCTTAATTGATAGGAGAACTGCCGCCCACTCGTTGGGGCCTAGCCAATCAGTCACGTTGTTGCGAATCCATTAAAAAGCCGTTGCGCTCTAGTATCGCCCTAGACTGCTCTGAGCGCAAAAACTCTAAAAATGCCGCGGTTGATTTATCACTCTCTGTAACAGCCGCAACCGGATATAGAATTCTGTCATGGGACTCTGTAGGGAAGGTGGCAGCTATTGAGACCTTGGGTTCAGCCACCGCATCCGAGTGATAGACGATCCCTAAAGGTGCTTCACCTGAAGCAACTAATGCAAGTGCAGACCGCACATTGTCTGATTGAGCGACTTGCTGCTTAAGGGGGTCCCAAAGATCAAAATAAGTAAGTGCTTGCTTACCGTAAATGCCAGCAGGTACAGATTCCACAAGACCCATGGCCAGGTATTCATTGTCCAGCCAATCGAGCAGTTCTTGCGACCTGGTGAGGGTGAGTTTTGCGTCTGGAGTATGACTTATCAGTACCAACTGATTACTGGCAAGGTTGAAGCGAGTCGGTTCATTAATTAGCGCCCTATCAGATAGGTAATCCATCCAGGCAGTGTTGGCAGAGATGAAAATATCGGCTGGTGCGCCCATCTCTATTTGACGTGCTAAGGTGGCAGACCCCGCATAAGAGACAACAATCGAGTCTGAATGGTCTGCCTCGTAATGTTCTGTGATCTCATCGATCGCATTTTTTAAGCTCGCTGCTGCAAACACAGTAAGTGTGTTTGCAACGGCTTGTGAGGATGCAAAAGCAGCCAGACTCAGCGTGAGTATTGATCTAAGTAGGACTGCTTTAAACTGCATAAGTTATGCGCTGATTCCGTATTCGTCACGGTAGGCTCGAATGGCCGTTAACTCAGCATCACGACCACCTTGCTCTTCAAGGTACTCAACGAGATCATCTAAGGAAATGATGCTAGCAACTTGCATGTTGTAGTCACGCTCAACTTCCTGAATGGCGGAAAGCTCACCTGTACCTCGTTCCATACGGTTCAGTGCGATCACCGTGGCGGCTGGTGTTGCACCATTTTCGTCGATCAGCGTCATCACCTCACGGATAGCGGTACCCGCGGTAATGACATCGTCGATGATCAGAACACGGCCAGCGAGTGGTGCGCCCACTAGGTTGCCACCTTCACCGTGATCCTTAACCTCTTTGCGGTTAAAAACATAAGGAACGTCTTTACCGAAATCATTTGCCAGTGCAACGACGGTCGTTGTTGCAAGGGGAATGCCTTTGTAAGCAGGCCCAAGCATGACGTCGTAATCGATCTTCGCGTCTTCAATTGCCGCTGCATAGAAACGACCCAGTTTTGCTATGGCATCACCGGTATTGAAAAGGCCTGCGTTAAAAAAGTAAGGGCTAGTTCTACCCGATTTTAGGGTGAACTCACCAAATTTAAGAACGCCTTTTTCGATTGCGAATTCGATGAACTCACGCTGGTAGCTTTGCATAATAGTGAAATCCTTAGAACTGGGTTTAATCCGCGTAGGATACCTGAACAGAGTTCAACTCCCAAACCAACTTCTTTCAGCTTTAAAAAATTCCGTTTTTATGAATCTATCGCTACAATTGCAATCTTTAGTCTAACAACAATAGTTATACGGAGCGCTTCGAACTCATGCGCGTAATTACTTTTAATACTCAAGGCATTGTTCAAGCCGCTGATCGGGGCTTTTTCGATTGGATGGTTAAGCAGGATGCGGATGTTGTCTGCTTGCAAAACATTCGTGCACGTGAGTATCAATTAGATGATTCTCGCTACCACCCTGAGGGTTACGAAGCCTACTTCTTTGAAGCCTTTGATGATGACTACAGCGGTGTAGCGATCTACACCCGCCGTCTACCTAAAGCGATTATGATCGGCTTAGGTTTTGAACAGTGCGATTTCCAAGGCCGTTATATTCAGGCTGACTTCGAACGATTCAGCGTCGGTTCTTTTAATGTTCCATCGGGTCTCAAAGGACCAGACGCTCAAGCAGAGAAAGAGAAGTTCATTGAGCAATTTGAAAGTCACTTTGAGAAGACTCTTCGCAAGCGTCGTGAATTCATCTTCGCCGGTAGCATGAAAATTGCGCACAAACCGGTCGACTTGAGTAACTGGTATGCCAATCAGACCGTATCTGGATTCCTTCCAGAAGAGCGTGAGTTCATGGAGGAGCTATTCGGTGAAATGGGCTACGTCGACACAATGCGTGAGTGTACAAAAGCGGATCGCGAATACACTTGGTGGCCAGACTACAACCGTGCCCGTGAGCTAAATGAAGGTGCGCGCTTGGATTACCAGATTACGACTCAAGGTCTGCGTAAAACCATTCAGCACTGCAGTATCTACAAAGGTCAGCAGTTCTCTGAGCATGCACCCTACATCGTGGATTACGATCTCGATTTTTAATTGAGAATTGGATTTTAGAAACCCTCTTTACGAGGGTATTTTATTGTTAGCGCGAGAAGAAAGCTAACATCATGATCTGAATCGCTGCGAGCCAAGAGCAGGCTACCCTGACGGCAATTCGTGAAAAGGTTGCGGGCAGCTTTTCCAGTAGTAACTCACCGGTTGCGGCGCCAAGCATCACTGGCAATATCGCCCCAAGTGTCACACCGACATAGATGGAGACGCTTAACTCCATCCAGACATGCCCCTCCAAAGAGACCATCTGGACAAGCAGGCCAGTAAACAGTGCAAGGATCAGTGTTAGCGGTTTGAACTGCTGGTTCAAGCTAGCACCCAGGGTTGCAGTGATAGCGCCGACAACCGTAGCCCCCATCATCACCCAGGTGGTTACTGAAGGCGCCAGTAAAAAGCCCAAGACTAACCCCACAACAAAGAGGGGAAGGGCTTGAACCACACCGCGATTCTTCCACAGTGCAATCATTAGGCCTAAAGAGAGGGTGGCAAATAGAGTGACTTGATCAAAGATCACCACGCTGGCCCCTTCAACAAAACTAGCAAATTGATCGGTGCCAGCCCCAAAACTATGCGCTACTGCCAGGTTAGGCAGTAACACTGAGGTCAAAAGAAGCAGTATTGAGCGTGATGGATAGACCATACGTTAAAGCACACCAAATAGGTAGCCAGCACCAACTAATGCAATGATCGCCCCACCTAGACGAACCAAACTCGCACCAAAATCGAGTTTGGTTAGGAAGCCGAACGCGATACCGATAAGGTGCAGTAGACCAGTCGCAATAACAAATCCAACGGCATAACCGTAAGCGTTAAACTCTGTTGGGAACTCTGTGCCGTGAGCGTGACCATGGAAGATCGCAAAGATGCCCACGATCACAGCGGCTATCCATAGCGGTGCCTTAACAGCAAAGACAATCAGCAGACCAAGAACCACACCCGAAAGCGCAATACCCGTCTCCACTGCAGGAAGCGGCATACCGGCAATGCCTAAAGCACCGCCAATTGCCATGACCAGTGGAAAAACGACCGGAAGTATCCAGATGGCGGGTGCGCCTAAAAAAGCACCCCAAAGGCCGACTGCAACCATTGCAACGACATGATCCCAACCCATGATGGGGTGCCAGAAGCCAGATGCAAAACCTGTGTTGATACCTTCACCAGTATGGGCAAACGCCATGCTGCTGAAAATCATCAAAGATAGAGCTGTAGCGAGTTGTTTGATAGTCATTCTTAGTTCCAGGAAATTAAATTTTAGTTGCTTACGCCAGTGAGGCTTTTTGGATTGCTGTGAGCTCTTCAATGCCTTTCTTAGCTAAGGTTAGCAACTGATTCAGTTCATCTTGAGTGTAAGGAGCACCTTCTGCTGTGCCTTGGACTTCAACAAAACCGCCGGTTTCAGTCATGACGACGTTCATATCAGTTTCGGCTGTTGAATCTTCTGCATAATCCAAATCCAATACCGCTTGGCCTTTATAGATGCCCACCGAAATAGCTGCGACTTGGTTTTTAATCGGGTTGCCTTTAAGTGCGCCGTTTTTGTCTTTTTTCAGTTCGTTGATCGCATCAATCAGCGCAATGTACGAACCGGTAATTGAGGCTGTACGAGTACCACCATCTGCTTGCAGAACATCACAGTCGATGGTGATGGTGTTCTCGCCTAGCTTATCTAGATCAATCGCAGCACGCAGTGAACGGCCGATCAGGCGCTGAATCTCAAGCGTGCGTCCTGACTGCTTACCGCGCGATGCCTCACGATCGGTGCGGCTATTGGTTGCACGAGGCAGCATGCCATACTCAGCGGTTACCCAACCTGAGCCTGATCCGCGCAACCAGCGAGGTACACCTCGAGTAACTGACGCATTACAAAGGACTTTTGTATTGCCAAACTCGATCAAAACCGAACCTTCTGCATGCATTGTAAAATTACGAGTGACTTTAACGTCGCGCATTTGGTCTGGTTGACGCCCACTTGGGCGCATTGCATCTAAACCTAGGTTTTTCAATTGATCAGAGAGTGGAGAGCTCATGTAGGTACCTTAAAAGTGCCGGCATCGGCTGTTATAGTGACAATCAATCTATGGTAATCGAGTTTGACAGTATATGACACAGAGTATGACCGCTTTTGCCCGTTCAGAAGCTGAATTTTCATGGGGTACCTTGGTTTGGGAAATTCGTTCGGTTAATCAGCGTTTCTTAGAGCCTCATTTCAAACTTCCAGACTTTATGCGTCAGCACGAGATAGCCATTCGCGACAAGCTGCGCAAACGCCTGGCCCGCGGCAAAGTTGAATGTTCGCTTCGGTTCCATGAATCGGTGGGTCAGCAGAGTGTTCAAGTGGATCAAGTGCGGTTGCAGCAGATTAATGAAGCGCTACAGCAGATTAAACTCAGTGGTGCTTCAGAGGGAAGGGTTGATCCTTTGGCTCTGCTTCAATTCCCGGGCGTGATGAACAGCACTTCAGCTGATCCTAGTGAAGTGGGCAAAGCCGCGCTTTCACTGTTTGATGACGCATTGGCCCAACTCATTGAGGGTCGTCAGCGCGAAGGGGTTGAGCTGGCCGGTTTGATTGAGGAAAGGTTACAATCTATTGCGTCGATCGTCGGCGAAATAAGATCAAAAATGCCACAAATCATTGAAAATCAAAAAGCGAATCTGGTCGAAAGAGTGTCGCAGTTAGGTGTCGATCTTGACGCCGAACGTCTTGAGCAAGAGGTGGTGCTGTTAGCACAACGTGCCGACGTTGCAGAAGAGCTGGACCGTCTAGATACCCATGTCACGGAAGTGAGACGCATCTTAAAAGAGAAGGGGCCAATCGGTCGTAAGCTGGATTTTCTAATGCAAGAGTTGAACCGTGAGGCTAACACACTGGGCTCCAAATCCGTTGTCGTCGCAACGACTCAAAGCGCGGTTGAGCTTAAGGTTTTGATCGAACAGATGCGCGAGCAGATACAGAATATCGAATAGATTAAAATTCTATTGCCTACACTTACTGTCTCTCCTTCGTTGTTATTTATGCACTGTAATCAAGCATCGGTTGTCTCGAACATGTAGGCCAGGTACGTGGTTGAGCAAACGGCTACTGTATTGCAACGTCTCTGAGTGGCCAGTAACGATTTTATTACCGTGGATATCTACCATACGCCGCATCCCCATATCACTGATAGTGCAACTCCAAAGCCTTCCGCTTTCATCTTGCGAGAAGGATTTCTCATCTTGAAGATGAGGAGCACCTGGTTTTTTAGAAACTGGCATTTCAGGATGAGACTTAGAAACATCACTTTTTTTATGTGTCTTGTTATCAGTTGGTTTCGATGGATGCTGTTTCACTATTGAAACTGTTTTATGTAGCCCCTTTGAGCCTTTGCTAGTTTGCATCAGATGGTAAGCCACCACTTTACTGTTAGTAGAAGCAATCTTATGCGTTTTCGCAGGTAAAGGCTTTGGAGCAGCAACTGGAGTAGGCTTTGGCGTTGGTACAGTCTGTGCAGCAGGTTTGGGTGGGACTTTTAAACCTCCTGACGCCCCAACTATATCAGGCGCTTTTCCAGCTATTGGTCCAACGCCTGAAGGTCCTTTGCCATAGTTTAAAGACACAATAATTGGAGTAACCGGTGGCGAAGGTGCCTGAACAGCAGGATTTAGAGTCATCATAGGTGTTGCAGGTGTTACAGGTGGTGCAGTTTTATCAATTGCTGCAGATACCGATTCACTACCATCAGGTGCCGCGATATAAAACCTTGGTAGTGTCTTTCCTCCTTGGCCCCAGGCTAGCTTTGCTTCATCAAGTACACCCAGTACTAAATCAAAAAATTCCTTATCTGTTTGTTTGGTCAGTATATCTTTAATCAGCATGTGCTCTGGCTGATTGCTAGTGATACCTCTTCCCTGTCCACCGAATTGGCTCTCTAAGCCCATTCGCTGGTAGGTTGCAAAATCAATATCAAGATGAAGGTGTTCGTAATCCCATTGATCCTTGGTGATGAGGCCTTTGTTGAGTGCATCGTTCAGCACTTCAATGACTTTAGTACAAACATCCTGTCTATCTGCAGGACAGACTCCATCACCAGCGAAACTAGGCATAACGTTTAAAAGAATCAGTGTGAGGGATAAGTTTTTAAGTGTTTTCATGTTTACCACCCCTTAGTAATTCTTAGGTAAGCCGCCGGAGATGGTGTTTTACCATCTCGCCCCTCAAGTAACGGCACGCCAATTGATGCATCAATATAGAAACCGTATGCACTCATGCGCGAGCCGACACCGATGCTCGCAAGCGAATCATTTTTAGGTCTCTGATTTCCTGAACTTCTATGGTTATTAACGTATCCAACATCAAAGAATGCGAAGGGCGTTATTTGTGTAATATTTTCTGTTGGTCCTACATGGAGTTGGCCTATTTCGAATAGTGCTTTAATACCTGACTCGCCAGCAAATTCAGAACTTGCATAACCTCTCAAATAATCTGTCCCACCCAATAAGAAGAGGTGTGTATGAGGTGTCGAAGAGCCACCAAATTGGGCATTCACTTCAACCTTCAATTCCGTTGAATCTGATATCTCACGCAGCTGGAAAACCCTTCCGTATTCGCCACGAAGTAGGGTGAAATCATTCTCTAGTTTTGAGTGTCCACTGACTAAAGAGATTGAGTTGGTTGAAGAGTTTCCATCAATATCATGTAGATGTTTAAGTAATATGACTTCGCCGCTAGTGACGATGTCATCACCCGCCGAGCTTGGTGAACTGCTTTCGTTAATATGATTTAAATCCACAAGTAAATAATCGGCAGTGCTGTGTGAGCGTTCAAGAGGAAAGCCTAAAAGTGCACCATAGGATTTACCTGAATATGAATTGCCGTTTTGTGTTTCAAAGTCTGAGTAGTCTAGCTCTATATATGAACCTGATGCAGAGATGGGTAGCTGGTAAGAGAGATCAAGGTTTGTGCTGTCTGGGTTTTTGCCATTTACACTCGCTATATCAAACCTTAAAGCATCGCCGCCCTGAAAAACGCTGTAGAAATCTTGTGAAAGAGTTGTTCGAGTTTTTTCACCTAATTCTCTAGGAATGTTATCAATCGTGATGTGCCCTTGCTGCTTTATCTCTTCCCCTAGGATAGAGAGCAAAAAGCCAGAGGCATCCGGCATAGGCTCAAAAGCAAAGCTAGCCTTTAGTCCCGGTAGATCATTGATGACCTCTTGTGCGTAATCAAATTCTGCAATTTGGTTAGCATGGCGATCAATCAGCGGCTGGATAATATTCGCAATCGCATTGCTGTTTTTCCCATCAATACCCTGAATCCTTACCTCAGCAACATAGCCAAGATCCACATCCATAGTAGCTTCACCTGTAAGGTGAACAGTTGCTAGAAAATATCCCCTTGATTCAAGTTGGTGCTGTATTGACTGTTCGAGGTCAATCGTCGAACCATCTGTGATGATCGTTAGTTGATTAAGCAAATCTTGTGAGATGCCAGATACTGTAATTTCAGAATCTGCAAATACGTGTTGAGAGGCTAAAAAGCAGAGCGCGTAACTAATTGATGCTGAACGAATTGTTCTGATGAGGCTCATAAAAGCATTACTTTTAATTGTGTGGATATTGAATCCAGACTAGCTGATTTAGCGTTTTCAGTACAGCAAGCAAAATATCGTACATAAGATCCTGAATACCGACAGCTGCGTAACTGATAGAAACAGTTAAGAGTATTTCGCGTGATTAAGTTAGCACACCGCCTGGGTTACGCCGGGTTGATCCCTTTCGTCGGATTGGCTTTTCAGTTTGAAGATGCAGCGTCTGTCTCGGCTTTTATGAGTTATTCCGCTGTGATCCTCTCGTTTTTAGGAGGGATTCACTGGGGAGTTGCTATGCGGGATAGCAACTTTGCTTCTGATGCTCGTTTGGCCATTTGCATGCTCCCTTCACTTTTAGCCTGGTTGGCACTTTTACTCCCCCTCTATTTAGGTTTGTGGGTTGGGTTAATTGCCTTTTTGGTTTGGTGGGCCTGGGATCATACTCAGATTGAAGATGGCGATTATCGGAGATTGAGAACTCATCTAACGGTGGTCGTTTCGCTATGCCACATCTGGTTGATTGCTCATTTAAATTAGTTGACTATTTTGGCGCGTAAATACCGCCTTTAACTCCCGCGCTGGCGCGAAATACCAAAAGCGAACTATCGAATGTTTGGCGTGTTTCGCCATGCTGGTTGATGGTTTTAGCATGAATCTTCACCACCCCGCGATCTGGTTTCGACTTAGACGGGATTACCTCTAATATCTCTGTCTCAACGTGTAGTACATCTCCAGGACGCGTTGGTGTTAGCCAGCGAAGGGTGACTCCACCACCAATAACCCCTGAGGCAATCGGCAAGGATTTGGCAATCAGACGCATAGTGATAGAACCCACCTGCCAGCCACTTGCTGCAAGGCTCTCAAAGAAGGAGTCCTGCGCAGATTCATCTGATAGATGGAAGGGTTGTGGGTCATAGTGCTCAGCAAAGGCTACGATATTTTCATCAGTGATCTCATAGCTTTCACTCTCAAATCTATCTCCGGCATTCAGGTCTTCAAGGTAGAGCATTGATATATCCTAGTCTTAATAGATAAAAAAGGCCGACAAAATGTCAGCCCTTGTGAGAGTAACTTAAATTGTTAGAAGTTACGCTCTTTGAATTTTTTGAATTGGCCAACAATACCTGCGCGGAATGCAAGTACACAGATAACAAACACCGCACCCATAATGATGTGAATGTAGTTACCTAGGTCGCCTGTAGATAGGTAGTTTTGCATTGTTACTATGACACCTGCCCCCACCACTGGTCCCATGAGAGTGCCTACACCACCAACTAGAGTCATCAGGATAACTTCACCCGACATGTGCCAGTGAGCATCGGTAAGTGACGCTAGGTTGAAGACAATAGTCTTGGTTGAACCCGCTAGTGCTGCAAGTGCAGATGAGATAATAAATGCCAGCCACTTGTAGTTGTTAACGTTGTATCCCAGAGAGATTGCACGTGGCTCGTTCTCGCGGATAGCTTTAAGAACCTGGCCAAAAGGCGAGTGCACAGTACGCTGAATGATCGCAAACCCAATCAGGAAGATGACAGCGACGGTGTAGTACATCGCGACATTATCTGTAAGGTCGATGAGGCCAAAGAGGTTACCGCGGGGAATGCCCTGCATGCCGTTCTCGCCACCTGTGAAATCAGATTGCAGGTATACGAAGAAGGTTAACTGAGCGAGAGCAAGGGTAACCATTGCAAAGTAGATGCCTTCGCGCTTGATTGCCAATTTGCCGTAAATTGCCCCAAGTAGTGCGCCAGCTAGGGTACCCATAAGAATACCAATCTCAGTTGATACGCCAAGATTCATCATCGCCCATCCGGTAATGTAGCCGCCGGTACTTAGGAAGGCTGCGTGGCCAAAAGAGAGGATGCCAGCATAACCAAGAAGTAGATTGAATGCGGCTGCAAATAGCGCAAAGCAGAGAAGTTTAGCCAAAAAAACTGGGTAGAGTAGGTAGGGCGCCACGCCAAGCACTACTACGGCAATAATTAGATTTCGAATATTGGTATTCATCTGTTATGCCTCTTTTCCAAATAAACCAGCAGGTTTAAACATCAGAACCAGCATCATCACAACAAAAATGACTGTAGTGGATGCTTCTGGGTAGAAGTATTTAGTTAGACCTTCAACAACCCCCATGCCTAAACCGGTAGCGATAGCGCCACCGATGGAGCCCATGCCACCAATGACTACGATGGCAAATACAATAATCAAAATGCTAGAGCCCATATCCGGTGATACAGAGTAGACAGGTGCTGCAAGAACACCGGCTAAACCAGCTAGAGCCACACCAAAACCAAAGGTTAGTGTGACCATCAAGGGTACGTTAATACCAAAGGCTTGAAGGAGTTTAGGGTTCTCAGTACCTGCGCGAAGGTAAGCTCCAAGTTTGGTCTTTTCAATCATGAACCAGGTGCCTAGGCAGACCACAACTGATGCAACAATGATCCAAGCGCGGTAAGTAGGCAGGTACATGAACGGTAGTTTAATACCGCCTTTTAGTTCAGCTGGCACAGGGTAGCTCTGACCAGATGAACCGAATATGTGGGTAAAAGTACCCTGCAGCATGAGAGCGATACCGAAGGTTAAAAGTAGACTGTATAGATGGTCTAAATTAGCGATCGGACGGATTAAGAAACGTTCGATAAGTATGCCCAATACACCGACAGTTACTGGCACGACAACAAGTGCTGCCCAGTAATTCAAACCGGTCCATTTGAATGCTAATAGCGCAGCAAAAGCACCAAGCATATACATTGCGCCCTGAGCGAAGTTGATGATTCGCAACAGACCAAAAATGATGGCAAGACCTAAACTTAAAAGGGCGTAGAAAGAACCGTTTATCAGTCCTACCAGCAGTTGCCCGCTTAACGCCATAATATTGATATCGAACATGCTATTACCGATCTCAAACTGAAAGATGGGGAGCGCCAAGCACTCCCCCTTTATTTAACCGCAATTACTTAGCAGAGAAATCACACTCTGGGTTCATTGGGTTGTAAGCTTCGTTACCTGGGATAACTTTTACGATGTCGTAGATGTCATCTTCAGATTTACGGTTTGCAGGATCTTTGATCTCTACTAGAAGCATGTCGTGAACCATACGACCGTCGCCACGTAGAGACGCGTTACGAGCGAAGAAGTCAGTTGGGTTAGCAGACTTCATCTTAGCCATAACAGCGTCAGCATCGTCGGTACCTGCTGCTTCAACAGCTTTCAGGTAGTTCATAGTTGCTGAATAAGCACCTGCGTGAACCATTGTTGGGATTGAGCCGTGGATCGCTTTGAAGCGGTTGCTCCATTCACGAGTCTGCTCGTCCATATCCCAGTAGAAACCAGTTGTTAGACGCATGCCTTTAGCAACATTGCCGTCCATCGCTTTAGTATCTGTTGCGAAAACAAGCAGACCTGCGATATCAGACTGTTCTGTTAGACCGAACTCGATAGCAGCTCTTAGAGCGTTAGTTGTGTCGTTACCTGCGTTAGCAAGTGCTACAACTTCAGCGCCAGAAGCCTGAGCCTGTAGTACGTAAGAAGAGAAGTCTGTTGTACCTAGTGGAGCACGAACTGCACCTACTACTTCACCGCCGTTCGCTTTGATTACGCCGCTAGAAACACCTTCAAGCGCGTGGCCGAAAGAGTAGTCAGCAGTGATGAAGAACCACTTCTTCTTGCCTGCAGCAACCATGTTCTTAACAGTACCGTTTGCAAGAGCTGCTACGTTGTATGTCCAGTGAGCGATGTATGGAGAACAAACACCTGCTTTAGCTGTGAAAGAGTGTGAAGCTGAACCAGTGATCAGTGCGATGTTTTTGTTCGCAGAAGTCACCTGAGTTACAGCGCCTGTTACAGCTGAAGATACTAGGCCGCCGATGGTGTCTACGCCTTCGTCTTCAACCCACTTACGAACGATTGAAGAGGCAACGTCTGGCTTAAGCTGTGAATCTGCTGAAACAAGTTCGATTGGCTGACCAAGAACTTTGCCACCGAAATCATCGATAGCCATCTGAGTAGCTTCGGTCATACCCTTGCCGCCAACGTCAGCGTATACGCCGCCCATGTCGCCAATTACACCGATTTTAACTTTGCCGTCTACAGTTGCTGCAGTCGCTGTTGCTGCCATGCTAGCTGCGATCATTGAAGCGAGTAGTGTTTTACGCATCATCTTTTCTCCACATTGGATTTTTTTGTTATCTGACTATCTTCGGCTGTTTAATTAGACGCCTAGGTAGCTGTTTAGAAGCTCTGTTTTTGCTTCCAATTCATCTGCTTGAATCTCTTCAACTATGTGTCCGTGCTCCATCACGTAGTGACGGTCAGCTATCGGAGCCGCAAAGCGGAAGTTTTGTTCAACAAGCAAAATTGTTAAGCCGCGCTCTTTAAGCTGTACAAGAACATCGGCAAGTTTGTCGTTAATAACCGGTGCAAGACCTTCAGTGATTTCATCAAGTAGAAGGATGTTGGCACCTGTTCTTAGAATGCGAGCAAGCGCAAGCATCTGCTGCTCACCACCTGATAAGCGCGTGCCCTGACTCATTCGGCGCTCATATAGGTTAGGGAACATCTCAAAAATTTCATCGACGCTCATCCCGCCAGAGCGAACATTTGGAGGAAGCATCAAATTTTCCTCTACGTTCAAGCTTGCGAAGATGCCACGCTCTTCGGGACAGTAGCCAAGTCCCAAATGGGCAATGCGGTGTGAAGCCATGTTGATGGTTTCATTGCCATTAATGACGATCTGACCGCTACGTTTGCCTACCAGGTTCATGATCGCTTTTAAGGTTGTAGAGCGCCCTGAACCATTGCGCCCTAACAGGGTGACAAGCTCTCCCTCCATAACATGAAGGTCGATACCGTGCAGGATGTGACTTTCACCGTAGTAAGCGTGAAGGTTGCTAATGCGAATCTTTTCTCGATGACTATGGCTCATTAGTGTGCTCCTGCTGCATCTGCTTCGCGGCCCATGTAGGCTTCGCGAACTTGTGGATCTGCAGATACAGTTGCGTAATTACCCTCTGTAAGGATCTGGCCGCGTTGCAGAACGGTTATTTGATCGGCTAGGGTCGAAACTACCTTGAGGTTATGTTCAACCATAAGAATCGTGCGATTTTTGCTTACCTGTTTGATTAGATCCGTAGTGCGACCAACATCCTCATGTCCCATACCCTGAGTTGGTTCATCAAGGAGCATCAATTCAGGATCTAGTGCGAGTGTTGTGGCAATTTCTAGGGCGCGTTTACGGCCGTATGCCAGGTCAGTCGTAACTGTGTTTGCAAACTCTTTAAGACCTACTGATTCCAGTAGTTCCATGCAACGGTCATTAAGGCCGTTAAGAATTTTTTCTGAGCGCCAGAAGTGCATGCTGTGCCCCTCTTTACGCTGCAAAGCAACACGGACATTCTCAAGTACCGTCAGGTGTGGAAAAACTGCAGAGATTTGGAATGAGCGGATAATACCCATTCGCGCAATCTCAGCTGGCTCTTTTCGAGTAATGTCATGCCCATTGAATGTAATGACGCCCGAAGTTGGCTGAAGGAACTTAGTCAGCAGGTTGAATACTGTGGTTTTACCTGCTCCGTTTGGACCAATAAGCGCGTGGATATTGCCGCGTTTAACATTCAAGTTAACATCAGAGACGGCGGTAAAGCCTTTAAACTCTTTCGTCAAATTTTTGGTCTGGAGAATGAATTCTGACTGATTTGAAGCCATTACTTTTATTATCCCTTGGTTTCCACTTCATTTAGTGGTTCTAGCTTTTCATCCAAGGTTAAGTAGTAAGCTTGTCGTAACTATTAAGAGAATGCGACGAATTGTGTTTTGCGGGGCGGTCTTTTCAACATTTGTGACACAATTTAAATAAATGCATATTTTTCAGATGCTTAGATAATATTATCCATTGGTATTAGAGCGCTTTTTAGACAAAAAAATGCCCTGCTGTGACAGGGCAAAAGATTTAAGTCTGAAATTTAAAATTGACTGATTTCGAACTTAAATAGGGAGTTAAGACCTTTTTGTGCCAGACCTAGGTGGGTTTGAGCACGTGGAAGTAGATACTCTATGTAGAATTGAGCGGTAGCTAACTTAGCTGCAATAAAGTCGCTAGAATAGCTGTCGGTTGAGCTCGTTTTTGCTGCCGTAGCCGAGCGCGCAAGCATCCACCCGCCGCAAAGGTAACCCATGCCCATGAGGTAATCGAAGCTAACGGCCGCACCCTGGTTTAGATCTGATGCTGTTATAGCTTTTACAGCGGCTTGAGCCTCTTTCACTGAGTTGGCAAGCGCTTCCCCGATTACAGATAAACCCTCAACTTGGGCAGTTTCTTGTGCTGTATTTAACACTTCTGCTAGGAAGTTGTTCACTGTAGCGCCCTGATCTAGAAGCGTTTTGCGTCCCACTAAATCAAGCGCCTGGATTCCAGTTGTTCCTTCGTATATTGGAAGAATTCGTGCATCTCTAAAGTGTTGCGCGGCACCTGTCTCTTCAATGAAGCCCATGCCGCCATGAATCTGCACATTAAGTGAGCATACCTCCTGGGCAAGTTCAGTCATCCAGCCTTTAACAATAGGTGTGTATAGTTCAACGCGCTTTTGGGCTTCTATGTTGTCCGCGTCGTGGTGTGCACGATCAATCTCTGCAGCTGCTTCAAGGACAAATGCGCGCATCGCCTCAGTTGCAGCTCTTTGCATCAGAAGCATGCGACGAACATCAGGAAATTCGATGATGGCAAGTTTGTCGCCATTTTTTGAGCGGCCTTGGATACGATCGCGGGCATAGCTAACAGATTGTTGGCGAGCGCGCTCAGCGATTGAAAGGCCCTGTAATCCGACAGATTGGCGAGCGTGATTCATCATTGTGAACATGTACGCTAAGCCTTTGTTTGCTTCCCCAATTAGGTAACCCACTGCGCCGCCCTGATCACCAAAACTCATGACACAAGTTGGACTAGAGTGGATGCCTAGCTTGTGCTCAAGGGCTATGGCATGTGCATCATTTCGTTGTGTGTAATTACCCGACGCGTCTTTAAGAAACTTAGGCACTAAGAATAGTGAAATCCCTTTTACGCCTGCTGGAGCATCTGGAAGGCGTGCTAATACCAAGTGGACAATATTATCTGTCATCTGGTGATCGCCCCAGGTGATGAAGATTTTTTGACCTTTAACTAGGTAGTGATCGCCCATAGGTGTTGCTGTTGATCGAATGGCAGCCAGATCTGAACCTGCATCTGGTTCTGTAAGGTTCATGGTGCCCGTCCACTCACCTGTAACCATTTTTTCTAGGAACTCTGCTTTAAGTTCTTCGGAAGCGTGTTCTGTTACTGCTGCAACAGCACCCTGGTTTAGTAGAGGGCAAAGTGCAAATGCTAGATTGGCGCTCTGCCAAATTTCGTTCACAGCGGTACCTAATACATTGGGTAGATTTTGACCCATGTACTCCTCTTTAGAGGTGAGGCCGTTCCATCCGCCTTCTACAAATTGTGCATACGCCTCTTTATATCCCGCTGTCTCTTGGACGCCGTTAGAGTCCAGTTTTGGTGGGTTTTTATCACCAATAGAGTTTAATGGTGCCAATAGTTGGCTGCCTAGTTTTCCTGCTTCGTTTAAAACTATAGCGCCTAATTCGGAGTTGCACTCTTCAGCGCCAATCGTATTGCAAAGCTGATCAAACCCAATCACTTCATTGAGTACGAAAAGTGCATCATCTTGTGGGTGTTGGTAGTCACTCATGGATAATACTCCTATTAGTAAAATGTTCTGTTTTCGGTCGCGCGAGCGATGAAGCTTTCAGTTGTTTGGTATAGCGCGCCTAGCGAGGCATATTGCACTACCTTTGCTTGGAACTCTTTAATGCCTACTAGGTCGATATAACGTAGCGCACCGCCTCGGAATTTTGGAAAGCCTAGTCCGAGTATTAAACCCATATCTGCTTCGGCTGCAGATGAGACGATTCCATCTTCTAAGCAGCGAACGGTTTCCATGCACAAAGGAATCATGAGGCGATCAATGATCTCTTGATCGGTAAAGCTGCGCTGATCCGATGCATGCTCTGAAATGAGCGTAAGCGTGCTTTCTGCTGGACGTTTGAAACGATTACCATTTTCATCTTTGCCATAACTATAGAAGCCTGAGCCACTCTTCTGTCCTAGCTCACCTTTTGCAAGCAACGACTCAGCAATGACAGTACCGTCATGCCCCATGCGATCAGGGAAGCCTTGCTGTAGAACCTGATCAGCATGTACTAACACATCGATGCCAACAACATCGGCAAGGTAAGCAGGTCCCATCGGCCAGCCGAACGTCTCCATTACACGATCAATCTGCTCGAAATCTGCGCCATCTAGAAGTAGGCGGTTAAATGCATTGAAGTAGGGAAATAGAATTCGGTTAACTAAAAAGCCTGGACAATCATTTACAACAATAGGTTTCTTACCCATGGCGAGTGCGTAATTTACTGCACGAGCAACTGTTGCTTCGCTGGTTTTTTTGCCGCGAATAACTTCAACTAGAGGCATCGCATGTACGGGATTGAAAAAGTGCATACCGCAAAATTGCTCTGGACGCTTAAGCGATTCTGCCAAGCTTGTAATTGAGATGGTTGATGTATTCGAAGAGAGTACAGCGTCATCCCTTAACACACTCTCTACATCACTCAATACCATCGCTTTAACTTTTGGATTTTCGACCACAGCTTCAACAACCATATCGACATCACCAAAGCCTTCGTAATCGAGCGTTGGATTGATTTTAGTGAGTGTTTCAATCTTCTGTGCTTCGGATAGCTTACCCTTCTTAATTTGGCGATCGAGTAGTACGGTTGCTGTCGAAACACCGAGATCTAATGCAGGTTCGTTGATGTCTTTCATCTCAACCGGAATGCCGCTGATTGCAGACTGGTATGCAATACCACCGCCCATGACGCCGGCGCCAATAACTGCACCCTTGCTTACAGAACCGCCTGCTTTCGCAAAACGTTTAGCTTGAGTTTTAATGAATTGATCACTCGCAAAGAGGCCGCTTAATGCCTTGCCGGCATCGGATTGCATCAAAGTTGCAAAGCACTGAGCCTCAGCCTCGAGTGCTGAAGTGAAGTCTAATTGAGCTGTGTTACTGATTAGTTCGATGATCTCATTTGCAGCGGGTGTATTTGCATCCAACTGGGATCCAAATTTATTTAGAGCTGCAGCTTTGATGGCTTCACTGGTTTGTTCTGATGCTAGGTGTTTACGCAGACGTTGACTCTCTGTCTTTTGCTTGTTGCTGCTTAAGATTAGTGAGTTGGCGGTTTCAATTCCCGCATCATCAACAATCGCATCAACTAATCCTATCTCACGGGCTTTATCTGCCTTTAATGGTCTGCCAGATAGGATCATCTCAAAAGCCTTGTCTGCTCCAGCTAATCGAGCAACTCGAATATTTCCACCCCAGCCTGGGCAGAGACCTAGAGTAATTTCGGGTAGACCAATAAGTGCGTCCTGGGTAGCTACACGAAAATCGGTAGTTAAAGCGATCTCTAAACCACCGCCCAGCGCCATGCCGTTAATGATACTGACTGTTGGGAATGGCAGGTTTTCAATTGAATTAAAAAGGGCATGGGTTTCGTCAAGCATCTCAAGTATTGCAGCCTTCGGCTGTTTCTGTAGCTCGATTAGCTCAAGTATATTTGCACCTACAACAAAGGAAGATTTACTGCTGCGAATAATTAAGCCCAGCGCACTGCTTTCAGATTTGATCGTTTGAATCGCAGTTTTCAGTTCAGATAAAACAGCGGCGCTTAATGTGTTTACACTTGCATTATTCGAGTTGATGACAAGCTCAATTATAGAGTCTTTGCGTTGAATAACTTGGATATGTTCGCCTGTATACATCGTTCTTTTACCTTATAAAAAATGGCGGGTGAAATTCACCCGCCTAAAGACACTTCAAGGGTGATAGTGTCGAGCGAAAATTGATTAAGTTCGTTCTATTAGTGCAGCTATTCCTTGGCCGCCACCGATACATAGGCTAATGATTGCAAAGCGGCCTTGGGTGCGCTCAAGTTCGTAAAGTGCTTTTGTCGTGATGATGGCGCCCGTCGCACCAATTGGGTGTCCTAGAGATATCCCGCTTCCGTTTGGATTTAGACGATCCATAGGTAGTTTTAGCTCTTTAGCAACAGCCAAAGCCTGTGCTGCAAAGGCTTCATTGACTTCATATAGATCGATGTCATCTACAGAAAGGTTCTGGCGCGCAAGGATCTGTTGAATCGCAGGCACTGGACCAATTCCCATGTAGGCTGGGTCTACACCAGCAACGCTGTAATCGACCAGTCGTGCCATCGGTTTTAGGTTGCGACGCTGAGCCTCTTCTGCAGACATCATGACTACAGCAGCTGCCGCATCATTCAGTCCCGATGCATTACCTGCAGTTACCGTACCCTCACGTTTAAATACAGGTTTTAAATTGCTCATGTCAGTTAATGCGCAGTTGTGGCGAACATGCTCATCGGTATCGAATAGTTGTTCACCTTTACGGGTTTTCAATGTTACCGGTACGATCTGCTCTTTGAAGAAGCCATTTTCTATCGCCTTCTGAGCTCGATTATGGCTTGTGACTGCCAGTTGATCCTGCTCTTCACGGGAGATGTTGTATTTTTCTGCAAGATTCTCTGCAGTGACACCCATGTGTACTTTATTGATGGGACAGGTGAGTGCTCCCACCATTGCATCAACCATTATTCCATCCCCCATACGTTGTCCAAAACGTGCCGAAGGAAGGTGGTATGGAACTCGGCTCATCGATTCGGCACCGCCAGCGACCACTGTTTTGCAAATGCCTAATTGAATCTGTTGGGCTGCAGTTAGAATTGCCTGTAATCCACTACCGCAAAGGCGGTTTACTGTTAGTGCAGGTGTTGTTTCTGGGATGCCTGCGCCGATAGCAGCCACGCGCGACATGTACATATCTGCAGCTTCACTATGGGTCACATTTCCTATGACAGCCTGTTCGATGTCAGAGCTTTCTACGCCAGCGCGTTTAATCGCTTCGTTTATCACAAGTGCCCCAAGTTGTGTTGGTGCTTGATCCTTAAAAGAGCCGCCAAAGGTACCGATAGCTGTACGGGCAGCGCTTAGAAAAACTACTTCTTGCATGAAAAACTCCGACTTTGAATTGTTACAAAGGACACATTTTACGGATGTTAATAGGGGTTAGAATTGCAAAAACAGATCATAAATTAGCAAAAACGGACATGCTTATATAAAATAATTGCTCACTTATTACGGAATAGAAAAAGCATGAAATCTGTTCAGCAAACTATCTCCATTCACTTCGTTCATGAATTGATAAGCGCTTTGGATGATACGAGTATTGATGTGCCAATGTTACTCAGTAAGGCGGGTATAAATCCCCGTCTTCTTACTAGTCGGTTGTCACGTGTTACGCCAACGCAATTTTCCCGTTTTATTTTGTCTATTTGGCGTTCCATGGATGATGAGTTTATGGGAATGGCCAATAAAAAAGCCAGGTTTGGCTTGTTCATGCTAATGGCTAAACACGCCGTTCACTTACCTGATCTTGGCTCTTTATTGCGATATTTATGTGACTTTTATGTGCTTACTGGTAGCGCAATGAAGCTGGATATAGAGGAGGATGCTGAGTGGGTGCGCCTAACACTGAAAGTCGATCCAAGTGACCACTACACAGGTCACACTTTAGAGGAGTTTTATCTGATGGTTTGGCATCGATTTGGTAGTTGGTTAGTTGGGAAAACAATAAATCTTAAAGTTATTGAATTTGCATTTTCGGAACAGCAGTATTTTTCTGAATATCAGCTCATGTACCCCTGCCCAGTTGTGTTTAATAAAACCGCTAATGCTTTGGTTTTTAAGCGCAGTCAGATGTCACTTCCTATCGTTCAAGATGAAGGTAGTTTGGATCAATACATAAGGCGCTTACCGTACGACTGGTTTACAAAGCAGGCGTATCAGCAAACATTTACTAAAAAAACCTATGACTATTTGGTGCGGGTTGGGTTTGCTGATGCATCAATTGAGCATTTGGCGAAAGAGCTGTACCTAACTTCCCGAACTTTGAGGCGCAAACTGACGGATGAAAAGAGCAGTTTTCAATCTATTAAGGATCGCGTAAGGCTTGATCAGGCAATTACATTGCTTGGCCAGAAAAAACTCTCAATCCATAACATTTCTATTGAGTTAGGTTTTTCTGATGCTCCCTCTTTCTCTCGTGCATTCAAGAACTGGACTGGCGTTTCGCCACATACGTTTAGAGCGAAAAGTTAAATGGCAACGTATAGAGGAATATCGCTCTCACCCCCGACAACTTCAAGCTTCTGCTGTGCAATTTGATAGTTGATATAGGACCTGGTTTCTCCGTAAGCAAGGTGGTGTTCGAACGGCGAAAGTTCGCGAGGAAATAACGCTCTTAAAAGCTCTTCGACGGTGCTAGGCGTTTTACAAAAACGAGTGATTTTGTGTGCATTTTCAAGATAACCCTCAACTAGCTCATCAATTCGAGCTGAAAGATTAGTCATGGATTTTTCATGGGAAGGTAGCACGAGCGTGCTAGGCGGAAGTTCTTTAAGCTTCAGTAATCCATCGATCCAAGTTTTTAATGGATTACCGTTGGCATCACCAAATCGAACGCTAACGTTAGAGCTTATTCTCGCCAGTACCTGGTCTCCCGAAATGAGTATATTTCTATTTCGATTGAACAGAGATACGTGGGCTACGGTGTGGCCATCATTTACAAAAATATCCCAGGTCTCGTTTTTGATGGTGAGGGTGCCTGATTCAAGTACTTTGTATGTGCTTGGTAGGGGATAAAAGGCCCGTTGAAAGCCCAATAACCCTTTAATGATTAGCTCGTACTCAGACTCGGGAATCCCTCCTTGATGGTAAAACTCATTCAGACTCTTAGAGAGGAGGGAATCTTCAGCGGGGTTCATTGCTAAAAATTGATTTATCCCATCGTACTCGGGCTTGCTTACCCAAAGTGGTACTTTCCATTTGTCACAGATCCATCCAGCCACGCCGATGTGGTCTACATGAGCATGAGTAGCTAGTACGGCCTTTAAAGGTCTTGATTCAGGCAGTTTACCTAGGATGTTTTCTAGTATTTTTTGCGACTTTTCGCTTTTAATACCTGTATCAACAAGGATCCACCCGTCGGAATCTTCGACTAGGTAAACGTTAATATGATCCAGTGCAAAGGGTAGGGGTAACCGAATTTGGTAGATGCCTTCTGCGACCTCTGTGGGAATACCCAGCAGGTTGTCTTCGGATATTGATTGCACTGAATTCATATTGTCCAAGTTTTCCGTTGTTATACGTTTGCGCGTATTACCTTTTTGTCGATTTTACCGACACTTGTTTTCGGAATCGACTCAACAATTTGTACTTGCTGCGGTATGGCCCACTTATTGATGCGGCCACTCTCTACAAACTGCATTAAGTGTTGTTGGATTTCAGTTGGCTCTATAGTTGTATCGGCAGCAGCTACGATGAGTGCAAGCGGGCGCTCATCCCACTTTTCATCTGGTATGCCAACTACAGCGACTTCGTTCACAGCTGGGTGTTGGCTAATTAGATTCTCAAGTTCTAAGGAAGATATCCACTCGCCGCCAGTTTTGATGACATCTTTGATACGGTCTTTTATCTGCAAGAAACCGCGACCATCAATTGAGCCGACATCTCCCGTATGCAGCCAGCCGTTACTCCACAGCTCTTCGCTTCGTTCGGGCTCTTTTACATACCCTTGTGTTAACCAAGGTGCACGAACCACTACTTCACCCATAGCTTCGCCATCGTGCGGAACATCGTTGCCGTTAGGGTCTACGATGCGCAGGTCAACAAGACCCATTGGAACGCCTGTTTTGATACGCGTGCTCATCTGGTTTTCGATAGACAATTCACGTGTATCGGAGTGCAGGTAGGTTATGGTCAGTAGAGGACAGGTTTCTGACATGCCGTATCCGGTATGGAATTTAATTCCTTTGGCAGCCATAGCATTTGCTAGGCCAAGTGTCGGTGCACTGCCTCCGGTCATTAATTTCCAACGCGATAGATCGGTTGTTTTGGCCTCTTCAGACTCAAGAATCATCTGGAGCACAGCAGGAACGCCGTGCGAGAAGGTTACACCCTCTTCGCGGTATAGGCGGACCAGTTTGTTTGGCTCATAACGACCAGGGTATACCTGCTTAATGCCTTTCATTGTTGCTACGTATGGGATGCCCCATGCGTGAACGTGGAACATAGGCGTCATAGGCATGTAGACGTCATCAGAACGAAGCAGTGGAAGTGCGTCGTATGCCCCCATAGTGACAGCAGCATTAAGTGTGTGCAGTACCAGTTGTCGGTGTGAGAAAAAGACCCCTTTAGGGTTTCCGGTTGTGCCGGTCGTATAGAAGGTTGTAGCTACAGAATTTTCATCGAAATCAGGGAAATCATATTGTTCAGAAGACTCTGCAAGTAACGCTTCATATTCGCCAAGTGTCGCAAGCTTTGTGGATTTTGCACTCTCTTCATCTGTCAATTGAACCACCGCTTTCACAGATGGAACCTGGGAGGCAATGTCTTCAAAGAGTTCTACAAAATCATCATGTACTAAGACCATGTCATCTTCTGCATGGTTCATCGTGTAAGTAATTTGATCCGGGCTTAGACGAATATTTACATGGTGCAAGATTGCACCAATCATTGGTACGGCAAAGTACGCTTCTAAGTAGCGATGGCTATCCCAGTCCATTACAGCAACAGTATCGCCCGCACCTATGCCAGCTTTCGTAAGCAGGTTCGCGAGGCGAGCAATACGTTTATTAAGTTCAACGTAGTTGTATCTAACCTTATCGCCGTAAACGATCTCCTGGTTAGGCTCATATCTGACACCTGAAAGAAGTAGACTCTTGATTAGAAGGGGGTATTGGTAAGCACTTTCCGTTGGTGCCAGTATTTTTGTTGTTTTCATCGGTGTTTGCTCTTCTTTAAAATTTGTTGCTGGGACAAGTTTTAATGGGATTTAGTGAGTCTCTATTAAATATCTTAAGGTTTGCGCAGTTCTGTCTAAATTCCACCGAAATGTGACTGATGCAGAAATTAACTCCCATAACGAATAGACTAGCTCCTTTGGTGATGAATATTTGATTTCATGAAACAGAATAAGATTCGAAATCGCTCCATACTGCTCATCTTGGCGATGCTTGGAATGACCTTTATTGGTATCTATAGCTACTCCGTGCCTCTTATTCGTGCGGAGGTTTACAAGATTGAGCGTAACTCTGCTCGTTTGGCGCTGGATAATGTCTATCAGCTGGCGGACAAGATGTTCTCGAGTGTCGATACTTATAGGCTACAGGCACTTGAATCACGTAAAGCTTCTTTGCGTACCATCGTTGATCTAGTGGGCGCACAGTTAAGTCGCTCTGTTGTAGCAGGCGGCGATCCAAGAGCGATTATTAAACTGTTCGAACAGCTTCGATATGACGAAGAGGGTTATATCTGGATAGCGGATCGCAACGGTGTGCTCCTATCACACCCCAACCCTGAGTTAATTGGTAAGCCAATCTCCGATAGTTCTGATGGTCAGCTCGCTAAACTCGCGAAAATACACCGCGAAGTAACAGAGAAAGGCGAGGCTTTCATTAGCTATCCTTGGCAGCCAGTTGGCAGTGAGACCTCTTCTGAAAAACTATCCTTCATCCGCTTTTTTCCTGATCTAGGTATCAGTATTGGTACCGGCGTGTTTATGGCTGATATTGAGCGACAAGTGGTTGAACGGCGCCAGCAGTTGGTTGATGAGCTCCGTTCAGCGTTAATGGAGATTAAGATAGCCAGCACTGGCTACATGTTTATTTTTGATTCAGCGGGCTATTTGGTTTCGCACCCTAACTCTAATATAGATAAGACTAATGCTACCAATTTAAAAAATCCCACCACGGGAAGGTCGATTATTTTCGATCTGAAATCAGTTGCTGACACTGGAGAAGAGCTTGTCTATGCCTGGGACTCGCCTGCTGATCCGGGTAACTATGTGCATGAGAAGATCTCGCTTGTTCGCAAATTAGAAGGCCTCGACTGGTATATCTGTTCATCTGTTTATGTGGATGAATTGCAAAGTAGCGCTTTCACTCTAAGCCAGCGAATCCTGTTGATTGCGCTTACCACAATTCTTATAGCCGTCATTGTCGGCTCTTTTGCTATTGACCGAATTCTTTCGCCTCTTCGTCGCCTTGCATCCGCTGCCCAGCTTGTAAAAGATGGTGATTTTAGAGTTCGATCAGGTATTCAGCGTGATGATGAGCTCGGTATTCTTGCCTCTACTTTTGACAGTATGGTCGCACGTATCGGGCATAGTGTGGATGCTCTTGGCCAAGAGGTTGTGCGCAAATCCAACATGGTCGAACAATTAGAGGAGCGACAAACACTTATTCTGGATGCCCTCCCTGCTCAGGTTGCTTATCTAACTAGCGATCTACGTTTCCTTTTTGTTAACCGTGAATATGCGGCGTTTTATGGATTGAACAAGGAGGGCATTATTGGTCGCAGATTAAGGGATGTTATTCCGGGATCTATGCAGGTAGAAATTGCCTCTCACATTAATCGCTGCCTCTCTGGTGAGGATGTTGTTTTTGAGTATGTTTCCGAAGGGCCAAAGGGAGAGTTAATAACGCGTCGTCGATTCATTCCTGAGTTTGATGCTGCTGGAAACGTTGTTGGCATTTTCAACCTATCACTCGATATCACAGATGAGAAAAATTCAGAGCGAAGGATGCTTGAGGCCTCTCGCATGACTGCTGCCGGCCAGTTGGCGGGCGGTTTGACGCATGACTTTAATAATTTGCTTACAGTTATAATCGGGAACCTTATAGCAGCTAAAGATCATAATGAGTCAAAGAGCATTGAGGCCAATCTATCGCCTGCGTTGAGAGCGGCCTATCGTGGGGCTGATATTATTAGGCGCTTGATGACTTTTGCTCGTGCACAGTCTCAAGAGCTAGTCGTTGTGGGAGCGGCAGATGCTATTAATGGGGTTTCAGAGCTTATAAAAAGTTCTTTGCCAGCTTCTATAGATTTTAAAGTCACAAGTATTTCTGATGCTTTAATAGAAGTTGACTTGTCGCAGTTTGAAAATGCCCTAATCAATTTAGCGCTCAATGCGCGCGATAGCATGCCCGATGGTGGTCAAATTGAAATTCGAGTGGTCAACAGTGCCAACGCATCCCTTAATGGTTTTGATGAGGCGGTTGTCCCAGGGGACTATGCACTAATAGAAGTAATAGATACCGGTTCTGGATTTAGTGGTGATGCAGTTCAGAGAGCATTTGAGCCGTTTTTTACGACCAAGAAAGGTCGTGGCTCGGGGCTTGGTTTAAGTATGGTCTATGGCTTTGCTAAGCAGTCAAATGGTTACATTAGCATTCGGAATAATCCAGATGTGGGTTCGACGATCGCTATTCTTTTACCTTTGGCAGAACAGAGTGGGGTAGAGGTGCATCAGCTCTCTGGGGATACTGAGAAATTATCGCCAGTACTGAAGGACGGGCTTTTACTGTTAGTTGAGGATGATCTTGATGTGCGTCAGGTTGTGCGTGATCAATTAACCTCTTTGGGCTTAAGCGTAGTAGAAGCCTCGGATACTGATGAGGCGCTTTTATTGATAGATGCCATTCCTGATATTGGCACCCTAATCAGTGATATTGATCTTCCGGGACGTTTTAATGGCATTGAGCTTGCTAATCATCTATGTGGTAATAAGGGTGTTGAACGTATTTTATTAATGACGGGTAACTCTGAGTATGCAGGCGAACGCTCAACTGCGGCCTGCTACGAAATATTACTTAAGCCATTTACACGAGAACAGATTGTGACTGCCCTTAATAGGACGGTAGCAAAAGGATAACGATATATGGAAAAGAATCTGATCTACGTGGTCGATGATGAGTCAGATATTTGTGATCTGATTAGATTAGAGCTAGAGAAATTTGGTTACCAAGTAGCGACCTTTAACACGGGCGCTGCAATTCTTAAAGGACTTAAGCAGCAAAGACCAGAACTCTGTGTTGTCGATTTGGGTTTGCCAGACATGGATGGGCTGACGCTGGTCGGAGAGATGGTGAATCAGTTCAACGTGGGGGTTTTGATCCTGTCAGGTCGTGGCAGTCTTCCCGACCGTGTGCTTGGTCTAGAGTTAGGTGCTGATGATTACCTCACTAAGCCTTTTGAACCGCGTGAGTTGGTCGCAAGGGTCAAGAGTCTATTGCGTCGAATCCATCGTGACGATGTGGCTAATGCTGTACGTATAGCTCGTTTTTCAGGCTGGAGTTTTGATTTGGATTCATTAACTCTTACATCACAAACAGGCGAAGAGACGATTTTAAGCACGGCTGAGGCCAATATGCTTGTCTCGTTTTTGAAGGCGCCCAAAAAGATATTAACGCGTGATCAACTTCTTGGTGATCAGATTATTCCTTACGACCGAAGTATCGATTCGCGTATGTCCAGATTGCGTAAAAAAGTCGAAGAAAATGTTAAAGACCCAAAAATTATTAAAACCGTTTATGGAGCTGGGTATATGCTAACAGTTGATGTTAGATGGGAAAATTAAGAATTATCTGGATTGATTGCTAACATCTGCTACTTAATTCAAAAACAATATAAAAACCATATTTTTTATGTCCAGGTCTAACAAGTAAATGTCTGTATTTAACATTTTTTCGTGAAATCCCTACCCCGATAATTGTACTAATTAAAAGTAGTTGCTGAGATAAATCACTCAGCAATTTCATACGTTTGCATTTAGTAATAATAAGGAACATTAAAATACATAACTCACCCTTTGAAACAAACCTTGACCAATGTGCAGCGAACTACGCGGCACTTACACCAATTAGTTTTCTGGAGCGTTCGGCTTTTGTTTATCCAGATCGCACCGCAACGGTAAATGGCTTGGTACGTCGTACCTGGAGCGAAACCTTTGCTCGCTGTAAGCAATTAGCAAGCGCCTTAAACAAGGCGGGTGTTAAGAAGGGTGACGCCACCACCAATAACCCCTGAGGCAATCGGCAGGGATTTGGCAATCAGACGCATAGTGATAGAACCTACCTGCCAGCCACTCGCTGCAAGACTTTCAAAGAAGGAATCCTGCGCAGATTCATCTGAAAGGTGGAATGGTTGAGGATCATAGTGTTCGGCAAAAGCTACGATATTCTCGTCAGTGATCTCATAGTTTTCACTTATATATTTATCGCCTGCTTTTAAATCTTCTAAATAGAGCATCGTAACGTCTCTTTAATGTTATTGGTTAGGCAGAGCTTTATAAAGTGGAATATCACTCTCAGCCCCCAGTGTTTGAATATTCTTTTCAGTCAACTGGTAGTTGATATAAGCCATCGTCTCACCATAAGCTAGGTGATGATCCAAAGGTGAGAGCGCCCTTGGAAAGAGAGCTCTCAGAATCTCTTCGGCAGTACTCGGTGTTAGGCAAAAGCTGAGTATTTTGTGAGCGTTTTCTAGATAACCTTTAATAAGCTCATCTACACGATCATGGAGATTGGAGATCGTCTTCTCATGTGATGGAAGAACCAATGTGTCTTTAGGCAGTGATTTAAGCCGCTCTAAACCGGCAATCCAAGTTTTTAGTGGGTTGCTATTAAGTTCTCCAAAACGGACGCTGACATTAGAGCTAATCCTAGCGAGCACTTGGTCGCCCGATATTAATATGCTCCGGTCCTGATTAAACAGTGATGTGTGTGCAACCGTATGGCCATCATTGATTTGTATCTGCCAGGTTTCACCATTGATGACTAATTTTCCCTCTTCCAGCGATAGGTATTTATCTGGGAGGGGGTGGAATGCTTTCTGAAAGCCCAATAAGCCTCTAATTATTAGCTCGTAATCTGTCTCAGGTATGCCCCCGCAATGATAAAAGTCGTTTAACTCAGTAGCTAGAGTGGTGTCATTTTTCGGATCCATTCCCAGAAAATGCTGTAATCCATCATACTCCGCTTTAGTGACCCAGAGAGGCACCTGCCAGGTTTCACAAATCCAACCAGCTACTCCAATGTGATCCACATGAGTGTGTGTTGCGAGGACGGCTTTAAGGGGCTTTGCTTTTGGTAGCGTATTTAGAATCTCTTTTAGAATAGTTTGCGAGTGTTCGCTCTTGATCCCAGTATCAACCAGAATCCATCCGTCATGATCCTCAATAAGGTATACATTTATATGATCTAATGCATAGGGAAGAGGGAGCCGTATTTGATAAATGCCATTAGTAATTTTAGTTGGCTTTCGAGTTAAGTTGATTAATTGATCTGAATGCATGAGCTCATTTGTTGTCGCTGGGTTATGGGGGCTTCTTAAACATTTTATTTTATAGATTTTTGTATATCGGATCGAGAAACTATCTTTGAGTTGATTTCCGTAGATCAGGTAGATTGCTATTATTTCAAACAATAAAAATAATTATCTAAAGTTAGGCTATGAAGGCTTTGTGGGAGTATCAGAAATGAATAATTCAATTGTATATGCTTTGGTAATGTTGCTTGCAGGGATTGGTATTCCGACTATGGCAACCTTAAATGGTGGCTTAGGTGGTCGTCTAATGAGTTCATCATTGGCTACTGCAATGGCGCTTGCATTAGGTTTTACATCAGTTGCAGTTTACTTGCTCGTAACAGAGGGCTTCCCGAGTAAATTTGTTGCAGATGATCTACCCATCTATTTCTACTTGGGTGGTTTTTGCGTTGCTTTTTACGTCATCAGCGTAACCTGGATTGTTCCTCGATTTGGCGTCTCTAATGCTATCGCTTTTGCGTTGCTTGGACAGCTAATAGCGATGAGCGCAATTGATCACTTTGGGCTATTCGGTGCGCAGCAATATGTTATTACCCTTAAGCGAATCGCTGGACTGCTGATAATGGCGTTGGGTATCTATTTAGTATTAGATAAGTCTGTTGCAAACAATCATTAAGACCTTCAATCAAAGCATTTTTATATTCGAGGTATAGAGTGACCATACCAATTTTAAAAGACGCTCTTATTCGCAAAGAAGGAAGAGTCGCTATTTTAACCATGAACCGCGACGATGTTCGAAATGCATTGACGGGGACAAATCTGGTTGAAGATATCCTTGCAACAGTTGAGTGGATTAATCGTGAATCGGAGATTTCTGTACTCATCATTACTGGAGCTGGTTCCTCATTCAGTGCGGGCGGTAATGTTCATGATATGGCTAATCGGGAAGCAGATTTTGCTGGTGATGTTGCGGAATGTGCAACGCGTTATAGGCATGGCATTCAACGGTTACCGGTGGCACTGCAATCATTAGAGGTACCAATAATAGCAGCAGTGAATGGTGCTGCAATTGGTGCAGGATTTGATCTGGCAAATATGGCCGATGTGAGACTTGCTTCAGAACACGCAAAATTTGGTGAAACATTTCTCAATTTGGGAATTATTCCTGGAGATGGAGGGGCTTGGTTTCTGCAGCGACTAATCGGTTATCAACGTGCCTTTGAATTGACTCTGACGGGCAGAGTAATCGATGCGATAGAGGCAAAAGAACTCGGAGTTGTACTGGAGGTTGTTCCAGATGATCAGCTTTTAAACGCATCATTGGAATTGGCAAACCGCATTGCGGCACAACCGCCAAAAGCAACGCGCCTAACTAAAAGGTTGATGAAAATGGCGCAGCGTATGGAGTTAAAAGACTTTCTCGATCTGTGTGCCTGTTTTCAAGGAATGTGTCATAACGAACCAGAACACCTTGACGCAGTACATCGATTACTGGAGTCGCTATCGAAAGCTAAGTGAATTTAAGTGCACCCTCGCTACAGCCTAAGTGGTCTCGAAAGGTCAAGCAGCAAAAACTGAGGCGTTTAATTTGATGTGTAGTAAAAGGCAATTTGTCTTTATTGATAAATTGCCATTTACACTGTTTATGCCAGCAGCTTTGGAAGTTACTAATTTATTGAGTTTTTATAAGCCTGCTTTAGATAATACCTGTTGGACTTCATCTAAAATCAGAGGGTCATCTATAGTTGAAGGCATCACGTATTCCTCTTTAGCAGCTATCTTACGAAGAACTGCTCGCAGCACTTTGCCTGATCTTGTTTTAGGTAGACGTTGGACTACAAAAGCTTGTTTGAAACACGCAACAGCTCCAACTTGGTCTCTAACCATATTAACTAGTTGAGTGACTAAATCTTCTTCAGAGATATTCTCGCCTGCTTTAAGCACAACTAGCCCAAGAGGGACTTGCCCTTTTAGCTCATCTGGCACTCCGATAACGGCACACTCTGCTATAGCATTGTGGGCTGAAAGAATCTCCTCCATCTCACCAGTTGAAAGACGGTGACCAGATACGTTGATTACGTCATCGGTTCTACCTGTAATGTAGATATATCCATCTTCATCGATATAACCGCCGTCGCCTGTGTGGTAAAAGCCTGGAAAGCTTTCCAAGTATGAAGAGCGATATCGTTCGTTATTGTTCCAGATGCTCCAGGCCACTCCTGGTGGCATGGGGAGGGAGACACAAATATTGCCTGCATTACCTCTCTCGACCTCGACTCCTTCATCATCGAGAACACGGATGTCATAGCCGGGAATTGGTTTGTTAGTCGAACCTAGTCGCTCTTTTGAGGGGCTCTCCCAACCCATCATGGGTGCGGTCATTGGCCAGCCGGTTTCAGTCTGCCACCAGTGATCCAATATAGGAACATTTAGCAATTCATCTAGCCAGCCGTAGGTCGACGAATCAAGTTTTTCACCTGCAACAAATACCCATTTAAGTGAGCTGAGGTCGTACTGATTGGCGAGACTGCCGCTCGGATCCTCTTTTCGAATGGCGCGGAAGGCGGTCGGTGCACAGAACATAGAGTTGACGCCGTACTCCGCAATCACACGCCAGAATGTGCCGGCGTCTGGCGTTTTAATTGGTTTACCCTCAAAAAAGATTGCTGAGCACCCCCCCATTAACGGGCCGTATACTATAAATGAGTGACCCACGACCCAGCCAATATCTGAAGCGCCCCACCAAACATCGCCTGCCTGCATCCCGTAGACGTTGTTTAGGGCATAACTCAGTGCAACAGCATGGCCACCGTTATCGCGCACTATCCCTTTGGGCTGACCTGTAGTGCCTGAGGTGTAGAGTATATAAAGTGGATCTGAACCTTTGACGACGACACACTCTGCAGGTTCAGCATCTTTTTGAAATTCTTGCCAGTCTAGATCCCATGGCTTGTCGAGTTCCGCAGATAGCATGGGGCGCTGACAAACGACAGTGTTCTGTGGTTTGTGAGTCGCTAAGTCAATCGCTTGATCGACTAACGGTTTATAGGCGATTTGTTTGTCGAATTCGATGCCGCATGATGCGGTAAGTATAATCTTGGGGTTTGCGTCGTCTATTCGGATAGCCATCTCGTGTGGGGCGAAACCACCGAACACGACCGAGTGCACTGCTCCTAGGCGTGCGCAGGCGAGCATCGCGACTGCCGCTTCTGGGATCATCGGCATGTAGATCAGCACCGTATCACCCTTCTTAACACCGCGTGCTTTGAGTGCACCGGCGAACCGCTGTACTCGAGTTAAAAGATCTGAGTAGGTGATCTCCTCTTTGGTATTACTAACCGGTGAGTCGTAGTAGAGAGCGACCTGATCTTGGCGGCCAGCGGCTACATGACGATCTAGAGCTAGATAACAGCTATTCAGTTCGCCATCGGGATACCAGCTGTAGGTACCAAAATCTGTTTTGCTAAGTGTCGTGCTTGGTGCTTTGAACCAATCGATGCGACTCGCCTGAGACGCCCAATAAGCTTGCGGATCTTGAAAAGCTGCGCTGTATTCGTTGTCGTATCTCATAACCTTCCACTTATATTTATTGTTGATAGTGAGTTAAGTCGTTACTGATCTTGATAGAGTTTTAAGATGCTAGAGAAGTCCAGTCCGCCATTACCTTTGCTTTTGTGTAGCATGAATAATGAGCGAGCTGCGGCACCCATTGGTGTAGGAGATGCACTCTGCTGACTCACATCCATTGCGAGCCCGAGGTCTTTGAACATCAGATCAACCTGAAAGCCGCCTTGATAGTTGTTGGACGATGGGACATTTGGCATTACGCCAGGAACTGGGTTGTATACTTGTAGAGCCCAGTTGTTGCCAGAACTCTGTTTCATGATTTCTGAGAGAACAGCTGGGTCTAGCCCATTTTTCATTCCCATATTGAGGGCTTCTGCAGTGCCAGTCATCAGTATTCCAAGCATCATGTTGTTACAGCATTTGGCGATTTGTCCTGCGCCACTATCGCCCGCGCGGAATATATTTTTGCCCATTCCTTGGAGAATCGGTTCGGCTTTAGCGAAAAGGTTTTCACTCGCACCTACCATAAATGCCAACGTGCCAGCAGTTGCAGCACCAACACCACCTGATACAGGCGCATCGATGAAGTCGATGCCTCGAGAGGCCCCTGCTGCAGCGACACGCTTGGCGGTCTCAGCGTCGATAGTTGAACTGTCGATCAACAGAGCTCCTGCCTCAACTGCATCAAATAGTGGTTGATCGCCCGTTACGTAAAGGCTCTCAACGTGCTTGCCGGCTGGAAGCATGGTGATTACAAACTCGGCACCTTTCACTGCCTCATAAGCTGAAGTGGTAGCTACTGCGCCGGCCTCTTCAGCTTGTGTAATAGCGGCACTGTTGAGGTCAAAAACCCTTACCATGTGGCCCGCTTTAACTAGATTAGCCACCATTGGGCAACCCATATTGCCTAAGCCAATAAATCCAATTGTTGCCATTTGTATTTCCTCTGTTTTTATTTTTAATGTGCTCAAGTTTAGAGCGAAGCGAGTGGGTTCTCGCTCCAGGGTGACTCGAAAAACTGCGCTACAAAGTTGCTATTAACATCTTGCACGGTTTTATAGATCCAATCAGGACTACCATCTTTATCGATCAAAAGCGCTCGGACTCCCTCGGGGAGCTCGCGATTACGACAGCACTGCACCGAAAGCACCAGTTCGGCCATAAATACCTCTTTAAGGGATAGGTGGCGAGAGCGCTGGAGTTGCTCTGCGATAATGTGTACTGAGAGAGGTGAACCATGAGAGATCGCTTTTTTCGAACGTTGAATCCATGGATCATCGCTTTCCAGTTCGTGCATCGCAGACATAAGGTCGGACAGTGAATCTTGGTCGGTGATCTGCTGGATAAATGCAAAGTGATTCTGAATAGGAGAGTCAGCCCGGAAACTGTCAGTAGAGTTCTGTTCAAACGCACGAAGCACCTGCGTCACTTTGGTGTAGGCATCGCCGCTCCAGTCGCTAGCTTGTAGCTGGGCCACCATTTCCCCATATTTACCCGCGTCGACGAAACGATCCGCAAGGCCTAAAAAGATAGCATCGGCTGCATAAATAGGGTTGCCGGTTAAGCCAAGGAACAGACCGGTTCGTCCTGGCATACGGTTGAGGAAGAAGCTTCCTCCAACATCAGGGTACAAACCAATGGTGACTTCCGGCATAGCAAGGTGTGACGTCTGAGTCACTACTCGGTGGCTACAGCCATTCATCAGTCCCATGCCTCCACCCATAACGATGCCGCTGGCCCAACATATGATTGGTTTGGGGTAGGTGTGGATCTGATAGTCGAGCTGGTACTCACGTGTGAAGTAGTTTTCAGGGAAGTTCGGCTGTTCACCTGATGTGATTGACTTGTAGAGTCCGACTACATCACCACCTGCACAGAAGGCTTTCTCGCCAGCACTCGTAAGGAGGACTGCTTTCACGCGTTCGTCGTTTGCCGCTGCGGTCAGGCGCGGTTGAATCAGCTCAATCATCTCCAGGGTTAACGCGTTTAGCGACCTTTCTGAATTGAGTGAAATTTCCAGGATAAGGTGGTTATCCTGGGTCGCGTGTTCGGTAAATAGTACGCAACTCATAATGATGCCCTTAGCAGTTTTTCCAGTTTGGCTTACGTTTTTCGAGGAAAGCATTTACGCCTTCCTTCTGGTCCTCAGAGTGGAATAGATCGACAAAAAGTTCACGCTCAAGCATATAGCCTGCATTCCAGTGATGTTTTCGGTTGTTTTGAATAAGTAGCTTACAGCTTGCAATAGACATTGGGCTCTGTTGATCCGCTTGTTTGGCCAGCTCCATAGCACGGTTGAATGATTCACCGGTTGCAACAAGCTCTTCAACTAAACCGATCTCTTTTGCTTTAGTAGCGTTTACGCGTTCGCCAAGGAGAATCATGCGCTTGGCCCAGCCTTCTCCAACCAGCATGGTTAAATTTTGAGTGCCGCCTGCACAGGGAAGTAGGCCAACTTTTGCCTCAGGTAAAGCTAATTGAGCCTGCTCTTCTGCAACACGGATATCACAAGCGAGAGCGACTTCTAAGCCCCCTCCCATAGCAAATCCATTTACAGCAGCGATAGATACGCCCCTAAAATTAGATAAAGCTTCAAATGCTTCTCCAAAATAACGTCCCATATCACGTGCTGTAGCGCGATCGCCGTCTGCAAACATATTTAGGTCTGCACCTGCACTGAAGAATTTATCGCTATCTGATTTCAAAACTAATGAAAAAATATTTCGATCTTCATTCAGTTCATTCACTAATGAAATAAGCCCTTTTAGACTCTCCTCTGTCCAAGTGTTAGCTGGAGGATTGTTCATTGTGATGATGGCTGTATGGCCTTGTTTTTCGAGTAGAAGTGTATCTGTCATGCTGTCTCCTATTTGTGATCAAAGAATTTTGGCGCAATCTTGCATTAGTGCGCGTCTAGCAATGATCAAACGCATTATTTCATTAGTCCCTTCAAGAATACGGTGTACACGGTTATCACGCAGATAACGCTCCATTGGGTATTCTTTGATGTAGCCGTTGCCTCCAAATATCTGCAGTGCTTCATCGGCGATGTTATAACCTGCATCCGTGGCAAACTGCTTCGCCATAGCGCAATAAACAGTTCGATCGGGATGTCCAGCATCTAGACGGCTAGCTGCCATACGTATCATCTGGCGAGCAGCTACTAACTGGGTCGTCATATCAGCTATTTTGAATTGCAGAGCTTGAAAATTGCTTAGGGTTTTTCCAAACTGACTGCGGTCGAGCATATAGTCGCGAGCACGTTGAAGTGCCGCTTGAGCAGTACCTATCGAGCAGGCCCCGATATTTATGCGTCCACCATCCAACCCCTTCATCGCTATCTTGAATCCATCGCCTTCGGCTCCAAGAATGGCAGAGGCAGGTACACGTACATCGTCAAAGGTGATCATTCGTGTTGGCTGACTATTCCACCCCATTTTTTGTTCTTTACGTCCGTAGCTAATACCCGGTAGTTTGGCATCTACCACAAATGCAGAGATGCCTTTCGCGCCAGCTTCACCAGTACGGGCCATAACGACTAGGACATCAGTTGAACCAGCTCCAGATATAAAGATTTTGCTGCCGTTGATTACGTAGCCATCACCATCGCGACGAGCAGTGGTTTTGAGGGAAGCTGCATCTGATCCCGCGTTGGGCTCTGTCAAACAGTAAGATGCGAATTGTTCACCAGCGGTTAGTTTTGGACACCAATCCATACGAGTATCGCTGTTGCCAAATTCCGCGATCATCCAAGTCGACATATTATGGATGGTGATGTAAGCAGTAGTTGAAGTGCAACCCATGGCTAGCTCTTCAAAGATGATACTAGCGTCAAGGCGGCTAAGACCTAGACCGCCAACATCTTCTGATGCGTAGAGTCCACAAAATCCAAGCTCTCCCGCTTTTTTAAGCGTATCAACCGGAAATATCTGCTCTTCGTCCCACATGGCCGCGTGAGGTTCGAGTTCTTTCTGTGCAAAACTGCGAGCCATATCTGCAAAAGCAATTTGGTCTTCGTTTAGTTCAAAATCCATACACTTTTCCTTTGTTATCTTTATCTGTTAGAAGTGGATGACTTACTTTAGCTGAATAGTAGTGTTTACCCCAGTATCGATATCCTCTTCAAACCAGCGTGCTGTTACTGTTTTGGTTTCGGTGTAGAACTTAACTGCCTGTTTCCCGTAAGCGTGCTGATCGCCGTAGAAAGATTTGCGCCATCCAGTAAAAGAGAACATTGGAAGCGGTACAGGTACAGGTACGTTAATGCCAACCTGACCAACCTTGATTTCATGCTGGTATTTACGCGCGACAGCTCCAGATGATGTAAAGATCGATGTTCCATTACCGTATGGATTTGCATTGATTAACTCAATAGCATCTTCGAGAGAATCCAACTCGATGGCGCAAAGTACAGGACCAAAGATCTCCTCTTGGTATATAGACATGTCAGTAGTTACACCGCTAAAAAGTGTCGGACCCACCCAGTTACCGTCAGGAAAGCCTTCAACTTGGCAGTCAGTACCATCAAGCAGACAATTTGCCCCCGAGTCTTTGCCTTGCTGAATAAAATTGAGAACACGCTGGCGTGCTGCTGGGTTGATTAGAGGACCGTATCCAGCTTCGGGGTCATTCCATGCGCCAGGGCGAACCTTCTTCATAGCTTCGCGCAACTCAGGAATCCACTCTTTAGCACTGCCTACAAATAGTGCGACAGATATGGCCATACAGCGTTGTCCGCCTGCACCTACAGAGGCGCCTACTAAATTGTTAATAACCTGGTTTTTCGAAGCGTCAGGCATTATCACCATGTGGTTTTTTGCTCCGGCGAACGCTTGCACGCGTTTTAGGTGTTCGGTACCTGTGCGGTAGATATGTTCACCAACTGCAACAGATCCTACGAAAGATATAGCAGGCGTGTCCTTGTGAGTGAGTAGTTGATCAACAACTTCTTTGGTGCCATGGACTACCTGGAGTAGGCCAGCTGGTGCACCAGCCTCGATAAACAACTCCGCGAGACGCATAGGTGTCAACGGGTCCTGTTCTGATGGCTTAAGTACAAATGTATTTCCGCATGCAATAGCCATGGGGAACATCCAAAGAGGAATCATTGCGGGGAAGTTGAATGGGGTAATGCCTACACAGACACCTAAAGGCTGAGTAATACTATAACAATCGATCTTGCGAGCTACGTTTTCAACAGTTTCGCCCATAGACAATGACGCGATGTTACAGGCATGTTCTACGACTTCAATTCCACGCCATACATCACCCTTAGCATCTTCAAACGTTTTGCCAGTTTCGCTTGATAGTAGGGTGGCAATCTCATCATGATGCTCTTTCAAAAGCGCCTGATAGCGAAGCATTAAGCGGGCACGTTCGCCGACGGGTGTCTCTTTCCAGGTTTCAAATGCTTTCTTAGCTGAGTCGATAGCTTGATCAACTTCTGCTTCAGTAGCGCAAGGTACCTCTGCGATAACATTTTGTGTAGCAGGATCGGTAACTGGAATGAATTTGTCTGATTGGCTTTGAACCATCTGGCCATCAATAAGTAAAGGAACACGAACAGTCATGAGAAACTCCTGATATATATTACTTTTGTATTTCGCTTACATTTGTAGCACCGTTTTAAGTGGAATGAGATTGATAATCTTGTTTAGTTGATGGACTATATTGCGATAACAATTAATTCATTAGTAGAAGATTCATAAAAATGAGCAGACCCTCCAATTGGCCTCTACCTCCTGAAAGTGTTCGCTATTTGGTCCCAAAAGCCCTTTATAAGGAACTCTCAAATAATCCACTCAGTTGCGATCTATTCCCTAAAGCGATGGGATATTATTGCCACGCTAAAGGGCACATGATGGAACGATTGATACACGATGATTATTTGATGATTTACTGTATCCAGGGGGAGGGGGTTGTTAGTGCAAGTGGTCATTCAAGCTCAGTAAAAATGGGAGATGTATTAATAGTCCCGTCGGGCTTATCACATCGTTACACTTCGTCTCTAGCTTCTCCGTGGACAATTTATTGGGTTCACTTCGAGGGAGCGCTAGTGAAAAAATTTTGCAGTAACACTCAAGTTGAACGGTCGCCTGGAGGGTTTTATTTAAAAAATATTGGTTCTCATCCGCAGTTAACTGGTAGTTTTGATGCCTTATTGAGTTGCCGCTACTCTGCCCATGATTTGACAGTTCATATCTTTTCGGCAAGCTTGCTTCGTCAAATTTTGTCACATGTTGCGTTTCTTAAGCCGCCTGAACAGTTGCGTCGCCAACGAGAGAGTTTGGACTTAGATAGCCTTCATACACTCATGCAAACGCACCTCCATGAACAGATAGACTTAGATACTTTGGCAGCCAGTGTGAATTTGTCGAAGTACCATTTTGTGAAGCGCTACAGAGCTATTACTGGCACAACACCGATTAATCGCTTCATTCAACTTAAAATAGAGCGCGCTTGCTACTTGCTCGATACCACTGCTATGGAAATAAAGGAGATCGCATTTGAGGTAGGTTATGAGGATGCTTACTACTTTTCGCGTATCTTTCGAAAGCAGATTGGGATTTCACCTAGCCAATATCGCAAGGCTCTGACTTAAAGGAATCTAAGCATGCCTAAATACCAAGCACGCTGTAGTTGTGGACAGTTAAACGCTGTAGTTCAGGCTGATCCATTACAAGTTTTTGTCTGTCACTGCTTCGATTGTCAGCGAAGGACCGGGAGTGCCTTTGGCCATCAGGCACTGTTTGAACAGGAGTCTGTTCATATTGAAGGCGAATCAAGGGAGTACACACAGATCGGGGACGAGGGGTTTAGTGTAACGTTTAATTTTTGTCCTTGCTGCGGGAGTCAGGTTTGGTATCGCGCCGAGCGTGCTAAAGGCATGATCGGTATACCTATTGGTGCTTTTGCTGATGCTGATTTCCCAGCACCGCGTACCTCAATTTATGAGTCGCGCAAACACCCATGGGTTGAATTAGTTGGTGATGTTAAAAGACTGCCTTAATTAACTAGAAACTGAAGAAAAGGGTTTACTAGTAATTCAGATTCGGATATTAATAAGGGAAAACCCCTACAGGAGTTCCCGTAATGAATCTGCAATTGAGTGAAGAACAGCTTCTGATACAAGAGACTGCAAAGCGTATTGCCGAGTCCCAGATAGCAGATGTTGCCGCTGATCTTGATCGCACAAAAGAGATCTCCCCGCTACTAGCGAATTGCAAGTCATTAGCTGAGTTAGGTTTCATGGGGCTGAATATTGACTCTAAGTATGGAGGTACTGAAGCGGGGACTGTTGCATTTAGTCTTGCTCTAACTGAAATAGGTCGCGCTTGTGCTTCAACTGCTGTCACCATGTCTGTAACTAATATGGTTGCGGAAGTTATACAGGCGGTTGGTAACGAAGAGCAAAAAAATCACTATCTACCTAAAATCTGCTCTGGGGAATACAAAGCGGGTAGTTTCTGTCTAACGGAGGCAGGAGCTGGTTCAGACCCTGCATCTATGCGCACGAAAGCGGAGCGGGTCGAAGGTGGTTTCTCAATCTCAGGTACCAAACAGTGGATTACCAGTGCACAGTTCGCTGGTGTATTTGTTGTTTGGGCTGTCACCGATCCAAATGCACCCAAGGGTAAGGGTATCTCATGCTTTTTGGTGGATGCTGATCTCGCTGGAATCAGCATCGGCCCTGCCGAACATAAGATGGGGCAACAGGGATCAGCAACTAACGAAGTACACTTCGATCAGGTTTTTGTGAAGGAATCGGCTCTGCTGGGAAAACTTAATGATGGCTTTAGGATTGCTGTTGCTGAGTTGGCTGGTGGGCGAATCGGTGTGGGCTCTCTCGCATTGGGTATTGGGCAAGCTGCGATGGATTACGCATCGCGATATGTTACTGAGCGTCAACAATTCGGAAAAGCGATTGCCGATTTTCAGGGCATACAGTGGATGATGGCTGATCGTTATACTGAGCTTGAAGCAGCCCGACTTTTACTGATGTCAGCGGCAGATCGAAAGGATCGCGGTATGAGCTTTGCCAAAGAGGCCTCTATGGCGAAACTATTTTCTACCGAGAAGGCGAATGCTGCTTGTTACACCGCGCTTCAGCTCTTAGGTGGATACGGCTACATGCGGGAGTTTCCGCTCGAGCGGTTCAGTCGAGATGCTCGAATCACCACGATTTACGAAGGGACTAGTGAAATTCAGCGGGTCATCATTTCGCGCGAAATTTTGCGTGAATTAGGTTAGTCGATGAAACCCTTAACAGGATTAAAAATACTCGATTTTTCGACACTCTTGCCAGGGCCATATGCCACTATGTTGCTCGCGGATTTGGGGGGGGATGTCATTCGCATCGAGTCCCCTGATAAGCCAGATATTGTGCGTGATCTTGAGCCCCAAATAGAGGGGCAGTCTGCTGCATTTCGTTACCTCAATCGAGGTAAAAGGTCGTTAGCGTTAGACCTAAAAAATCCTAATTCGATAGAGATAGTTCATAAGCTTCTGGAAGAATTCGATATTGTAGTTGAGCAGTTCAGGCCTGGTGTAATGGCCAAGTTGGGACTAGGGTACGAACAACTTAAACAATACAAACCTGATTTGATCTACTGCTCAATCACTGGTTATGGCCAAGATGGGGAGTATGCCGATCGGGCTGGCCATGACATCAACTATTTAGCACTTGCAGGTATATCAAGTCATACAGGACGTGTCAGCAGTGGCCCTTGCTTAAGTGGCCTACAGATGGCTGACCTAGCTGGCGGTTCTCAACCCGCAGTGATTGGTATTTTGAGTGCGGTTATTCATCGCACCCGCACGGGGGAGGGTGCTCACATCGATATTTCGATGGCGGATAATTGTCTTGCGCTTCAGCCCTTGTTGGCGCCCGGTCAGTTAAATGGTGCGTCCGACGAAGGGCTGGAGACGCACTTTCTAAACGGTGGTGGCTTTTACGATTACTACCCCACGCGCGACGGGCGATATATGGCTATTGGTAGCCTTGAGCCCAAGTTTAAGCAACAGCTACTAGAGCAATTAAATATTTCTGAGCTGGGTGCTTTGGATGACTGTACTCTCAAAGATAAGCTGCAAGAGCGTTTTTTATCGGCAGATCAAAGTTACTGGATCGAGAAATTTGCCGCAGCTGATGCCTGTGTTGAGCCTGTACTCAGTATAAAACAGGCGGCAGAGCACCCCTTGTTCAAATCGCGAGACATGGTGGCCCATAGCAATGGCGCAGAGCTTCAAGTAGCCCCCGCCATTCGTTTTAACGGCCATTCGAATCCGTTGCCAAAGCCTGCACCGCTGTTAGGTTGCGACAACAATGAGATTTTAAAACAACTAGAGCTCTTGTAGCTCTTAGGTAGTAAAAAACAATAAAAATAGTTTAAGGAGCGAAAATGAGCGCACAAAACTACCAGAAATTCTACGACCAGTTTAGCGTTGAATCAGTTGAACAGGAGATGTTAGGTACGCTAGAGAAAGGCTTTAACGTCTGTGAAGAGATGATCGATAAGTGGTGCTCTGATCCTACCGCCGTTGCCCTTAGGCATGAGTCGGTGAATGGAACTTCATCCGCTTATACCTTTGTGGAGCTGCGTGACAGAGCTGCGCAGTTCGCCAACTATTTGACCTCGCAGGGTATTGGTCAGGGTGATCGAGTTTCTGCACTCCTGCCTCGTTCAGCGGAATTGATGGTAGTGATTCTCGGTACTCTTCGAGTTGGAGGTGTCTATCAGCCGCTCTTCACTGCTTTTGGTTCAGGAGCCATCGAATATCGAGTGCAGCAAGCGGATACGCGGTTGATCGTGACAGATCCTGCAAATCGCTCAAAACTGGATGATGTCGAAGGTTGCCCAGCGGTGCTGTTAGTTAACGCGGCTCAAGCTCCGGAGCAATATGCTCAAGAGCCTGATTTCGTTACGTCTGTATATAATCAGTCCACTGAGTTTGTCCCCGTGCGTGTGGGTAAAGATGAGCCTTTTCTGCAGATGTTTACCTCGGGTACTGTAGGCAAATCTAAGGGGGTTGCAGTACCTACGAGAGCGATACTCTCTTTCTACGTCTATATGCGCTATGCCATTGGCTTGGTGCCCGAAGATAAGTTTTGGAACGTAGCCGATCCGGGCTGGGCCTACGGTCTCTATTACGCTGTTGTAGGCCCCTTACTCTTAGGAAACACTACTCATTTCTGCGAGGCTGGCTTTACACCTGAAACCACCTATCAGATGCTTCGTAAATATGGGATCACCAACTTAGCTGCGGCTCCTACGGCTTATCGCATGTTGATGGCAAATGATGATCAATTAGGGGCGGATGAACGCTTCAACCTTCGACTTGCGAGCAGCGCGGGTGAACCGCTTAACCCAGAAGTTATTTCCTGGGTTAAACGTCGCTTGGGGTGCCCTGTGATGGATCACTATGGGCAGACAGAGACAGGGATGACCGCTTGTAACCACCATGCGTTGGACCAGTCGGTTGTTCGCGTGGGTTCGATGGGCTTTTCAATGCCAGGGCATAGAGTCGTAGCTCTAGATGCTGATTTCAATGAAGTGAATGAGGGCGAACAGGGGCAGTTGGCGGTTGATATATCTAACTCCCCCCTCTTCTTCTTTCCAGGATACACCTGGCAGGAGAAAGAGCCCTATCATGGTAACTACTATCTCACGGGTGATGTGGTACTCAGTCATGGCGATGGAAGTTTCTCGTTTACTGGTCGAGATGATGACATTATTACTACCGCAGGGTATCGCGTCGGACCGGCTGATGTGGAGAGTACGTTACTAGAGCATGATTCGGTCGCGGAATCCGGTGTGGTGGGTAAACCCGACCAGAAGCGTGGTGCAATTATTAAGGCGTATGTTGTGATTAAATCTGGTTTTGCGCCGACAGAAGAGCTGGCGGAGACGCTGCAGACTCATGTCCGTAGTCGTCTTTCGACTCATGCTTTCCCAAGAGAAATCGAGTTTGTTGACGAGCTGCCTAAGACACCAAGCGGTAAAATACAGCGTTTTGTGCTCCGCAATCGTGCTCGCGACGAAGTCGACGCCTACTAAGGGTGAGTCATCAGATTTTTGGGACTTATCTCTTAGGGGTTCTTCCTTTAAGCAAGTTCATACGAGGTAAAAATGCAGTTAGATGAGATGCGGGCATTTCTTGCCGAACAGTTTCCTCAAGGGGATCGGTTTGGCGAGTTAGTTGAGTTGGAGCCTGGAAAAGCAACAATGGTACTAGCCGTGGGTGATGATCATCTTCGCCCTGGTGGTACTGTATCAGGTCCTACCATGATGGCTTTGGCTGATGTTGCAGTCTATGCAGCTTTACTGAGTGTTATTGGCCCGGTCAGCTTGGCCGTAACCACCAATTTGAATATCAACTTTCTTCGAAAACCCAAAGCTGATGCTAACATTGTAGCGATCGCTGAGATGCTCAAGGTAGGAAAAAGGCTGGCAGTAGGAGAGGTGACTATAGTTTCGGAAGGGGATACTGATCCGGTTGCACATGCCACCATGACCTACGCAATACCGGTCTAAGTATTACTTAGGGGCTAGATTGTTGTGAAGGCGAATCAGATCGGCAATGTTGCTTGCTTGCATTTTTGCCATTACACGGGAACGGTGTACCTCTACCGTCTTTGGACTGATATTAAGCTGATCTGCAATTTCGCGATTGGCATTACCCTGCACAACTAAATCCATAACCTCCACTTCGCGCTGACTGAGGTTGGCGTATAGCTCACGAATGCGTGTCTCTTCGGTACGCAGCTCGTAATTGTCCTCGGCGAGCGAAAGTGCCTTTTTTACCAAACGTATAAGTACATCACCATCGAACGGCTTCTCTATAAAATCTATTGCGCCCTGTTTCATTGCACTAACTGCCATCTGAATATCTCCATGACCAGAGATCACGATGATAGGCATCTTAATATTCCGTTCGATCATAATCTGTTGCAGCGCCAGTCCGTTGATCTCAGGCATACGTACATCCAACAACATGCATCCAAGGCCGCCGTCGTAGCGTTCTAGAAAACTCCGAGCACTTGAAAAACACTCAACCCTGCAGTTAACCGACTCCAATAACCAACTCATCGAGTTGCGGAAGTCTTCGTCATCGTCAACGATGTATATTGTGCTATTGGTTAGCTGATCCATGGCTAGTCTCTTATCGGAAGCTTGAGTGTAAATCGAGTTCCATCTTCTGCATCACTGGTCGCATACAGCTGCCCACCGTGTGTCTCTATAATGGTTCGTGATATGGATAAGCCCATCCCTAAGCCGGTCGATTTGGAAGTATAGAAAGGTTCAAATAGTCTCTCTAGCCCCTCTTGAGATATACCGCTGCCCTTATCTTCTACATGAATAACCAGTTGCTTTTCATTCAATTCTGTCTTTATGGTAACGGACCTCTGCGATCGCTCGCAATCACTGTATGCCTCAATCGCGTTACGGATCAGATTAAGAAGTACCTGCTCAATCTGTATTTTATCGGCCACCAGAAGAGGGTCCTGCTTAGCTAACTCGAAAATGAAGCGGATATTGTGATCCAGTGCTTCCTGATAGAGGAAGGTAGAAACCTCGCGGCAGCACTCGTTAATTGAGAACTCCACCTGATGGTGCTCGGTCTTTGCCACAAATGCACGCATACGTTTGATGATATCCGATGCACGTTTCGCCTGTTGAGTGATCAGTTTCATTGACTGGGTTACAGTTTCAACCGGATTTGTAACTCCCTCACTTAAACGTAAGGCCGTTCCGTGACAGTAATTGAGAATGGTTGCGAGAGGTTGATTGATCTCATGTGCCAATCCGGCAGCCATCTCACTTACAGACATCAGACGTGACATATGTGCAATTTCAAGCTGGTGTCGTTTTGCAGCTTCCTCTGCTCTTAATTTGAGGGTTATATCGCGACCAATAATAGAATAGTAGTCGACTTTATCGTCTTCGCGGCGATTGCGGTGCGCGATGATCTCACGAATTTCAGCGACCCGCTCTAGACTATCAGGCAACTCCATCGGGATGCTGCCGTACCAGACTCCGTGATCAAAAGCGTGCTTCAAAGCATCGCATACCAGTGAGTGATATATTTCTTGAGTGAATAGCTCTGGTAGGTAATAGCTTACTGGAGTCTCTTGTTCCGTTCCTAGTGTGTGGTAGGCGGATTCATTTAGGTATGTAAGCCTGTGCGTCTCATGGTTACAAAACATGATCATATCTGAAGATGCTTCGACTACTCTTGCAAGACGTGCCATAGTCTGCTGAATCTCTTCGCGTTCGGTTACGTCGCGTGAGACACAGATGATTTCCAGCGGTTTCCCGGCTGAATCACGGATGACGCGACTAGTGGTTTCTAACCAGATGTAGTGTCCCGCTTTATGACGATAGCGATATATGTTGCTATACAACCCTTCACGGTATCGCACGCTGGCGTCACGCTTGGTGAGGTTGTCTGCATCATTGGGATGGAATGCTGCATAACCAGAAGTGCCAATGATCTCTTCAGCGGTGTACCCTAGAATCTTCTCTACCGCAGGACTGACATCTATATAGGTCCAATCAGGCGAAGTGGTATGGCGAGAGATCATATCAGTCGACTGCTCTGCAAGCAGACGATATCTGTCGGCATCTTCGCGGCAGTTTTGAAGTTCGTCGATCGGTTTTATCATCTCGCCCTTGCTAATATTTCTACGACGCGTACCGCGTTATTAGAAATATTAAACACAATATTCTTTCCCATGGCTAAAAATTCTTGTCCAAAGATCATAGTAGGCGCTAGTTTTGCACGCGACTGTTGAGAAGTTGTTTCTTTGGCTACTTGCTTTTGGCGCCAGTTAAGCGCCTCCTCTGTCCAATCTTCTATTGACTGGATGTCGAAATCTGCAGACTTCAGTAGCTCAGTCATTTTTTCTATGCTGATTATATGCGATGTCGCGCTAGAGCGTGCCCAAGGAACAGGATAGACCATCATTTCGGGTGTGGTTCCTGTAAAAATTTCGTGCAGCAATAGTGAACCTTTCTCACGCAAAAGCCTATGGCACTCGTTTAACAGCGCTTGAGTATCGGGTATGTTGAGTAAAGAATGTTGAAATATAATTAGATCAAAACTGGAGTCTTTGAAAGGTAAAGCAAGTGCATCAGCTGTTACTACTCGACCTCTGAAATCGCCCACTGCAACACGGCTAAGCTCGCGGTTAAGGCGATTGAATTCGTGACAGATGTCGATTCCGGTGACTTGCATCGTCCCGTGTGACTCCACTTGACGCATTAATCCACCTAAACCTGACCCGACCTCCAAAACATGTAGCGGTTTCAGAGGTGTTAGTCGCTCAAGTAGCCTTTTTGATGCGCCCAAACCACCGACATGTAGTTGGTCAACTGGCGCTAGTTGAAAGTCTTCTGCGCCTTCAGAGAAATGTTTGCGAATTTGCCCGACGATCAGTTCTACATCGAGTTCATTTTGGTAGTGATTTTGAATTGTTACAGACATATTTACCTGAGAAGATAAGGGGAGTATTTAGCTCCCCTTGTTGACTATTACTCGCTCTCGATCTCTAACTCACTAATAGATATTTCACGCATCTTGAATTTCTGGATCTTGCCGGTCACGGTCATTGGGAAGCTATCAGTAAATTTGAAGTGCTTAGGAATCTTGAAGTGTGTGATCTGTCCTTTACAGAACTCCTTCAAATCATCTGCGCTTACCTCAGGTGCATTTGCAACCAGCTTAATCCATGCGACTAACTCTTCACCGAAGCGTTTGTCAGGAACCCCGATCACCTGTACGTCAGAGATGTGTGGATGGGTGTATAGGAACTCCTCAATCTCTTTCGGGTAGATATTTTCACCTCCACGAATCACCATATCTTTGATGCGGCCCACGATTTGGATATAGCCTTCATCGTCCATAATGGCGAGGTCACCTGTATGCATCCAGCGTGCCTCATCAATCGCATTGCTAGTCGCTTCTAAGTTGTTCCAGTACCCAAGCATTACGCTGTATCCGCGAGTACAAAGCTCACCAATCTCGCCTCGTGGGACCGTATGGCCCGTGGCTGGGTCCACCAGTTTCGTCTCCAGGTGCGGTTGAGTGCGACCAACAGTGGTGACCTGTTTTTCGAATGGATCACTGGCAGCAGTCTGGGTAGATACTGGGCTAGTCTCAGTCATACCGTAGGCGATCTGTACCTCTTTCATGTGTAGTTTTGAGTTGACAGCTTTCATCACTTCGGCGGGGCAGATAGAGCCGGCCATGATGCCAGTACGAAGAGTTGATACGTCGTACTTATCAAATTCCGGGTGCTCAAGTTCAGCAATGAACATTGTAGGAACACCGTAAAGTGCGGTAGCTCGTTCAGCCTCAACGGTTTCGAGCACTGACTGGGGCTCGAACGCATCGGATGGGTAAATCATTGTCGCGCCATGAGTCACACATCCGAGGTTACCCATCACCATACCGAAGCAGTGGTATAGAGGGACTGGAATAACCATGCGATCTTGATCGGTCAGGTTCATCGACTCTGCCACGAAGAAACCGTTGTTAAGAATATTATGATGCGACAGGGTGGCACCTTTCGGGAAGCCGGTGGTACCAGATGTATATTGAATATTAATTGCATCATCAGCCTGTAGTGCCGACTGAACAGATTCAAGGTGCTCACTTGAGACACCCTGTCCTAGCTCTACAAAGTCGTTCCAGCGCCACATGCCGGAATGTTTGTCTGAATCGAGATTGATCACTCCTTTTAGGTGGTTCAACTTGGTCGATTCGAGTGCTCCAACAGCAGCGTGTTGTAATTCAGGTGCTAATTCATAGAGCATGCCGCGGTAGTCGGAGCTCTTAAAAGAATCTGCGGTTACTAAATACTTGGCCTCTGATTGGTTGAGTGCATACTCAAGTTCATGTAAGCGGTAAGCAGGGTTGATATTTACTAGAATCGCACCGACTTTTGCAGTAGCGAATTGGGTAATAGTCCATTCAGCGCAGTTCGGTGACCACATGCCAACACGATCACCAGGTTCGACACCGATCGCGATGAAGGCTTTAGCCGCCTGTTCCACTCTTTCAGCCAGCTCAGCATAGGTCCAGCGGATGTTTTGATGACGCACAATTAATGCGTCATTATCAGCAAAGCGATGAGCAATTTCATCAAACTTGTCACCGATTGTAGTGCCGAGTAAAGGTGTAGTTGAAACGCCATTCGTGTAGCTTAGGTTTATTGTTTTCATTCCTTAGCTCCTTAGAGTTGTAGTGATTTAAGGTTAAGACCGATTCTGTGTGTGGTATTCAAGGTTTGGTTGCATATCGACAGCACTTGCTACGCGGTTGGTCATATTGTAGAAACCAGCGACATTGGCTATATCCCAAATGTCGCGATCGCTGAAGCCAACATCTCGGAGCGCTTGGCGATCAGCTTCGATCATAGCCTGTGGAGACTCTGTTAACTTTACTGCGAAGTCGAGCATTGCGCGCTGACGCTCGGAAAGCTCAGCTGCACGATAGTTCATCACCATTAATTCACCTAAGGTTGGATCACCAGAGTATCCCCGCACGGCGGCTCCGTGAGCTACTTGACAGTAGTAGCAGCTATTCGATGCTGAAACAGCAACAGCAATCATCTCTTTCTCTAATTTGGTTACGCCGCTTTCACCGAACATTAGCTCGTTGTAAATGCGAGAAAAGACGTCCAGTTGATCGGTTCTATGGCTGTAGGCTGCTAGAACATTTGGAACCATTCCAAGCTTTTCATCACAAACATTAAAGTATTTTTGAAAATTATCTGGCAGCTCTTCTCGTGCTGGTATGCCAAGTTCGAGAGCGGTTATATGTTTTGGTTGTGCACTCATTATTATTTCTCCAACTGTGATCGATTAGCTCCCATTGCCAATGCGACCTTTGAGTTATTTTTCTTATCCAGTTTTTCGGTAATCCAGTGGCTAGTTCTCACTAAAGCGTCCAGATTAATACCTGATGAAATGCCTAAACCTTCCAGCAAGTAGACCACATCTTCAGTTGCCACATTCCCAGAGGCACCCTTAGCGTATGGGCATCCTCCAAGGCCTGCAACAGAACTATCGATGACTGCAATTCCCTCTTCAAGAGCTGCGTAAATATTCGCCAACGCTTGCCCGTAGGTATCGTGAAAATGAACAGCCAAACGCTCTTTAGGGACGAGAGCACTCACTGCGGCCAGCATGCGCTTCACTTTTAATGGAGTTCCGACCCCTACCGTATCACCTAGCGATATCTCATAGCAGCCCATTTTGTACATAGCTTCCGCAACTTTCGCCACAGCCTCTGGATCGATATCTCCAGCGTAGGGGCAGCCAATTACTGTCGAGACATATCCGCGAACAGGAATACCAGCCTTTTCGGCGGCGGACATGACTGGCTTAAAACGCTCTAAACTTTCACTTATTGAACAGTTGATGTTTTTTTCAGTAAACGCCTCAGAAGCTGCACTGAATACGGCAATTTCATTAGCGCGAGCGCTAATTGCGCCTTCAAGGCCAATCAAGTTAGGAGTTAATGCTGAATAGGTCACACCCTTCTTGCGTTCAATACCACTCATGACTTCAGTAGCATCTGCCATCTGAGGCACCCACTTCGGTGAAACGAAGCTTGCAGCTTCTATATGGGTGAGCCCAGCATCCGCCAGGGAATTGATCAGTTCAACCTTAACCTCGGTGCTAATGAATTCACCTTTTTCGTTTTGAAGCCCATCTCGTGGGCCCACTTCAACGATTCTTACAGAATTTGGTAAGTTCATTATGCTTCAGCCTCTACAAGTGGCTCTATCGCAATAAGGTCTGCGCCTTCGCTAACCATGTCACCATCAGCATAAAAAATTGAGCTTACCTTCCCGTCACACGGTGCGGAAATTGTGTGCTCCATTTTCATAGCTTCCATAATCACAAGCGCTTGTCCCGCAGTCACCTCTTGTCCTTCTTCAACTAGAACGGCGACCACCGCTCCGTTCATTGGTGCTGAGAGTGAACCTTCGTTGTTCTCATTTGTATCAGTAAAGGTCTGACGATGGCGAATACATTCAAATTGTTCGCCTTGGTAAAATAGAGCCAGCTTGTCGCCATCTAAATTCCCATGAACAGAGAGTTTATGGCCATCAATCACCAGAGAAAGGAGATCCCCTGATAGGCAAGCTTTCACTTCATAGTGGATATCACCGAGACTGAGGTGATAGCAATTTCCTACCTCTAATACATTAAGATCATAGTGCTCATCATCAATTACTAACGTAACTGGCCGAGAATATGAAGCGTTCAAACGCCAGCTACTAGTTGAACTGAAAGGGGAGAACTGGTCGCCTGGAATGATTGAGTTGCTTCGTTCAGATTCGCAAAAGAAAGCCGTAGCAATAGCAAGTAAGCGATTTTTATCTGCAGACTGTGATTTGAAAATTAGTTTTTCGTGTTTTTCAATGAATCCTGTGTCTAATTCGCATTCTCTAAATGGAGTTGAATCAGCAAGTGCATGAAGGAATTGGGTGTTAGTTTTAACACCTGAAATACGATAATCCTCAAGTGCTTGTACCATGCGATCAACGGCTTTTTCTCTGCACTCATCCCATACAATCAATTTAGCAATCATAGGGTCGTAATAGATGCTGACTTCGTCACCCTCAACAACACCAGTGTCAACTCGGACATGATTGCTTTCTACAGGCGTTCTCAGGTAGTTCAGTTTGCCTGTAGCTGGAAGGAAGTCATTCTCTGGGTCTTCAGCATATATGCGCGCTTCAAGTGCATGCCCTTTAATTGTTAGTTCGTTCTGAGCAAGAGGAAGTGCTTCGCCACTAGCTATACGAAGTTGCCATTCGACTAGGTCTAGGCCTGTAATCATTTCTGTTACAGGGTGTTCTACTTGTAGACGTGTATTCATCTCCATGAAGTAGAAGGAGCCATCTACGTCATACAGAAATTCAACTGTGCCGGCGCCAACGTAATTAATAGCCTCTGCTGCTCGAACAGCGGCCTCTCCCATCGCACGCCTGGTTTCATCTGAAAGTCCTGGAGCAGGAGCTTCCTCGATTACTTTTTGATGGCGGCGCTGCACAGAACAATCGCGTTCAGCAAGGTAAATTGAATGACCTAATTGATCACAGAAAACTTGAATTTCTACGTGGCGAGGTTGAGTAAGATAGCGTTCAATAAGCATGTCGGGATTGCCAAAAGCGTTTTGCGCTTCTCGGCGAGCAGACTGCAATGCACTATCAAACTCTTCTAATGAATTTACAACGCGCATCCCTTTACCACCGCCACCCGCAATGGCTTTGAGAAGCTGTGGGTAACCACAACGCTCTGACTCTTTGCGCAGCAACTCAGGTGATTGATCTTCACCATGGTAGCCAGGAACTAATGGAACACCTGCATCTTCCATAATTGCTTTCGCGGCAGATTTGGAGCCCATCGCAGCAATAGCGGACGAAGGAGGGCCAATGAATGTTATTCCCTGTGCTTCAAGAGCTTCTGCAAAAGAGGTGTTTTCAGATAAGAAACCATAGCCTGGGTGGACTGCTTGTGCACCTGAGCGCTTGCAGATATCTATAATCGCATCTGTGCGTAAATAACTTTCTGAACTAGGTGCAGGGCCTAATAGGAATGCTTCATCGGCCATGGTTACATGTCGCGCATTCGCATCTGCTTCTGAGTAAACCGCAACACATTTTATGCCTAAACGATGTGCTGTCTGAATAACGCGGCATGCGATCTCGCCACGGTTTGCAATTAATATTTTACTAAACATCTTGGGTTACTCCTGAATCCAGTTCGGCTTGCGCTTTTCAAGGAAGGCACCTAGTCCTTCCTGACCTTCTGGGCTTACACGAATTTCTGCTATGCGGCGAGCTGTATCATTTATTAGAGGTTCATCAATTTCTTTATTGCTAACGGCAAAGATGAGATCTTTAGCTGCATGCATTCCCTGAGGGCTGTTCCCGATCAAAATGCTTGTGAACTTTTCTAGGGCCTCATCAAATTGAGTTGAGTCACTCACTACCTCATGAACTAATCCAAATCTATATGCTTCAAGTGCATTAAATGGCTCAGCACTTAGGAAAAATCTTCGTGATTGTCTTTCGCCAATTGCACGAACGACATATGGCGATATAACTGCTGGAATTAGTCCGATTTTCACTTCACTCAAGCAGAATCGACTTCCTTCTTCAGCAATCACGATATCGCAGCATGCGGCTAGTCCAACCGCACCGCCATAAGCAGCACCTTGAACGAGGCAGATAGTTGGTTTAGAAAATTGGTAAAGACAACGCATCAGCTCGGCAAGTCGGCCTGCATCAACGAGGTTTTCTGCATAACTGTTATTTGCTATCCGTTTCATCCAGCCAAGATCAGCCCCGGCAGAAAAGTTCTTACCATTAGATCGTAGTGCTAAGACGCGAACATCGGGATCGTTTTCGGCTTCTTTAAGTCCAGTAATGAGCTGCTCGATGATAGTGTCATCAAAAGCGTTGTGGACTTCAGGACGATTGATTACAAGATTCGCACAGCCTGATTTGGTTTTTTCGAGAAGAACTAAAGATTCAGACATATTCACCTCTTACATACGGAATACGCCGAACTTAGTGTCCGGGACCGGTTTGTTTAGCGCTGCAGAGAGCCCCATAGCTAGAACTTCACGAGTTTGTGCTGGATCTATGACGCCATCATCCCACAGTCGAGCGCTAGCATAGTATGGATGCCCCTGACGCTCATATGTGTCTAACACAGGCTTTTTGAACTCAGCCTCTTCCTCAGCAGACCAGGTTTGTCCTTGGCGCTCTAAACCGTCTCTTTTTACTGTGGCTAGAACGCCTGCTGCTTGTTCACCGCCCATCACAGATATGCGAGCGTTCGGCCACATCCACAAGAAGTTAGGGCTATAGGCTCTGCCACACATTCCATAGTTACCAGCACCAAATGAGCCGCCAATCAAAACTGTAAGCTTAGGAACATCAGCACAAGCAACTGCTGTGACTAGTTTCGCACCATGCTTGGCAATACCTTCCGATTCACTTTTTTGTCCAACCATGAATCCAGTTATATTTTGCAAGAAGATAAGAGGAATCTTTCTTTGGCAACATAGCTCAATAAAATGTGCCCCTTTCTGGGCTGAATCGCTAAACAGGATGCCGTTATTGGCCAAGATGCCTACTGGATATCCGTGGATGTGGGCAAATCCCGTAATAAGTGTTGTGCCGTATAGCTTTTTGAATTCATCGAATTCAGAACCATCGACGATACGAGCGATAATTTCTCTAACATCGAATGGTTTTTTAAGATCTGTTCCTACAATTCCGTAGATTTCATTCGCATCGAAAAGTGGTGCTTTTGGTGCTCGGATATCTCCTTCAACCTGCTTGCGGCGGTTTAGGTTAGCCACACAGGTTCGTGCGATCTGTAAAGCGTGTGCGTCATTTTCTGCATAGTGGTCTGCTACGCCTGAAATTTTACAGTGAACATCGGCACCGCCAAGATCTTCAGCGCTCACCACTTCACCTGTAGCGGCTTTTACGAGGGGAGGGCCTGCTAGGAAGATAGTGCCTTGATTGCGTACAATGATTGATTCGTCCGCCATTGCAGGAACATAAGCTCCACCTGCCGTACAAAGCCCCATTACTACCGCAATCTGCGGTATCCCTTTTGCTGACATTCTGGCCTGATTGAAGAAGATGCGACCGAAATGGTCACGATCCGGAAATACTTGATCTTGTTGGGGTAGGTTCGCACCCCCTGAGTCTACAAGGTAGATGCAAGGTAGATTGTTTTGCTCGGCAATCTCTTGCGCACGCAAATGCTTTTTAACCGTAAGAGGGAAGTAGGTGCCGCCCTTAACCGTCGCATCATTTGCGATAATCATGCATTCCTGGCCGCTAACCCTGCCAATGCCAGTAATAACGCCTGCAGCAGGTACGTTATCGTCGTAAACTTCATAGGCTGCTAGTTGTGATAGCTCTAGAAAAGGTGAACCTTCATCCAGAAGGACGTTTACTCGATCTCGAGGAAGCAGCTTGCCGCGTGAAAGATGGCGCTCTTGATACTTAGCGCCACCCCCTTGTTCGACTAGCTTTACTTTTTCTCTAAGATCGTTGACTGCATTGGTCATGCTTGTGTTGTTGTTAATAAATTCAATTGCACGTTTATTAACCTTGCTTTGCAGGATAGGCATACACTGTTCCTCACAACTTGTATCAAATGATGATGAGGTGATGAATGACTCTCCACCTCTGATTGGTTCTGTTACTTGTTTAGGAACAGCTCTCGGCCAATAAGCATTCGACGGATTTCTGATGTGCCGGCGCCAATCTCATAAAGCTTAGCGTCGCGAAGAAGTCTGCCAGTAGGGAATTCATTGATGTAACCGTTGCCGCCGAGGAGTTGAATAGCATCGAGTGCTAGCTTTGTCGCCGTCTCTGCTGTGTATAAGATAACACCAGCACAGTCTTTACGGCTTGTTTCACCACGCATCGCAGCTTGAGCTACCGTGTATGTGTATGACTTACATGCGTTCATCAACGTGTACATATCAGCCACCTTTCCTTGCACTAGTTCAAATTCACCAATGGCTTGGCCAAACTGCTGTCTGTCACGGATGTATGGGATGGAGATATCCATCGCCGCTTCCATAATTCCCAGAGGCCCACCAGCTAGAACTAGACGCTCATAATCTAATCCAGACATAAGTACACGAACACCACCATTTAGCTCGCCTAAAATGTTCTCTTTAGGAACAGGGCAGTCGATGAAAACTAGTTCACAAGTGTTGGATCCTCGCATACCTAATTTATCAAGCTTCTGGTGACGCGAAAAACCAGGGTAATCACGCTCTACGATAAATGCTGTAATGCCTTTTGCTCCAGCAGATGTATCTGTTTTTGCGTAGATAACATATGTATCAGCGTCTGGTCCGTTTGTGATCCACATTTTATTACCGTTAAGTAGGTAATGATCGCCGTTATCACGCGCAGTTAGTTTCATTGATACAACATCGGAACCAGCATTAGGCTCAGACATTGCGAGAGCCCCTACGTGTTCCCCACTAATTAACTTTGGTAAGTATTTCTGTTTCTGTTCTTCAGTGCCGTTTCGGTGAATCTGATTTACGCAAAGATTGGAGTGAGCGCCGTATGATAGGGCAACAGATGCAGAAGCTCGGCTAAGTTCTTCCATTGCTATTACGTGTGCAAGGTAGCCCATGTCAACGCCGCCATACTCTTCCTTAACAGTAATGCCTAACAGACCCATGTCTCCAAACTTGCGCCACAGGTCTTTGGGGAATTCGTTATTAAGATCAATTTCGGCTGCGCGAGGTGCGATCTCTTTTGCAGCAAAAGCATTGACTTGGTCACGCATCATTTCAATGGTTTCGCCAAGGCCAAAGTTGAGTCCAGAGTATTGTGAAATCATCGTATATTCCTATTATTTGTATTAAACAGCGTTGCGTTTGTTTGTTGATTGCTCACGAAGTTCGTTAAGTGCCTCGAGGCATCGAACCTCGGCAGCGGAAAGTTCGGTTTGGAGGTTGGCTATATCTTCAAGCTGTTGTGCCAGTTCTGCTCGCTTGGTGTTGATTACCTCTAGTAGTCGCTTGAGTTGCTTTTCACTGCCCGAACTAGTTTCGTCCCAGAGAGAGAATAGCTCGCCTATCTCAGCTAAAGAGAAGCCTAGGCGCTTGCCTCGTAGAATAAGCTTCAAACGCACGCGGTCCTGCTTGGAGTAAATTCGTGTCTGTCCTCTTCTTGTTGGGAAGAGAAGATTTTGGTCTTCGTAGAAGCGAACGCTTCGGGTGGTTAGGTCAAACTCTTTTGCAAGATCGCTAATTGAGAAGGTGGTTTGCTCGGTCATGGGCTGCCTTATAAAAAATATATAAAGCCACAATAACCCAGCTTTACGTTTACGTAAACATTAATAAGTGAAAACCTTTATTTATTATTAATGATGTGGATTTTTTCTTAAGTTGTTGAAAAATAATAATAATATTGAGTTTTTTTAGTAAAAATACCCTCTCGTATTACTAAAGTAGTACTTTGCTTTCCGGGTTATTACTTGCTAGGTTTACGCTCAAGCTAAAGCATTTTGAAAGTCGTTTTCTCATGCTGTGCTGCAATAAAAACAACATCGAATAGACGGGAAAAGCTAAGCTTCATGAGTGCCGATTACGTATTGCAGACGAAGAATCTGATTAAAGAGTTCAAGGGATTCACTGCTGTAGATAATGTGAACTTGAACATTGAGCGCGGAAGTATTCATGCGCTTATTGGTCCTAACGGGGCTGGTAAAACCACGGTCTTCAATCTGTTAACCAAATTTTTGATCCCGACCTCGGGGCAGATTCTTTTTAATGGCAACGACATTACGAATATGCGTTCCGCTGAAATTGCACGTCGTGGCGTGATTCGTTCTTTTCAGATCTCTGCGGTATTCCCTCACCTGACAGTCCTGGAAAATGTTCGTATTGCATTGCAGCGCAAAGAGGGTAATAGCTTTCATTTTTGGAAGTCTGATAAAGTTTTAGATCGATTAAATGATCGAGCTATCGAGCTATTAGATTCGGTTGGATTGGCGGACCATGCGAACTCTTTAACGGTTGATCAGCCATACGGTCGCAAGCGAGCACTTGAGATTGCAACTACGTTGGCGCTAGATCCTGAGTTGATGTTGCTGGATGAGCCAACTCAGGGTATGGGTCATGAAGATGTTGAGACGGTTGCTGAATTGATTAAAAAGGTATCGAAGGATAGAACGATATTGATGGTCGAGCACAATCTTCATGTTGTCTCAAAACTTGCCGATAATATTTCGGTGCTACAGCGAGGCGCTATCCTTACAGAGGGTGACTATGCAACTGTTTCTGCCGATAGCCGGGTACGAGAAGCTTATCTTGGTGTTAGCGAAGAGGAGGCTGAAGCATGATGACTGGTAATGAAAAAATCCGGATTCGTGATTTGCATGCTTTCTACGGTGAGTCTCATATCCTTCACGGTATTGATCTGCATGTAATGCAGGGTGAGCTTGTAACCCTGCTGGGTCGTAACGGTTCTGGTCGTTCAACGACGTTGCGCTCAATTATGAATATGGTCGGGCGTCGCACAGGTAGCATCAATATTAATGGTACTGAGACTCTTGAACTTCCTGCTCATCGTGTCGCTCATCTTGGCGTTGGGTTTTGTCCTGAAGAGCGTGGCATCTTCGCGAGTTTAAATGTTGAAGAGAATCTTATGCTTCCACCGACAGTTCGTAGTGATGGGATGAGTGTGGAGGAAATCTACGAAATCTTTCCTAATCTCTTAGAGCGTCGCTTTAGTCAGGGCACTCGTTTATCGGGTGGTGAACAGCAGATGTTGGCGATTGCACGTATTTTGCGTTCTGGTGCCAATATTCTATTGCTTGATGAGATTACTGAAGGGTTGGCTCCAGTAATTGTCAAGAAGCTGGGTGAGGTTCTAGTTGAGCTAAAACGTCGCGGACTAACAATACTATTGGTAGAGCAAAACTTCCGTTTTGCTGCTCCTATCGCAGATCGGCATTATGTGGTTGAACATGGCCATATAGTCGAAGAGGTCGCTAAGCATGAGCTTGAAGCTAAAACGCCTCTGTTAAACACACTTCTTGGTGTGTAAACGAACTGAGCAGTTTTTGAATTTCCTCAAGAACTATCGGTGAAGTTACTTCGGCCCTTAGGCTAATAAATATAAAAATGAAGGATATATCGATGAAATCAATTAAACCTCAGCTATTAGCAACTGCTATCGGTGCGGCTATGTCAATCAGTGCTGCAAGCGCTGCTGGCATTAGTGGTGATGTTGTTAAAATTGGTGTGCTTGCAGATATGGGTGGTGTTTACGCTGATATCTGTGGCGCTGGTTGTGTTACTGCTACTCAGATGGCAGTAGAAGATTTTGGGGGTACTGTATTAGGTAAACCAATCGAAATAGTTAGTGCAGATGACCAAAACAAAGCCGATGTTGGTGCTTCAATTACCCGTAAGTGGCTTGATACTGAAGGCGTTGATGCTGTTTCAGGTTTGGTGGCATCCTCGGTAACTGGTGCTGTTACAGAAGTTACAAAAGAGAAAGGTAAGCTTGCTCTTATTTCTACATCTGCATCGCATGCCTTTACAACTAAAGCATGTTCACCTTACAACGCTCATTGGACCTACAACGTAGTTGCACTAGCAAACGGTACAGTTAAGCCAATGGTTCAGTCTGGTAAGAAGAAATGGTTCTTCATTACTGCTGACTACGCATTTGGACATGCGCTTGAGGGTGTAGCTAGTAAAGTTGTTACTGATAATGGTGGTGAGGTGCTAGGTGCAGCTCGTGCACCACTTGGTACAACGGACTTCTCTTCATTCATTCTTCAGGCTCAGTCGTCAGGCGCAGATGTTGTCGCACTAGCAAATGCGGGCGCTGATTTCGTTAACTCACTTCAAGCGGCTGCAGAGTTTGGTTTGACTGAATCGGCTGATGTAGCTGGTCTGTTGGTATTTACACCTAACGCACAGGCACTAGATCCAGAAGTTGCTGGAGGAATGCTTACAACTACAGGTTTCTATTGGGATCTAGATGAGCAGACACGTGCATGGTCTAAGCGTTTTAAAGAGCGTCATGGTTCTATCCCTGCAATGGGACAGGCAGGGCAGTACTCTATGGTCATGCATTACCTAAACGCGGTTAAAGAAGCGGGTACTGATGAGGCTGAAGCAGTTATGGCTGTGATGAAGAAGAACAAGCCTAACGACTTCTTCGCACGCAATGCATACCTTCGTGCCGATGGTCGTATGGTTCATGATATGTACCAAGTGCGTATCAAAAAAGGTGATGAGCGAAGCTCTGCCGATGACATCTTCGAAGTGCAGAATGTCATCCCTGGTGACCAGGCATTTGGTCCAATGATGGATCAGTGTAACTTCGCAGCGAAGTAATCTGACCAACGTGTGCTGATGGGTTTTATGACCCATCAGCCATTCCCTCAAAGGAAAAGGTAATGGCGTCACTTTTTGATATTAATGTTTTCGGGCTCTTTGGGCAGCTTCTAATCGGCCTTATTAATGGCTCATTTTATGCGCTTCTGAGTTTAGGACTGGCAATAATTTTTGGTTTGCTAAAAATTATTAACTTTGCTCAAGGTGCACTTTATATGCTGGGTGCCTTCATGGCATGGATGGTGCTTCAGTATTTTGGAATCAATTATTGGGCAGCTCTTTTTATTGTTCCTTTGGCTGTCGGTTTAATAGGCGTAATAATGGAGCGTTTTCTATTGCGCCGCATCTCTAATGAAGACCATCTTTACAGTCTTCTACTAACCTTCGGTATAGCGCTGATTCTTCAGGGCGTATTTACTCATATATTTGGTTCGTCAGGCTTGTCGTACAAGATTCCTGCCGAGTTAAAAGGCGGTTTCAAACTGCCATTCATGTACCTACCGACCTATCGTGCGTGGATTATCGTAGTCTCGATACTTGTGTGTGGTTTGACTTGGTACATGATTGAAAAAACCAAGTTGGGCGCTTATCTACGCGCAGGCACTGAAAATCCCAAATTGATGCAGGCATTTGGTATCAATGTGCCATTGATTGTCACATTGACCTTTGGATTTGGTGTTGGCCTTGCAGGTTTGGGTGGCGTACTGGCTGCCCCTATATATTCGGTATCTCCATACATGGGGGCTGATCTATTAATCGTTGTTTTTGCGATAGTAGTTATTGGCGGAATGGGCTCTATTGGTGGAGCGATTCTTACAGGGTTGGCAATGGGCATTTTAGAAGGATTAACAAAGTACTTCTATCCCGAGGCTTCAACCACGATTATTTTTGTCGTAATGGTGATCGTGCTGTTACTTAAACCGTCGGGTCTTTTTGGTAAAGAGGCGTAGGAGTTAAGATGTTTAAAATTTCTAAATCGACACTTATTCTTGTGGCCTTGGGTCTGATTGCGCCTTATTTCCTGTACCCTGTTTTTGTGATGAAAGTGCTGTGTTTCGGTCTGTTCGCGATGGCTTTTAACCTGCTACTAGGTTATGTAGGTTTGCTCTCATTTGGACATGCAGCCTTCTTGGGTACCGGTGGCTATGTAACTGGCTACTTGGTTATGGAGACCGGCTTGTCGCCTGAGCTAGGCATACTCTGTGGCACCATTGCCGCAGGCTTGCTTGGTGCACTTTATGGTAAGTTGGCAGTTAAGCGAGAGGGCATCTATTTCGCAATGGTGACCTTAGCGCTCGCGCAGTTGGCTTTCTTCTTCTATCTACAAGCCCCATTTACGGGTGGCGAAAACGGCATGCAGGGTATACCGCGCGGTGAATTATTTGGCTTTATCGACTTAAGTGATAGTCTAAATATGTACTACACCGTTCTGGTAATTTTCCTGTTCGGCTTCTGGTTAATAAACCGTACTATCCATTCACCCTTTGGCCAGATACTTAAAGCGATACGCGAGAATGAGCCTCGTGCTGTTTCTCTTGGATACAATGTGAATGACTATAAGTGGGTCGCATTTATTATCTCGGCGAGTCTGGCTGGTTTGGCTGGTTCGACAAAAACCTTGGTGTTTCAGCTTGCGTCGTTATCTGATGCTCACTGGCATATGTCAGGAGAAGTTGTACTTATGACCCTTCTGGGTGGCATGGGAACGCTGTTGGGGCCGCTTGTTGGGGCAGCTTCTGTAGTTACTATTCAGAACTATCTTTCGGGTGGTGAGTTAGGTAATTACATTCATATCATCATGGGGCTAATTTTCGTTGTCTGTGTGCTGGCATTCCGTAGCGGAATCGTGGGTGAATTCCAGAAGTTCATGAAGAAGAATTTTAGTTAACTAATTGAGAGGCACTGCCTCTCTCTTTTTAATCTCAGGATTACGTTTACGTAAACTTTCATTTAGATAGGTAAGCCATGAACCAAGATCCAATTGTAATAGTAAGTGCAGCCCGAACTCCTATGGGAGGGATGATGGGTGTCTTTTCAGACGTGAGGGCGCCAGAGCTTGGGGCTACGGCGATAAGGGCGGTCATCGAACGTGCAGGTATAGCACCAGCCGATGTTGATGAAGTTGTCATGGGTTGTGTCCTTCCAGCAGGCCTTGGTCAGGCGCCTGCTCGTCAGGCATCACGCGGGGCTGGTATACCTGATGCTGCCGGCTGTACAACTATCAATAAGATGTGTGGATCAGGTATGAAAGCGGTTATGTTGGCTCATGATCAGCTTACGGCAGGCATGGTTGATGTTATGGTGGCTGGAGGTATGGAAAATATGAGCCAGGCGCCATACATACTTCCTAATGCGCGTTCAGGTATGCGTATGGGGCATTCACAGGTGATTGATCATATGTTTTGTGATGGTCTTGAAGATGCCTACGAAGGTGGCTTGATGGGTCTCTACGCTCAAAAAAGCGCTGATGATTATCAGGTTACTAGAGAGGCAATGGACGACTTCGCGATTGCTTCACTCGAAAAGGCTCTTGGTGCCATAGATCGTAAGGAATTTTCAGAAGAGATCGTTCCTGTGAATGTTAAAACTCGTAAGAGAGAGGTGATCGTCGATTTTGACGAGCAACCCGGTAACGCTCGTATTGATAAGATCCGTTCTCTTAAGCCTGCATTCAAAAAAGATGGCACAGTCACAGCTGCCAATTCTAGCTCGATCTCTGATGGAGCATCTGCGCTATTACTTATGCGAGAGTCCACGGCTAAGGCTAAGGGGCTCACACCGTTGGCTCGGATAGCTTCGCACAGTACCCATGCTCAACTACCTGCGGAGTTCACAATTGCGCCAATCGGTGCGATTAAGAAAGCAGCTGAACGTGCTAACTGGGATCTAAATTCCATTGATCTCTTTGAGATTAATGAAGCCTTCGCGGTAGTGACCATGTTGGCGATTAGTGAACTAGGTTTAGATGGTTCTAAAGTCAATGTTCGTGGTGGTGCTTGTGCGCTAGGACACCCGATAGGTTCAAGCGGCTCGAGAATCCTTGTGACTCTTCTGCATGCTCTAAAACAGAGCGGGAAAAAGCGTGGCTTAGCTTCGCTTTGCATTGGTGGTGGCGAGGCTACTGCAGTCGCGATTGAAATGATTTAAGACAGGGTGAAATCAACATGCAAATAAAAAATAACGTGTTTGTTATTACCGGTGGTGGACGTGGACTTGGCCGAGCAATGGCCGAAAGTCTTGCTAGGCAGGGGGCTGGTTTGGCTCTTATCGATCTGAGTGAAGAAAACCTCAGGGAAGTCGTTGCTTCGTGTCTGGCTTTAGGTGGTGAAGCGCGAGGATATATTTGCGATATCACTAATGAGGCCGCGGTAGAAGACTGCTTTGCTAAGATCAAAACAGAGTTTGGAAAGATCAATGGATTAGTGAATAACGCAGGACTCATGCGCGATGGTATGTTGATAAAAGTTAAGGATGGCGAGTTGCAAGACAAGATGTCACTCGATCAGTTCCAGTCTGTTGTGAACGTTAATATGCTTGGTAGCTTCCTGTGTGGTCGTGAGGCTGCTGCGATTATGGCGGTTCAGGGTGAAGGCGGCGTTATTGTAAATATCTCCTCAGTTTCACGTGCGGGTAATATCGGTCAGACCAACTACTCGGCAACTAAAGCGGCTGTTGCAACAATGGTAGCAAGCTGGGCGGGTGAGTTGGCGCGTCATAAGATTCGTGTTGGTGGAATTGCACCAGGTGTTATTGCTACAGAAATGACTGCGCAGATGAAACCAGAAGCGATCGACAGGATGATTTCATCTGTACCGCTACGTCGCTTGGGTGAAACCGAAGAGATGGCTCACACTCTACAATATATTATTGAAAATGACTTCTTCACCGGTCGAATCGTTGAGATGGATGGCGGGCTAAGAATCTAGTAAGAGCAACGGAGCTATATTTTATGCGTTATTTCGATGATTTCACTATTGGAGAGCGCCTCGAAGGCGGCAGTGCAACGTTAACTGAAGCTCAGATTATAGACTTCGCGATGATGTATGATCCGCAGAGTTTTCATGTAGATAACCAGGCGGCAGCTGAAAGCCATTTTGGAGGTTTGATTGCCAGTGGCTTTCAAACGATTGCCCTCTGTTTCAGACTATTTATTCAGCGGGATCACTTTAGGGCCTGCTCTATGGGTGGGCCAGCAATCGATGAGCTCCGTTTTTTGATCCCAGTGCGTCCAGGTGACACCTTGAGGTGTGAAGCGCAGATCGAGGAGTTAAACCCTTCAAAATCAAAACCAAACATCGGCATCGTACGTTACCGCATAGAGGGCTTTAATCAGCATAGAGAGAAGGTCGTGAGCTATCTTGTGACTAATATGCTTAAACGTCGACCTGAAGATAAGCCTTAGCGCAAAAGAGATTCCTATTATGGCTAAACAACTTTGGCAACCGACTCAGTCCCAGATTGAACATACTCAGGTGTGGCAATTTATGCAGACCGTTAATCGCAAATACTCATTAACTCTGCAGGAATATTCTCAACTTCACGAATGGTCAGTTGAGAACTCTGAGCAGTTTTGGTCTGACATTTGGGACTCGGCTGATGTGTTAGGCGATAAAGGGCGTGAGCCTTATCTGGTAGATAGGCAAAAAATGCCTGGAGCGCGTTGGTTTCCCGGCGCAAAGCTAAACTTTGCAGAAAATCTGCTTAAGTTTCGTGATAATCGCACTGCGATTTTATTTCGCAATGAGCAGGGTGGGCGACAGAGCCTAAGCTACTCTGATTTGTATACTAGTGTTGCTCAATGTGCATCCGCTCTGCGTAATCTTGGTGTTGGGAAGGGCGATGTAGTTGCTGGTTTCTTACCAAATCTGCCGCAGACCTGCGTTGCTATGCTGGCTGCAACAAGTCTAGGTGCAACCTGGACATCCTGCTCTCCGGATTTTGGTTTTCAGGGGGTTCTCGATCGATTTGGTCAGGTTGCTCCTAAAGTTCTTTTCACCGTTAGTGCCTATCTCTATAACGGCAAACGTATCGAAACGTGGGAAAAGAGCGCACAGCTTGTAGATGCTTTACCGTCTGTAGAGCAGTTGGTAGTGATTCCCTACATTGACGAGTACGTTGAACTCTCTGTGATTAGCAAGGCGTTGCACTGGGAAGACTTTGTTGATACGACAGCTTCCGACATCAGGTTTGAGCGGATGGCCTTTGATGATCCGCTTTATATTATGTATTCATCAGGCACTACTGGCCAGCCAAAATGCATAGTGCATGGCATCGGTGGGACACTTTTGCAGCATCTTAAGGAGCATCAGTTACACACTGATCTGAGGCGCGAGGATACCCTCTTTTACTACACAACTTGTGGCTGGATGATGTGGAACTGGTTAGTGAGTGGTCTTGCTACAGGCGCCACACTAATGTTGTTCGATGGTTCTCCCTTCGCTCCTGGGCCTCGCGTGTTGTGGGATATAGCGGAACAGGAGTCTGTGACTATCTTTGGTACGAGCGCTAAATATTTGGCAGCGCTGGAAAAGGCTGGCTTTAAACCGCGTGAGTCTCATAATCTATCGCAACTACGCACGATACTATCGACGGGTTCTCCTCTTAGTAATGAGAGCTTCGAATATGTATACCGTGACATTAAAGAAGATCTTTTGCTCGCCTCTATCTCCGGAGGTACGGACATTATTTCCTGCTTCGCACTCGGCTGTCCCATTTTGCCTGTATACGCCGGCGAATTGCAGTGTCGCGGTTTGGGTATGGCAGTGGCAATACTAGACGATGGAGGCGAAACAGTAGTTGAGCAGAAGGGAGAGCTAGTTTGCTGCGCTCCTTTTCCATCAATGCCAATCGGTTTTTGGGATGACCCCGGACAAGTGAAGTATCGTTCTGCCTATTTTGATCGATTTGAGAATATATGGGCACATGGTGACTACGGCGAAATTACGAAGCAGGGCGGTTTAATCATTCATGGTCGATCTGATGCAGTGTTGAATCCTGGCGGTGTGCGTATAGGAACAGCTGAGATCTATCGTCAGGTTGAGCAGTTGGTAGAGGTGCTCGAAAGTGTCTGTATTGGGCAGCCGTACAGAGATGATACGAGAGTAGTTCTATTTGTTGTACTGCGTGAAGATATTCGACTGGATGATGAGCTCAAACTGAAGATTCGACAGCAGATTCTAAAGAATACAACACCACGTCATGTGCCTGCCGTAATTATTCAGGTCTCTGAAATCCCTCGCACCATTAGCGGAAAGATAGTTGAGCTGGCCGTGCGCAAAACTGTCTTAGGTGAAAAAGTTAATAATGTGGAAGCGCTAGCGAATCCGAGCGCTCTAGAGCTATTCAAGAATTTAGCAGAGTTGCAGGAGTAATAGGGTGGAGAAACAGGTCAGTACCGATCAGGGGCAGGTTAACATAAAGATGTGGGGTTCAGAGCTTTATCCCGAACGTGCTCCTCTGGTACTTCTGCATGATTCCCTTGGTTCAGTAAACTTGTGGCGTGAGTTTCCAGAACAGCTCCTCGAACGGCTCAAGCGACCTATTATCGCATATGACCGTCTCGGATTTGGAAACTCTGACTCCAGAGCCGCCTTACCTAACCTCGACTTTATAGCTGAAGAAGCTAGGCACTACTTTCCACAAATTAAAGCCGCTTTAGGGCTGAAAGAGTATCTAGTTTTGGGCCACTCAGTGGGTGGTGCGATGGCTGTGGAAATTGGTGCTTCGGACCCTGATTGTTTGGCGGTAATTACAATTGCAGCACAGGCTTTCGTGGAGAAGCAGACGCTTAAATCTATTGGTGAAGCAAAGGGGCTCTTTACGCAGGATGGTCAGCTCGAAAAGCTTGAGCGTTGGCATGGAGCGAATGCCCGTTGGGTACTTAGTGCCTGGACTGATGTGTGGCTACATCCTGACTTTGCTGAATGGCATCTAACTGGTGCGCTTAATGCGCTTAAATCTCCAGTGCTCGCCATTCATGGTGAGTTGGACGAGTATGGCTCGCAGGCATTTCCCAAATATATTCACGATCAGAGTGCAGGTCTCTCTGAGCAGGTGATAATTCCTGGTTGTGCTCACGTTCCGCATAGAACAAATGCTGAGCAAGTTCTTGAGAGTATTGAAAGGTTTTTGAAAACTAATCTTGTTACAGACCAATAATAAGAGGAATGATGTGATGACAGTTTTAATACGTGAAGACAAAAGTGGTGTGGTGAAGCTAACCCTTAATCGCCCGGATCACTTTAATACTCTATCTGAAGCATTGCTTGAAGCGCTGCAGCGCGAACTCGATGATATTGCACAGGATGACAGTGTGCGCTGCGTGGTGATAGCAGGTAGCGGTCGCGGTTTTTGTGCTGGGCATGACCTGAAAGAGATGCGCGCTCATCCTCAGCAGAGTTATTACCAGGACCTCTTCGGGCGTTGTGGTAAAGTAATGCAAAGCATTGTGGCGCTTCCTGTGCCAGTAATAGCGAAGGTTCATGGAATTGCGACTGCCGCAGGATGCCAGTTGGCAGCTAGCTGTGATTTGGTAATTGCGGCAAGTTCTGCCCGCTTCGCAGTATCGGGTATCAAGCTTGGACTCTTCTGTTCGACTCCTGCGGTTGCGTTGTCTCGATCTATAGCACCAAAGCGTGCCTTCGATATGCTCGTGACTGGTGATTTTATTAATGCTGATACAGCATATGACTGGGGTCTAGTCAGTCAGGTCGTAGAAGAGGAAGAGCTTGATCAAGCTGTGGCCGACAAGGTTGCTAAAATTACCGAAAAGAGCCCTGATGCAATCCGCTTTGGCAAAGCAATGTTCTATCCGCAACGTCAGATGGCTCTATCAGATGCCTACGCATTTGCTGGCGATGTTATGGCTGAGAATATGATGTGCCAATCTGCCATCGATGGTATTGATGGTTTTTTGCATAAATCTTAAAGGATCTATTATGGGGCAGACCTGTTACCAGACCTAAATTCTCTAGGAGTTTGGCCGGTCCACTTCTTAAAAGATCGGGTAAATGCAGCAGTTTCAGAAAAACCAAGCTGTTGCGATATCCGCTGAATTGAAAGAGAGGATTGGTTTAGTAGATGTAGAGCACTGTCTCGTCTGAGCTCGTCTTTAATATCTTGAAATCCAGTACCCTCATCATCAAGTTTTCTTCGTAGCGTTCTAACAGTCATATTGAGTTGATGGGCGACACTTTCCATATCTATCTCGACAAACTCCATGTGACCCATGATATCTCTGACGCGACGGGTGAATACCGGTAGATACTCTTGTCGCGTGAACCATTGCAGCGGTGCACTTCTCAAATGATCTCGAAGGGTGTCGAGATTTTGGATAATTGGCGCTTTTAACGCCTCTACCTCAAAGATGAGTCGGTTAGCGGATGCTTCATATGAGACTGGGCAGGGGAAGATAAGCCGATACTCATCTGCGTGTGGTGGTTTGGGGCCTGTCATTTGCGCTTCAAATAGTTGGATCCTGCGGCCAATGAGCCAGCTTGGAAAGCGGTGCCACAACAGAAGTAGGAAGTCTCTTAGAAGGTAATCTGGATCCAATTCAGGTTTAGATAGCGACATCTCTAACGTCACTTTTTCTCCGTCGATAGATAGATTAAGCGAGAGGGATTCGTTCACTAAGCGGTAAAAGCGGCATAGGTGCTTGTAAACCTCTAACAGGTTTTCTGCACGCACGGCCTCTCTCGCGAAAAGACTAAACGTTCCGTACCGGGCTGGACGTTCGGCACAGGCCATGAACTCATCGTCACCCCGCTCCCATGAGAGTCGAGCTAGCGAGCCAAATTGCGCGGGCGTTAACCTAAACTTCTGGTTACCGAGAAGTCGCCCGTCCAGATTTGCGTCTTTAAGCAGTGAGCCAATATCAACACCCATTCGAGCTGCAGATTTAAGTGTTCCCAATGCAAAATGACTGGAGATGCTGTTGTTATCAAAATTCTGCATTGATCTGACCGAAAATCTATCTATTGGCTTCTACTTAGGTATTAGTGTCACAATATAGCGCAATTTCATGTCCGAAAATATCAATAAATAGTCTCGCCTTGTCATTTAGTCCTTGCTTTAATTGCTAGATAATTCCAAACATGCAAAAAAGCTTAAGGTTGGTTACATGATTCAGCAGGTTGGTGTCGTTGGTGCAGGTCAGATGGGGCAAGGTATCGCCCAGGTTTTGGCGTGCGCAGGCATCCAGGTTGTTTTGGTAGATATCTCCGCAGATCAGTTGGAGCTAGCGCTCGGTCGAACTGAAACGAGTGTTGCTAAGTTGAAAGAGCGCAACAAGCTGGCTGCGGGATGCAATCCACTCCCTTTCATTACCACATCTGTATCAATGGATGCGCTAGCTAATTGTGACCTGGTGGTTGAGGCTGCTACTGAAGATGAGATGACCAAGCGTAAGATTTTTCAAGCGCTCAATGGTGTATGTAAACCTTCAGCTATTCTAGCCAGTAATACCTCCTCAATCTCAATCGGTCGATTGGCAGCTTTAGTAGAAAATCCAGATCGTATGTTGGGTGTGCACTTCATGAATCCGGTGCCTTTGATGGCCCTGATTGAAGTGATAGTGACTAAGCACACCTCAGAAAATACTCGATCGGCTGTGCTCGAGCTCGCTGAGAAATTAGGTAAAACAGCGGTTGTTGTTAAAGACCGTCCAGCTTTTGTGCTTAATCGAATTTTACTTCCGACCATTAATGAAGCGATTCGTGTTGTCGAAGAGGGTACTGCAACACCAGAACAGGTCGATCAAATCATGACACTTGGGGCAGGCTTCCCAATGGGGCCGCTAGCTCTCGCTGATATGATTGGTCTAGATACCTGCTTAAGTATTTTGGATTTGATGTTTGTTGAGCTGAAAGATGCTCGTTATCTACCTGCACCTCTTTTGCGTGAAAAAGTGGTTGAGGGAGAGTTAGGTAAGAAAAGCGGAAAAGGTTTTTATACCTACTAAAATTAGGGAATTAACGCTGTTTAAGCTGCTCAAAGCGGTTTAAGCTGTGACGATAAACAGAATAAACGAGTGGTAAAACTCGCAAAAAATAAATGAGGGATAATCAGATGCACAACTCACCCTTTGAGACCAACCTTGATCAATGCTCTGCAAACTATGCAGCATTAACACCTATCAGCTTCCTTGAGCGTTCTGCGTTCATCTACCCTGATCGAACTGCAACAGTGAATGGCGCTGTTCGTCGTACTTGGTTAGAGACTCTCACACGTTGTAAGCAGTTAGCGAGCGCCCTCAATAAAGCGGGTGTAAAAAAGGGTGAGGCTGTATCAATCATTGCATCTAACCTTCCAGAGCATTTTGAATCGCACTTCGGTGTGCCAATGGCTGGTGCTGTTCTTAACTCGATTAACACGCGTCTGGATGCGGCAGCTGTTGCGTTTATCCTTCAGCACGCTGAAGCAAAAGTATTCCTAGTCGATAAAGAGTTTGGTGAATTGGCTACGGCTGCACTAGGCATGCTAGACAACAAACCGCTTGTGATTGGTATTGATGATGCTAGCTATGATGGCGGTGTGATGATCGGTGAGATGGACTACGAAGCGTTTATCGCTGGTGGTGATCCGGAATACGATTTCCCGCGCGTTACTGATGAGTGGAATGCGATCTCATTAAACTACACTTCAGGTACTACAGGTGATCCGAAAGGGGTTGTTTACCACCACCGTGGTGCTTACCTGAATGCTGCAAGCAATGCGTTATCTTGGGGTATGGAAATTCACGCATCGTACCTTTGGACTCTACCAATGTTCCACTGTAACGGCTGGTGTTTCCCTTGGACCATTGCCGCACAAGCGGGCGTCAGTGTGAGCTTGCGTCATGTCCGTGCCGATAAGATTTTTGAACTAATCAAAGAAGAAGAGGTTGGCTACTTCTGTGGTGCGCCAATCGTTCTTAATATGCTGAACTCATCTCCTGCTGAGATGAAAGCGGGCATCAACCACAAAGTTAAAGTAATGACCGCGGGTGCTGCTCCTCCAGCTCCAGTTATCGCTGGTATGGAAGCAATTGGTTTTGAGGTAACTCATGTCTACGGTCTAACTGAGACCTATGGTCCATGTGCTGTTTGTGCATGGAAAGATGAGTGGAATGAAAAATCACCTGCAGAAAAATCTGTGCTTAAAGCTCGCCAAGGTGTGCGTTCGCCAATGATGGAAGGCATGGTGGTTATGGATCCAGAGACCATGGAACTTGTGCCTAAAGATGGTGAGACCATGGGTGAGATCTTCATGCGAGGTAACCTTGTCATGAAGGGCTATCTGAAGAACCCATCAACTACTGAGAAGTCATTCAAAGGCGGCTGGTTCGCATCGGGTGACTTGGCAGTATGGTATGAAGATGGCTACGTGCAGATTAAAGACCGTTCGAAAGATGTCATCATCTCGGGTGGTGAGAACATCTCTAGTATCGAAGTTGAAGGTGTTCTTTATGCTCACCCTCACATTCAAGAGGCTGCAGTTGTCGCGAAGAATGATGAGAAGTGGGGCGAAACGCCGTGCGCATTCGTCACTCTTAAAGAGGGTGCGCCAGAGGTTAGCGAAGCGGATGTGATCGAGTTCTGTCGTGAGCACCTAGCACGTTTCAAAGTACCTAAGAATGTTGTTTTCGGTCCGCTACCAAAAACATCGACCGGTAAGATTCAGAAATTCGTACTGCGCGATCAAGCAAACGCGCTGTAAAACAGATTATGTAAAGTGGCCCTGGTGGCCATGATTTAAGGAGTTAACATGAAAGCATTAGTCGCAGTAAAACGCGTTATTGACTACAACGTTAAGGTTCGCGTTAAAGCGGATAATAGCGATGTAGATTTGGCAAACACTAAAATGTCGATCAACCCATTCTGTGAGATTGCAGTTGAAGAGGCTGTGCGTCTTAAAGAGGCGGGTGTTGTGTCTGAGATCGTTGTTGTATCGATCGGCGATAAGTCTTGCCAAGAGCAGATGCGTTACGCAATGGCCCTTGGTGCAGATCGAGGTGTGCAGGTCGAAGCGGAAGGCAAACTAAACTCTCTTGATGTTGCTCGCATTCTTGCGAAAGTGAACGAGTCTGAAAATGCTGGCATCTTTATTCTTGGTAAACAAGCGATCGATTCTGATAACAACCAGACTGGTCAGATGCTTGCGGCTCTTCTAGATGTGCCACAGGCAACTTTCGCATCTGAAGTAAAAATTGCAGACGGTAAAGCTCAGGTAACTCGTGAAGTGGATGGCGGTCTTGTGACTGTTGAGATGGATCTTCCAGCAGTTATCACTACTGACCTTCGTTTGAACGAACCACGTTTCGCAGCACTGCCAAAAATCATGCAGGCTAAACGTAAGCCACTAGATGTTAAGACTCTAGCTGACCTTGGTGTTGAGCTAACAAACAGCGTAGAGCTTATCTCTGTTGAGACTCCAGCAGAGCGTAGCGGCGGTATCAAAGTTGATTCAGTAGATGCACTGCTCGACAAGCTACGTAACGAAGCACAGGTTATTTAAGGGAGAGTTGATGATGAAAACGTTGATTATTGCTGAACACGACGGTCAGTCGCTTAAAGGTGCAACTCTTTCTGCAGTGACTGCTGCAACTAAACTAGGTGCGCCAGTTGATGTGCTAGTGGTAGGTTCTTCTGTAGCTGCGGCTGCAGCGCAGGCAGCTTCAGTTGCGGGTGTTGATCGTGTCCTAACAGTTGAAGATGCTGCTCTTGAACACTCACTTGCTGAGTTTGTTGCACCAATCGCTAAGCAGCTTGCAGGTGATTACACGCACGTTATTTTAGGTGCGAGCACTTTCGGTAAAGATTTGGCACCACGTGTTGCTGCACTTTGCGGTGTGAATCAGCTATCTGAAGTTATCGAAGTGATCGATGCAGATACGTTCAAGCGTCCAATCTACGCTGGTAACGCTATCGCGACTGTGAAGAGCAGCGACGCGCTTAAAGTGATGACTGTTCGTGGTACTGCATTTGCTGCTGCTGGTAATGGCGGTTCAGCTGCTGTTGAAGCGGCATCAGTGACTGTTCCAGCTGCGAAAGTACGTTTCGTAGGTGCAGAGGTGAGCGAATCAGATCGTCCAGAACTTGAATCTGCAGATATCGTTGTTTCAGGTGGTCGTGGTGTAGGTTCTAAAGAGGACTTCGCTAAGGTATTCGAACTTGCAGATAAGCTTGGTGCTGCAGTGGGCGCATCGCGTGCTGCTGTTGATAGCGGTTTTGTCCCTAACGATATGCAGGTTGGCCAGACAGGTAAGATGGTAGCGCCTAAGCTATACATCGCTGTAGGTATCTCAGGCGCTATTCAGCACCTTGCAGGTATGAAAGAGTCAGGCACTATCGTTGCAATCAACAAAGATGAAGAAGCGCCGATCTTCGGTATTGCAGACTACGGTCTAGTGGGCGATCTTCACGATATCCTTCCAGAGCTTGTCTCTAAGGTATAACCAGCACACCTTGGGGCAGTTAGCCTGCCCCGTTTTATTCATTCCGGAGACTAACAATAATGAGTATCTATAACGCACCGGCTCAAGACACCGCTTTTGTATTGGATCAATTGGTTGAATTCGATCAACTTTGCCAGGCGATGGGCCTGGATGAAGTTAATCTTGAACTGGCCAATGTCGTCGTTGAAGAGGCGGGTAAGCTCGCATCTGAAGTACTGGCTCCGCTCAATGCAGTGGGTGACCAAAATGGCGCACGTCTTGACGGTGATAAGGTTATAGAGACCTCAGGTTTCTCGGATGCTTACCAGCAGTACATGGAGAACGGTTGGGCAACCTTAACCGCGCCGGAAGCTTTTGGTGGGCAGGCCCTTCCGAATGTAGTGGGTACCGCCGTGAACGAGCTTTGGCACTCGGCCAATATGGCGTTTGCACTCTGCCCGATGTTGACTCAGGGTTCGATTGAAGCGCTGATCGCTCACGGCAGTGATGAGCTAAAAGATCAGTACCTATCGCGCTTAGTCAGCGGTGAGTGGACCGGCACCATGAATCTGACTGAACCTAACGCGGGTTCAGATTTAGCAGCCGTTTCAACCAAAGCGGTACCGAATGGCGATCACTACCTGATCTCAGGCCAGAAGATCTACATCACTTGGGGCGATCATCAGATGACCCCGAACATTGTGCATTTAGTCTTGGCGCGACTTCCAGATGCACCGGCCGGTGTAAAAGGGATTTCGCTGTTTATCGTGCCTAAGTTCTTGCTGGATGAGAACGGAAAGCCTGCAGAGCTAAACGATGCAAAATGCATCTCTCTAGAGCACAAATTGGGCATTCATGGTTCGCCAACCTGTACGATGAGTTTTGGCGATAATGGCGGTGCAGTAGGCTACCTGGTCGGTGAAGAGAACAAAGGCTTGGCTTACATGTTCACCATGATGAACCATGCACGTCAGTCGGTGGGTCTCCAGGGCTTGTCGATCTCTGAGCGTGCTTATCAGCAAGCGGTTGCCTACGCGAAAGAGCGCACTCAGGGCAGTCGTAAAGATGGTTCGAAAATACCTATTATTGAACATCCCGATGTGCGCCGAATGTTGATGGCAATGCGCTCGGGCTGTGAATCGATGCGCGCATTAGCCCTGGTTGCAGCGGCTGAGATTGATCGTTCGCACATCGAGGGTGATCAATCCGCAGCTAAAGCGCGTGTTGAACTGTTAACGCCGATCGTGAAGGGCTGGATGACAGAGATGGCCAATGAACTGACCTCTCTTAATATTCAGGTTCATGGTGGCATGGGCTTTATCGAAGAGGCTGGCGCGGCTCAGCACTACCGTGACGCGCGTATCTTAGCCATTTATGAAGGTACTAACGGCATTCAGGCACTGGATCTGATTGGTCGTAAAACCTTGAGCGATAATGGTGCAGCGTTAGCGGATCTGCTTGATGAGATGGCGGCTATTGAGGCCGATCTTCGAGCGTGCGGACTTGATAAAATGGCCAATCGTTTTGTGGCATCCGTCGCCCGCGCACGAGAGATTCGAGAGTTTATTCTTGATCGTGCTGCTGCCGATCGCAGCTTAATGGGCGCGGTCGCATTCGATTTCTTAATGCAGATAGGCTACCTCACCGGTGCCTACCTAATGGCAAAAGAGGCCATTCGTGCTAAAGCCTTAACCGGAGCAGGTTCTGCTTACTCGGATGAGTTTTTGGCCGCTAAAATTGCCACCGTGCGCTTTTATGCAGAACACTACTTGCCACGAGCAGAAGCTCATGCACAGACAATTATGACGGGCCTTGATGCCGCGTTTGTGCTGAATGACGAACAGTTTTAATTTACATTTCAGTGATTGAGTCGTTTTAGGAGAGATCAATGGATTATGAAGTAATGGACTTTGATGTCCTGATTGTAGGTGCAGGCCCTGCGGGACTTGCAGCTGCTTGTAAGATCAAACAACTCAATGCTGATTTGATGGTCTGTGTTGTTGAGAAAGCGGCTGAGGTCGGTGGTCATATCCTTTCAGGTGCGGTGGTCGATCCTAAAGCGTTAACTGAACTCTTCCCAGATTGGAAAGAGCAGGGCGCACCCCTGGTCACTGAAGCGAAAACAGACGAAATCGTCCTTCTAAAAAACCAGACAAAATCGATTACGGTGCCTAACTTTGCTGCACCTAAAACGATGCACAACCACGGCTGCTACATCGCCTCTGTGGGCAACCTTTCACGTTGGTTGTCAGAACAGGCTGAAGCCTTGGGTGTTGAGGTGTTTCCTGGCTTCCCAGCGGCTGAAGTCCTTTATAACGAAGACGGCAGTGTCAAAGGTGTTCTCACCGGTGCGATGGGCATTGGCGAAAACGGTGAAGAGAAAGATAGCTACGTGCCGAGCATGGCGCTGCAGGCTAAGTTCACACTCTTTGCCGAAGGCTGTCGCGGTCATTTAGGTAAAGAGCTGATCAGTCAGTTCAACTTGGATGAGGGCAAAGATCCTCAGCACTACGGTCTTGGTATTAAAGAGCTATGGGATATCGATCCTGCGCAACATAAAGAGGGCTTGGTGATTCATGGCTCTGGTTGGCCATTGAGTGACGGTACAAGTGGTGGCTTCTTCCTTTACCATGCTGAGAATAATCAGGTCGTTGTGGGCCTAATCGTCGATTTGAACTACTCAAACCCTTGGGTCAGTCCTTTTGATGAATTCCAACGTATGAAGCACCACCCGAAAATCGCGCAGTACTTAGAGGGCGGTACTCGTGTCTCTTACGGTGCACGTGCCATTGCTAAGGGTGGTTACAACTGTCTTCCAGAGATGACCTTCCCTGGTGGTCTATTGATCGGTTGTGATGCCGGTACCTTGAACTTCTCGCGCATCAAAGGTGTTCACACGGCAATGAAGTCGGGCATGTTGGCGGCCGAAGCGGTAGTCTCTGCTATTGCTGAAGAGTCAAACACGGCAACCACATTTAATGATCTCTACAAAAACTCTTGGTTGTACCAAGAGTTGTACAGCTCACGTAACTTTGGCCCAGCTCTACATAAGTTTGGTCCAATTCTTGGTGGCGCTTTCAATACGCTCGATCAGAACATCTTTGGTGGTCGTATCCCAGTGACACTGCACGATACTCACGTCGACCATGAGATGCTGCGTCCAGCAAGCGAGTGTACGAAGATCGATTACCCTAAACCAGACGGAAAGCTCTCATTCGATAAGCTCTCGTCTGTGTTTATTTCGAACACCGTGCACGAAGAGGATCAGCCTTGTCACCTACAGCTGAAGGATAGCCGTGTTCCTATCACCGTTAACTTTGCTCTGTATGCCGAGCCAGCACAGCGTTACTGCCCAGCCGGTGTATATGAAGTGCTTGAAGATGAAGCCGAACCACGCCTTCAGATTAACGCAGCCAACTGCCTGCACTGTAAGACCTGTGACATCAAAGACCCCACGCAGAATATTCGTTGGGTGGCACCAGAGGGTGGCGGTGGCCCTAACTACCCGAACATGTAAATCAGGCATTGGTTTAGCGGCCTGGTGAATTACTAATTAAAGAGAGCTTTTTAGCTCTCTTTTTCGTTTCTTAAAGAGACCGCTTTATGTTGCCAGCTTTAGGGTTGAAAGGTGAATAGGAAAGATCTATCAGCACCATAGAAAATTAAAATTAAGCCAATTTTGAGATCCTGGCGTATTTTTAAGTGAGACAAGAAATTTTCTTGTCCAAGCTCTGTTTAGTTAGCTAACAAAAATAGGAGAGAACATCATGGATCTCAAAGGTACTAAAACAGAAGAGAATCTAAAGGCAGCATTCGCTGGCGAATCAAAAGCAAACCGTCGTTACCTATATTTTGCCAACATGGCAGACATCGAGGGTGCTCCAGAAGTAGCCAACGTATTCCGTAATACGGCTGAAGGTGAAACTGGTCACGCGCACGGCCACATGGAATACCTAATCGATGGTGGTTCAGGTGACCCTGAAACTGGTCTAGCTGCAGGTAATGTGGCGGAAGCACTGGAATCTGCGATTGCAGGTGAAACTCACGAGTACACTGACATGTACCCAGGCATGGCGAAAGCAGCTCGTGAAGAGGGCTTTGACGAGATTGCTGATTGGTTCGAGACGCTTGCAAAAGCAGAACGCAGTCACGCTAATAAGTTCCAGAAAACTCTGGAAGCTTACAAAGCGGAAGCGTAATCAGCCTACGATAGGTCGGGCAAGCTGTTCGACCTATCGATCTTTGCCTGGAGAGTGTTATGAGTACAAAAAAAGAGGGCAACCTAGAAGCCCCAACACGCCATCCTCTGGATTGGAAAAATCCAACTTTTTACGACAAAGATGACCTTCACCAAGAGATGGAGCGCGTCTTTGATATCTGTCACGGTTGCCGTCGTTGCCTGAGTTTATGTGACGCCTTCCCAACGCTGTTTGATCTGATTGATGAAAGCGAAACTATGGAAGTCGATGGTGTTGCTAAAGAGGACTACAAGAAGGTTGTTGATCAGTGCTACCTCTGTGACATGTGTTACATGGCGAAGTGCCCCTACGTACCTCCACACCCGTTTGATTTAGATTTTCCGCATCTTATGCTGCGCGCTAAAGCGGTCGAGACCAAAGAGAAGGGTCTCCCCATGCGCGACAAGATTTTATCCAGCACTGACACCACCGGTAAGCTAGCCGGTATCCCCATTGTCAGTGAGACGATTAATACGGTTAACCATTGGAAGCCGACGCGCAAAGCACTCTCTGCAACCTTAGGCGTTGACGAAGAGGCATGGTTACCGCCATTTGCAAGTAAGAAGTTACGCAGCAAAGCCAAGCCGAATGAGACTTTTGACGTTGTAGCGGGTGAACGCACACCCGGCAAAGTGGCACTGTTTGCGACCTGCTACATCAATTACAACGAGCCGGGTATTGGTGAAGATTTTATTGCAGTACTAGAGCACAACGACATACCTTGGACCTTTGCTCAGAAAGAGGTCTGCTGTGGCATGCCGAAGCTAGAGCAGGGCGATCTTGAAGGGGTGGACTCACTAAAACGTATCAACATCCCGCAACTGGCTAAGTTAGCCAAAGAGGGTTATGCGCTGACGTCGGCTGTGCCAAGTTGTACCTTGATGTTTAAACAAGAGCTGCCACTAATGTACCCGGATGACGAAGAGGTTAAGTTGGTCCAGGAAGCATTTTGGGATCCGTTTGAATACCTGATCGCACGTCAAAAAGATGGTCTATTGAAAGCGGAGTTTGAACAAGGACTAGGTAAAGTCTCTTACCATGTTCCCTGTCACGGTCGCGTGCAAAACGTCGGTAAGAAAACCGAAGAGATGTTGAAGCAGATTCCTGATACCGAACTAAAAACAGTAGAGCGATGCAGTGGTCACGCTGGCACCTACGGTGTTAAGAAAGAGTTTCATGAAAAAGCGATGAAGATAGGTAAGCCGGTATTCCGTCAGATGGCTGATTTTGATCCGGATTATATTTCGAGTGACTGCCCATTGGGAGGAGCTCACATCGCACAAGGTATCGATAAAAATCACGATAAGCAGCCAGAAAAGTCACACCCAATATCACTATTGCGCAAGGCTTATGGCATTTAAGGAGTAGAGTATGACCCAATTAGTACGCGACTCGTTAATGTCGCTGGAAACCTACCACAAAGAACGTCCTGAATTTCGTAAAAAGGCACTGGAGCACCGCCGTCGAAGAACGGTCTTTATTGGTCCCAACGTCACGCTTCAGTTTGAAGATGAGTTGACCATCCGCTACCAGATCCAAGAGATGCTTCGTATCGAGAAAACCTTCGATGAAGAGGGTATTCAAGATGAGTTGGATGCCTACAACCCGCTGATTCCTGATGGGACCAACCTGAAGTGTACACAGCTCATTGAATTTGCCGATCCAGACGAGCGCAAAGTGGCACTGGGTAAGTTGGTCGGGCTTGAACACAAAACCTATGTTCAGGTATTCGGCCATGAAAAGGTGTTTGCGATAGCCGATGAAGATTTAGAACGCAGTACTGAAGAGAAGACCAGTGCCGTCCACTTCATGCGTTTTGAATTGACCGATGAGATGATCGCGACACTCAAAGCGGGTGCGGCTCTTGCTGTCGGTGTGGACCACCCCAACTATCAGCACCATGTTGATGAAGTGGACCCAGAAACTCAGGTTACTTTAACCGCTGATCTTAAATAGTTCTGATCCCTGAAGAGAGGGTGCAGTCGGCCACCCTCTCACTCTTTCATTTTGCAATGCACCATTCCTTGCTAGACTGCGTAGATATCGGTCTAGATCTTTAGACCATCCGTCACAATCGAGGTTAATGATGCGCTCCCTTCTTTTTGTTCTAGTGTTTGGCATAGCTAATAGTGTTCACGCAGCACTTGTGGTGTCGACCCAGTCTTTAGCGGACTTGGTCTACTACCCAACATTCTCAGCACCTGCTGAAGTGATCAGTGCCAATGATGCAGCGCTGAGTGCTGAACTCTCCGCACGTATTGTGAAGATTAATGTTGAGGTGGGTGATCGAGTGAAGCAGGGCGACTCACTGGTGAATTTAGATTGCCGTACCTACGAGAGTCAGTTGGCGACGCAAAAAGCGGTTTTGAGTGAGTTGCGCTCACAACGCCCACTTTTGAGTGATCAATACGAACGTGCCAAGACCTTGAACAAACGAGGCAATCTAGGTGACGATGCTCTGCAACAGCGTGAAACGGCGCTTACCTCATTGGATGCCCGCATCGATGTGCAAAACCGTCAGATTGAACTGGCTGGTATTGCGACTGAAAATTGTTCGCTGGTTGCTCCATTCGATGGAGTCATTGCAGCACGAATGGCTCAGCTAGGTGCCTTAGCCGCTCCCGGTATGCCTCTGCTTCAGTTGGTTCAAACGGATGGGGCAGAACTAGAAGCCAAAGTCGTCCCTGGAAAAGGGGTTGCTGAGAGCAAGGTGTGGTTTGAAAGCAACGGCCAATCTTTCGCGGTTGAGTTAAGAGCTAAATTGCCCATTATTGATCGTCGCGAACGCACGCAGACCTACCGTTTTATTTTTACTGAAGCGACGCCCGAGATTGGTGCAACGGGTCGTTTAACCTGGACCGCCAATCAACCGCACGTCTCCTCTGAACTGTTGGTTCGTCGTAAAGTCGATGGCGAATGGAAGCTTGGTCTGTTGCTTGAAGAGCAGGGTGTCGCACAATTTGTCGTCGTCGACGGTGCCATAGAGGGTCAGCCTGCGGCGGTTGATCTTCCCAAGGGGTCACAGGTCATTACCGAGGGTCGATTGCTCGCAGTCGAGGGCGAAGCGGTAGAGGTGCGCTGATATGTGGCAACGCTTCATTACTAACCATGTGCTAGCTAACCTGACCTTCTTGCTAGTACTGGCGGTCGGTCTGTTGAGTTATCAAGGACTACCCCGCCAACAAGATCCAACCATCAACTTCAACTGGATCATCGTCACCACACCGCTGCCGGGTGCTACAGCGCTTGATGTTGAGAGTAAGGTGACGGATCCGCTTGAAGATGCGTTACGTTCACTGGCCGATGTAAAGTTTGTCTCGAGTAATTCACGTGAAGGGATCTCTAGTATCCTAGTGCGCTTTGAGGACATCGATGATCGTACCTTCGATAAACGCTTAGCCGATCTGCGTCGTGAAATACAAAACACTGAATCTGAACTGCCGGATGCTGCGTTAGATTCACTGATTCTGGAGATCACCAGCTCCAATGCCTTCCCTGCCGCAACGGTGGCGGTGACCAGCTTGGCGGATGACGAGAACCTGCGTCTGCAAGCGACTCGTATCGACAAAGATCTGTCCCAGCTTAAAGGCGTTTCTCGCATCGACCCTGTGGCACTGCCTGACCCAGAACTGCAGGTCAATCTGGATGTCTCTGAACTGGAAGCCCTAGGCATTACCCCACAACAGGTTGCCAACACCGTTACTGCCTTCTTCCAAGATGAGGCGGCTGGTAACTTGGTACAAGGCGATCGTAACTGGTTGGTGCGTGTTGTCGGTACGGCCGCTGACCCAAGCTATCTGGCCAATCGACCGGTATTGGGGGCATCGGGAGAAGTGCCACTGTCACGTGTCGCCAGTGTCGAGCGCGCTCGTGAAGATTCTAGTTTCTTAGTACGTGTCGATGATAAACCGGCTGTGCTGTTGGCGGTAATGAAGAAAGAGGGTGCCAACACCCTGGAATTGGTTGAGCGTGTTCAGACCTACATGGATGAGCGAAATGCTCTATCGGTTGAGACCGGTGTCGAGATGGTCTTGATTGATGATCAGACCATTGCGACGCGCAAGTCGATCCAAATCATGGAGAACAATGCACTGATCGGTCTGATCCTGGTGTTGGTTGTGGCTTGGCTCTTCTTAGGTACACGTATCGCACTGCTCACAGCGATCGGCATACCCTTTATTTTGGCAGCCACTTTCTGGGTACTGGCGGGACTGGGCGAAACGTTGAACGTCACCGTGCTGTTGGGTGTGGTGATTGTGTTGGGTATGTTGGTTGATGACGCCGTCGTTGTGGTCGAATCGATCTACTATCGGCTACAGCGAGGATTTACTGGGATTGCCGCCGTTCAGGGTTCGTTGAAAGAGGTAGCGGCTCCCGTCACAGCGGCGGTACTGACCACCATCGCCGCTTTTTTACCGCTGATGCTACTGCCCGGTATTTTGGGCAAGTTCATGAAGGTTATTCCTATGGTGGTGTCGATCGCCCTAGCGATCAGTCTGATTGAAGCCTTTTGGATGCTGCCTGCCCACATTTTGGCGGCTAAGGTTGGGTTTGATAAACCGAGTCGAATTCAGCGTCTGCGTGAAACCATGACCCACCGCGTGCAGATCACCTATGTTCGTCTGTTGATCAAAGCGCTGCGCCGTCCGGTTCTCTCACTGATTGTCGCCGTATTGCCACTGATAGGCGCGGTCGGTGCCCTAGGCAACGGCTACATTAAGATGGATTTCTTTGCGGCCGATCCTGTCCGCCTATTCTATGTGAACGTTGAAATGCCGGCAGCGACGCCTGTCGCGAAAACGATGGAGGTGGTCTCACGTGTGGAAGAGCGTGTCCGTCAAAATGTGCGTGACGGGGAAGTGCGCGCCATCGCAAGCTATGCCGGTCAGATGTTTACCGAGACAGAGCCGCGTATTGGCGAGCAGTACGGCCAGATTCTTGTCGGTCTAAACCCTAAAACACCTGAACTGCGCACAGTTGAAGAGATGACCGATGCGGTGCGTGAAGATTTGGGTGACATTGCCGGTCCGATTCGCATCTCATTCTTGCGCCTATCGGGTGGTCCGCCTGCCTCTAAACCGATCTCGGTCAAGGTACGTGGTGATGATTACCAAGAGATTCGCGACGCTACCAACATTCTGATTGAAATTCTGAACAGTCACGAAGATTTCGTGGATGTTGAAGACGATGCGGCTCGTGGTCGTTATGAGTTGAGTCTGGAGTTAGACAGTGATGCGATCAATCGTACAGGTTTGAACCCTGCGGATGTTCGTCGCACCCTGCGCCTATTGGTCGACGGTGAAGTTGTCGCGAGTATGCGAGATGCCGGTGAACGCCTGGATGTTCGTGTTCGTGCTAATCCTGAGTCGCTACCCTCTCTTGAGCGTCTGCTTAGCTACCGTATTCCTGTTCCCGCGGGCGGTGCTATTCCTCTGTCGGAGTTGGTAATAGAGGAGCGTAAACAGTCGTTGGGTAACATTCGTCACTACAACTTCCGTCGTGCAATCACCTTAGAGGCTGACCTTCGCTCTGGCGGTATGGATACCGTACAAGCCAACGCCTTCTTGCTAGAGCGCTGGAAGGAGTACGAAGCGCAATATCCTGCCATCGATCTCGACTTCTCGGGTGAGTTGGATGATATCCAAGAGAGTATGGATTCGATTGCGATTCTCTTCTTGGTCGGCGTCGGCTTGATGTACCTAATATTGGGCACGCAGTTCCGCAGTTACTGGCAGCCACTGATGATATTGGCGACAGTGCCCTTGGCGTTTACCGGTGTCGTATTGGGATTGATCGTGACGCAAAACCCGCTCAGTCTCTACACCATGTACGGTGTCGTGGCGTTGGCAGGCATCGCCGTGAATGCCGCGATCGTGCTGATATCCGCCGCTAATGACCGAATTGGTAACGGCATGAGTCTGATGCATGCGACGCTTTATGCTTCGCGTCGACGCGTGATTCCGGTATTGATCACCACCCTGACCACCATGGCGGGTCTATTCTCGCTTGCAGCGGGTCTGGGGGGTAAGTCACTGATCTGGGGCCCAGTCGCCACATCGATCGTATGGGGTCTGGGCTTCTCGTCTGTGCTAACGCTGTTTGTCATACCGCTCCTCTATCGTCTATCGATGCGCAGAGCGGTTAAGCGACTCTCTTAAAACGGCTGAGGGTGGCGTTTAAACACCGCCGCTAGCTCGCTTTGCAACTCTTCAGACAGTGGCATATCGAAGGCGGCGATGTCCTCTTTAAGTTGTTCCATTGAGGTAGCACCAATGATGGTAGAGGTTACGCCATCGACTTGATCACACCACGCGAGTGCCAGCTGCGAAGGGGTGTAACCAAATCGATGTGCCAGTTTGACGTACTCAGCAACGGCTTCGTGAGCCTCAGGCGTATTACGATGCAGTGCGGCAGGGTTAGAGATACTCCAACGGCTACCTTCCGGCATCGCTCCGCCCGCGTATTTACCAGAGAGTAATCCGGATGCAAGTGGTGACCAGGGCAGGTAAGCGATCTCTTCATGAACGCAGTTTTCGATCAAATAGGGCCAATCTTTGGCATGCAATAGACTAAACTCATTCTGAATCGATACGGGTTTTGGCAGATCGTATTCACGGCTCAGTTTTAGATAGGTGTTGATACCCCAAGTGGTATCGTCAGACAGGCCAAAATGACGAATTTTTCCCGCTTTTATGCAATGGTCTAACCCTTTCAAGATATCGAGCATCTGAGCTTCATGCTCCGCCGCGTTAATGTCGCTGAACTTGAAGAAGTTTGGCGTATGCTTACCAAAGTGGGGTGATGTCCGGTTTGGCCAGTGCAGTTGGTAAAGATCGATGTAGTCAGTCTGTAGACGCTCAAGTGAGTTGTCGACCGCTTCAATTACTGCCTTGCCAGTAATGGGCCCCCCGCTTCGAACCCAGGGTAGTCCAATTCCAGCGATTTTGGTGGCGATGATCATCTCACTGCGACGAGAAGGGTTGCGGGCAAGCCAGTTACCAATAATCGCTTCTGTTTTTCCGTAGGTCTCAGCCGTTGGGGGTACTGCGTACATCTCGGCGGTATCAAAAAAATTAATGCCAACCGACAATGCATGCTCGATCTGTTCATCGGCTTCGGCTTGGGTGTTCTGTTTCCCCCAAGTCATGGTGCCTAAACAGATTCGCGAAACGTCTAAACCACTGGTTCCTAAACGGCTGAACTGCATGCTAACTCCTTCTAAGCTGAATCAAATTCTAAGTGGGCAGGTTAATGCTTTACGCTAACACACTCTGTATAGATTCGGTGACTCTATTGTTAGTTGCCCTCTGCTGGTTCTAGTGTTTCGGTTCTATCCCTAAACAGGAGCCTTATGTTGTTATATCATTCTCGGCTTATTAATCAGGGTGTCAGTTATGTCAGCAGCTCAGGGCTTTCTTTATATCATTTCCGCTCCGTCCGGTGCCGGTAAAACCAGTCTCGTTAAAGCGTTATTAGAGCGCGATCAGCGCATTCGTGTGTCGGTATCTCACACTACCCGTGCTGCTCGTCCTGGCGAGGAAGATGGTGTTGCCTACAACTTCGTTGATCTAACGGAATTTGATCGTCTGATCGAAGCGGGACAGTTTCTCGAGTACGCTGAAGTCTTCACCAATAAATACGGTACATCCAAAGGCTGGGTGGAGTCGCAACTGGCTCAGGGTATCGATGTGATTCTCGAGATCGACTGGCAGGGTGCTGAAATCGTTCGTCAAAAGATGCCCGAAGCGCGCTCTATATTCATTTTGCCCCCGAGTCGTGAGGAGCTTCTGCGTCGTTTGACCGGTCGCGGCACCGACAGCGACGAGGTGATTGCCGGTCGTATGGCGCAAGCTGAATCTGAGATGAGCCACTACGGCGACTTTGACTACTTGGTGATTAACGACCAATTCGACACTGCACTGGATCAATTGGCCGCAATATTTACCGCAAATCGTTTAGAAATGGTGGTTCAACAGCAGGCGCAGCAAAGTTTACTCGCTGAACTCTTGTAGAGAGCTGCCTAAACTCTGTACAATCGCCGGTTCGAATTTGTTACTACTCTTTAAAGAGGTTACTCATGGCACGTGTTACTGTAGAAGATTGCCTAGACAATCTTGATAACCGTTTTGAACTTGTAATGGTTGCGTCTAAACGTGCGCGTCAGATCGCTACTGGTGGTCAAGATCCTAAAGTTGAATGGGAAAATGACAAACCAACGGTTGTTGCTCTTCGTGAAATCGCTGAAGGTCATACAACTCGCGCTGTCCTTGACGAGCCAGTTCTAGACTAACTCTTCCAACTCTCTTCAAAGTGGGGCATCATCCTTATCATATTGTTTGTTAAGCGATAACTGATGCCAACTATAGACGCTCTATCTGAACGCCTTACCGAATATTTGGACTCCGATGAGATCCGAAAGGTAAGGCGTGCTTATTTTTACGCGGAACAGGCCCATGATGGTCAGCGTCGTAAAAGTGGTGAGCCCTACGTTACCCATCCCCTAGCCGTTGCCAGTGTTCTTGCTGAGATGCACATGGATCGCGACTGTCTAATAGCAGCCATGTTGCACGATGTCATCGAAGATACTGAGATCGATTTTGACGGTATCTCTGGCCAGTTTGGTGAAACCGTTGCACGAGTTGTTGATGGTGTCTCTAAACTGACGCATCTTGAGTTCGAGAGCAAAGCGGAAGCGCAGGCAGAAAACTTCCAGAAGATGGTCTTAGCGATGGCAGAAGATATTCGCGTCATCATCGTTAAGCTAGCGGATCGTCTTCACAATATGCGTACGTTGGGTGCTATGCGCCCAGATAAACAGCGTCGTATCGCTAAAGAGACTCTGGATATCTACGCGCCGATTGCTGCCCGTTTGGGTATGCGTGATGTTCAGGTAGAGCTAGAGGATTTAGCGTTTAAATCTTTCCACCCGATGCGTGCTAAGTACATTCGCCGTGCGGTGGTGCAAGCGCGGGGGCAGCGTAAAGATATTATCTCTGAGATTCAGGAGGCCATTAATCGCCGCTTGAAACAGGAGGAGTTAGTCGGTGAAGTGACCGGCCGTGAGAAACACCTCTACTCAATCTATCGCAAAATGAAGAGCGAAAATCGCAGTTTTGCCAGCATCATGGATGTGTTCGCTTTTCGTATTGTTACGACATCTGTTGATAACTGTTACCGAATTTTAGGCGCAGTACATAACCTGTTTAAACCCGTACCGGGGCGCTTCAAAGATTACATTGCTATCCCAAAAGCAAATGGCTACCAATCGCTGCATACCGATCTGTTTGGTGCACGCGATATTACTATTGAGGTACAGATCAGAACCCATGAGATGGATGCCGTCGCTGCGCAGGGTATTGCCGAACACAGCCACTACAAACAGAGTGGCGATGGCAGCAGTGCCGAAGGCTCTTACAACCGTGCGCGCAAATGGCTACAAGGCCTGCTTGAAATGCAGCAGGCTGCCGGTGACTCGATGGAGTTCATCGACAGCGTTAAGAAAGAGCTCTTCCCAGATGAGGTCTATGTCTTCACTCCGAAGGGACGCATTCTTGAGCTACCGAAAGGGGCAACCCCGGTCGACTTTGCTTATGCGGTTCATACCGACGTGGGTAACTCCTGTATCTCCTGTCGTGTTGATCGACATCTATCGCCGCTGTCAGAGCCGCTGAAAACCGGTCAGACCGTTGAGATCATCACAACCCCACGTGCCCAACCCAATATGGCTTGGCTCAACTTTGTTGTGACCGGTAAAGCAAGGACAGCGATTCGCCACTTCTTGAAGAACCAAAAACAGCATGAGTCGATCGAGTTGGGTCGTCGCCTGTTGAACCAGTACTTGGCTCAATATGAGATCAGTGATCAACAGCTTGATCAGAATAAGCTGGACAAGCTGTTACAAGATTTGAACTTCGAGACTCTCGATGATCTGTTAGAAGATATCGGATTGGGTAATCGAATGGCTTACGTCATCGCTCAGCGTCTACAACCGACGGATGGTGAATCTGACGAACCAGAATCACTTATTGGTACAGACGGTAAACCGATCTCGATTCGGGGTGCAGAAGGCATGGTCATGCACTTTGCTCGCTGTTGTTACCCCATTCCTGGCGACAATATTGTCGGTAATATCTCGGCAGGACGTGGCTTGGTGGTGCACCGCTCTGACTGTCGCAACCTCAACGGTAAGCGTGACGAGACCACCAATCGCAACATCTACATCGAGTGGGGCGAAACAGGTGAGGATGAGTACACCACCGTTTTAGAAGTTCAGGTTGAATCACAACGAGGCATCATCGCACAGCTGGCGATGGCGGTCTCTTCAGTAGGCGGGAACGTCAATCAGCTACTGTCAGGCGAGAAAGATGGTCAGATGAATGCCGTTACCATTGAACTGACAGTGACCAACCGTGTTCATCTGGCGCGGGTTATGAAAAAGCTGCGTGCTATTAAGCAAGTGACCCGAGTGAGTCGAATTTAGCCTAGGCGTGCTCTTGTTCAAGCTCTTCGAGCTGCTCTTGAGTTTCAAACCACTCCAGCTCAACACCCTCTAATTCGCTTTTAGCTTCGGCCTGCTGGCTTAGTAGGGCCTTTAACTCATCTTTGCGTTGATCCGTATACAGATCCGTGTCGGCAAGCTGTGACTCTAGGGCTTCCAACGATTGATTGAGCTTCTCCATTTTCGCATCAAGCTTCTCAAGCGCTTTTCGCAAAGGGCGTAATTTAGAGCGTTTTTCAGCCTCGATGCGTTTCTGCTCTTTCCGATCGGCGGCGCTTTGTGAGCGGCCTTCCGATGCGATGACCGGTGAAGAGTCCTCTTGCCGTTGGGTCGCTAGCCATTTGTGGTAATCATCGAGGTCACCGTCAAACTCGGTCACTTTGCCCTCGGCGACCAGAAGAAACTGATCGACGGTGTTCGCCAGTAGATGGCGATCGTGGGACACCAAGATAATCGAGCCTTCAAAGTCCTGAAGGGCTAGAGTCAGTGCGTGACGAACTTCCAGATCCAGGTGGTTGGTGGGCTCATCGAGCAGCAGCAGATTGGGTTTGTGCCAAGCGATCAATGCTAATGCAAGGCGAGCCTTTTCACCGCCAGAGAAACGTCCAATCGGATCCAGTGCATCATCGCCACTGAAACCAAAAGAACCGGCAAACGAACGCAGTTGAGCTTCGGTTGCCTTAGGAGCAATACGCTGCAGATGCAACAGAACCGAGGCGTTCATATCCAGTGCTTCGAGCTGATGCTGTGCGAAGTAGCCAATCTTTAGATGCTCACCACAGGAGCGCTCGCCACTGATTAGAGGTAGATCTCCGACCAAGCTTTTGACTAGGGTCGATTTACCAGCGCCGTTTCTACCCAGTAGGCCAATTCGCTGACCGGGTACAAGACTCAGTGATACACCGTTAAGAATTTTACTCTGTTCGCTGTAACCCAGTTCCGTGTTGTAGAGATTCAGCAGGGGCGATGAGAGTTTGTCGGAACAGTCGAATCGAAAACTAAACGGTGAATCGATGTGTGCCGCGGAGATCATCTCCATGCGCTCTAGCTCTTTAATGCGGCTCTGCGCCTGTTTGGCTTTGCTCGCCTTGGCTTTAAATCGACGCACAAAGCTTTCGATGTGTGCTATTTGTGCCTGCTGCTTGTCGTAAGCGGCTTGTTGTTGCGCGAGTCGTTCAGCGCGCATGCGTTCAAAAGCGGAGTAGTTGCCTTTATACAGGGTGAGCTGTTGCTGATAGAGGTGTACGACTTGGTTAGCGGTTGCATCGACAAAGGCGCGGTCGTGCGAAATCAGAATCAGGGTGCCTGGGTATTGATTCAACCACTGCTCTAGCCAGATGGTGGCATCCAAATCTAAGTGGTTGGTCGGTTCATCCAGTAGTAGCAGTTCAGATCGGCACATCAATGCCTGAGCAAGGTTAAGACGAATGCGCCAACCACCCGAAAAACTCTGAACGGGTTTGCTAGCGTCATTAGGTGCAAAGCCTAAACCATTGAGTAGAGTGTGGGCGCGGGATTCGGCACGGTAGCCATCAATGGCATCCAGTTGTGCGTAAAGCTCACCTAACTCTGGGCTATGTTCCTGCTCGGCAATGGCCAGTTTGCTCTGCAGCTGGCGCAGCTCTTTATCACCATCGAGCACATAATCCAACGCGCAACGATCACTGCTGGAGACCTCTTGGGCCATATGCGCAATCTTGCCTGGAGCGGGTTTGTGTAGCTCCCCAGTGTCCTGAGATAACTCACCCAGAATTAGCTTAAATAGACTCGATTTACCGACGCCATTGGCACCAATAAGGGCGACCTTCCAACCAAAATGGATGTTTAGGTCGGCGTGGTCAATTAGGCGCTGGGCGCCACGTTGTAAACTGAGCTGTTCAAGTCGTATCATGGGCGGCAAGTCTATCACAGCAAGGGCCGTAATCCTCTCTGTTAGATTCCTTATATTTGGAGATATCGTGGTTCCTTCAGGATTAAAACTCGACAACCCTTTGTGGTCTTTCGCCCTAGAGATCTACCCGTCAGTCGCTAAGCCGATGCTATCGATTCAGTCGAAAGGTGGGCGAGTCAATTTAATGTTGGCCGCGCTCTGGTCGGCTTCTGAGCAGATCGAATGGCCTGATTCGGTTCCCGACGCTATTGAGGCGTGGCATCAAAAAATTTTGCCGATTCGGTCGCAGCGTATGTCGTTAAAACCTCAGCTTAATGACTACCCCGAACTTGAAGCCCTGTATCAGCATTTAAAAGGGGTGGAGCTGAACATGGAGCGCGTCGAGATAGCGATGCTTCATCAGTGGCTTGCGCCCAAGCCTAAAGCGATGAACCTGATAACAGCGCAATCTAATTTGGACAGAGTCTCAGCCGGCGTCAGTGATATTGATCAGGATAAGGATGCCGTTCTTCAACGCCTGAAACCGCAAACCTAATGGGTTTTAATCCTGCGGTGTATAGGTTTTAATGTTTCTTTCATCTCATTCAGAGACACTGGTCTCATTGATAACACGAATAAGGATTTTCCAATGAAAAAAGCGGTATTAGCGCTTGCTCTATCTTCTGCAATGCTAGCGACACCTTCTCAGGCGACTGAACTTACGACCGATGATCAAAAGTTGAGTTACGGCATGGGCTTGGTACTTGGTGAGCGTCTAATGGCTGATTTCGACTCTCTTGACTACGATCTACTGAGTCAGGGTGTTAAGGACATGTTCGAAGGCAACAAGCCGTTGATGACCATGCAGGAGCTGTCTGATGTGATGATGGCATTCCAAGCGAAAAAGCTAGAAGCTGAACAGGCGAAAGAGCAAGCACTAGCGGATGCTAACCTGAAAAATGGCCAAGACTTCATGGCAGAGAATGCTAAGCGTGAAGGTGTTGTCACTACTGATACGGGTCTTCAGGTAGAGATTTTGGAAGAGGGCGCAGGCCCTACACCAACAGCAGAAGATAACGTCAAAGTGCACTACAAAGGTATGCTGATCAATGGCCAAGAGTTCGATAGCTCTTACGGTCGTGGCGAACCAGTGACCTTCCCGCTGTCTGGCGTTATCAAAGGGTGGACTGAAGGTCTGCAGATGATTAAAGAGGGTGGTAAAGGACGTCTAGTGATCCCATCTGATCTGGCTTACGGCCCTGGCGGTGCTGGCGGTATGATCGGACCAAACGCGACGCTAGTGTTCGAAGTTGAACTGCTTGCGATCAATCCGGCTGAGTAAATTGCTCATATATAAAAGAGGCTGCCATTTGGGCAGCCTTTTTTGTTTCAGTGTCCCGCAAATTTAGCTAACGGCTTCGCGATGTGTCTCATGCAGCATGGCGATCATCTGATCCTCTAACTCAAATCGATCAGCCAAGGCTTCGCCCAGTTTAGAGACCTGTTCGCTGAAGTAGCGGATATCTTCAACGGTCGCTGCAGGCAGATCAGAGAAACGGTCGTTAAAATCGAGCGCAAGATCGGTTGAAATCTGAATCTTGGGAAGGAGTGCTTGAGCCTCTGCTAGTTGTGAATCGCTGAAGGCTTCTCCCTCTGCTACCAGCTGTTGGTAAACTTCAAAGTGTCCTGATGAGAGGTAGTCTACCAAGAGTTGGCAAAATTCACCCAGTCGCGCATCCAACTCTTCGCCCACTTGAGTATGGGGAATTTCCATTAGAATTCGAATTAACGCGGCACGTTCATCCAGCCAATGGTCAATAATGGTGCTGACACCGCCCCAGCGTTCACGAGCATCTTTGCAGTTCTCTAACATAACAAAACCTCCAACTGAGATTTCAGTCTATGCCGATCGATAGAGTGCTGGCAAGTGATAACTAAGTTCCACTTAGGAGGCTAGGTAGTGCTGAAGGAATTCATCAAAGGGTGCTTCATCTTGTGATTCAGCATCGCGCTGTTTGGCCAGTGACTGTTCAGCCTCTTCAGTTAGTCGATGTTTAACAGCTGGATCAAGCGGTTCGCGTGACAGGGTCTCGCGGTGCACCTGTCCCATTTTGAGCGTCCACTGTTGGAAGGTGAGTGAGCTCGATTTCAGCTCGCTAATAATTTTAGCTGAAGGAGTCAGCTGCGGATCAGCTACCAGTTCATACTGTTTTTGAACCGCTTGTTGATAGGCATTTCCGCCGTGGATCTGATCGAGTAATTCAGCGACCAGAGTCACCTGATCGAGGATGTCGCGAGCAAACTGCTCACGTGACACTTCGCCCTCAAGAGTCTCAAGCATCAGACCTGGGCGACGCCCTTCAGAGACAATCTTGTCTTTGTTGTGAGCTACCATAGCGCATTCAGTGCTAGTAAGTAGTTGCTCACCTGCAAATAAACAGGTTAACAGGAAGGCGTCCATAAAGAGGCTCTGCTGCAGATCGATACCAATCGGCAGCAGTGGGTTGATATCGGTGTTACGTACTTCGATGTACTGAACCCCTCGTTCCATCAGTGCGTGGACAGGTTTTTCACCGCTGAAGGCAACGCGTTTCGGACGAATGTCACTGTAGTACTCATTCTCAATCTGCAACACATTGGAGTTGAGCTGGCGATACTGGCCATCGACTTTAATACCAATCGCTTCATAGGGTTGGTGCGGTTGGTGTATCGCAGCCTGAAGAGAGTCTGAGTAGGTATCAAGATGGTTGAAGCAGACGTTCAGCCCCTCTTGGGCTCTGTTTGAATAGCCCAGATCACTCATACGCAGTGACGTTGCGTAGGGGAGGTAATAGGTATCATCGTCGAGAGGCTCTAGGTGGTGCTCTACAGAGTGCAAGAAATCTTTGCTGACAGCCGGTGATGCACCGAACAGGTAGAGCAGCAACCAGCTGTAACGACGGAAGTTACGAATCAGTGCAAAGTAACGATCGGAGGCGAAATCTTGGTCGCTAAGTTCCGAGTCGCACACCTGTTTCCACGCTGGCCAGAAGGCTTCCGAAATCGAGAAGTTGTAGTGAATGCCTGCGATGGTCTGCATCATCTTTCCGTAACGATGCTCAAGGCCCACACGATAGATGTACTTCAGTTGTCCAATGTTGGAGCTGCCGTATTCGGCAATGCGTATGTCATCTACCGATTTGATCGCACAGGGCATGCTGGCACACCAGAGCGATTCATGACCTAGTAAAGAGTAGGTGAATTGATGCAGTTCGGTCAGCTCTTTGAGTGAGTCGCGCACATCGGTGCTGACTCCGGTAATGAACTCCATCAGAGCTTCAGAGTAGTCGGTCGTGATCTGTCCATGGGTCAGCGTAGAACCCAGCGCGGCGGGGTGGTCTGTCTTGGCAATATGACCGGCACTGTCGATTCGAAGTGCCTCTTTCTCGATGCCGTGACCTAGCTCACGCAACAGATGTTGATGACCGCTTGCAACGAGGCGATCCAGATTCTCTTTAACTGCTTGTAACACCTTGAAGCTTCCTTACTCTTGGTTGGCGAAGTATATCAGAGAGCCTTCAGAAACCACGAGGATTGCAGACGATTTAATTTCATATTCAACATCGGGGTTGTGGGATGCCCTGCAAGGTGGAAAAATCGATATCTGTTTATTTAAAACGCCTATACAGGATAGTCGATGCCCGAGCGTTATACGCCCAAACAGTTCTTACCTTTCCGACCCGAAGTGATTTTAGGTGTGCTTACGCTGTTTGTCGTCTCTTTGATCTACTTGACCCTGTTTACCCGTCAACAGGCATTAGAGGAGCTGCATCAGCAGGCCTCCAGTGAGCTTGATCGTTACCGAGTGTCAGTGGAGCAGAGACTGGATCGTTTTCGTAGCTTGCCCGAACTGTTAGCCGATCATGAATTACTGGCTGATGCGGTCACTGGCGCCGAAGAGGAGCGTGTTGGGCAGGCGAATCTCTATCTGCAACGAGCCGTTGATCTGGTCAATGCATTGGATATCTATGTGATGGACAGTGCGGGCTACACCAGAGCCTCCAGCAACTGGTTTAAAGAGACCAGTTTTATTGGGCGGAACTTCTCATTTAGGCCCTATTTCACCGATGCCATGAAAGGGCAGTCGGGGCGCTATTTTGCTTTGGGCAGTACGACGAATAAACGGGGCTACTACTTCAGTCACCCGATGCACCGCAATGGTGAAATCATTGGGGTTGTCGTCGTTAAGATCGACTTGGATCAGATCGAAGAGCGCTGGAACAACCCGGCCACCGAAGTGATGGTGTCAGATGAGGATGGCGTTATCGTTATCAGTACCGAGCCAGATTGGATGTTTAAGACACTCAGCCCGCTGTCAGATGAGCAGATGAAGCGGATAGCCGAAAGTCTTCGATACGGTGATCAGCCGCTTAATTCTTTGAATATTGCTAAACGCAGTGTGGAGGATGAGCAGTTTGAGATCATTACTGTGCTGCACAATGAGAGTGACAACCCTGCAGCATCGGCCGAGCTCGACACACGACAGTATCTGCTGTTGGCGGACCAGATCTCTAACACTGGTCTGACCGTTCGCCATCTCGCCAATCTGCAAACGGTTGAAGATCGCGTATTGGTGGTGCAGTTGATTACCACGATACTGGGTGTGTTGATCGTTCTGGCCAGTCTTGTGGCCTTTCAGCGACGCCGCATTCGCATTGAGCGTCAGCGCTATACTGAGCGTGAAAGCCGAGTTCGAAAAGAGCAGGAAGCGCGCATTGAAGGCGTGATTAATAATACTCAGGTTGGCCTCTCTCTGATCGATACAGAAGGTAAGATTGAGTACTTTAATCCGGTGCTGGAGAGACTGCTGGGGTATCGCTTGGATCAGATCATCGGCAAGCCGTTTCATGAGCTACTGTCGCCGCAGGATCAGTTACTACTGAAGCGCTATATTGAGTTAGAGGTCGCAACCCGTGAACAGCATCTGAAGCTGGAGGTGGATTGCCTCAACGCTAATGGTAGCGTTATCCCGGTTGAACTGACCCTCAGTAACATGGAGCAGAGTGGCCGTTATCACCTGATTGTCACCTTGGTTGATATCACCGAACGTCGCGAGCATTTACAGGCCTTACAGCGTGCACAAAATGAGCTTGAACGTCGTGTTGCAGAGCGTACTCAGGACCTTCAGGCCGCCAACAAAAAGCTATTGTCCGAGATCGAAAATCACCAGTTAACTCAGAACGAGTTGGTACAGGCGGCTAAGTTGGCGACCATTGGTCAGATGTCAGCCGGTATAAACCACGAGTTGAATCAACCACTGACGGCAATTCGCAATTACGCCGATAACGCCTTGAAGTTTCAGACACTGAATAATGCAGAACGAGTCACGAGCAATCTGCAGCAGATTGCCAATCTGACGCAGCGAATGGCCAACATACTGCACCCCCTGAAAGAGTTCTCGCGTAAGCAAGATCCGCAACAGAGTAGTGTGTCGCTGCGTGATCTGCGCGATGGGGCTATGTCTATCCTTTACGGGCAGTTAGAGCGTCAAAATGTTGAGATCACCTGGCCCGATAACTCGGATCAAATTTGGTTGAAAGCGGATCTTCTGCGTATGGAGCAGGTGATGGTGAATCTGATCAACAACGCTGCTCAAGCGATGGAGCAGAGTGAAGATAAGCAGATTCAGGTTCGTACAGAGTTTCTCGGGGAGCAGATCGCCATCTCTGTATGCGATACCGGACCCGGTTTAAGTGATGAGGCGTTAGAGCAGATCTTTACACCATTTTTTACCACAAAAGAGCATGGGCTTGGTTTGGGGCTTGGTCTCTCTATTTCGCAGCGGATTGTCGAGTCGCTTGGTGGTATGCTTAGCGCCCACAACTTACCCGAGGGTGGCGCCGAGTTTCGTATTCTTCTAAATAGGGCTCAACCACCCAGTGCACAAGCAACTAAGGAGTCCGAGTGACAGAGTCTAGAGCTGACGAGATTCAAGTATTACTGGTAGATGATGACGCCTACATCTTGGATTCGGCTGGGCAAACGCTGGAGCTTGAAGGTTACTCTGTGGTGACCTGTGATCGTGCTGAAAAGGCGTTGGGTATCATCAGTTCAGGTTGGTCGGGGATTGTCGTCACCGATATCAACATGCCGGGTATGACCGGTTTAGAGCTACAGGCTAAGATCAAAGCCATCGATTCTGATATTCCGGTCATCATTATTACCGGTCATGGCGACATCTCTATGGCGGTAACGGCGATCCGTGATGGCGCCTACGATTTCATTGAAAAACCCTTTGCCTCTGAGCTGCTGATTGATGTCGTACGTCGTGCGATCGAAAAGCGCTCGTTAACTCTCGAAAACCGAGCGCTTAAAGAGGAACTAGCCACTCACAACGCGGCAGGCCCTCGTTTAATTGGCGCCAGTCCGCGCATTCAACAGCTGCGTAATATTGTTCGAGCGGTTGCTGATACCCCTGCGGATATTTTGATTCACGGTGAGACCGGAGCGGGTAAAGATCTGCTAGCTCGCTATATCCATGAAAACAGCAGCCGTCGCGGGGCCAACTTTGTCGCCATTAACTGTGGGGCGGTTCCTGAAAACCTAATTGAGAGTGAACTCTTTGGCCATGAGGCGGGCGCCTTTACCGACGCCAAAAATCGTCGAATTGGTAAGTTAGAGCATGCTCAAGGTGGAACACTGTTCTTAGACGAGATCGAAAGCATGTCGATCTCTTTGCAGGTTAAACTGCTGCGTGTGTTGGAGGAGCGTGTCATTGAGCGTTTAGGTTCGAACGACCCTATTTCACTGGACTTAAGAGTCATCGCCGCCTCTAAAGTGGACCTGCGTGAGGCTGCCGACCAGGGCGATTTCCGAGAGGATCTCTACTATCGACTCAATGTCGTTCGAGTCGATCTACCCGCCTTACGGGAACGGCGTGAGGATATTCCACTGCTGTTTAAACACTTTGCTCTGGTCGCCTCAGGTCAGTTTGGCCGTGAAGTCGAACCGCTAACACCGGAGCAGATTCAGCAACTTGTCGCCTATGATTGGCCAGGTAACGTGCGCGAACTGCGCAATGTGGCGGAGCGTTTTGTGCTACTCGGTGAGCTCAATTGCGGGGAAGCGGGCGAGTTGGAGAGTAATCAGAACACCGTAATGAGCTTGCCTGATCGCGTTGAGTACTTTGAGAAAACGTTGATTCAAACCGAATTGGCTCGTCATGCCGGCTCAATCAAAGAGACGCTGGCCGCTTTGGGTCTACCTAGAAAAACCCTCTCTGACAAAATGCGTAAGTACGGTCTTGATAAAGCGGACTACAAATAACGCACCCGGTTGTCAGGACCAGACTATTCGTTATACTTGCCCGCTTGTTTGAATATAAGGCGACTCTCTATGTTGGGTTCAATTGCAGCTGTTTGGGGTATTGTTGGCGTTGTTGCTCTGTTGAGCAGTGCAATCTATCGCTTAGCACCTATGGCTTTGGAACTTCCGTTTGCTGAATTGAGTTTTGGCCATTGGGTGGCACTGGCTTTCTCGTTGGTCTTTATGGGCTTTGCCGAGGGATATCGCGGCTTCCAGCAAAACTTTTCACCTCGTGCCGCTGCTCGAGCGCGATACCTTCGTCACCATGTGACGCCTGCGCGTTTGGTACTCGCACCGCTCTTTTGCATGGGGTTCTTCCATACCACTAAGAAGCGCAAAATCGTCAGCTATTCACTGACCACATTTATCATTGTGTTGATCATTGTGGTGCACTCTATCCCGCAACCTTGGCGCGCCATTGTCGATGCTGGTGTCGTACTGGGTCTGACCTGGGGAACTATTTCGTTGCTGGTATACGGAATGAAAGCGCTAACTAAAGAGGTGTTCGACGTCTCACCCGAGACCCCAGAACACCACTGATGTTTTTCGGTTAACCTAGGAAGAGCTGGTAGGCTGGGTTGGTGGTCTCTTCAAACCAGGTGTAGCCCAACTCGTCTAAATACTTACGCACTTCAGAACGCTCTTTCTTAGGCACTTCCATACCCACTAAAACGCGTCCATAGGCAGCGCCGTGGTTGCGGTAGTGGAACATTGAGATATTCCAACGCCCACCCAGAGTATTTAGGAACTTCATCAACGCGCCTGGACGCTCTGGAAATTCAAAGCGGAAAAGCGCTTCGTCACCACAGGCATCAGGCTTGTGACCGCCAACCATATAGCGAATATGACTTTTTGCCACCTCGTTATCGGTAAGATCTGTCACTTCATCTAATGCGTCGTTGAGTTCGGCCAGTAACTCTTCGCGACCATCATTGTTTTTACGGATTTGCACACCGGCAAAAACCACGGCCGCATCGCTGTCGCTATAGCGGTAGTTGAACTCAGTGATGTTGCGATTCCCCAGCGTTTTACAGAACTGCTTAAAGGCACCTGGTCGCTCTGGGATTTTGGCCGCTATTAATAACTCACGTTTTTCACCGATCTCTGAACGCTCAGCAACATGACGCAGACGATCAAAGTTTACGTTGGCCCCTGAGTTGATGGCGATTAGATTTTTGCCGGTGCACTGCTCGCGCTCGACATAGCGTTTGAGGCCGGCAACCGCTAGGGCACCTGCGGGTTCTGACACCGCACGGGTATCGTCAAAGATATCTTTAATGGCCGCACAGATCTCATCCACGCTGACGGTGATCACTTCATCGACATGATCTTTACAGATTTCCCAAGTGTGCTTACCGATCTGAGCTACGGCGACACCGTCCGCAAAGATGCCAACTTGTGGCAGTGTGGCACGACGACCCTTCTCCATAGCCAGTGCAAGACACGCGGACTCATCCGATTCAACGCCAATGATCTTGGTCTCGGGACGAAGGTATTTAACGTAAGCAGCAACACCGGCAATCAAGCCGCCACCGCCGACCGGTACAAAGATCGCCTCGATGGGGCCAGTATGCTGGCGCAACATCTCCATCGCAACGGTACCCTGTCCTGCAATGACATCGGGATCATCGTAGGGCGGGATGTAAGTTAAGCCTTTCTCTTGCTCCAGTTTTGCAGCATGCTGGCGCGCATCGTCAAAGGCATCACCGTGCAGAACCGCTTTTCCTCCCAAGCGACGCACGTTGGTGACTTTCACGTCTGGTGTGGTTTTGGGCATGACAATGGTCGCTTTGATACCAAGGTACTTAGCCGCATTTGCAACGCCTTGAGCGTGGTTACCGGCGGATGCAGTAATTACACCGCGCGCCTTCTCTTCATCGGTCAGCTGAGCCATACGGTTGTAGGCACCACGAATTTTGAACGAGTAGACAGGTTGTTCATCCTCACGTTTTAGTAGGACTTTGTTGCCTGTGCGCTCGGACAAACCGGGTGCGTCATCCAGTGCGGTTTCGACGGCTACGTCATAAACACGCGCTTCGAGAATTTTTCGTATGTATCGCTGCATAGTGATCAAGAGCTGTTTTGCTTAAGAAATATGGATGCAAATGGTATAGACTCACTGCTATTGCGTCTAGATAGCCAGGCAAATGGCTGCTAAAACACCCGAAAATTGACTGTTTAGAGATGGATTGATGACTCAAGACGAAATGAAACAGGCGGTCGCACAAGCGGCACTGGATTATGTATTGCCAAAATTAAAAGCGGATTCGGTGATTGGTATCGGAACCGGCTCTACGGCTAACTGCTTTATTGATGCTTTGGCAGCACACAAAGGTGCATTCGAGTCGGCCGTGGCCAGCTCGGAAGCTTCTGCCGAGCGTCTGCGCTCACATGGCATTGAAGTGGTTGATTTGAACTCAGTATCAGGTATTGAGGTCTACGTCGATGGCGCCGATGAGTTCGATCCACACCTAAACTTAGTCAAAGGTGGCGGTGGTGCGTTGACTCGCGAGAAGATTGTCGCAGCAGCATCCAAAGAGTTTGTTTGTATTGTCGACCAGACTAAACAGGTGGATGTCTTGGGCGCTTTCCCTCTGCCGGTAGAGGTGATTCCGATGGCTCGTTCCTACGTGGCTCGCGAATTAGCGAAGCTGGGTGTTCAGCCTGAATACCGCCAGGGCTTTGTAACCGATAATGGCAACATCATCTTGGATGTCCACGATATGGAGATCCTCAATCCAAAAGGGCTAGAGCGAGAGTTGAACGACTTGGTGGGTGTTGTCACCAATGGTCTGTTTGCGCTTCGTCCTGCAGACCTTGTCCTGATGGCAACGCCAGAGGGTGTTGAGACACTGACTGTTTAAGTCGTAAAAGTACAACCAAAAAAAGGAGCCATTAGGCTCCTTTTTTGTTAGTTGAGTGGCTTACCACTGAACAACCTGAGTGAGTGCGATGCTGACTGGCATAGTGATCCAAGCAAGAGCAACTAGGTTGATTGCGATCCAGCCCCAGCCAGATTTGTCACGGAAGTTTTCGTCGTGTGCCATGGTTTTAAACCCTCAAATTTGTTGATGTAGATCAAAATTTGAGCGAATTCTACACATCTTTAATGAAAAATAACACTACTCCAATAGTGGAATTAGCCGTTGTTATTACCCATTGGATTTAAGAATGGCATAGCACTGCTCTATCTTAAGTGGAGCACGCAGCAGACTGGCTATCGCAATAAACGCGAAACTAGCCAATATTGGCAGAGTGAACCACAGCTCCCAGTGAGCAGAGAGCGGTATCTTCAACAAAAACTGATTCATGGCTGCCAAGGTGATCTCTGCACTGAACACAGCAAGTGAGCCACACACTAGACCCAAAAGACCAAACTCCAAGAGATCAAGCTGTTTGGTCTCAGTCGCTCTTGCCCCTAATGTTTGCAGCAGTGCCACCTCAGTTTTACGCTGTTCTAATGCTTGGAGCAGGGTGATAGTGACCAGAATAAGGCCAGTCGCCAGCGTCATAATCAACACAAAGGCCGAGCTTTCAGCGAGTCTTTCTAACCAGCCAGCGAGCTGTTTCATCAGTTGATCGATATCGATCAAGGTTAACGACGGGAATTCGCGAAGCAGTTCGTTCGCTTGTGCTTTGCGCTCCTCAGCCAGTTTAAAGCTGGTGATCCATGTGCCCGGATAAGATTGCAGTGCTGCTGGCGAGAAAATGACGTAGAAGTTGGGTTGGAAAGATTCCCACTTCACTTCACGCACACTGGTGATGACACCACTGACGGGCTGGCCACCAACGTCAAAGCCGAGCTTGTCACCCAGTTTAAGCCCTAGATCCTCCAGCATGTCCCGCTCGATTGAGATCTGGTGCTCGCTAGAGTCTGAATCCCACCACTCACCTTGGATGATTTGGTTATGCACCGGTGGTTGCTGACGCCAGGTCAGGTTTAACTCACGGCGTAGAGAGTTATCTTTTAGTTGCTCTTCGTTAAGCTGAGGTCTAATCGGTGCATCGTTAAGATCCACTAATCGCCCGCGTATCATGGGATAGAGTTCGGTATCAATGTCGCGTTCTGCTAGGAACTGATCGACTCCCGGCTTTTGCCACTCCTGGATATTGATTAAGAAGTAGTTCGGCACGTCTTCAGGGAATTGCGCTTGCCACTCTTTGACTAAGTCCTGACGAGCCACCCAGATAACGCTCAACAACATCAGTAACAGAACCATGACACCCGCTTGTAATCGGTGCCATTTACGTTGCTGGCGCAAACGCATGGTGAGCAAACGCCCAAGGGCAAGGCGGTTAGCTAAAAAACGCCCGAGGCTATGCAAAATCAGTTGGGCCAACCAACCGAACAGCAGGCCGCTGATACCCAGCATGATCAGTAAAACCGCAGCAGCGGCAGGCGCCGCCAAAAATAGCAGTAAGACAGCGCTTAGCAGTACCAGACTGATGAGGTAGAGCCCCCAGCTGGCTTTTTGAGTCGTGTTCGTCTGGTCGCTTCGTAGTAACTGTGCAACTGGGACCTTGGCCTGCTCCAGTGCGGGAGGCATGCCGAGTAGAAGTAGCATCGCATACCCCAACGCAGGGCCTATTATGTAGCTACTCCACTGCGCGTTAGGGAGCGCTTGTGGAAGCAGACCGGATAGCCAGATATCGGCTAGGCCAGCGAGAAGAGCGCCAGCCATCCCGCCAATCACTGCGATAACGGTTGCGGCTATGCCAAGTTGCCAAAAATAGAGCCTTACTAAGGCGTTGGGTGTTAACCCCATGCTTAAGAAGAGCGCGCTGCGACTCTGCTGGGCATGTCCGAAACGACGCAGTGCCAACAGAATGGTCAGTGATGCAAGCAGTAGGGTCGTCAGTGAACTCAAACGAACATAGGAGAGACCGTTAGCGAGGGCGTTACCGGTGACCGGTTGATCATTGATCAGTGACAGTATCCGCTCGTGGTTCTCCAGCGTCGGTTTTAGACGTGCCTCGTACGTTTTAAGCTGATCATTGTCACCACTGATCAGTAGACGGAACTCGGCTCTAGAGCCAGGACCTAGTACCGCGCTCTTCTCAAGATCTTGCTGATTGACCAGAAGATGTGGGTTGAGTGTGTTGAAACCGCTGCCTCTATCGGGGGACTGCTTTAACCTGGCGGTAAGCACTAGATCGGCGTAACCGAACTGCAGAGTGTCGCCAATCGACAGGCCTAGTTGATCAATAATGCGCTCTTCAGCCCATGCGGTTCCCGGCTCAGGTACCGCTACTTGCATAGGTGGATCAGTAATCACCTCTCCCCTGAGCGGGTAGGGATCAGAGATTACTTTGGCTGAGCTTAGGATGAGGTTGTCACCAGCACCGACCATGGTGGGGAATTGAATCACTCGGGTGGTGGTTAGCCCCAGCTCTTCAGCTAGGTCCGTGCGTTGTTCATTAATGGGTCGACTGGATCGAACGACTAGATCGGCCCCTAGCACTGAGGCACTCTCTCTGAGGAGGCCACTCTCTAAACGATCACTGACGATCGATAAAAAGCTGGTCAGTGTCACAGCGAGTAGAGCCGCAAGGATTAATACTCGCCACTCAATGGTCCGCAGTTGGACCCACAGCTGACGCCTTGCAATACGGGGGATGGCAGAACTCATGATAGCTCCTCGATAGCCCCATTACTCAGTTGAATTCGACGCTGACAGCGTTTCGCTAGCTCAAGGTCGTGAGTGATCAATATCAGCGTTGTGCCCTGTTGTTCGTTCAATGAGAAGAGTTGTTCAACGATCTGTTGACCTGTCGCTTCATCGAGGTTGCCGGTAGGCTCATCGGCAAAGAGCAGGGCAGGGTTGCCTGCAAAAGCACGCGCTATCGCCACGCGTTGCTGTTCGCCACCGGACAGTTGTGAAGGGTAGTGATCAGTTCGATCACCCAGCCCGACGTTTTGTAGCCATTCTGACGCTGTCGACTCCGCGTTGGGTTGCTGGCGAATCTCAAGGGGTAGTGCGACGTTGTCCTGTGCTGTTAGCTCGGGCAGCAGGTGAAAGGATTGGAAAATAAAGGCAATTTTATCGGCTCTGAGTTTTGCTCGTTCTGCATCCGACAGTGACTCTAAAGGCTTGCCTTCAAATTCGACTGTCCCAGAGGTGGCCGTATCCAACCCCGCAAGCAGACTGAGTAGCGTCGATTTACCGGCGCCAGATTTACCGATGATCGCTATCGTCTCCCCGGCATTAATGGTTAGGTTGAGATTGACGAACAGATCCAGTGTTCCGCTTCCGGTCTTAAACTGTTTTCCCAGCTGTTTTGCTTCAAGTAGAACGGAGCGGCTAGTCATGGTGTCCTCTTAATGATCCAATAGTCTTCTAATACCCTTACGACTATTATTAATTTTGGGTTCGTTACGTCGCTTTTAAAGGTTCGAGGTCGTTTTGTTAAAGAATTTCATACTGCACTTATTCATCGCTTTTTGGTTAGCGCTGCCGGTTAAGGCAGCGGATATTATGGTGTTGGGAGATAGCCTCTCGGCCGGTTATGGATTAACCCCGGGTGAAGGTTGGGTAGAGTTGATGGAACAGCGTTTGGAAAGTTCCGGTCTGACGTTATTAAATGCCAGTGTCAGTGGTGAAACCACAGCCGGGGGGCTGGCGCGACTTCCCGATCTGTTAGAGCTACACGAACCTAAATGGGTCCTGCTTGAGTTAGGAGCCAATGACGGTTTACGCGGTACTCCTCTGAATATTATTCAAACCAATCTTGAAGCTTTGGCCAGTAAGATTACTGAGTCAGGTGCAAAGCTGATTGTGATTGGTATTCAGCTACCGCCCAACTATGGTCCACGATACACCCGCGCTTTTTTTAATCTATTCCCCCAGCTGGCTGAAACATTTGATGCACCACTCGTGCCATTCCTGTTAGAGGGCGTGGCGACCGATTGGGATCTGATGCAGTCAGATGGCCTACACCCTAAAGCGGTCGCTCAGCCGATCATTCTTGAGACCGTGATGAGTGTTGTGGGACCGGAAATAGGCGTGCAGTAGACAATAAAAAAGAGAGCCGAAGCTCTCTTTTCAATGACGGGCTACTGATTAAGCCGCTAGGTTTGCGTTTGCAAAGTCCCAGTTCACAAGTGACCAGTAACCGTTTAGGTAGTCTGGACGTACGTTGCGGTAATCGATGTAGTAAGCGTGTTCCCAAAGGTCTACAGTCAGGATCGCTGTTTGACCGTTAGTCATTGGCGTGCCTGCGTTGCTAGTGTTTACGATCTCTAAAGAACCGTCAGCGTTTTTAACCAACCAAGTCCATGAAGAACCGAAGTTGTTAACCGCTTTGTCGTTTAGCTCTTCTTTGAACTTGTCGAAAGAGCCCCACTGAGCGTTGATCGCGTCAGCAATAGCGCCTGTTGGCTCACCGCCACCGTTTGGTGATAGGCAGTTCCAGTAGAAGGTGTGGTTCCATACCTGTGCTGCGTTGTTGAATACGCCGCCAGCTGGTGCCGTTTTGATGATCTCTTCTAGAGATTTACCTTCAAACTCAGTACCTGGTACTAGGCCGTTTAGCTTAACCACGTAAGTGTTGTGGTGTTTGCCGTGGTGGAATTCTAGAGTTTCAGCAGAGATGTGTGGTTCTAGTGCATCTTTTGCGTATGGCAGTGCTGGAAGTTCAAAGCTCATTTTATGCTCCAATCATTTCAGTTAGTCAGGGCATAAAAACCCTGGCGGTAAGTTAGTGGATGCGATCATATCACCTTTCGCCCGACTATTAATGGCACAAAAAGTAATGTCTTTAGATCACTCGGTTGTTTCGTATCTGCAACTAAAGATAGCTGAAATTATGTTCACCTCTGATTACAATGCGGCCATCTTGATCATTTACAAGGCTTAAAGCATGTCAAAGGTTCTGTTGTGGATCGCCGTTGTTATGGGCGCCATCTACATTGTTCGTGTTAACTACTTTGGATCCAAAACCTACGAACCGTTTATGAACGGTTGTCTGGTGTCAGGTGCCTCTGAAGCGCGCTGCAGCTGTCTAACCGATTATGTCCACGAGCGCTTTGACGACTTGGAAGTCGGTCGCATTCTGCGTAGTGATCGGTCTGATGCTGGTTTTTCTGAGCGCGTGGATCGCGTTATTGCAGCTGGTACGTTGGCCTGTAAGTCTGCGGATCAGTAACTACTGCTCGGCAAGCCATTGCTTGACCAGAAACAGTGCGGCAATGGCTCGGCCTTCATGAAAATCACTCTGCATCGCCAGTGTCTCGATATCCGCCAGTGGGTATTTCACAACTTCCAGAGGCTCTGGTTCATCACCTTCTAAACGACTCTCATAAAGATCCTGCGCCACAACCAGCGTCAGTGAGTTGCCCATGTAGTTGGGCACCGCGCTCATATTCCGGATAACCTGAAGTTGATTGGCAGCAAAACCAGCCTCCTCTTGAAGCTCTCGATTGGCTGCTTGTAGGGCATCTTCGCCGGGATCGATCACGCCTTTGGGTAGTGTTAAGACATAATCATCAAAGCCGGTCGCATACTCTCGAATCAGAACGATGTTCTGTTGGGCATCGATGGCAAGCACCATGACGGCGCCTCGGCCCTTGGATGCCAGACGTTCAAATCGACGCTCCTCACCATTGCTGAAGCGAAGGTCGACCTGCTCGACATGAAACAGTGCACTCTTCTCTGGCTTAGTGACCTTCAAAATTTCCGGTTTGATCGGCATACTGGTATCCAAATAACGTTTCCTAGAGTGTTCCCCGATTATGCTTCAATGGCAAGAGATAGACACCGTCTTCTTAGATATGGACGGCACCCTGTTGGATCTTCACTTCGATTCACACTTCTGGCTTGAGTTTCTGCCTGCTCGTTACGCAGAGATTCACCAAATCGATGTTGAAGAGGCTAAGAAATATATCCTGTCGAACATTATGGAGGAGCAGGGGACATTAAACTGGTACTGCTTTGACTACTGGAGCGAACGCTTTCAGCTTCCGATTGCTGAGTTAAAACATGAGGTGGCCGATAAGATTGGCTATCGCCACTCTGTGCCCGAGTTTCTTGCTTGGCTCAAACAGAGTGGCCGACGTGTGCTGATTGTCACCAATTCGCACCGTGCAGGGGTTGATTTAAAGTTCTCTCGTTCCAATTTAGCGGATGAGGTACAGGGTGTGATCAGTTCACACGACTATGGCTATCCGAAAGAGTCGCAAGCCTTTTGGGAGACTCTTATGAAGCATGAGCCCTTCGACCCTGAGCGTACATTGATGGTGGATGACAGTCTACCGGTTCTGCAGTCCGCACATGATTTCGGCATCAAGCATCTGCTAACGATTGATCAGCCTGATCTGCAGATGCCCCCACGCGACATGAGTGATTGTGATTTTATGTCGATCAATGATTTTAATGAGGTAATGGTAAACGAATGAGTAGCGGTATCCGTCTAGATAAGTGGCTTTGGGCTGCCCGGTTCTACAAGACCCGAGGCATTGCCAAAGAGATGATTGAAGGCGGTAAGGTGCACTACAACGGGCAAAGAGCAAAGTGCAGTAAAGCGGTTGAGATTGGTGCCAAGCTTAAGATTCGTCAGGGCTACGACGAGAAAGAGATCGAGATCGTTGCACTCTCTGATCAACGTCGTGGCGCGCCAGAAGCTCAAAAACTCTACGTTGAGACTCAAGCCAGTATCAATAAGCGCGAAGAGAACGCAGCGATGCGTAAGCAGTTGGGCTCAGGGCCTGATGCACGACCGGATAAAAAGAGCCGTCGTGAGTTGTTGCGGGTTAAAGGTTATTTACGAGATTGATAGCTGAAACCTGCACCAATTCCGCGTAAAATCGCGCCCCAATTGTTAAATTATTATAGGTCTTCTGATGAGCACACCTGATCAAATTCAACGCGTCCTGTTTGATAATGCCGACGTGCGAGGCGTTGTTGTCGGTCTTGAAGAGAGTTTCCAGCAAGCGATTGCTTATGGTGACTACCCAGATGAGATTCGCCACCTGTTGGGCGAGATGTTGGCGGCGGTTGTGCTACTCAGTTCAAACTTGAAGATCGAAGGTCGTTTGTCACTTCAAGCACAGGGCGACAGTGGACTGCGTCTGCTTCTTGCTGAGTGCAACGATAAAGGCCAGGTCCGTGCGATTGCTCGTTTTGACGAAGAGACTCTAAAGCACGGCGAGCGTTTCGATCACTCCTTTGTTAATGGTCGCATGGCGCTGACCATGGAGCCTGAACAGGGTCAGCGTTACCAAGGCATTGTACCGCTTGAAGGGGCGAGCGTTGCCGAGTGTATCGAAGGCTATTTCCGCCAATCAGAGCAGCTACCCACGCAACTGATTCTGACCACCGATGGTCAGCGTGCCGCTGGCATGATGCTGCAAGTGTTACCGGCTGCTGGCAATGGTGATGAGGATTGGAATCACATCTCTACTCTGGCGCAAACCCTGCAAAACGATGAGCTACTCGAGTTGGATAACGAGACACTGTTGTATCGTCTATTCCACCAAGAGAGCGCACGTATCACAGATCCTGAGCCGTTAAGCTTCTCGTGTGACTGTTCACGTCAACGCAGTGCAGCCGCTCTGCAAACGATGACCGAAGAGGAGCTTCTGAGCCTTGCTGAAGAGCATAACGGTGTCGTATCAACAACTTGTCATTTCTGTAATCGCAGCTATGATTTTGATGCGCAAGACATTAAAGCACTGTTCCACAACGATGGGGCATTGAACGAGAGTGACTCGTTACACTAAAGGTTATCGATCTGGGGGTTTGTTAGAGCCCCCGGCTATGAGATAATCGCGCACCTACAAAAAGAGTTGGCCACGACCTTTCAAACCAACCACCAATTATATTATTTAAATTATTTTCCGCGTTCCGCCCTCTTTGAGGACGGTAACTTTTAGGTACAAATGGGTTAAAGCCCAAGGGATCAGTTGATGACTAAAGAGTCAATCGCAGAGAATCACCTTAACCTGACGCCTGCCGCGTTGGTTGAGGCTGCTATCGCACGCAATGAAGGCGTACTAGCAAACACAGGTGCACTTGTCGTTACTACCGGTAAGCGTACAGGTCGTTCACCAATGGATCGTTTCATCGTCCAAGAGCCAAGCACATCCGATGCCATCTCTTGGGGGCCAATCAACCGTCCATTCGACGCAGACAAGTTTGATGCATTATGGGCGCGTGTTGAAGCGTACATTTCTGAGCAAGAGTCTTTCACTTCTGAAGTGCATGTCGGTTCTGATCCAAGTCACTACCTTGCAGTGCGTATGACCACTGAAACTGCATGGCAAAATCTTTTTGGTCAAAATCTCTTCATCCGTCCAAGCGACTACAACCCTAAGGGTAAAGAAGAGTGGCAAATTCTTAACGCTGCTGGTTTCGAGTGTGAGCCAGAGCGTGATGGCACCAACTCTGATGGCTGTGTCATTCTGAACTTCGCACAACGTAAAGTGTTGATCGCCGGTATGCGTTACGCGGGAGAAATGAAGAAAGCGATGTTCTCTGTACAGAACTTCCTTCTACCTGAAAAAGACGTGCTACCAATGCACTGTTCAGCGAACATTGGTGAAGATGGCTCAACGACGCTCTTCTTCGGTCTTTCAGGTACTGGTAAAACAACCCTTTCTGCAGACCCAAGCCGTTACCTAATCGGTGATGATGAGCACGGTTGGGCGAAAGGCGGTGTCTTCAACCTAGAAGGCGGTTGTTACGCTAAGACAATCAACCTTAGCCAGAAAAACGAACCGATCATCTGGGATGCAATCCGTTTTGGTGCAATCGTCGAGAACGTTGTTCTAGACGAGTGTCGTGAAGCGGATTACAACGATGTCAGCCTGACAGAGAACGGTCGTTGTGCCTACCCGTTGAGCCATGTTGAGAAGCGTTCGGCGACTAATATGGGTGACGAGCCAGATAACATCGTATTCCTAACCTGTGACCTAACCGGCGTACTGCCTCCTGTCTCTATCCTGAGCAAAGAGGCAGCGGCGTACCACTTCCTATCTGGCTACACAGCGTTGGTTGGCTCTACAGAGATGGGTTCAGGCGGCGGCATCAAGTCGACTTTCTCTACCTGCTTTGGTGCACCATTCTTCCCACGTCCACCAAGCGAGTACGCAGAACTACTGATCAAGCGTATCGAAGAGTACGGTTCTAAAGTTTACCTAGTGAATACCGGTTGGACAGGCGGTAGCTACGGTACAGGTGAGCGTTTCAGCATCCCAACGACTCGCGGCATCATCTCAGCGATCCAAAACGGTTACTTGAAAGATGTAGAGACTAAGCACATTCCTGGTCTAAACCTAGAAGTGCCAGTAACTGTACAAGGTGTTGATGACAACCTACTCGTGCCACGCGATACTTGGGCAAACGGCGCCGATTACGACGCTGCCTGTGCAGATCTAACATCGCAATTTGTTAACAACTTCGAAAAATTCGAAGGCGTTGATGAGAAGATCATTGCAGCGGGCCCTCAAATATAAGAGGCAGCATGCAGTATAGAGAGGCGACCTTAGGTCGCCTTTTTTATTGTTTAAAAAATGAGTTTTAAAGTTTCTCGACGGTATTGAGTTCTAGTTTTACAACTTTACCTTTATTTACACCTTAGAAACCCAACTTAATATTTTGATACACAATAATGTATTCATCGTTACCACCGGCAACGATGAATACATTATTGGAGCTTATTATGAAAAAGATGATTACCGCAGCATTAGTTGCCTCTTTATCTACAGTGTCGATCAACTTTGCCATTGCCGATGAGGCACTACAGACACAAACTCAACAGAAACTTATGCTACACGTTGAAGATGGCGCCGGCTCAGATTTGGGTACTATGGCACAGACCAAAACACAGACTAAAACGATGAAAAAGTCTGGCGATGGCTCGGGCAGTCAGCTAAAAAAACAGTACAAAAAAGGTAAAAAGTAATTACATTGCATATCTTTGATTGGAAGGCGACCTTAGGTCGCCTTTTTTGTTACTGTAAAAGCTGATATCGACGCTAATCCTTAAAGTAAAATGAGACAGATATCGTCTCAGGACAAGGGGCTCTTCTATGAACAATCAAATTGCAGCTGTGTTGAGCGTGTTTATGCTAGCGGTTCCAGTTCAAGCTGAAGAAAACCCAACGCGTGACGATTTCTCCGATGTATTAGAACAACCAATGCCTGACTATCTCACAGACGTGATCGACAAACCGGACTATCGGATGAAATGGAACGGACTGTTTGAAGGCGAGGTTGGTGTAGATCAGTGGTTGGCTGAATACCTGGACAACGGTGCCGTGGAGCATCCAGTTGAGTACGTAGAGGAGGGCGGTTTCGTTTTCGAAATTTACAGTATTTGTGAGCCTCACAACTGTTGGGGCAGCAAATTTACGTTTGTCGCCTCCAAAACATGCCCTCTCGCTCATGGGGTGATGACTAGTTTCGACGAGGTGACTCGCCAATTCGGCGTAAAGCTGAAGTTCTATGATGGGGGCAAGCCAATTTATGTTCTGCCTCAGTTTGCAGACCTTTGCAGAGCTGAGCTCAAATAACTCTCGTTATCAACTATAGCCAAAAGGTTATCAGACCGATAAACAGATCTAATTTCATATTACTGAGGCTTGGGGGTAAATTTTAACTATCTAACAAACAGGAGAAACGCGATGAGTGGTTTCAATGAAAGACTTGATCATATATTGCCTACCATACCGTATTACTGATCAGATTCATGATGAGTACGGTTAGGAAGAATATGGCAGCACAACATTTCGTCACCCAGCAACCCCTATCGATAGGCCCCGTGACTGAGACCTATGAACGAATGGTGGATGCGGGGGAGGTGCAACGAGATGAGGCACAAGTCACACTAGCCGCAAAACTCGATGCTCTGCATGATTCGCTTGCCTTGCTACCGCCAGTCCCTGTGGGTTCTGATAAATCGATAGCGAGCAGTACTACTAGCAACAGCCCGCTTCCACTTGGACGATCTTTGGTCTCCGCTCAGTTCTCTCTTCGAAAGAAACTCAATTTGTGGTCTTTTAGTCCACCACCGCGCGGTATCTATATCCATGGTCCGGTCGGAGTCGGCAAGAGCTTTCTAATGGACCTCTTTTACGCGTCGGTTAAGGCTTCTATTACCAAGCGCCGCGTCCACTTTCATGAATTCATGCTAGACGTGCACCATCGCCTATTTGTCTTCAAACAGAAGCACCCACTAGATGATGTGATGCCTGTTGTTGCACAACAATTGGCACAGGAAGCTCAACTCCTCTGTTTTGATGAATTTCAAGTAACCGATGTTGCCGATGCCATGATTTTGAAGCGACTGTTTTCATTATTATTGGATAGGAATGTCGTAGTGGTCGCCACCTCAAACCGCTCCCCGGATACATTGTATGAGGGAGGCATTAACCGATCCCTCTTTTTGCCATTCATAGACATGTTAAAAGACAGGTTCGACATTATCTCCATGGAGGATTCCGCCAGAGATTATCGACTCGAAACTCGAGCAGATGGTCATTCCTATTTTTGGTCAAACAAGGATGTACATGGCAATAACAACATTCAGTCGCAGCTTAAAGATATATTTGGTGGCACTGTATCGGGAACTGAGGACGAGGTCATTGACGTACGCTTCGGCCGCACCGTCCAGGTCAAACGACATAATGACCGGTGCGCCTGGTTTGATTTTTCCGAGTTGTGTCACCAGCCGCTTGGCGCGTCCGATTATATTTCCCTTTGCGACCGATTTCCGGTCCTCATCATCGACGGTGTTCCGCAATTAGACGTCAATCACCTTGACGAAGGGCGACGATTTTTGACCCTCATTGACCTGTGTTATGAATCTCGCACCCGCTTGGTGCTGGCAGCCAACGTCCCACTCGATGAACTGTTTGTCGATTTCTCAGCGCAAATTGAACGCAGCGATGGCAATGAAGAGTTGTTTGTTAGTGAAAAAGGGGGCAACTCAAGCTCCTTTGCGACGACCATGATTCGTTCCAAAGAGGGTGAAGATATGGAGTGGTCGGCAACGGGTCTAAATGGCGCGTCACTGGCAAAATTATCGGCCGCCAATGATCTAGCCTTCTCTTTTCGACGAGCCGCGTCTCGGTTGGTCGAAATGAGTGGTAAGGATTGGGGGCGGTAAAAACTTCAACGACTCAAAGCCGCCTCTCAGTTTTTAATATTACTCCTGCTTTCTCATGAAGAATCGATAGAAGGTTTGATCTGATATCAGAGGTAGTAGCCGCGTTAGTAGGGCAATGATAATCAGTGCAAAAGCCAATCTAGCCCAGAGTATGCCGTGCAGTTCTGCACCGGTTAGTGCGATCAGTAGGGTATCTTCAATCAGGCTGTGACACAGGCCAAGAAGGGCAAAAGAGGCAAAAATATCGCGTCCACTGATGGTGCCTCGCTCTGCTTCACGAATCAGTAATCCACCACCATAGGCTAATCCCAGTGTCATCCCTATTAAGCTCATCGGTAGGGCTTCTCGTTTAATACCAATCAGTTTGAGAATCGGTCTAAGTAGATATTCGATGGCGCGCTCTAAACCCGTCACTTTGGCAATTCTTAGAACGGCTACCAAACCAAAAATGACGACAACGGTCCAAAATAGCATCTCGAGTTGTGCACTTAGCCACGCGGTCCAACTGTTGTCACCAATCTCTGGGGCAAAATCGAAGCTAACCAGCTGCTGCATGCTGGGCATATCTTGGTAGACCCAGTGCATACAGATCGCAAGCCCGAGTGCGCCGCCGATGCGAATTAGAATCATCGGCAATAATCGGCAACCCCCTCGATAGGTGATGGCGATCTCAACAATCAAGTTGTGCGCACCCAGCATCAGGATGCCCATCAACGTAATCTGCTCAAGTGTCCAGGCTTGTGAGTAGGTGAATAGGACAATTAAGCCTGCGTAGATGTTGGTGAGCAGCGTGGTGGCCCAGACAATGCCGGCAATGGCTGGTAGACCTAGCCACTCCATAGGTGCACTGAGTGTGTCGGCTAAGAAGTCGGCTGCACCGATTAGCTCCAATAGGCGTACAATGACGATGGCTGGGATGAGTATTTTGAACAGGGTCAGGGTAACGCGAACACTGTCCTCTGTGACTTCACGCAGGTGTTTCATTAGTGGATTCATCACAGTTCTCGACATCATTCCCATTATTGGTGAGCAGATGCTATTATTGGGCAAGTTATTTTGCAATTTAAGGTTGATGTCTTGTTAAGACAAGTCTTGCAACCGCTTCGCGTAAAACGCATTGGAGATAAGAACAGATGAGCGAAAACATCCTAAACGTAACTGACGCAAGTTTCGAAGAGGACGTCCTAAAGGCTGAAGGTCCAGTACTGGTTGATTACTGGGCAGAGTGGTGTGGCCCTTGTAAGATGATTGCACCGGTCCTAGAAGAAGTTGCGACTGAGTACGCGGGTCGTTTGAAAGTGTGTAAGTTGAACATCGACGAAAACGCTGAAACCGCTCCTAAGTTTGGTATTCGTGGTATTCCAACACTGATGATCTTCAAAGGCGGCAACGTTGAAGCAACCAAAGTTGGCGCACTGTCTAAGTCGCAGCTAACGGCGTTTGTTGACGCAAACATCTAAATATTAGGTAAAAGGCGGGATATCCCGCCTTTTCTTTGTCTATTGGCTAGACAGCACCACCAACTGGTTATATATTAACTCCGTTGGTTGATTTCTGACCAACCCAAATAATCTTCTTCTAATTTCAATCATTCCTGTCTCGCGGCTCTCGTCGTGCACGACACTATTCATAACGAAAAAATGAACCTTACCGAACTCAAACTAAAAAGCATGCCTGAACTGCTCGATATCGCAGCAGAAATGGGCCTAGATAACCTTGCTCGTTCTCGTAAACAAGATGTCATCTTCTCGATCCTTAAGAAGCACGCCCGCAGTGGTGAAGATATTTACGGTGACGGTGTTCTTGAAATCCTACAGGATGGCTTCGGCTTCCTTCGTTCAGCGGACTCCTCTTACCTAGCTGGACCTGATGATATTTATGTATCGCCAAGCCAGATTCGTCGTTTCAATCTGCGCACGGGTGACACCATTGCCGGAAAGATCCGCCCACCGAAAGACAGTGAGCGTTACTTCGCACTGCTTAAAGTGGCTGAGATCAACTACGACAAGCCTGAAAATGCCAAGAACAAAATTCTGTTTGAGAACCTTACGCCACTCTTCGCTCAAAAGCGTCTGCGTATGGAGATCGGTAACGGTAGTACAGAAGATATTACCGCTCGTGTCTTAGACCTAGTGACTCCGGTTGGTAAAGGTCAGCGTGCATTGGTGGTTTCTCCACCTAAAGCCGGTAAGACACTGATGCTACAGAACATTGCTAATAGCATCACACGTAACAACCCAGAGTGTTACCTGATTGTTCTTCTGATTGATGAACGTCCGGAAGAGGTAACCGACATGCAGCGTACGGTGCGTGGTGAAGTGGTAGCTTCAACGTTTGATGAGCCGCCATCACGTCACGTACAAGTGGCTGAAATGGTGCTAGAGAAAGCGAAGCGTCTAACCGAGCACAAGAAAGACGTTGTCATTCTACTTGATTCGATTACCCGTCTAGCCCGTGCCTACAACACGGTTGTGCCTTCTTCGGGTAAAGTACTGACCGGTGGTGTCGATGCGCATGCACTTGAGCGTCCTAAGCGTTTCTTTGGTGCGGCACGTAACATCGAAGAGGGTGGTAGCTTGACGATCATTGCTACGGCTCTGGTTGATACGGGCTCTAAGATGGATGAAGTCATCTTTGAGGAGTTCAAAGGTACTGGTAACGCCGAAGTTCACCTGGATCGTCGCGTTGCTGAGAAGCGTGTCTTCCCTGCGATCAACATTCGTCGTTCAGGTACGCGTCGTGAAGATCTTCTTACAACAGAAGAAGAGCTCCAACGTATGTGGATTCTGCGTAAGCTGTTGGATCCAATGGAAGATGCGGCCGCAACTGAATTTGTCATCGATAAACTGAAGGACTTCAAGACCAACGAAGAGTTCTTCCTTTCGATGAAGCGTAAGTAATCAATCTGAGCGTTTATTTGGCTTAGTATTGAAACAGGGCGAGCATTTACCACTCGCCCTTTTTTGTTTTTGCCGAGGATTGTATGGCGACACCTAAGTACAGAGATCTGCGTGATTTTATTAGCCAGCTGGAAGCTCGTGGTGAGCTTAAGCGAATAACGCATCCTGTCGACCCCAATTTAGAGATGACAGAAATCTGTGACCGCACGTTAAAAGCCGGTGGTCCAGCACTGCTGTTTGAAAACCCGGTTGGTTATGACATGCCGGTATTAGGCAACCTGTTTGGTACACCTGATCGCGTTGCACTGGGCATGGGGGAAGAGTCCGTTTCGGCACTGCGCGATGTCGGTAAATTGCTGGCGCAACTTAAAGAGCCTGAACCACCCAAGGGCTTTAAAGATGCACTGGACAAAATACCGCTCTACAAACAAGTGCTGAATATGGGGCCTAAGGTAGTCAAAAAGGCGCCCTGTCAGGAAGTGGTACTTGAGGGTGATGCTGTCGATTTGGATCTGATTCCGATTCAAACCTGCTGGCCAGGTGATGCTGGTCCTTTGGTGACCTGGCCATTGGTCATTACTCGCGGCCCAAACAAAAAGCGTCAAAACCTAGGTATCTACCGTCAGCAGAAAATTGCTAAGAACAAACTGATCATGCGCTGGCTGTCGCATCGCGGTGGTGCGTTGGATTTTCTTGAGTGGAAGCAACAGCATCCAGGCGAGCCGTTCCCGGTTGCGGTGGCTTTGGGTGCGGATCCGGCGACCATTCTGGGCGCTGTGACACCGGTTCCCGATACTCTGTCCGAGTACGCTTTTGCTGGACTGTTACGGGGTGGGAAAACGGAAGTGACGTCCTGTATTGGTAGCGACCTGCAAGTGCCTGCTAGTGCAGAAATCGTATTAGAGGGTTACATCTACCCTGACGAAATGGCGGACGAAGGTCCGTTTGGTGACCACACCGGCTACTACAACGAGGTCGACAGTTTTCCCGTCTTTACGGTGGAACGCATCACGAAACGTGCTGATGCGATCTATCACAGTACTTACACGGGCCGTCCACCGGATGAACCGGCTGTTCTGGGCGTTGCATTGAACGAGGTGTTTGTACCGATTCTGCAGAAGCAGTTCCCAGAAATTGTCGATTTTTACTTGCCACCAGAAGGATGCTCTTACCGCATGGCGGTCGTCAGTATGAAGAAGCAGTACCCGGGTCATGCTAAGCGTGTGATGCTGGGGGTATGGTCCTTCTTGCGTCAATTCATGTACACCAAATTTGTTGTCGTTGTGGATGAAGACGTGAACACTCGTGACTGGCAGGATGTCATCTGGGCCATTACTACGCGTATGGATCCGGCTCGGGATACGGTGATGATTGAGAATACCCCGATCGACTATTTGGACTTTGCATCCCCTGTGTCTGGGTTGGGTTCCAAAATGGGATTGGATGCGACCAATAAGTGGCAGGGCGAAACGGATCGTGAATGGGGAGAGCCCATTACCATGGATGAGTCGGTGAAACGTCGAGTAGATGATATCTGGGCTGATCTTGGAATCGACGACTAAGTCCCCACTATTTAGTTACCTGACTAGAGTAAATTGTTAATTCACGCATCGCGTGGACTGTTATTTGGAGAGTGAACGTGGCAAGGAAAGTTACGACGATTTTATCGGCTGATCTGTTAAATAGGGATGTTTACCGTATCCGCCTTTTGCTTCCTGAGTCTGAGCAAGCGGGCGCTGAATTTAAAGCGGGACAGTATCTAGATATCTGCCTGCCAGACGGGAAAAAAGCTTCATTCTCTATTGCCTCGGCACCCGAGGCAGGTCGTGAATTAGAACTTCACATTCGCCATATGCCTGACAGTGAGTTTAACGATTCGATTGTCCAACATCTGCTGCATCAACCGAGCGTTGAAGTGGAGTTGGCGATGGGCGACTGCACCATCAATCTAGATGAGCTCAATGACGATCAGCCCATCATCTTTGCTGCCGCCAGTACCGGTTTTTCACAGGTGAAAAGTATTGTTGAGCACCTGATCGCCAGTGCGCGCAAAAATCCGATCCATGTCTATTGGGGCGCGCGGGTTGAAGAGGATATGTATCTCGAAGCGTTGCCGAAGAGCTGGGCAGAGCACCACGCCAACATTCACTTTATTCCTGTCGTTAGTGAACCAGATAAGAGCCCGGGTTGGAGTGGACGTACGGGCTTACTACCAGCGGCCATTGTGGAAGATGTTGACGACCTGACAAAAGCAGAGGTGTTCGCATGCGGATCGCCGGCAATGGTGTATGCACTGTTGGATGCTTTAGAAGAGCAGGGCTTTACTCAGAGTCAGATGAAATCTGACGTGTTTGCCTACGCTCCGCGTCCTTAATCATTAAATTCACCTATGACCCCTGCTATTGATGCTGCCAAAAAGGCAAAAATATCCTTCAATACGCATCAGTATGAACATGCACCCGGGGCCGCTTACGGCCTCGAAGCTGCAGATAAGTTAGCCCTCGACCCAGGTCAGGTTTTTAAAACTTTGATGCTTGAGACTGACCGAGGCCCAAATGCGCTAGCGGTCGCAGTCATACCAGTAGCAGCAACGTTGGATCTCAAAGCCGCAGCCAAAGCGCTAAAACAGAAAAAAGTATCGATGGCGGATCCTCAGGTTGCTCAGCGCTTAACCGGCTACTTGGTTGGAGGGATCAGTCCACTGGGGCAGAAGCGAGTTTTTGCTACCTTAATTGATCAGAGTGCCGAGTCTTTGAAGACTTTGTATGTCAGCGCTGGCAGACGTGGACTTGAGATTGAGTTGGCACCAACTGACCTGTTGAGAGTCACACAAGGTCAGTTTGCAGCGATTGCTAAGTTTAAAAATTAATTAGTTTGGGTCGTTTTAATTCCTAAACTCCTAACCCTTCAAACAGCTCTAACGCCTCTGGATTAGCCAGTGACTCTCTATTTTTAACCGGCTCGCCAACCAGCACGTTGCGTACTGCTAGCTCAACGATTTTTCCGCTTTTGGTTCTCGGGATGTCCGTAACCGCTTTGATGATACCGGGTACATGTCTCGGCGTGGTGTTGTTGCGGATGGTGCGTTTTATCTCGGCCACTAGGTCGTCGGTGAGTTCCAGGCCGTCTGCGAGCACGACATAGAGCGCTACCACGACATCATCCTCTTTGGGTAACCCGACGCAGATGCTATCGGTGATTCCCGCGACCTTTTCGACTTGACGGTAGATCTCGGCTGTACCGATTCGGACACCGCCTGGATTCAATACCGCGTCAGAGCGACCGTGGATGATCACGCCCTTTCGTTTTGTCAGTTCAGCGTAATCACCGTGCGCCCAGATGTTATCGAAGCGTTCAAAGTAGGCTGCTTTGTAACGTTCACCCTGCGGATCATTCCAAAAACCGATGGGGCGGCTAGGGAAGGGGGCTGTACACACCAATTCACCCTTCTCCTCGAGCAAAGAGTTGCCTTCATCGTCATAAATATCAACGGCCATACCTAAGCCTCTGGCCTGTAACTCGCCTGAGTAGACGGGGAGGGTCGGCACACCCAACGCAAAGCATGAGACGATGTCGGTTCCGCCTGAGATAGAGGCCAGATGAAGGTCTTGTTTAACTGAGTCATAGATAAACTCGAAACTTTCCGGTGAGAGTGGCGATCCGGTCGAGAGTATCGATCTAAGCTGAGCAAAGCTGTGGTGCTGATTGGGTAAGTAACCGGCATTCTGAATCGCGGCTATGTACTTGGCGCTGGTGCCGAAGGCAGTGATCTCCTCTTGCTCCACGATGTCCCACAGTGCCGAGGCAGTCGGGTGGAAAGGGGAGCCATCAAACAGAACGAGTGAAGCACCAACTGCTAAACCAGATGCCATCCAGTTCCACATCATCCAACCGCAGGTTGTGAAGTACATTAACCGGCTGTCAGGGCCTAAGTCTGTATGTAGGGCTAGCTCTTTCATGTGCTGGAGCAGTGTTCCGCCAGCGCCATGCACGATGCATTTAGGAACTCCTGTCGTGCCCGATGAGTAGAGGATGTAGAGCGGGTGATCAAAAGGGAGTTCAACAAAATCGATGTCGCCGGCTTGGTCGTCCAGTGCCTCTGACCAAGGCTGTGCTCCCTTGATCCCCGTTAGATCGGGTGAATCATTCAGAAACGGGTAGACCACGACCCCTTCTACACTGGGAATGCGATCAACGATCTCCGGTAGTTTGTCGAGGTTGTTAATCTGTTTGCCTGCGTAGTGGTAGCCATCTATCGTAAAGATCAGTTTCGGTTCAACTTGCCCAAACCGGTCGACGACGCCATTGACACCAAAGTCAGGTGAGCAGGATGTCCAAACCGCTCCCAGTGCTGTGGTGGCCAACATCGCAATGATCGCCTCTGGCGCATTGGGTAGGTAACCTGCAACACGATCGCCGGCGCCGATATTCATCTTTTTCAGGTAGCCCTGTACCGATGCAACCTGCTGAAAGAGCTCTGCATAGGTCAGCGTTCTGCGTTTGCCATTCTCACCCCGAAAAATGATCGCAATGCTGTCATCGCGACGTTTTAATAGATGCTTGGCAAAGTTGAGCTTGGCCCCTTCAAACCAACGGGCGTCACGAATTCCAATCCCGGTTTGTAGAACCTCTTGTGCTGGCTGACTGAACTCAATATCGAGAAACTGGCACACCGAGCCCCAAAACTGATCGGGCTGATCGATACTCCACTGCCACAGATCATCATAAGTCGACAGTGCCAGTGAGCACTGGTCGTTCACGCGGTTTTGGAATTCGGTTAAGCGTGCAGCTGCAATGCGTTGATTACTTGGCTGCCATAGCAGTTTAGACATGAGGTTACCTAGGGTTAAGACACTATAAGAACCTTAAGTTAAGGCGTTCATTCACTCAAGCGGAAAAACAGCGGAATTCACTTCGCGAAACCGTTGATGTGCGCAATAAAAAAGGCACCCTGAGGTGCCTTTGATCCTTGGATCTGAACTTAGTTCTGCTCAACAAAGATGTTGGAGAAGAAGTCGGCCAATTCGTCGGTTGCCGATAGTGGCAGTACGTGTGCGATGTACTGGTCTGGACGAACGACGATCATACAGCCTTGCTCACGATCGATACCGCGCATATCGAAGATGTCGCCATTACCTTTATGATCAACACAGAAGACTTTCTCATGATCCTGGATACCCAGCTTGCCCTTCTTAGGAATCAGTAGAGAAGGCATTTTATCGTAATCCAAGTCGTAGAATGTCTGCTGGAATACAGCGCGAACATCAATGACTGAATCGATGTCAGCACCTGACTTGGTGTACTTAACAACCGGTGAGTTGCTGTCGTTCTCTAACCAGTCCGCTAGCGTATGAATGGCAGAGCTTGAGCTGGTGTCGTTTTTGCCTGCAAATGCGTAGATTCTCCAACGAGCATCGGCCTGAGCTGCGTGACCAAGTTGCATGTGCTTAGCATCTGATAGGCGTAGAACCGGCGCTGAGTGGAAACGACGTCCAATCTCTTCTCCTGTTGCTAGTGCTTGGTAAGTTTGTGCACCGGTTAGAATTGATTCATCATATTTAACGGCCAGACCGCCGGTGAACTCCAGATTCTCTTTGAAGGCACGAACGAAACGAGGCTCATCGCCTTTATCCAGTTCAGACGTACCAGGAGGTGCCGACATGATGCGCGCCCACTCGTGGTCGGTCTCAACAAGACGTTTCGCTTCTGTCCAACGCTCTTTAGAGTAAGTGTGTAGTAGAGATGCGTCTGATTGACCAGTCAGTACGTGGACTAACTTCCAGCCTAGGTTGAAGGTATCTTGCATTGATACGTTCATACCCTGACCCGCTTTCGGGCTGTGCGTGTGACAGGCATCGCCCGCAGTGAATACGCGAGGGTTGCGAGTTGCACGCTCTTCATCAGTCACATCATCGAAACGGTCCGTCATGCGGTGACCAATCTCGTAAACAGACCACCAAACAACCTCTTTCACATCGATGCTGTATGGGTGCATGATGCGGTTAGCCGCTGCGATCGTGTCATCCGATGTGAACTTGCGGTTGGCAACGCGCTCATCTTCTTTTAGTTTTTCCAGCTCCACGTACATACGGAACATGTAACCACCTTCACGAGGAAGGATCAGTACGTTGCCCTCAGTGGCAGAGGTGATCAAACATTTCTGGCGAACATCAGGGAAATCTGTGTTAGCTAGGATGTCCATTACACCCCAAGCCTGGTGAGCAGCATCGCCGTGCAGCTCGCCACCAATGGCGGTACGAACGTTAGATCGTGCACCGTCACAGCCGACCACGTAGTTAGCGCGAACAATCTTCTTCTGGCCTTTGTTTACACCGGTGTTCACCAGAGTCACTGTCACTGGGTATTCATCAAGAGATGGGTTTACTTCCAACGTCTCTACCGACCAGTTGTAATCTGGTTGCATACGCGTCGGTGAGTTATCCATCACCTCAAGGAACCACTGGTGGATGCGTGACTGGTTAACAATGATGTGAGGCATTTCAGATGAGTCATCAGCAACATCCTGTACACGGCCAATGCGTTGGATATTCTTTGGATTTTCTGGGTCTGGCATCCAGAAGTTGGTCTGGTTTACCCAGTAAGCTTCACGCTTAACGGCATCGGCAAAACCAAAGGCTTGGAACATCTCCATGGTACGCGTGTTGATACCATCGGCTTTACCTTTTTGGATATTCATTGGGCTTGGTTCAACGATCATCGTGCTGATCTCGGGGAACTGAGAGAGCTGAGCCGCCAGACAGAGGCCTGCAGGGCCTGTACCTGCAATCAGTACATCGACTTTTTCAGGAAGAATGGCATTAGGCGCGAATTCGCGACGGTTAGGTGCAGCATTTTTGCGATCTGGGTTACCACCACGGAAACCATCTTCGTAATATTGCATCACTAGACTCCTTATTATCTTCTGTCTCTTAGTGCGGCTCAGAGAACCTTGTTAGTAAGTATGCTTACTATTTGTGCTCATAGTGTAACCAAAGTTTTATGTGGTTGTAAACTAGTAAGTATACAAACTAGTTCTTTTCAAATAGGATGGAACAAACAGTAAAAAGTGTTGGAGAACGAGTTGTCCTACTACGAGATGCCTGGTCACCTGATACGTCGCTTAAGTCAGCAGTCGAATCAGGTGTTTCAAGATGAGATGAAGCGTATCGGTGCCGATGTCACGTCGGTGCAATTTGCCTCAATGCAGGCAATAGAGTTGCATGGCGAGATGGAGCAGTCACAGATCGCGCAGTCGATTCACTACGACAAAGCGACGATTGGAGGCGTGATTGATCGACTCGAAAAACGTGGTTGGGTAGAGCGTAAATCAAACCCCAAAGATCGACGCGCTAAATTGGTGACGCTAACCAAAGAAGGGCGTAAGGCTCTGGAGGAGATCACCCCGGTGGTTAAGGCGTTACAGGATCAAGTGGTAGCCAATTTAAGTGATGACGAGCGCGCTCTGTTTATCAAATTGGCGCAAAAGGTTGTCTCTTAATATGTTTTGACTACTGAAGTCTATGAGTGAGGATCGCCTAACGGCACTAAGCAGTCATAAGAAGCTTAATTGCGTGATACTAAGTAAGCCCCTGCTGCGACCATTATAGAGCCTGCACTTCTGTTAAGCCGCTTTACTGACAGTTCAGATTTAAAAAACTTCCGTGCTTTAGCTGCAAAAACAGCAATTCCCATTAAGCCAATCATTAACGCTATTAAAGTTAGAAAAGCAGCAAGTGCTATATCACTTAAATCTAGAGCATTTAAATCCATAAACGTTGGTAAGAATGCGATGTAAAAAAGAATAACTTTAGGGTTGGATGCAGATATTAAAAAGCCCTGCACAAAACTCAAAAGACCACCTGAAGTTGATGAATCGGAATCTACGGAATCCAAATCAAGCGGGGCATTCCACATTTTCCAGCCAAGATAGATTAAGTAGACAGCTCCAACTACACGGATAACTGTAAACACTTCGCCCCAGTGAGTTGCCAGTGCCGCAAGCCCGATGCATGCAGCTATTAGATAGAGAATGTCACTAATCGTCATACCGAATGCTAAAAAAAGACATGAACGTGAGCCAGATACCAATGCTCTAGCTAAAATTGCAAATACTCCTGGGCCAGGTGTTACCCCAAAGACCAAAACAGCCAAGAAGAATGAAAGGGAGCTTTCTAGAGTCATCTTTCTACCGATTAAATGTCACAATATTTAATGATGTGGTTTAAAACAAAGAACTGCAAGTAAACGATTAAATGTGGGCTTTGGGTCGTCTTTGAACACTCAGTTAAGCTTCGCTTTACGGCACTTATGCGACATCTACATCTGACCAACAGATGTCGGCTAAGCGCACATAGCCGCCCTAACACGACTGGGACAAGCACTCAAAAGCAGACTTTCGAAAAGCTACAAGATAAACAGGGAACTAGCGATTTACGAGTTTTGAGACTCTCGCAGGTAAAACTATTCGAGCTTGTTTCATCACCAAACTTTCGATCCCATTCAACGAAAGATCTGTCCACTGTCCATGAGAGTTCCTCATACACACGGTTTTAATACCGCTCGTTCATATGGAGTTCCAACTTTTTCGTCTTCAATCCTTGACCTATGAGCGACTCACAGGTTTAAGCTAAGATTAGATCGACTATTTCCTATAGTAATGCGCAAGCAGGAGAACGACTTATGGATAAAAGATTAAGGCTATACGCAGCAACGTCAATGCTCCTCAGCGGAATTGCGGTCGCAGCCCCCGACGGTGATTACCACCCTATGGCCTGGGGATTTGGAATGTTTGGTGGTTTCGGAATGCTAGTGTTCTGGGGCATTCTCATATTTATCATCGTACTGGCCGTCAAATCTGTTCGAACTGGACCCAAAGAATCCAATAATGCCCGCCGGATTCTCGATGAACGCTACGCTCGCGGCGAGATTGATGAAGAGGAATATGCGAAGCGTAAACGTGTACTCAGTGACTTCGAGTCAGATTAAGGGAGGCGATATGGATACGCATAAAATTGGTATTAACGAAGCATTTTTGGTTAAACGCAAACTAAAGCTCAGTGGTCTGAAGGAACAAAATCTGGAGGAACTTAACGCTGAGATCCAACTGATAAGAGGTATCGATACTGTGGGGTTTGACTCGACACCTGAGCGGATGCAAGTGTCATATGATGCATCCATCACAAGTATAGATTCCATCCTACAGGTACTTAAACAACACAGCGTCGAACCAAAAAAAGGCTGGTGGAACCAATATAAGCTGGGGTGGGATCGACAAATCGACCAGAACGTTCGCGATAATGCCAAGCATGTGCCTCACTGCTGTAGTAAACCGCCACCAGGACATTGATCCAGTTTTGTGAGTCGAGAAATAAAATGGAGTCTTTCATGCAGGTAAATGAAGTTGCAAAGCTACTGTCTATCACGCCCGATACCGTGCGGTTTTACTCTCGCGCTGGTCTGCTGAAACCTCAGATCAATCCAGACAACGGGTACAAGCTTTTTTGTCCATCGGACATCAACCGGCTCAAGTTCATCCTGGCAGCGCGTAGCCTGGGATTCAGTATCGATGATGTTAGAGAGATATTCGCGCGGACGGATAATCAGCATTCGGCCTGTGGTTTGGTTAGGGACATTATCAACCAGCGTCTGGAAGAGACTGAAGCTAGGTACCGTGACATGGTCGCGCTAAGAAACCGCATGATTGCAGCCGCTAAAACCTGGAACGAAATGGAAGACCAGTGTCCTACCAACGAGTCTATTTGCCACCTCATTGAAACGTTTACAGAGGATGAAGCTCATGAACAGCATTAAGGTCGCGAAGCATCCAATTATTCTGGATATTCAAGGTGCCAGTTGCGCTGGATGCGTCGCTAAAATCGAGAAATCGTTGAAAGCAGTACCCGGGGTGACTTTGGCTGAAATGAACTTTGCTGATCGCACCGCGACGATTGAAGGCGACGTAGAGTCTGATACGCTGATAATTGCGGTTACTCAGGCAGGGTACGGTGCAAAAGAATCCGAAAACGAGTCCGAAGCTGACAGCTTGGCGGAGAAAGAAGCCGCTGACGCACAGTATTACCGGCAGCTGATGCGCAACGTCGTGGTCTCCTTGAGCATCGGTGTACCGCTGATGATCTATGGACTATTCATCGGTGAAATGTCTGTCACCACCAGCACGGAGAGACTCGTTTGGGGCATTATCGGCCTGGTTACGCTGGCAACTATGGTACTCGCCGGTCGTGGTTTCTATATCGGAGCCTGGAAGGCGTTTCGAACCCACTCAGCCAATATGGATACTTTGATCGCGCTCGGAACAGGAGCCGCCTGGCTCTTCTCGTTTGCGGTAGTGACAGCACCCTCGCTTTTCCCAGAAATGGCACGACACATCTACTTTGAAGCGACAACGATGATCATTGGTCTGATCAATCTGGGTCTGGCACTGGAAGTTAAAGCGCGTGGACGCACCTCGGAAGCGATAAAGCGGTTAATCGGCCTGCAACCAAAAACAGCCCGTGTCCTCCGTGGTGATGAAGAGGTAGATCTCCCTATCGATGATGTCGTTATGGGCGACAAGCTACGCGTTCGCCCAGGCGAAAAGATTGCCGTCGATGGCCGCGTTGTCGAAGGGCATTCTTCAATTGATGAATCGATGCTGACTGGTGAACCTATTCCAGTCGTCAAAGAGATCGGTGATGAGATCATTGCCGGCACGCTAAACAAGAGTGGATCGCTACTCTATGAAGCGACACGGGTGGGCAAGAACACGGCGCTGTCGCAGATTATCGCTTCAGTTAAAAAGGCGCAGAACTCCAAACCACCGATTGGACGCCTTGCCGATAAGATCAGCGAGTATTTTGTACCCGCGATTATGATCATCGCCATTGTCAGCGCGCTGATCTGGGCCAACTTTGGACCCGAACCCACGATTGCCTTCGCCATTATCTCAGCGACAACCGTGCTGATTATCGCCTGTCCCTGTGCGCTTGGGCTGGCAACACCGATGTCCGTCATGGTTGGGATGGGTAAAGCGGCTGAGGCCGGTGTACTGATTCGCAACGGGGAAGCACTGCAAACCGCTTCTCAGATCACGGCGATGGTCCTTGATAAAACCGGCACTATCACTGAAGGCAAACCGGCTGTGACCGATATAATACCGGTTACTGACCTCGACAAATCAGATCTATTGGCACTGGTCGCCAGCCTCGAGACTGGATCAGAGCATCCACTGGCAGAAGCGATTGTAGAAGCGGCAAAAGCGCAAAGCTTGAGCCTGGAGAAAGTCACAGATTTTCACGCGCACTCCGGTCAGGGCGTTTCTGGCAACCTCAGTGACAAGACGGTGTTATTGGGTAACGCCTCATTTATGCAGCATAACAACATCGACATCAGTGCTCAGGTCGATGAAGCCCAGCGCCTCGCCAGTCAGGCGAAAACTCCGATGTTTATTGCGATCGACAATCAGTTCGCGGGGATTGTTGCCGTTGCTGATCCGATCAAATCTGATTCCAAACTGGCCATTCAGCGCCTGCATGCTCAGGGTATGAGAGTCATTATGCTAACTGGTGATAACAGTGCCACGGCTAAAGCCGTAGCCGCCCAGGTAGGTATCGATGAGTACCATGCCGAAGTGATGCCTGAGGATAAGCTTGCCCATATTGAATCACTTCAAATGAAGGGTGAGATTGTCGGCATGACGGGGGATGGTATTAACGATGCGCCGGCGCTTGCTAAGGCTAACGTTGGCTTCGCGATCGGCACCGGGACGGATATTGCGATCGAGAGCGCGGATATCACCCTAATGCGAGGTTCACTGCACGGACTGGCCGATGCCGTTGCAGTAAGCAAGGCTACGCTAGCGAACATCAAACAGAATCTGGTAGGCGCGTTCATCTACAACGTTGCGGGCATACCGATCGCTGCGGGTCTGTTGTACCCAATCTTTGGCGTTCTACTCAGTCCCATTATAGCCGGCGGCGCGATGGCCTTTTCGTCACTAACAGTCGTCACCAATGCCAATCGACTGCGCCTGTTTAAAGCGCAGCAGCATTAATTTTTAGGGCGCAGAAGCGCTGAGGAGGAGTAACCGATGATACTCATCAACCTAGTAGGTCTAGTATTAATCGGACTGATTGTCTGGTGGTTCTGGCTCTACAAGCCTGTCGCCTCGGTTGCGTCAGCGAAGCAGACCATCAAAGTCGCTGACGGTGTGTTTACACCCGCACATATCAAGATACCGGCAGGCAAACCCACAACGCTCAATTTTTTGCGCGAAGATAAAGCCCCCTGCTCTGAAATGCTGCTGGTCCCCGATCTCGGCATTAGCGTATCGCTACCCATAAACAAGGTAAAAGCGATTCAGATTCCAGCGAGCCCTGCGGGCAGCTACGCGTTTCATTGCCAGATGCAGATGTACCGGGGTGATATCACGGTCGAATAGATAGAGTCGTCAAACATCTTAATTTCCATAGACCTATTTTGGATGGATTATGAATAATGGAACAAAATTAGGCGTTGCTGCTGGCGTAGTTGTTCTGGGTACAGCCATTGCCTTCGTTTCGACTAACAGTGCTCAGGGCAAAATTCCTTACACTGATGCCAAGGCGGTGAGTGCTGGGAAAACGATTTATCAAAACGAGTGCGCTAGCTGCCACGGTGCCGATCTAAAGGGTGAGCCGGATTGGCAGAAGCGTGACGAGAACGGCTACTTACCTGCACCACCGCATGATGTGTCAGGTCACACTTGGCATCATGATGATCAGCTTTTGTTTAAGCTAACTAAGTTTGGTGTACAGTCGATTGCAGGAAAAGAGTACAAATCTAATATGCCAGCGTTCGAGAAAAAGCTCACAGATGAGCAAATCTGGCATGTTTTAGCCTATATTAAATCTGAATGGCCAAAGGACTTAGCTCAGCGCCATACAGAGATGGTGAACAACAAATAACGAAGAGGAATCACTGTGAATAACATTAAATTGTATGTTGAAGGGATGAACTGCGGAGGGTGCGTATCATCAATTCAGGAAGCATTGGCTGCAGATACTGTAATCAGTGAGGTCAGTGTAGAGCTTGATAGTAAAACAGTTTCACTGGCGACAGAAAAATCTATAGATGAAGTTCTAAGTCTACTCCAAGATGCAGGCTATGAATCTGAAGTGGTAAATCAGTGATAAATAAAAGTTTAAAAATGCTTCTTTGTTCTTCGTTTGTTCTGGGGTTAAGTGTTCCAGTACACGCAGGTCATAAAGAGAATCACGTCGATGTTAAAACTGGTGCGCTGAGCGATAGAGCAAAGTTTGGTGCCAAAGTATTCAAGGATAACTGTGCGCAATGCCATGGTGAAAATGGATCAGGTAGTGATAAGGGACCTCCTTTAATTCACTCGATTTACAATCCAGGGCATCATTCAAATCAGTCTATTGTGAGTGCTATTAAAAACGGTACACGGCAACATCACTGGCCATTTGGTGATATGCCTGCACAAGAGCAGATTACATTCATGCAAGTTCCTGCAATCATTCAATATATACGTGAAATGCAGGAGATAAATGGAATCAAAACGGTTCCACATAAGATGTAAAAAGATTGTCTGGACGTGGCTCATGGTTATTTTTTGTGAGCCACAACTGACATTCTTTAGCGACTGCTATGTGCCGAATGGGGTCACTAGCCCAGAGTCTCTTGAGGGTCGTGAGTAGCCGTCTGCGTTGTGCCGATAAGAAACAAAAAGGAGAGCTACTGCTCTCCTTCGTTGGTTTTAAATGCAATCAGTTAGCATTCAGCTTTAGCCAGATATCTTCTTTTCCCCGGCTGCGACACACTGGAATATTAGAGTGTTGATGGTCATAGGGCCAACGCCGCCTGGGACAGGAGTCAAAGCAGCAACACGACCCTCTAGTGGTGCAAGTTCGATATCACCCACACCGCCTGGGTGGTAGCCAGCATCGACAACGATGGCGCCATCTTTGATCCACTCTGCTTTAATGAATTCTGGGCGGCCAACCGCACCCACGACGATATCAGCCTGTTTGATAATGTCGGCTAGTCCTTGGGTGCGTGAGTGACAGATGGTCACAGTCGCATCAGCGTTTAACAGCATCATGCCCATCGGCTTGCCTAGAATAGGGCTGCGACCAACTACGACAGCGTTCTTACCTGAAAGCGGAATGTCATAAGCGTCTAGAAGACGCATAATGCCTTGAGGAGTTGCGGAGCCGTAGGCCTTTTCCTGCATCGCCATGCGACCGAAGCCAAGACAGGTGACACCGTCTACGTCTTTTTCTAAAGCGATGGCATCGAAACAGGCACGCTCATCAATCTGTTCTGGTACTGGGTGCTGCAGCAGGATGCCGTGACAGTTGGGATTGCTGTTCAGCTCTTGGATTTTCTCTAACAGCTCTTCGGTGGTTGTCTCTGCACCCATCTCAACCGTGATTGATTCCATGCCGATGCGTTTGCAGGCGTTCTGCTTCATACGCACATAGGTTGCTGACGCTGGGTCAGCCCCTACCAAAATCGTAGCTAGCGCAGGCGTTTGACCGCCGCTTTTCGCTTTAAGGTTTTCAACGCGTGTCGCGAGTTCAGCTTCGGTTTTTTTAGCAACGGCGCTGCCATCAAGAATCAGTGTGGTCATGGTTTTCCTGTGGTTGGGGTCTTGCAAATTGAATTGTACGGATTCTATCACTACTGATCGGATTATGCTCGATCAGCTCTCTCATTTAGGGCTTTTGCGGGTGATCTTGTCGAGCATACCCATTGCCACTGCTGAGATAACAAAGGTTAGATGAATGACAACGTACCAGAGCAGTTTATCGTTATCGATGTTGCTCGCATTCATAAAGACCTTAAGTAAGTGGATTGAAGAGATGGCGACGATGGAGGCGGCGACTTTGTTCTTCAGCGAGTTGGTATCGAGTGTGCCAAGCCATTCGAGCTTTTCGGTCGATTCACGAATATCGAGGCGCGAGACAAAGTTTTCGTAGCTGGTAAACATGACCATGACGATCAAACCCGAGACTAACGCGATATCAATAAGAGAGAGAATGATCAAAATGAGATCAGCCTCTGGTAGAACCGTGACATCGGTCAGGACGTGTATCACTTCTTGGAAAAACTTAATGGCCAATGCGACTAGGGCTAAGCTAAGTCCTAAGTAAATGGGCGCTAAAATCCAGCGAGTTGAATACATCAAGCGCTCAATAAAACGTTCAGCCACGGTGCAATCCTTAATGAGTTAAATGGTGTCGTGTCGTGCGATCCGCTTCCGACGGAGTTGGCAGTTGAAGCGGTGCATTCTTGGAACTCAACAGTTGAGCCGCTTCGCGTTGTTCACCCAGCTGTAGGTAGAGCTCGGTTAGTTCGATCAACGTCTGTGCCTGATGGTTGAGTTCGAGTGATTTTCTGTAGTGCGTTAACGCGGCTCCCCATAACTGAGCGCGACGAGATAGACGTGCCAGAACCAGTTCTACCGCCGCATTGTCAGGCTGCTGTTTTAACCAGCCTTTAGCCGTTTTGATCATGGAATCTGGATCGTCACAGGGCAGTTCGCTGAAGCGAACGGCTAAATCGTTATCCCAGTGTTTAGCTAACCACTTAATGATCTGCGAGCAGGCATCAGCGGTTTCGTTTAGGGCGGTTAGCTGGCCAATATAAGCGCGGCGAACTTCTGGATCTTGTTGTGCTTCGTAACTCAGATCTTCCCAACACTGATCTAGCGCAGTGCGAGACGTCTCTTCTAGATTGTTCAATTTAGAGAGAGCGGCTGTGCGTCTTAAAGTTTGTATGTCGCTGCTGTTTAATACCTTGCGCTTTTGCAGGCTCGGTAGCATTGGCAGTAGCGCATTCCAATCGCGTTTCGCACTCAGCAACGCCGCTTTTTCACGATCTACAGCGGTTGAGTTTGAGCGCTCTTTTGCAAGTCTGCTGAGCAGTTCGCCAGCCCTCTCATGGTGACCTGATTTAACGTCAAAACGTACCTGCTCGAGTTGAAGGCGTAACTCTGACTCAGGTGACTCTTTAGCCGCTTTGATAAGAATGCGGTGCGCCTCTTTTTCATCCCCTTGCTCTGCCGCGCATCGAGCCGCTTCTAAATAGAATAGGGCAGGAGTTCGACTGAGTTCTGCAGCTTGGATAAACAGGCGGCGAGCTTTCCATAGGTCACCATCCAGTTCCGCTTCCAGTGCTTGATTGGATTTTGTGCCGGCTTTTCTATCACCACGCGCTTCGCTCCAGCGGCGGAGCTTCTCGGCAGGTGAGCGCCAATTCGAGAATAGATTGAATAGCCAGTGGGTCAATGTGAACAGCAGAACCACCGCGATCAGAAGCACCCACAGACTGGTCTCAATGGAGACCTGTTGGTAGGCAATCAAGACATATCCACTGTCTTTCATCATGGCCTGCCCGACCCAAGCACCTACTAATAGCAGGAGTGAGAGTAGGATTAAAAAGCGTCTCATTACTCTGCCTCCCTGCGCAGGTTAGCCATCTCTTTTTGATGCTGCTGCAGAGCCTTCAATGATCCCGAGATGTCCGGAATCGTTGGCGACACATTCAAGGTTGTCAGTTCCGCTAGGGATTGGATTAGAACACTGGTTGTGTAGTTATCCTTATCAAAGTACTGCATCAACAGAGACTGCGCGCGTGACAAGCTGGTTGTGAATATAGACTGCTGTTGACGTAATAGCGCCAGTTGCGCCTGTTCTAACAACATCTGGATATTTTGGCGAAGGTAGTGACCTTGATCCGGTGATAGGATCGGTTCTACTGGTTGATCGTGTCGTTGAATAACGATCAGTGACTCAAGTTTGCTGATCGCTTTGGCAAAACCGCTGGTGATGTTCTGCTGTGTCTCGGCATCAACCTGTTCAGTAATAACATTGCCGATCAGCTCAGGCAGTTGGCGTTGTTGCTCTAAGGTGAGTGTGGGTAAGTCTTTACTACGCTCAATCAGTGCTGCAACTCGAAGGTAGGTACCTTCTATGTCCAAATTGGGTACTGATTCGAGTTTCGAGATATCACTGGCAAGGCTTTGGCGCAGTGGGTAGAGGCTGACATCATCCAGCTCTTTAAGAATGGTGTCGGTACTGCGCAAGAGGGCCAGTGCACCTTCGGCGCGGTTCTCCATCAAGATGCGTTGGTTCGCCAAGCGTAATAGATACTCAGCCTCAGCTAGGCGCCAGTCACTCTCTGATCGTTCACGACCGGCTTCGACCTGTTTGATGGCATCACTTAGGCGTTCTTGTAGAGTGGCGATTTCGGCCGTTTGTGCCACTTTTTCTGCTTGGATCTGTTGGAAGCTCTCAGTCAGCTCGGCAACTGCTGCATTGGCATCATTGACCGCTGCAGTGGCTTCCAGCTGTTGAGCGGCACTGCGCTGATTAAAGCTCTCTTCGAGTTGGGTGAGTTTTTGCTGGGCCAGGTAACCGCCAGCACCAACCGCCCCTAGAGCAACCAAGCTGATGATCGTCGCTAAGATTGCTGACGCGCTTTTTTTGGCTGGGCCAGTCTCTTTTACATCTGAGGCCTCTGTCAATTCGGAGCTATCTTCAGCCTGCTCGCTGGCCGTCTCTTCTGCCTTTGACTCGACAACTTCAGCTTCGAGAATCTCGGCATCTTCTACTTGATCGGTTTGATTCTCTTTATCGGAGTGACTCATCGCTCTATTCCTTTATTGAAATCGCTGCTCTAAGGCCGCGATCATGGCACTGTCATCAGCACCCTCTGCGACTGTGATATCGGTAAAACCTAAGGTATTTCCCAGATCGGCAACACGCTGACTGGGAACAAAAATGGGTGTATCAGCAAACATGCCCCACTCATCGGCAAGCTTCGCTAAATGCTCTAACGCTTCGCCACTACTAATGAGTATAGCGCCTGGTGCCTGTTTAAAACATTCTGAAAGTTCAGCGTCACTGTATTCAGGCATTTGACGTTGATAGAGACTTATCGTTTCGACCTTTGCACCGCGCTCGGCTAGGGTCTCTTCTAGAAGTGTTCTACCGCCTACGCCTTTGAATATTAGGATTCGTTCTCCAGAGGGTTGTGCAAATGCAGGCAGTGTTAAAAGGGCTTCAGAATCGAGCCCTTCATTAGTATTGGCATAAATCTCATAACTGGCCAGTTCATCAGCCGTCCCTTTGCCGATGGCGTGCCACTGAACCCCAATAGGCAGTTGAGGCCAGAGTTGATCGAGTAGATCAATGGCAATACTGGCCGCATTACGGCTGACAACAATGACGTGTTGATAGAGGTCGAGATCCAGTAGTTTGCTTTGCAGACCCGGAGTGGATGGGTTCTCTAGATCTTCAGGAATGATTTCGAGAAGAGGCAGTGGGATAGGCGTAAAGCCTCTCTCTTTCAGGGCAGACGTTAGCGCGCCCTGCATGGCTGCCGGGCGCGTGGTTAGTACGCTGGGTTTAGCCGCGCTCGGCATACACCTGCTCTAGAATCTCACCAGCACCTGCTTCAAGGAGCTTTTCAGCTAACTCAATTCCCAAGGCTTCGGCACTCTCTTTATGACCACGAATCTCATCGCGCAATACCAGTGTGCCATCAGGGCGACCTACAAGACCACGTAACCAGATTTGATCGCCTTCCAGTTCGGCATAGCAACCGATTGGAACCTGACAGCCGCCCTCTAGGCGTTTGTTCATAGCGCGTTCGGCAATGACACGAGCCGCCGTTTCGTCGTGGTTCAGGGGTGCTAACAGAGCCTGAGTCTCTAGATCATCCATTCGACACTCGATACCGACTGCGCCTTGGCCACCCGCGGGAAGACTCTCGGTAGAGTCGATTTGATGTTTAATGCGATCTTTCAGCTCAAGGCGAATCAGTCCGGCTGATGCAAGGATAATGGCGTCATATTCACCGGCATCGAGTTTTCCAAGGCGGGTCTGAACATTGCCACGCAAGGTTTTGATCTCTAAATCAGGACGGCGTTCACGCAGTTGCACCTCGCGACGAAGCGATGAGGTACCCACCACAGCCCCCTGCGGCAGTTCATCAAAGTGGTTGTAAGTATTGCTGACAAACGCATCCGTTGGTGTTTCTCGCTCACAGATAACAGACAATCCTAGACCTTCTGGAAACTCCATCGGTACATCTTTCATTGAATGCACGGCGATATCAGCGCGTCCTTCCAGCATAGAGACTTCTAACTCTTTAACGAACAGGCCTTTGCCGCCGATTTTGGCGAGAGGGGTATCCAAAATCTTATCGCCGCGGGTCACCATAGTAACTAGCTCAACGTTAAGATCGGAATGTAGCTCTTCAAGACGGGCTTTTACGAATTCTGCTTGCCATAAAGCGAGTAAGCTCTGGCGAGTCGCAATGCGGAGTGTGCGTGACATGAAACTTCCAAATAGAGATCTTTTTTTCGAATTTTCTAAGTGTATCAGATGTCTCTACTAAATTGAGCGTCCGGACGGGTTATTAGATCGGCTGAGAGTGCTATAATCGCGCCACTATTTTATGCGGTGTCATCCACCGAGACAGTTTCAAGAGAGGTAAATGAGATGAGTGATCAAACGAACCAGCAGTGGGGTGGTCGTTTTAGTGAGGCAACCGATGCGTTTGTGGCTCGATTCACAGCCTCTGTTGATTTTGATCAGCGTCTCTATCGCCAAGACATTCAGGGCTCTATTGCGCATGCACGCATGCTGACCAAAGTGGGTGTTCTGACTGAAGATGAGCGCGATGCAATCATTAAAGGTCTGGGTGAGATTCGCATTGAGATTGAACGTGGTGAGTTCGAATGGTCTGTTGCACTGGAAGATGTGCACATGAACATTGAAGCGGCACTGACTAAGAAGATTGGCATTACCGGTAAAAAGCTGCATACCGGACGTTCGCGTAACGACCAAGTAGCGACCGATATCCGCCTCTACATGCGTGATGAGATTGACCAGATACTGTCTGAAATCACGCGTCTGCAAGCGGGTCTTTTGGATCTGGCTGAGCGCAATGCTGACACAATCATGCCTGGCTTCACTCACCTGCAAACGGCACAACCTGTTACCTTTGGTCACCACCTGTTGGCCTGGTACGAGATGCTTTGTCGTGATTACGAGCGTTTTGCGGATTGTCGTAAGCGTGTCAATGTGATGCCACTCGGTGCCGCGGCTTTGGCGGGTACAACCTACCCAATCGATCGTCACTACACTGCCGAGCTGCTAGATTTTACGATGCCAGCTCGCAACTCGTTGGATGCTGTGTCAGATCGTGATTTCGCGATTGAATTCTGTGCTGCTTCAAGCGTGTTGCTGATGCACATGACTCGTATGTCAGAAGAGTTGGTGCTTTGGACCTCTGCACAGTTCAACTTTATCAATCTTCCAGATCGCTTCTGCACCGGCTCTTCAATCATGCCACAGAAGAAGAACCCAGACGTGCCTGAGCTGGTACGTGGTAAATCGGGCCGTGTTTACGGACATCTGATGTCGTTGCTGACGTTGATGAAGTCACAACCGCTGGCGTACAACAAAGACAACCAAGAGGATAAAGAGCCTTTGTTTGATGCTGTCGATACGGTTCAAGGCTGTCTGCGCGCGTTTGGTGATATGGTGCCTGCGATTGAGGCTCGTCCTGAAGAGATGCGCGAAGCGGCTCGCCGTGGTTTCTCTACCGCAACGGACTTGGCTGACTACCTAGTGCGTGCAGGTGTTGCCTTTCGTGATGCCCATGAAATCGTTGGGCTGTCGGTGGCTTATGGTATTAAAACAGGCAAAGATCTATCCGATATGACTCTTGAAGAGCTACGTCAGTTCTCAGATCAGATTCATGAAGATGTCTTCGAAGTGCTAACCCTCGAGGGCTCGGTGGCCGCTCGTGACCATATTGGCGGTACGGCACCTAACCAAGTTCGATTGGCGGTTGCGGCGGGTCGAAACGAGTTGGCGCAACGCGCTGAGTAATATTCGGCTATCCTAAGCAAAAAAAACTGCCTACGGGCAGTTTTTTTGTTTTAGGGGATCGTTATGCGAAGGTGATGTCGACCATCAGATCGGATGCGATCTCTTCAAGTGCTGCTTGTACGCTGTCTAAATCAACGCTTTTCGGTACTTGCAGTTCACCTTTGGCTTTAAACAAAAGCTCAGATGACATTGAGCCGGGTGTCAATTCGGTTTCTAAACTGGCGACGTTAACGCCCAGTAGGGACAAGGTATTGGAGATATCACGAACGATACCCTGTTTGTCATGTCCAACCAGATCAAGCGTCACGGTTTCATACTCGGTATCACTCTCTTGACTGTTGCTGACTTCACAAGAGACGCGAATGCCTTGCTCTTTTAGGTCGTCTAATGCGCGAGTTAAACCATCTAAGTTTGCGGTAGGTACATCAACCACTACAACGCCCGCGAATTTACCCGCCAGTTGCGATAGACTGGATTCAGACCAGTTGCCTTGGTGCTCTGAGATGGCTGCAGAGATAAGGTTTACCAATCCTGGTTTATCATCAGCAATAAAGCTGAGCACTAAAGATTTCATTGTCGTCGCTCCACAGATAGGATGCTCTAAAGCATGATCGTTACTAGATTTGTCTCAAAGACTAGCACTTTGTTTGGCAAGAGTGCATAACTGATGGATATTTTTGCGGCCCTTTGGCCTGTCTTCGCACTTCTGTTGTTAGGTGTGTTGATCAATCGAGTCCAGTTCGTGGATCACAACTTTTGGAACGGCGCAGAGAAGATCATCTACTACCTCTGCTTCCCAGCCCTGTTAGTGACACGGCTGGCCGCGGCTGACTTTAATGGCAGTGAATCTCTGGTGTTGATTGAAGCGGTGCTACTACTTCTAGCGCTAGGCTCGCTGTTCTTACTCGCGTTGCAGAGGCTTTTCAAATTCAGTGCGGCTTCATTTACTTCGGTTTACCAAGGCGGACTGCGTTTTAACACCTACATCACACTGGCTATTGCTGCGAGCCTGATTCCCGGTAAGGGGTTAGTGATTGCGGCGATCATCGCCTCCGTCATGATCCCTCTGCTCAATCTACTCTGTGTGTTGGTGTTTGCCCTCTACAGCGATAAACGCCCCTCTGTTTTAACTGTGTTGAAACAGATATTGAGCAATCCACTGATTCTTGCCTGTCTGCTGGGTTTGGCGCTGAACCTCTCTAAGTTGGGCATACCTTCTCTTGTTACACCGGTGTTGGAACTGTTGGCTCAGGTTGCCTTACCGCTAGGTCTGTTGGCGGTGGGTGCGGGGATCAATTTAAAGGCGATGCGATCTTCAGGGTTACCGCTGATGATGGGCGTTGCTGCTCGATTAATCGTTATGCCTCTACTGGCAGTGGCGGTTGGTGCGATGCTTCAACTCTCATCAGAGTCGCTGCTGATTTTTATGGTGTTTGCGTCGGTACCAACGGCTTCAGCGGCCTATATTCTTGCAAAACAGCTGAATGGAGATGCGCCTTTGGTTGCAAATATTCTCTCTGCACAGACTCTGTTATCGATGCTGACATTGCCGGTGGCGCTATCCTTGCCGAGCCTGATTTTGTGAATTGATATTAATTTTGAAATTTTTTTGAACTTATTTTGAACTTTTTTCTGATGCTGAGGTCTTACTTAATAAGCCTCCTAGTTTCAGTTCAAAATATGAAAATGAAACAATCTCCAGACCTATTACTGCTACTCACGGTTACCTTAGTAACCGGAGTTGCAGTGACCGGGTTGATCCAATCGATCTAATCTCACTCTTTAAGCAATATAGCGTCCCTTGTCAGTCGCAATGCCGTGCATTGGAACGTCCCAAGGTTGTATCGGTAGCTTCTCAACCTTTTGCAGGTCGTGTGCCACGCCAATGAGTTTAGGGCCGTGCATGAACCCTTTTTTCTGTGTGAATTCGAAGGTTCGATCGTAGTAACCGCCCCCCATGCCCATGCGTCCACCTTGCTGATCAAATGCAACCAGCGGCATCAGTACTAGATCCACTGCCCAGGCAGGAGAGTGTGAGCGCTTTAATTTTGGCTCCCAAATCTTGTAGCGATTTTGGTTCATTGAGGTGTTGGGTTGATATTGAGTAAACCAGAGTCGATTGTGTCGAACCGGATGCAGTACCGGCAGGTAGACCGATTTCTTAAGTTTCCAACACAACTTGATGAGCGGTTGAAGATCGATTTCACCATCGTTAGCTAGGTAAACGGCAATGCGTTTAGCGCGATGAAAGTAGGGGGCTTTTCTTAGTTGGTGAACTAATGAGAGTGCAGCACGCTTCTGCTGTTTACTGGAGAGCGCACGACGTGCTCGACGTTTCTCAAGACGAATGGTTTTTCTATCTTCGATACTGAGCATAGAGAAAAGACCCCAGGATGCCGGTGGTGTTCTTGGCCCTGAACCCGAAGGTTCAGAGTGGATACGAGTATAGATATATTAGGCTTTCCGCACGCGGACATGCTCACAATACCTATTCCCCGCATCCGGGAAAATGATTATCGGCTCGAGGGACTTGAACAACTGTCGAACATCCCAGGGTTGAGTTAATTATAACCCTATGAAGCCGCTATTAAAGGGTTTAAGACCGGAAAAACTATGAAAATTTTGCAAGCGTCGCGTCGATCTTATCGATCAACTGCTTGGATTCATCGTTTGAGCTCGCTTCGGCTTTTGATGAGTTCAAATTGTCATAACTCAGGTTGAGAGCCGCCATCACTGCGATACGTTCCATGCCCAGTAGTTTGCCACTGCTAGAGATCTCACGCATTTTCTCGTCCAAGTTTTCTGCTGCAGCAATAAGGCCTGCCTCAGCACCGGCTGGGCAGCTAAGTGTGTACTCTTTATCAAGAAGGGCAACGGTCAGTGTGTTACTCATGAGCTTTTCTCCAAAACACGAAGGCGATTTAGCATCGATTCAACACGACTACGGGTGCCCTCATGTATTTTGAGTAGCTGAGCACGCTCCTCTTTCAACTTCAGGTTCTGTGTCTGTAAGTGACGATTCTGCTCATCCAACTTTTGTACCAACTCGATCAATTGATCCACTTTGGTGGCGAGCGTTGATGGGTTTGCTTCTGACATTGACTGCCTCGAACGTTTTGAATTCCGACCATATTAGCAGGCAGTTGCATTGGGTCAATGTTCTGCATAGCTCCAAAGGCCGCAAAGTGCTAGGATCATCCCCAATAAATGCTCTTGAAAGCGGTCGTCTTAAACGCCCTCTGAATAGCATCTGAACCTTTATTTCTACCGTAATAAGTGAGAGTCGATGAGCGCGCCAGATTTTGATCAACTAGCCAATTTAATGATTGAAGAGGGGGCTATCGCCTTTTCACCCTCTGAGTTACATGGCGCGATCGTTGGGCAGCTCACCGCCGCTAAACGTTTTGATAAAGCGAGTCTTGAGGCGTTTTGTGTCACTCAAATGGATATCACTCGCATCGCTCTTGAGAGCAGCAGCGAAAAGTTGATGGCACTCTACACCCAGATTTTAGAACAGCTGGAATCATCCGCTTTTGAGTTGGCCATTTTACTACCGGATGATGAGCAACCTCTGGCTGAGCGTGCAGAGCAGTTAGGCCTTTGGGTGACTGGGTTCCTAGCAGGTTTTGGCATGGCGATTGGCGATCAAGGGCAACATCTCTCTAATGATGCGCAAGATGGTCTTAAAGATCTGGTGCAAATTGCGCAAATTGAGGCGGACGGCCAGGCCGAAGAGGACGAGAATCTCCTGATGGAGGTGGAAGAGTACGTTCGTATGGCTGCCATGCTGCTATTTAGTGAATGTAATAAAGCGGAGTCTACTGAGTCTGATAAACCGGTAATGCACTGATGAAAATTGATCTCTCAATCTACAAAGAGCGTCGAGCTAAACTGCTCTCTGAGTTACCTGACAATTCGGTCATGATTATCGCTGCGGCCTCTTTGGTCAGCCGCAACGCCGACGCTGAGTTTCCGTTTAGGCAGTCGAGTGATTTCTACTACCTTACGGGATTTAATGAACCGGATGGTTTGTTGCTGCTTAAGCCAAGTTCAGATCAGCCGGTGGTACTGTTCTGTCAGCCACGTGATCCTGAAATGGAGATCTGGACTGGTTACCGAGCAGGTCCAGAGGGTTGCATTGAGACCTTTGGCGCGGATGCTGCATACAATCTTTCAGAGATTGATCAACAGCTTCCCAGCCTAATCGATGGCGTTGATCAGCTGTTCTACCCGTTAGCACGCGATGCTGCATTGGACTCCCGGGTAAAAGGTTGGATTCAGGATCTGGCTAAACGTGTTCGAGCGGGCGCTGAAGTTCCCAAGGCTTTGAGTGATTCAGATCCTATTTTGCATGAGATGCGTCTGTTTAAATCCGATGCTGAGATCGCCATCATGCAGCGAGCGGCCGATATCTCTGCAGAGGCTCATGTTAAAGCGATGCAGCAGTGCCGGGTTGGCATGAATGAGTACCAACTGGAAGCGATTATTCAGAGTCACTGCATGGCTGAGGGTGCTCGTTTTCAAGCTTACACGCCTATTGTGGCGGCAGGGAAAAATGCCTGTATTCTTCACTACATCGACAACGATCAGACCATTAATGAGGGTGATCTCATTCTGATAGATGCAGGTTGTGAATTGGATAACTATGCCAGTGACATTACCCGGACTTTCCCTGCTAACGGCCAGTTCAGCGAAGAGCAGCGTGCCATCTATCAGTTGGTCTTAGACGCCAACAAAGCCTGCATTGACGCGGTCAAACCGGGTTGTAATTGGGACTCTCTGCATCAGTTGTCTGTCGAAATATTGACTAAAGGGTTGGTTGAGCTCGGTTTGCTGTCGGGTGAGGTGGATCAGTTAATTGAATCGGGCGCTTATCGTCGATTCTATATGCACCGCATTGGTCACTGGTTAGGTATGGATGTTCATGATGTTGGCTCTTACCGTGTAGAGGGTGAGTGGCGCGAGCTTTCTCCTGGCATTGTCACGACCATTGAACCGGGTCTCTACATCGCCCCCGATGATCACAGCGTCGAAGAGCGCTGGCGCGGCATCGGTGTTCGCATCGAAGATGATGTTATGGTAACAGATGAGGGTGCGCGAGTTTTAACCTCTGCAGTACCCAAAGAGATAGATGAGATAGAGGCATTGATGCGCCGTGCATGAATCGCAGTTTGATCTAATCATTTGTGGTGGTGGCATGGTGGGCGCCAGTTTAGTCGCTGCGTTAACACCTTCTGCCAAATCCTTAGGTCTTAAGATCGCTCTTGTTGAGCAGAGCCCTATGCAGGCTAAGCCCAATCCTCAGTTTCAGCCCAGCTTTGATGCACGCTCTACCGCATTGGCTTATGGATCCCGAACCGCCTTTGAGTCTATGGGTGTGTGGGAGCTTCTCCATGAACACCTGACTCCCATCGATCGGATCCATGTTTCTGACAGAGGACGCTGGGGTCAAACGACCATGAGTGCTGAGCAGGAGCGCGTCGACGCACTGGGCTATGTTGTCGAGAACCACTGGTTAGGTCAGGTGTTAATGAGCTCGGTACTGGCCGCGCGCGATCAGGTCGAACTCTATTCGCCGGCAACCGTTGAATCGGTTGAGTGGGTGGAGGGTCAGCGTCATGTGGTGATAGATCAAGATGGTGAGTCGATAACCTTAACAGCACCACTGGTGGTCATGGCGGATGGTGGACGTTCTGAGCTAAGACAGCGTATGGGTATTGAGTATCGCCAGACCCCCTATCATCAGCATGCACTCATTGCCAACCTAGAGGTCGATCGCCCTCATGATGGCGTTGCTTATGAACGTTTTACCGAAAATGGTCCTATTGCTCTGCTTCCGATCGAAGATCACGAAGGGCGCCACCGTATGGGGTTGGTTTGGACGCTGTCTGACGATCAGGTCAATTCCCGCATGGAGCAGATCGATCAGCAATTTTTGGCCGATCTTCAACAAGCCTTTGGCTATCGCGCCGGTCGCCTGATTGGAGTGGGTGAGCGATTCTCCTACCCACTGCATTTAACCTTGGCTGATGAGCAGGTTCGCCGTGGTTTGGTGGTTCTTGGTAATGCCGCTCATGCTCTGCACCCCATTGCAGGTCAGGGGTTCAACCTAGCCTTGCGCGGTGTTTGTGAGTTAGCGGAGCGGATTATTCTGGCCAAGCAAGCGGGCCAAGATATTGGTGCATTAGCCATGTTGGAGGAGTTCATTGACGGGCGTCGAAAAGATCAAAGTCGTACGATCGGGTTTGGCGACTCTGCATTGAAAATCTTTAGCTCTACTAATCCGGCTCTCCGTTTGGGGCGAAGCTTGGCATTGCAAACCCTAGACTTAATTCCATCGGCACGCACTCTATTGGCGAGGGCTGCGATGGGCTTGGATACCCCAGCGGCGAGGTTAAAGTCTAATGACTGATAGGAGTGCTATTCGCTCAGTGGACGTTGCCATTGCTGGCGCAGGTATGACTGGCTTGGCTGCAGCGATTCAACTGGCGGATCTTGGTTTGAAGGTTGAGGTGTTGGATCAATTTGGTATGGATCTGTCGACCATTGATGACCAGGCTGCTCAGCTCATGCAGGGGGCTTTTGATTCTCGTGTGAGTGCTCTCACACTGGCCTCTGTCGAGTTACTGAAATCCTTGGGGGCTTGGTCGCATATTCTTAGCTGGCGAGCAGAACCCTATGAGAAAATGCATGTCTGGGACGGTGAAACGCGTGGCGAGGTCGATTTTGACTGTTTTGATATTCACGAGAAGCAGTTGGGCTTTATCGTAGAGAATCGCCTGGTTGTTTTAGGTCTATTAAAAGCGGCACTTGACCGTGCAAATCTTAAGCTCAATTTCGCCTCACGTATTAAAACACTGGGGCGATTCCAAGAGTCTAGTCGACTCATAGAGCTCGAAGATGGTGATCTTTTATCTGCGCAGCTTGTGGTAGGTGCTGACGGTGCCCACTCAAATACACGTAAGCAGTTGGGTCTGGCTACTCATGAGTGGGACTATGGTCAGCATGCCGTTGTGGCAACGCTTGAGATGACTCGGCCTCATCAACACACCTGTTGGCAGCGGTTTACAGAGGATGGCCCTCTTGCACTGCTCCCTCTTAAGACCGCAAGCGCTCATCATGTCTCGTTGGTCTGGTCGACCTCGCCTAAACATGCAGCAGAACTATTAGAGATGGATCAGGATGCCTTTTGTGCAGCCGTCAGCTTTGGTTCGCGTGATGTGTTGGGCCGAGTGGCGTCGGCAACTGGTATTCAAAAGGTTCCGTTAAGACAGCGTCACGCCAAGCACTATGCTGTTGAGGGAGGAGTACTGATCGGCGATGCTGCACACACGATCCACCCGCTTGCAGGGCAGGGTGTCAATTTAGGTTTTTTGGACAGCGCTGCGCTCAACGACGTGATTGCTCAGGCACAGATGCGTCGTGAGCCGATCGGTGATGCGAAGGTGTTAAAGCGTTATGAGCGTTCAAGGCAGATGAGTAACCTGCGCATGAGCGCGGTGATGGAAGGGTTTAGGCGTCTATTTGCTCCACAACCAGCTCCGATCGAATGGGCGCGCAGTGTTGGTATGCGTCTTTTCAATCGCGTTGAGCCAATTAAGCAGCACATTATGTCAGAAGCGATGGGCCTTTCCGGCGATCTACCGACTCGGATGCGACGAGCAGCGTCGGCAAGCGTTGATCAAAGATTGAACTAAACCCATTTTAGGGTAAACTTCTTGTCCCTTTTTGAAACTCCGCAGAGAGGCGGAGTTTATTGATTGAATAACAGGACTGTAAATGGGACACAAAACTCCACTCTATGAGTTGCACGCATCAATGGGCGGTAAGCTTGTCGATTTCGGCGGTTGGGATATGCCATTGCACTATGGTTCTCAGCTAGAAGAGCACAATATCGTGCGCCAAGATGCAGGTATGTTCGATGTGTCGCACATGACCATTGTTGACGTATCAGGTCAGGAATCACGTAAGTATCTTCAATATCTTGTGGCTAATGATGTCGCGCGTTTAGAAGTTAAAGGTAAGGCGCTCTATACAGCCATGCTCAATGAGCAGGGCGGCATTATCGATGATCTTATTATCTACTTGATGACTGATAAGAGCTCTTCTAACGAGTGGTACCGCTTGGTGGTTAACTGTGCGACGCGTGAGAAAGATTTGGCCTGGATGGCGGATCGAGCGATCGGTTTTGATGTGACGTTAAATGAGCAACCTGAGTTGGCCATGGTCGCTTTGCAGGGTCCTAAGGCGCGTGCAAAAGTCGCTGCGCTTCTTGGTGGATCGCGTGAGCAGGCCATTAACGAACTATCGGTCTTCCAAGGGTTTGAGTCGGAAGGGTGGTTTATTGCCCGCACCGGTTATACCGGCGAAGATGGCCTTGAGATCATGGTGCCTGATGATGAAGTTGCTCAGTTTTGGTCTGCACTGGCTGAAGCGGGTGTCGCACCTTGTGGCTTAGGTGCGCGTGATACGCTTCGCCTGGAGGCGGGTATGAATCTATACGGCAGCGATATGACCGATTCTGTGACTCCGTTAGAGTCCGGCATTGCATGGTCGGTGGCGTTTGAACCATCTGATCGACAGTTTGTCGGTCGTGAGGTTCTTGATCAGCAAAAAGCGAATGGCGGCTACGATAAGTTAGTGGGCTTGGTGCTTGAAACAAGAGGTGTCTTAAGAGGGCATCAGCGTGTTATTGTTGACGGTGTTGGTGAGGGTGAAATTACCAGTGGTACATTCTCCCCAACCTTAGGCTTCTCGGTCGCTCTGGCTCGAGTGCCTGCCGGTACTGGTGCTGCTGCGAAAGTTGAAATGCGTGGAAAAGAGATCGACGTTCGAGTCGTCCGTCCGCCTTTCGTCCGCAACGGCAAAAAAGTTTTTGAATAATCAGATCAGGTGATAAAAGATGAGTAACGTTCCTGGCGAATTGAAGTATGTAAGCAGCCACGAGTGGATCCGTGTTGAGGGTGATGGCACTGTAACGATTGGTGTTACAGACCACGCGCAAGAAGCACTGGGCGATGTGGTATTTGTTGAGTTGCCTGACATCGATGCAGAGGTGTCTGCTGGTGATGACGCAGGTGTGGTTGAGTCTGTAAAAGCAGCATCTGATATCTATGCACCGGTTAGCGGTGTTGTCGTTGCGGTTAACGATGATCTTGAAGATGCACCAGAGATGGTTAACAGCGACCCTTATGGTGATGGCTGGTTCTTCAAACTTAAACTGACTGATGAGAGTGAATTGGATGACCTTCTAAGCGCTGACGAATACTCAGCTGCTTGCGAAGAAGAGTAATCTGATCTGACTAAAACCCCGGTTGGCTTGAAAGTTTCAATGCCAACCGGGGTATTTTTATTTTTGGTAATCGCTAGATGAAAGCAAAATCTTTAGTTCTACAGCAGGGTGCAGATCGCCGTCTTCGTGGCGGACACGTCTGGATCTACAGTAATGAGGTGGACAATAAAGCCTCACCCCTGAAAAATTTTGAGGTGGGAGAGCAGGTCCAGGTTGTAGATTCCCAAGGTCGCCCAAGAGGCAGTGCGATTATCAACCCCAATACCTTGATCTGTGGTCGTCTGTTTAGTCGTGATCCAGAGCAAGAGCTCGATCGCTCGCTGATTGTGCACCGTCTCAACATCGCACTGTCTTTGCGCGAGATGAGTTTTGATCAGCCCTGCTACCGCTTAGTGTATGGCGATTCGGACGGTCTACCTGGCCTAGTGATCGATCGATACTACGATATCTTTGTGATACAGATTTCGACGGCAGGGATGGAGAAGGTTCAGCATCATGTGATTGATGCCTTGAACAAGGTCTTTATGCCGGCCGCCATTGTGTTGCGTAATGACGGTAAGTTCCGTGAAACCGAAGGTCTTGAGGCCTACGTTGAGGTGGTTCAAGGTGAAGTCGGCGATCTGTCACCACTGTCTGAAAATGGCGTTAACCTAGTTGCACCCCTGTTGACGGGGCAAAAAACAGGTTGGTTCTACGATCACCGTGAAAACCGAGCACGTATGCAGACGATGGTGAAGGGTAAAAAGGTCCTTGATCTGTTCAGTTATGTGGGTGGCTGGGGTGCTCAAGCACTGGCTGCCGGCGCGTCTGAAGTGGCCTGTGTTGATGCGTCTGCAGGCGCACTGGAAGTGGCTGAAGAGAATGCGCGTCTACAAAATGCTCTGCCGAAATTTAGAGCTCTGCAAGGCGATGCCTTCGATATCTGTAAAACACTGGTAGCTGATAAAGAGCGCTTTGATGTGGTGATCGTCGATCCACCTGCCTTTATTATGCGCAAAAAAGACATTCGTAATGGTGAGCGTGCTTATGCACGTATCAACAACTTTGCGATGCGTCTGCTGAAGCGTGGTGGTGTGTTGGTATCGGCATCATGCTCAATGCACCTGCAGACAGACCGTCTAGTCGATATGCTACGGACCAACAGTCGTGAGCTGGATCGTCAGGGGCAAATTTTCGCACAGGGCTATCAGGGAGCGGATCACCCTATTCACCCAGCGATTCCTGAAACTGAGTATCTGAAAGCTTATTTCATGCGCTTATTGGCGAATGAGTGATCAGAATTTATGGAAGAGAAAAACGGAGCCCTAGCTCCGTTTTTTTGTGCCAGATCATTTGATTGATTATCTCTTAAGTCTGAGTGTGGAAAAAATTGGATTTTGAACCACAATGAAAGTGTGACTCTAATCAATAGGAGAGAGTAATGTTTTCCCAGAAACTGGTTTCAGATCTAATGGATGCTTCGGTCGTGCCTCTGCAAGAGTCTGCCTCTTTGGAGGTGGCGGTTGCCCACCTTGTTGATTCTAACTACCCGGGTCTGCCCGTTGTTAACACTGAGGGCAAAATTTCAGGATTCTTGTCAGAGCATGACTGCCTGCGCTACCTCATCTCAAGTAGCTACTATCTTGATGATCGCACCTGTGTCAGCGATATCATGTATCGCCAACCACTGACGGTCTCTCCTAAAGAGACGCTGTTGCAGCTGGCTGAGCGCATGGAAGGTGGTAAGCCTAAGGTTTACCCAGTCTGTGAAGAGGGTAAGTTGCTTGGAATAGTAACCCGTAAAAATGTGATGCGTGCACTTAATGACACGCTGGCGAATACCAAAAAATCCGCTTAAAACAGTTGCGTAGGATTAGCGGCGAAGATCAAGGATCGGCCAGCCGCGCTGCTGAGCTTCAGCTGTTAGTCGTTCGTCTGGGTTAACGGCTACGGCGCGTTCTACCTGCTCAAGCAGAGGTAGATCGTTGATTGAATCGCTGTAGAAGTGGCTGCCAGAGAGGTTGGCGTTGTGCTCTTTGAGCCACTCGTTGAGTCGGGTAACTTTGCCAGATTGGAAGCAGGGTGTGCCCGCTATTTTTCCTGTGTATGCACCATTGAGCTGTTCTGGCTCAGTGGCAAGAAACTCATCTACCTCTAAGCGTTTAGCAATGGGTCCTGTGACAAAGCTGTTGGTCGCGGTGATGATCATCAGCCTATCTCCCGCGGCGCGGTGTGTTGCTAAGAGCTCTTCAGCCTTAGGCAGGATGATCGGCTCAATAACCTCGGACATGAATTCGTTGTGCCACTGATCTAGTTGAGCTTTGCTGTGCTCTGTCAGTGGTTTTAACGCAAACTCGAGAAATTCGTTGATATCCATCGTACCCGCTTTGTACTGTTCAAAAAAACGGTCATTTGCGGCTCGGTAGGCGGTCTCATCAACAATGCCTTTTTGACACAAAAACTCCCCCCATGCGTGATCACTGTCGCCGTTGAGTAGGGTGTTATCCAGATCAAAAATAGCCAAGGGTTTCATAAGGTTCTCGTGTTTAGGATTCGCTGCAGAGAATACGGGTGTCTGAGCTGACTGGCAAGACACTGTGAATAGTCTATTTCTTAAAAGTTGGTACTGTGGAACAATAGGACCATAAGTTAAAGTTTTTTAAGGAAAACAAAGTGATCGATTCAGATGGGTTTAGACCGAATGTAGGTATCATTCTGGTTAACTCGCTGGGTCAAGTTCTGTGGGCGCGTCGTTGTGGTCAAGATGCGTGGCAGTTTCCACAAGGTGGAATCAATGCGGATGAGACCGCTGAACAAGCCATGTATCGTGAACTCCATGAAGAGATCGGCCTAACGAAAAAGGATGTGGAGATCCTCGGCGTTACCCGTGGTTGGTTAAGGTATCGTCTGCCAAAACGCATGATTCGTCGTAATCAGTTTCCACTCTGTATAGGTCAAAAACAGAAGTGGTTTATGTTGCGCATGTTGAGTCGTGACGAGGCAGTGAAAATCGACTGTTCGGACACCCCAGAATTTGATGGTTGGCGATGGGTGAGTTATTGGTACCCAGTAGGGCAAGTCGTCTCATTTAAAAAAGAGGTTTATCGTAAAGCGATGCGGGAGTTATCTCCTCGTTTGACACGTATCGTTAAACGCTAGACACACAATGTCTAAAAGGAGTCGCACATGAGCATGCTCGCTCGATTGCGTCAGATTGTGCAGGAAGTAGGCAGTGAGTCCGATCTTGAGTCGGTACTCTCCCTTACTGTGCGTCGCATTCGTGAGACAATGTCGACTGAAGTGTGCTCCATCTACCTAACCGATACGCAAACGAATCGTTATGTGCTTCGTGCCACCGAGGGTTTGAATCAGGACGCGGTGGGTAAAGTCTCTCTATCCTCGACTGAGGGTATCGTGGGTTTAGTCGGTTCTCGTGCAGAACCGATCAACCTTGAAGATGCCTTCACTCACCCTTCGTTTGTCTATCTACAATCGACCGGTGAGGAGCGCTTCCACGCCTTCCTTGGTGTGCCGATTATCCATCAGCGTAAAGTGCACGGTGTGTTGGTTGTTCAGCAGCGGGAAGTTCGACGCTTTGATGAGTCTGAAGAGGCTTTCATGGTTACTCTGTCGGCTCAGCTCGCTGGCGTGATTGCCCATGCCGAGGCCACCGGCTCCATTCTTGATGTTTTTGCTGCCGCTAAACAGGATGATGAGCCTGTCACGGCGAAGCGTTTTGTCGGTATCGCTGGCGCACCCGGTGTCGCTATCGGTAATGTCTATGTGGCAACGCTCTCTGCAGATCTACGCAGTGTGCCTGACAAGCCGGCCAATGATATCCAGGCAGAGCTGCAAGATTTCGAACACGCCCTGGTTCAAGTGCGGGAAGATATTCAGAAGGTCTCTGACTCTCTAGCGACGCGCCTTAGAACAGAGGAGCAGGCGCTCTTCGAAGTCTACCTCCGTATGCTGGATGACAATGCCATTCCAAGTGAAGTGCGAACTAAGATTGAGGCAGGAAACTGGGCTCAGGGTGCGCTTCGGGAAGTTATTCAAGCTCATGTTAGGCAGTTCTCCGATATGGAGGACCCCTACTTGCGCGAGCGGGCAACTGACATTCGTGACTTAGGTCGTCGTCTGCTCTCGGCAATGCAACAAGAGGGGGCTGAACGGGTTCCTGATTTCCCAGATAACACGGTTTTGATTGCCGATGACCTTTCGCCGGCTATGCTCGGTTTGGTGCCTGAAGATAAGTTGGTCGGTATGGTGTCTGTGACCGGCTCTGGCTCCTCACATGCCGCCATATTGGCTCGTTCAATGGGTATTCCAACGCTGATGGGTGTGGTTGAGCTGCCCTATACCAAGCTTGATGGTCGTCAGGTTATTGTCGATGGCTACTCAGGCAGGATCTACGTTGACCCGACAGATGATCTGTTAGAAGCCTACAGCTCTATTCTCAAAGAGGAGCGAGCGATTGAGGCTAACCTGGATCAACTTCGCGACCTTCCCGCTGAGACACAAGATGGTTTCAATCAGACGTTATGGGTTAATACCGGTCTGACGGCAGATGTGGAGCGTGCGGTTAAACGCGGTGCTGAAGGTATCGGACTCTATCGTACAGAAATTCCGTTTATGATTAGGGATACTTTTCCTTCTGAACTAGAGCAAGCGGACAGTTACCGTCGTCAACTGGAAGCCTTTGCCCCCAAACCTGTAACCATGCGCACCCTAGATATTGGTGGTGATAAGGCGTTGCCCTATTTCCCAATTGAGGAAGAGAACCCATTCCTTGGTTGGCGAGGCATTCGTGTCACCTTAGATCATCCCGAGATCTTCCTTGTTCAGGTGCGTGCTATGTTGCGGGCATCTGAGGGGCTCAATAACTTAAGGATCATGCTGCCAATGATCAGCAGTGTTCAAGAGGTGGAAGCGGCGCTGGAGCAGATTAATCAGGCGTTCAACGAGTTGTTGGAGGAGGGGTTGGATCTTCAGAAGCCTGAGATTGGCGTCATGATTGAAGTGCCCGCTGCGGTCTATCAAATTGGCCGTTTTGCGCCTTTGATCGATTTTGTCTCAGTCGGTTCTAATGATTTGACTCAGTATCTGCTCGCAGTTGATCGCAATAATCCGCGTGTTGCTGATCTCTACACCACCTATCACCCATCGGTGTTGCAGGCACTGCAGTTGATTGCTAATGAGGCGCACAAATACCAGAAACAGGTCTCTATCTGTGGTGAGATGGCGGCCGATCCCGGCGGTGCGTTGCTGTTGATGGCGATGGGTTATGACGTGCTTTCAATGAACTCGACCAACTTACCTAAAGTTAAGTTGGCGATTCGCAGTGTTGAATATAAAGATGCAGCGTTGCTTTTAGGGCAGGTGATGAAAATGGATGAATCTTCAGATATTCACCTTTTGCTTCGTGAAACGCTTCAAAACGCGGGTCTGACACAGTTGACGCGTCCCGTTCTTCCAGGAAACGATTAGATGATAGAGACATTAATTACCTACCTAGTTCTAGGTTCGGTGGCTGGCGTTGTGGCTGGACTCTTTGGTATTGGTGGCGGTCTGTTGATCGTCCCCGTTCTTATCTTTAGCTTTACGGCACAGGCGATGCCAGAGGCCGTTGTGACACACGCTGCAGTAGCGACTTCACTTGCAACCATTGTGGTTACCTCGATCAGTTCGGTACTGGCGCATAATAAACGCGGTGCGGTTCGCTTTGATCAGTTTAAGCCGCTCGCTGTCGGTGTTGCCGTTGGTGCTATGGTCGGTGTTTGGATCGCTGATCAGTTAACTGGTGATAATCTTCAAATCATCTTTGGAATTTTTGCCTGTATGGTCGCAGTGCAGATGGCTTTCGATTTGAAGCCGCGTCAAGGTAATAGCACGCCTGAAAACTTAGAGTTGGGTGTTGCGGGGTCAGTCATTGGTGGAGCCTCCTCTATTTTCGGTATCGGCGGTGGTACCTTGACGGTGCCCTACTTGACCGCTCGAGGCAGTGACATGCGTGAAGCGGTCGGTACTTCAGCCGCAGTTGGTTTGCCCATCGCGCTGTTCAGTGCACTGGCTTATATCTGGGCCGGCCAAGATGCCGCAGGTATGCCAGCTTATAGTGTTGGCTACATCTATCTGCCAGCCTTTGTGGGCATTGCGATTGCCAGTTCACAGTTTGCTCGAGTCGGTGCGAAATTGGCGCACTCTCTGCCACAAAAACACCTGAAAAAGATCTTTGCCATCTTCTTAATGGTCATTGGTGTTCGTTTCTTGCTGATTAACTTGATGGGGCTGGCGTGATCTGGACTCATGATATTGACCCAGTTGCGGTCGGCTTTGGTGCTATACAGATTCATTGGTACGGCATCATGTACCTGCTCGCATTCGGTTCGGCCTATTGGTTGGGTACTGTTCAAGCAAAGCGAACCGGTCTATGGAGCGAAAAGCAGCTTTCTGATCTGATTTTTTATGGTGCTCTAGGTGTCATTCTTGGTGGCCGAGTCGGTTATGTCCTTTTCTACCACTTTGACTACTTCTTAGAAAATCCGCTCTGGTTATTCCATGTTTGGGAGGGCGGGATGTCCTTCCATGGTGGTCTGTTAGGGGTGGTTGCAGTCATTCTCTGGTTCTCAAAAAGTCAGGGTAAATCACTGTTTGAGATCGGTGATTTTGTCGCCCCGCTCGTGCCTTTAGGTTTGGCTGCTGGCAGGATGGGTAACTTCATCGGTGGTGAGTTGTGGGGGCGTGCCACTGATCAGGCCTGGGGTGTGATATTTCCACGTGCCAGCGACCTGTTAGCTAGACACCCTTCGCAGCTTTATGAAGCGCTGCTCGAAGGTATTGTTCTGTTCTCAATTGTCTGGATCTACTCAATGAAACCGCGCAAGTTGGGGTCGGTTTCAGGGCTCTTTTTGTTAGGTTACGGCCTTGCTCGTAGTGCTGTAGAGTTCTTCAGGGAGCCGGATGCGCATCTTGGCTTTATTGGATTTGATGTTTTAACAATGGGTCAGTTACTCTCTCTACCCATGATTTTGATTGGGCTTTATCTGCTTATGCGCCCAGTTGCTTCGAAAAATTAATCTAAGGTTATTGGATGAAACAGTATTTAGAGTTGTGCCAACGCATCATTGATGAAGGCGTCTGGTTGGGTAATGAGCGCACCGGTAAGCGTTGTTTAACAGTGATTGATGCCAATCTTGAATATGATGTCGCTGGCAATCAGTTCCCGCTCGTCACAACGCGCAAGAGTTTTTACAAAGCGGCCATTGCTGAGCTTTTGGGTTACCTACGTGGATACGATAGTGCGGCTCAGTTTCGTGATATTGGCTGTAATACGTGGAATGCTAACGCAAACGAGAATGGTGCTTGGTTGAATAATCCTGCTCGTAAAGGTGAGGATGACATGGGGCGTGTTTACGGAGTGCAGGGTCGTCAGTGGATGGCGTCCGATGGCAGCGTCACCGATCAGCTTAAGAAGATTGTTGATAACCTCTCTAAAGGGATCGATGATCGCGGCGAAATCCTGACCTTCTACAACCCGGGTGAGTTTCATCTTGGTTGTCTGCGTCCTTGTATGCATACCCACACCTTTTCGCTATTGGGTGATCAGCTCTTTTTAACATCCTATCAGCGCAGTTGTGATGTGCCGCTGGGCCTCAATTTTAATCAGGTTCAGGTCTATGTGTTGTTGGCGTTGATGGCCCAGATAACCGGTCATAAACCAGGTAAGGCGTATCATAAGATCGTCAATGCGCACATCTATGAAGATCAGTTGGAGTTGATGCGTGACGTGCAGCTTAAGCGCGAACCTTTCCCTAGCCCGCAGTTAAAGATCAATCCCGATATTAAATCGCTTGAGGATATCGAAACCTGGGTGACAACGGATGACTTTGAAGTGGTTGGCTATCAGTACCATGACGCCATTCAATACCCATTTTCTGTATAAGTAGGAGAGGTTATGAGATTAGCTTTAATCGTCGCTCAGGGTTTAAATCGCGTTATTGGTAATGACAATAAACTGCCTTGGTACCTACCTGAAGATCTGCGTTATTTCAAAGAGGTGACCATGGGTAAGCCCATTATTATGGGTCGCAAAACCTTTGAGTCGATTGGCAAGCCTCTGCCAGGTCGTTTGAATATCGTCATTACACGAGATTCGAATTGGAGTGCTGAAGGTGTCAAAATCGTGGCAAGCCTAGAAGAGGCTATCGAGGTCGGTGAGGCACAGGCTATGATCGATGGGGTAGAGGAGGCTGTCATTATTGGTGGTGCTCAGATCTATGCACAATCGCTACCTCTTGTTGATCGTCTCTACCTGACACAGGTTGAGGCTGAACCCGAGGGTGATGCTCATTTTCCTGAAATTGACTACGGCCAGTGGCAAGAGTTGGGTCGTCAATCTTTTCCTGCCGGCGACCAGCCGAACCGCTACCCCTACGCATTCATCGTCTACGACCGCAGCGAGGCCTAACCGTGCAACGACTGTTATCGCTGCTGGCAGATGGCCAGTATCGCAGTGGTAACAGTCTGGCTGCGATTCTGGACATATCCTCATCCGCACTTCGAAAAGAGTTAGATAAACTCAGTGCTCTGGGAATCGCTATTCAATCATCGAGAGGGCGGGGTTATCGCATCAATGGCGGTCTAGATCTGCTTGATGAACAGTTTATCGCAAATGAGTTGTCCTCTCTTAACTATGACCGCATCGACGTTTTAGATTCGGTCGACTCGACCAATCGTGTTGCGCAAACCCATATGTCTGATGGCTGTCGCAAAGTGTTAGTGGCAGCTGAGTATCAGGGGCAGGGTCGAGGTAGACGCGGACGTCAGTGGGTGAGCCCTTTTGCGGCCAATTTGTATCTTTCACTGGGCTGCCAATTTAAAGGGGGCGCGGCAGCACTCCAAGGTCTAAGTTTGGCGGTTGGGTTGGCTGTTCAGCAGGCATTGAGTTCGCTTGCTGTGACAGGGGTGCAGTTGAAGTGGCCGAATGATCTCCTATTAGAGAAGCGTAAGCTGGGTGGGGTATTGATCGAGCTGGCCGGCGATCTGACGGGTGAGTGTTCTGCTGTGATTGGTGTTGGGATCAATGTGAAGATGCCGGACAGTGTCAATTCGAGCATTGACCAAGAGTGGTCGGATTTGGGCAACTACATGTCAGGTACGCTAACTCGTTCTCAGCTTTTGATTGAGATTGTCCGATCATTAACTCAACTGTTAAATGAGTTTGAAACAAAAGGTTTCTCGGCATACGCTCAGCAGTGGCAGGCGGTCCATGCATTCCAAGATTATCCTGTTAGGCTCTTAATGGGTCACGCTGAAGTGGAGGGTATTTGCCGAGGTGTGGATGCGCAGGGTGAGGTGCTAGTGGAGGTTGAGGGTAAGCTAAACCGTTACTCTGCTGGTGAGATTAGTTTACGAGGAGTTAACAGTGCGTCTTGAACTGGATATAGGCAACAGTCGAGTTAAGTGGCGCCTGGTATCAGATCGGGTTGAACGCGAGGGTGTGACCAGACTGGTTGATCCTCAATGGCCTGATGCATCGGTGGATGCTCTTTGGATTAGCTCAGTTGCGGCGTCAGAGGTTAATGAAAGGCTCTCCTCGGAACTGGAACAGCGCTATGGCTGTACTCCAGAGTTTGCTCGTGTTTCGAAAGAGTGCGCGGGTGTGCGCTGTGGATATGAGGAGGTCTCTCGATTAGGTGTCGACCGTTGGTTGGTTTTGTTGGCTGCTTTTCAGAGAGGGAAGGGAGTGCCCGCGATACTGGTTGATGCCGGCAGTGCGGTGACCATCGATCTATTAACGGCAAATGGGCAGCATACAGGTGGATTTATCACCCCAGGTTACCAAATGCTGCAGAGTGCGCTGCTGGGGCAAACGGCAAACATCCGTTTTGAGCAAGAGGCTAGTGCTCAACCCTTTGGTGGAGTCGATACTGCTAGCTGTGTTTCATCAGGTGCGGAGTTAGTATTTGCCGGTCTGGCTCACTCTATTTTGGCTCTAAGAGCAGATTTCAATGAGCAGGCGAGTGTTCTGTTAACCGGTGGTGATGCTCTTAAGCTTTTTGAATATATTAAGTCAGAACCTAGGGTTGAGTGTCTGCCAAACCTGGTGTTAGATGGATTGAGTTTGGCGGAGAGGGTGACACTTTAATGTTACGTTGGTTGGTGTTGTTAGTGCTTTTAGGGAATGCGCTGCTGTTTTTGTGGTACGCGCAAGAATACCGATTTGCAGACACCGTCAGGCAGCCAGACATCAGGCCTGCCGCGCTTCGACTTCCCAATGAACTTGATGCAAGCGAGCAGTTAGTATTGCGTCCAAGGGAGTGTGGTTATTTTCAGCCTTTAGAGAGTGACTATGAGGCAGAGAGGTTGCTTATTCAGCTTGAAGGCTATGGAGTAGATCTCGCTTACGAAAAGATTCCTCCTGTTGCGCAAGGTTGGAAAGTTGAATTGCCCCTGCCAGCAGATGCCGATCGTCGTGTTGCCTTGCTCGATCAGCTGGCGTCACTGGGTTGGGTTCCCGAGAGTCGCGATGGTGCACTAGTGATGGGCGTCTATCCTGATGATGCTGCCGTCGATGAGTTGCGAAAGCAGTTCCCAGATGATTTACAGAGCAAATTGCGTAAAAAGGTTAACACCATTCAAAGTGATGCTTTTCGTGTGACTGTAAGCTACCTACAAGGGTTTGAATTTGATCAAGAATTGATCGAAATGGTCGCGACACAGTGGCCTGGCGCTCAATTTGAAAAAAAACCCTGCGAAGGGGTTGCAACGCTGAAACCTGATCAGTAAGATACGCCCCACTTCATTGCTGAGCCGGTATAGCTCAGTTGGTAGAGCAACTGACTTGTAATCAGTAGGTCCCGAGTTCGACTCTTGGTGCCGGCACCATTTCAGCAATAAGTACTGGTGGGATTCCCGAGTGGCCAAAGGGATCGGATTGTAAATCCGACGCGAAAGCTTCGATGGTTCGAATCCATCTCCCACCACCATTTCGATAGCTCCTTCGGCGGGTATGGTATAGTGGCTATTACCTCAGCCTTCCAAGCTGAAGAGGCGGGTTCGATTCCCGCTACCCGCTCCAATCGACGATATTCGCTCATGTAGCTCAGGGGTAGAGCACACCCTTGGTAAGGGTGAGGTCGGCGGTTCAAATCCGCCCATGAGCTCCATGACACATGTAAGGTAGATTAATTGTCTGCCTTTTTTTACGTCTTGGGGTAGGTGTCAGAGCGTTTCGAAGTGGGTTTTCAATACCGCATAGGCTGCTGAATTTCTTGGTTTTATCAGTTGAAACTGAGATTTTAGGCGGGTATAATGCGCGTCCCTTGTTGTATAGGGTAGTGGCTCAATTGGCAGAGCAGCGGTCTCCAAAACCGCAGGTTGGGGGTTCGAGTCCCTCCTACCCTGCCACCTTTTACAGGTGGTTTATATGCAGCAAATCTAGCTTAAGTGTTTGATTAGTAGAGGTTCTGGTGAACTCAAAAGTTTCTGACGACGTGTCTAAATTTGACAGCCTGAAGTGGCTTGTTGTTATTGCGATCGTTGCTGTTGGTGTGGTCGGTAACTCTGTCTACGCTAACGAGTCACTGCTCTATCGTGTGCTTGCGTTAGTTGCGCTCGCAATTGTAGCTGGCTTTGTTGCACTTCAAACGGCAAAAGGTAAAGCGTTCTTCCGTCTATTCAAAGAGGCGAAGAATGAGATTCGCAAAGTGGTATGGCCAACTCGTCAAGAGACGTTGCAGACGACCTTGATCGTTGTTGTGGCTGTATTGATTGTTGGTCTTTTGCTTTGGGGTCTGGACTCGCTACTCGGCTGGGTAGTGTCTGGCTTTATTGGTTAAGAGGTTTCTATGAGTTCAGAAAAGATGCGCTGGTACGTTGTTCACGCTTACTCTGGTTATGAGAAGCGTGTTCAGGCTGGTCTGCTAGAAGCGATCGAGCGTCACGGTATGGAAGATCTGTTTGGCGATATCCTTGTGCCAACAGAAGAGGTTGTAGAGATCCGTGATGGTAAGAAGCGTAAGTCTGAGCGCAAGTTCTACCCAGGTTATGTGCTCGTTAACATGGTGATGAACGACGAAACTTGGCACATGGTTAAGAGTACGCCACGTGTTCTAGGTTTCATAGGTGGTACGGCAGATAAGCCTGCACCAATTACTCAGCGTGAAGCTGATGAGATTCTACGTCGTGTAGAGAGTGGTGTTGATAAGCCACGTCCTAAGACGATGTTTGAAGCGGGTGAGATGGTGCGTGTTAATGATGGCCCATTCGCTGACTTCAATGGTGTTGTTGAAGAGGTTGATTACGAGAAGTCACGTCTGAAAGTGGCTGTATTGATCTTCGGTCGCTCAACACCGGTTGAACTTGAGTTCCGTCAGGTCGAAAAAGTTTAACGAAGGTTTTTAACGAACTGAGTGGCTGAAAGGCTGCTCGGTTTTTGTTGTGTAAAGGGGAGCCGAGAGGCGCTTGTACCCAAAGGAGTAGCTCAATGGCTAAGAAGATAGAAGCCTACATTAAGTTGCAGGTTAAAGCAGGTCAGGCGAACCCAAGTCCGCCAGTAGGTCCTGCGCTAGGTCAACACGGTGTGAACATCATGGAGTTCTGTAAAGCGTTCAACGCACAGACTCAATCGATGGAACCTGGTATGCCAATTCCAGTGGTTATCACTGTATACGCTGATCGTAGCTTTACGTTCATCACTAAGACTCCACCAGCTTCAATCCTATTGAAGAAAGCGGTTGGTCTTAAATCTGGTTCATCTCGTCCAAACACTGAGAAAGTGGGTACTGTTACTCGCGCTCAGCTTGAAGAGATTGCAACAATTAAAATGGCTGACCTTACTGCTGCGGACATGGATGCAGCGGTACGTACGATTGCAGGTTCTGCACGTCGCATGGGTCTAGTTGTGGAGGGTGATGAGTAATGGCTAAGTTGACTAAACGTCAAAAGGCGATCGCTGAAAAAGTAGAAGCGGGTAAATTGTACGCTGCTGCTGATGCTGCTCAGATTCTTTCAGAAGTTTCTGCTGTTAAATTCGCTGAGTCTGTAGATGTTGCGATCAACCTAGGTGTTGATCCGAAGAAATCTGACCAGGTTGTACGTGGTTCAAGTGTTCTTCCAAACGGTACAGGTAAAGAAGTTCGTGTTGCTGTATTTGCTCAAGGCGAAAACGCTGAGAAAGCAAAAGAAGCGGGCGCGGACGTTGTTGGTTTTGAAGATCTTGCTGAGTCAGTTAAAGCTGGCAACCTAGACTTCGACGTAGTAATTGCAAGCCCAGACGCTATGCGCGTTGTTGGTGCGCTAGGTACAGTGCTTGGTCCACGTGGCCTAATGCCAAACCCTAAGGTTGGTACTGTAACTCCAGATGTTGCTGGTGCAGTTAAGAATGCTAAATCTGGTCAGGTACGTTTCCGTACTGATAAGAACGGCATCATTCACGCGTCAGTTGGTAAAGTAGGCTTCGAGCCAAACCAAATCGCTGAAAACGTAGCGGCTCTACTTGCTGAGCTTAAGAAACTTAAGCCAGCGTCTGCTAAAGGCGTCTACGTTAAGAAAGTAACCCTGTCTACCACTATGGGACCGGGTCTACAGGTGGATGTTGCGTCACTAGACGCTTAATCCTCCAGCAAAGGTATTTGAGGGTCTTCAGACCTGTCTGACAGAGACGAAGACCGTCAAAGACCGCAGGTGATGCTATTGATTCTTCAGTGGCATCTTAATGGGCCAACCAGCCTGCGCAGACGGTGAGATTCCTCGGAATCATTTTAGCCGTACTCATGCCTCGCGTAAGCGGGGTGGTTGGTAAATATGTCGAAAGACAACCAGGAGTAAATTGTGGCAATAGGACTTGAACAGAAAAAAGCGATCGTCGCTGAGGTTCAGGAAGCTGCTGGCTCTGCATTGTCTGCTGTCGTTGCGGATTCCCGCGGCGTTGAAGTAGGCGATATGACTGCACTGCGTAAGCAGGCACGTGAAGCGGGTGTATGGCTTAAAGTCGTACGTAACACGCTAGCACGTCGTGCAGTAGAGGGTACAGCTTATGAATGTCTAGCGGACTCGTTCGTAGGTCCAACTATCATTGCTTTCTCTCAAGAGCACCCAGGCGCTGGCGCCCGTATCTTGAAAGACTTTGCAAAAGGCAATGACAAGTTTGAGCTGAAAACAGCTGCCTTCGAAGGCGAGATCGTTGATATCGCAATGCTAGCAAGCCTACCGACATACGACGAAGCACTAGCGAAGCTAATGAGCTGCATGAAAGAAGCAGCTGCTGGCAAGCTCGTACGTGCTATCGATGCGGTACGCGTTCAGAAAGAAGAGCAAGCAGCTTAATTGGCTGGTTGCTAAGTAACCGATTTAATAAAGGAATTAATCATGTCTCTGTCTAAAGACGATATCCTAAATGCAATTGCTGAAATGTCAGTAATGGACGTTGTTGAACTAGTTTCTGCAATGGAAGAAAAATTCGGCGTATCTGCTGCAGCTGCAGTAGTTGCTGGTCCTGCTGGCGATGCTGGCGGTGCTGCAGAAGAGAAGACTGACTTCGACGTTGTTCTAGCTTCTGCTGGCGATAAGAAAGTAAACGTAATCAAGGTAGTTCGTGCAGTAACTGGCCTTGGTCTTAAAGAAGCGAAAGAGATGGTTGACGGTGCACCTTCAACTGTTAAAGAAGGCGCTTCTAAAGAAGAAGCTGAGCAGATCAAAGCTGATCTTGAAGCAGCTGGCGCTTCTGTCGAGCTTAAGTAATAACTTGAGCTTGCTGCGCATTAAGCAGCTCTACGCTGCTTAAAAAGCGTATGGCTGGTGGCAAAAATGCCACCGGCCTTTTTCCGTTATTAGTAGATAGACTTTTTAACGGAACGAATTGCTCGATAATTTATCGAGTTTGGTTTCTCAACCTAGATGCACATGCTGGGGAACACTGATGGCTTATTCATACACTGAGAAGAAACGTATCCGAAAGGATTTCAGTAAACTCGGTCAGGTAATGGAACTACCTTACCTGCTCGCGACACAGCTGGATTCATATCGTAAGTTTCTAGAGGCGGGCGCTACTTCTGAAGGTCGCACCGAAGAGGGGCTTCATGCCGCATTCAATTCTGTATTCCCAATCGTTTCTTACTCTGGAAACGCTGCTTTGGAATACGCTGGTTATCGCCTAGGTGAGCCTGTCTTTGACGTAAAAGAGTGTCAGCAGCGTGGTATCACCTACGCAGCGCCACTTCGCGTTAAAGTGCGTCTGGTGATCTACGATCGCGATTCGTCTACGAAAGCGGTTAAAGACATTAAAGAGCAAGAAGTTTACATGGGCGAAATGCCGCTCATGACTGAGAATGGTACCTTTGTTGTCAATGGTACTGAGCGCGTAATCGTATCGCAGCTCCACCGTTCACCTGGTGTATTCTTCGATCACGACAAGGGTAAAACACACTCATCGGGCAAATTGCTTTACTCTGCTCGAATCATTCCTTACCGTGGTTCTTGGCTCGACTTCGAGTTTGATCCAAAAGACTCTCTATTTGTTCGTATCGACCGTCGCCGTAAACTGCCTGCGACTATCTTGATGCGCGCGCTTGGTTTCCAAGCAGAAGAGATTCTAGATATCTTCTTTGACACGACTGGCTGGAATCTATCGAAAGATAAGATTCAGATGGATCTTATTCCTGAGCGCCTACGTGGTGAAACAATGAGCTTCGAGATCCTTACACCTAAAGGTGATGTGATTGTTGAAGCGGGTCGCCGTATCACTCCGCGCCACATCCGTCAGATGCAGAAAGAGGGTATGACTCAACTAGAGACTCCTGCAGAGTACCTAGTGGGCAAAGCTCTAGCTAAAGATATCGTTGATCCTGCTACAGGTGAAGTACTGCTTCCTTGTAACACCGAGCTGACTGAAGAGGCGGTAGCTAAGCTTCAAGAAGCTAAGATCGAACGTTTCGAAACGCTTTACACTAACGAATTGGATTGTGGTCCATTCGTTTCTGACACTCTTCGTATTGACCCGACTCGTAACCAGCTAGAAGCATTGGTAGAGATCTACCGCATGATGCGTCCTGGTGAGCCACCAACGAAAGAGTCAGCAGAATCACTATTTGAAAATCTATTCTTCTCTGAAGAGCGCTACGATCTTTCTGCGGTAGGTCGTATGAAGTTCAACCGCCGTCTTGGTCGTGAAGAGGAGACAGGTTCAGGCATTCTGTCTAAAGATGACATCCTAGATGTTATGAAGACACTGATCGAGATCCGTAACGGTAAAGGCGTTGTTGACGATATCGACCACCTTGGTAACCGTCGTATCCGTTCAGTTGGTGAGATGGCTGAGAACCAATTCCGTGTCGGTCTTGTTCGTGTAGAGCGTGCTGTACGTGAGCGCCTAAGCATGGCTGAATCAGACAACCTGATGCCTCAGGATCTGATCAACGCTAAGCCAGTTGCAGCTGCCATTAAAGAGTTCTTTGGCTCGTCGCAGCTGTCACAGTTCATGGACCAGAACAACCCGCTTTCCGAAGTAACTCACAAGCGTCGTGTCTCTGCACTAGGCCCAGGTGGTCTAACGCGTGAGCGCGCGGGCTTCGAGGTTCGTGACGTACACCCAACTCACTACGGTCGTGTATGTCCTATCGAGACTCCTGAAGGTCCAAACATCGGTCTGATCAACTCGTTAGCTGTGTTTGCTCGTACAAACAACTACGGCTTCCTAGAGACTCCTTACCGTCGCGTTGTTGATGGTCAGGTAACAGACGACATCGATTACCTATCAGCTATCGAAGAGTCTAACTTCGTTATCGCACAGGCTTCGGCAACGGTGGATGCGAAGAACAAACTGACTGATGAGCTGGTCACTGTTCGTCACTTGAACGAAACAACCGTAATGCCTAAAGAGCGCGTACAGTACATGGACGTTTCACCACGTCAGGTTGTATCGGTTGCGGCAGCTCTTATCCCGTTCCTTGAACACGATGATGCGAACCGTGCATTGATGGGATCGAACATGCAACGTCAGGCTGTTCCAACACTGAAGGCTGATAAGCCGCTTGTTGGTACCGGTATCGAGCGCAACATCGCTCGTGACTCTGGCGTCTGTGTGGTTGCTAAGCGTGGCGGTGTTATTGAATCAGTTGACGCAAGCCGTGTGGTTGTTCGCGTTAACGATGACGAAATTACTGCAGGCGATGCAGGTGTAGATATCTACAACCTAACTAAGTACGTGCGTTCGAACCAGAACACATGTATCAACCAGCGTGCGATCGTTAACCTAGGTGAGCAGGTATCACGTGGTGATATCCTAGCCGATGGTCCATCGGTTGACCTTGGTGAGCTAGCCCTTGGCCAGAACATGCGTATCGCGTTCATGCCTTGGAACGGTTTCAACTTCGAGGACTCGATCCTAATCTCTGAGCGTGTTGTTCAAGAAGATCGTTTCACTACGATCCACATTCAAGAGCTAACCTGTGTCTCTCGTGATACTAAGCTAGGCTCTGAAGAGATTACTGCGGATATCCCGAATGTTGGTGAATCTGCACTCGCTAAACTAGACGAATCAGGCATCGTGCACATTGGTGCTGAAGTAGGTCCTGGTGACATTCTAGTAGGTAAAGTAACGCCTAAAGGCGAAACTCAATTGACTCCTGAAGAGAAGCTACTGCGTGCGATCTTCGGTGAGAAAGCGTCTGATGTTAAAGACACTTCTCTACGTGTTAAGACAGGTACTGTTGGTAAGGTTATCGACGTTCAGGTCTTCACTCGTGACGGTGTTGAAAAAGATGAGCGTGCAATCGCTATCGAGCAAGCTGAACTTGCAAGCATCCGTAAAGACCTTGATGACGAGTTCCGCATTGTTGAAGTAGCAACTTTCGAGCGTCTTGAGCGCACACTAGTTGGCCTTAAAGCTGACGGTGGTGCTGGTCTTAAGAAGGGTCAAGAGATCACGTCTGAATTCCTTGCTGATCTTAAACACGATGAGTGGTTCAAGATTCGCGTATCTGACAGTGCAGCTGCAGAGATGCTTGAAGCGGCTAAGAAGCAGCTTGAAGAGCGTCGTGAAATGCTGGATAAGCGCTTCGAAGATAAGAAGAGCAAGCTTCAGACAGGTGATGATCTAGCGCCTGGCGTACTTAAGATTGTTAAGGTTTACGTAGCAACTAAGCGTCGCGTACAGCCTGGTGACAAGATGGCAGGTCGTCACGGTAACAAGGGTGTTATCTCAGTTATCATGCCTGTCGAAGATATGCCTTACGATGAGAACGGTGAGCCAGTTGATGTGGTTCTTAACCCACTGGGTGTACCGTCTCGTATGAACGTAGGTCAGATCCTTGAGACTCACATGGGTGCTGCAGCGAAAGGTCTTGGTCGTAAGATCAACACCATGCTGGAAGTTGAGCGTAAGAAGGCTGAAAAAGTTAAGGAAGTTCGTGAATTCCTTGAAGCCGTCTACAACGCACAGCACAGCGGCCTAGAGTGTGCTCGTAAAGAAGATCTTAAGTCATTCAGCGATGACGAGATCTTGGCTCTGGCTGAAAACCTCAAAGCGGGTGTTCCACTAGCGACTCCAGTCTTTGATGGTGCTAAAGAATCTGAAATCAAAGCGCTGCTGCGTCTTGCAGACATGAATGACAGTGGACAGGTGGATCTGTTCGATGGTCGCACAGGCGACAAGTTCGACCGTCCAGTGACTGTTGGCTACATGTACATGCTGAAACTTAACCACTTGGTTGATGACAAGATGCACGCACGTTCAACCGGCTCTTACAGCCTTGTTACTCAGCAGCCGCTGGGTGGTAAAGCTCAGTTCGGTGGTCAGCGCTTCGGTGAGATGGAGGTTTGGGCACTGGAAGCGTACGGCGCAGCTTACACGCTTCAAGAGATGCTCACAGTCAAATCCGATGACGTGAATGGTCGTACGAAGATGTATAAGAACATCGTCGATGGCGACCACAGCATGGATCCAGGCATGCCTGAATCATTTAACGTGCTGATCAAAGAGATCCGTTCTCTCGGTATCGATATCGAGCTAGAGAACGAGTAAGGGCCTAATTGAACATCGGGCTGTATGCCAAGTGCTGCAGCCCCCTCCCGTGAGGAGCTATAGATAATGAAAGATTTACTTAATCTGTTGAAGACTCAAAGTCAGAGCGACGAGTTCGATTCGATCCGTATCTCTCTGGCTTCACCAGACATGATTCGTTCATGGTCTTATGGTGAGGTTAAAAAACCTGAGACGATTAACTACCGTACATTCAAACCAGAGCGTGACGGTCTGTTCTGTGCCAAGATTTTCGGCCCTGTAAAGGATTACGAATGTCTATGTGGTAAGTACAAGCGCATGAAGCACCGTGGTGTTATCTGTGAGAAGTGTGGCGTTGAAGTGACCATGACTAAAGTGCGTCGTGAGCGCATGGGTCACATCGAGCTAGCCTCTCCAGTTGCACACATCTGGTTCCTTAAGTCACTACCGTCTCGTATCGGCTTGATGCTAGATATGACCCTTCGTGACATCGAGCGCGTTCTCTACTTCGAATCATTTGTTGTGATCGATGAAGGCATGACGACGCTTCAGCGCGGTCAGCTAATGAACGACGAGCAGTACTTTGAAGCACTGGAAGAGTTCGGTGATGACTTTGACGCTCGTATGGGTGCTGAAGCGATCGGCGAACTTCTAAAGTCGATCGATCTAGAAGCTGAGATCTCAGTTCTTCGTGAAGAGATTCCTGCGACTAACTCAGAAACTAAGCTTAAGAAGATGTCTAAGCGTCTTAAGCTACTTGAAGCGTTCTACAAGTCTGGTAACAACCCAGAGTGGATGATCCTAAAAGTTCTTCCAGTTCTACCACCAGATCTACGTCCACTAGTACCACTGGACGGTGGTCGTTTCGCAACCTCTGATCTTAACGATCTATACCGTCGTGTGATCAACCGTAACAACCGTTTGAAGCGTCTTCTAGACCTTAACGCTCCAGATATCATCGTACGTAACGAAAAACGTATGTTGCAGGAATCTGTCGATGCGTTGCTTGATAACGGTCGTCGTGGTCGTGCCATCACTGGCTCTAACAAGCGTCCTCTGAAGTCGCTTGCTGACATGATCAAAGGTAAGCAGGGTCGTTTCCGTCAGAACCTTCTAGGTAAGCGTGTTGACTACTCTGGTCGTTCTGTAATCGTGGTTGGCCCATCACTGCGTCTTCACCAGTGTGGTCTTCCTAAGAAGATGGCTCTTGAGTTATTCAAGCCATTTATCTTCTCTAAGCTAGAGCTTCGTGGTTACGCAACTACGATTAAAGCCGCTAAGAAGATGGTTGAGCGTGAAGAGCCGCTTGTATGGGATATCCTTGATGAGGTTATCCGTGAGCATCCAGTTCTTCTAAACCGTGCACCGACACTTCACCGTCTTGGTATCCAGGCATTTGAGCCTGTTTTGATCGAAGGTAAAGCGATCCAGCTACACCCACTTGTGTGTGCTGCGTATAACGCCGACTTCGACGGTGACCAGATGGCGGTACACGTACCGTTGACGATCGAGGCGCAGCTTGAAGCTCGTGCTTTGATGATGTCTACCAACAACATTCTTTCGCCATCAAATGGTGAGCCGATCATCGTTCCTTCACAGGACGTGGTATTGGGTCTGTACTACATGACTCGTGAGCGCATCAATGCGCAGGGCGAAGGCATGGCATTCTCTGATATCAAAGAGGTTCAGCGTGCGTATGGTGCTAAACAGGTTCACCTACAGGCTCGCGTGAAGGTTCGTATCAACGAAACGATCCGCGACATCGAAGGTAACGAAGAGTCTCGCACTGCAATCGTTGATACGACAGTGGGTCGTGCAATGCTGTTTGATATCGTTCCAACGGGTCTTCCGTTCGAACTGATCAACCAGGCGATGAAGAAGAAAGCGATCTCGCGTCTTCTTAACGAGGCGTACCGTCGTTGTGGTCTGAAGGATACGGTTATCTTTGCTGACCAGCTAATGTACATGGGCTTCCGTCAAGCAGCGCTTTCAGGTGCATCGATCGGTGTTAACGATTTCGTTATCCCAGATGAGAAAGTGAACATTGTTGCTGAAGCCGACACTGAAGTGAAAGAGATCGAGCGTCAGTTCGCAGACGGTCTTGTTACTCAGGGTGAGAAATACAACAAGGTTGTCGATATCTGGTCTCGTGCAAACGAATTGCTTGCTAAGAAGATGATGGACAACCTGAAGTCTGACACAGTGATCAACGCTGAAGGCGAGCAGGAAGAGCAAGAGTCTTTCAACTCTGTCTACATGATGGCCGACTCAGGCGCACGTGGTAGTGCGGCTCAGATTCGTCAGCTAGCAGGTATGCGTGGTCTGATGGCTAAGCCAGATGGCTCGATCATCGAGACACCGATCACGGCTAACTTCCGTGAAGGACTAAACGTACTTCAGTACTTCATCTCGACTCACGGTGCTCGTAAGGGTCTAGCCGATACGGCACTTAAGACTGCGAACTCGGGTTACCTAACTCGTCGTCTAGTAGACGTTGCTCAGGATGTGGTTATCACAGAGCAAGATTGTGGCACTGAAGAGGGTCTAGTGATCCAGGCGCTAATCGAAGGCGGCGACGTAGTTGTTGGTCTAGGTGAGCGTGTTCTTGGTCGTGTTATTGCACAAGACGTTCTTGATCCACAGGGTAAAGATGTATTGATCCCTGCGGGTACATTGATGGATGAAGCTTGGGTAGCACGTCTAGATAATGACGATACTTACAGCTCGATCGATGAAGTGATCGTTCGTTCTGCTATTACCTGTGAATCACACCACGGTATCTGTTCAAGCTGTTACGGTCGTGACCTAGGTCGCGGTCACAAGGTTAACATCGGTGAAGCTGTCGGCGTTATCGCTGCACAGTCAATCGGTGAGCCGGGTACACAGCTTACCATGCGTACCTTCCACATCGGTGGTGCGGCATCACGAGCAGCTGCTGTCGATAACATCCAGGTTAAGAACGGCGGTGAAATTCGTCTACACAACCTTAAAACCGTTGAGCGTGCAGATGGCAACCTAGTCGCTTCTTCACGATCTGGTGAGATCGGTGTAACCGATGAGCACGGTCGTGAGCGCGAGCGTTACAAAGTACCTTACGGTGCAGTGATCAAAGCGAAAGATGGCGACACTGTCGAAGCAGGCGCAATCATTGCTAACTGGGATCCGCACACTCACCCAATCGTAACCGAGGTTGCGGGTCGCATTCAGTTTGCTGGTCTTGAAGACGGCATCACTGTTAAGCGCCAAGCGGATGAGCTAACAGGTCTAACTACGATCGAAGTATTGGATATCAAAGACCGCCCACAGGCAGGTAAAGATATCCGTCCAATGATCAAGCTTGTTGATGCCAAGGGTGAAGACGTTCTTCACGCTGGTACAGCAATGCCTGCACAGTACATGCTGCCACCTAATGCGATCTTGAACCTTCAAGATGGTGCAGATGTGGGTGTTGGTGACGTCCTAGCACGTCTACCACAAGAGGGTACTGTCAACAAAGATATCACCGGTGGTCTTCCACGCGTAGCGGATCTATTCGAAGCGCGTAAACCAAAAGAAGCGGCTGTGCTTGCTGAGATTTCAGGTACTGTCAGCTTTGGTAAAGAGACCAAAGGTAAGCGTCGTATTGTGATCACTCCAACTGATGGTGCGGATCCAATCGAAGTGATGATTCAGAAGTGGCGCTCGCTTAACGTCTTCGAAGGTGAGACAGTTGAGAAGGGTGAGGTGATCTCAGATGGTCCATCAAGTGCACACGATATCCTGCACGTATTGGGCGTAGAAGAGCTAGCTAAATACATCGTTTCTGAGATCCAAGACGTTTACCGTCTACAGGGTGTAGGCATCAACGACAAGCACATCGAAGTGATTGTGCGTCAGATGCTTCGCAAGGTAGAGATCCTAGATAGCGGTGATTCTGAATTCATTCAGGGTGAACAGGCTGAATTCGTAGATGTGACAATCGCAAACGAAAAATTGGTTGCTGAAGGTAAGCAGCCAGCTAAGTTTGAACGTGTGCTTCTAGGTATTACTAAAGCCTCTCTGGCAACAGAGTCGTTCATCTCTGCAGCGTCGTTCCAGGAGACAACTCGTGTCCTAACGGAAGGTGCAGTAACCGGCAAGAAAGATTACTTGCGCGGTCTGAAAGAGAACGTGGTTGTGGGTCGTCTGATCCCAGCCGGTACTGGTCTTGCATACCACAGCGAACGCAAACGCAAACGTATGCAGGATACAGAATCTAGCGTCACTGTAAGTGCTGAAGAAGTACAAGCAGCTTTGACTGAAGCATTGAACGCTTCAGTGGAAGATTCTGAATAATTTCAGAAGACGTTGACGAGAAGGGGTGGAATTGATTAAAATTTCGCCCCCTGAATGACTAGGGCTTCGGTCCTAGTCTTTTTGTTGTTTAACTAAACGTGGAGTTTGCTTAATGGCAACTATCAACCAGCTGGTGCGCAAACCACGTAAACGCGTTGTAGAGAAGTCTGATGTTCGTGCATTAGAAGCTTGTCCTCAACGTCGTGGCGTATGTACCCGCGTTTACACTACTACACCTAAGAAACCGAACTCAGCACTACGTAAAGTTTGTCGTGTTCGTCTTACTAACGGTTTCGAAGTTTCTTCATACATCGGTGGTGAAGGTCACAACCTACAGGAGCACAGTGTTGTTCTTATCCGTGGTGGCCGTGTTAAAGACCTACCTGGTGTACGTTACCACACTGTACGTGGTGCGCTTGACTGTGCGGGCGTTAACGACCGTAAACAGGGCCGCTCTAAGTACGGTGCTAAGCGTCCTAAGTCTTAAGTTCGTCTACTCTCTATGAGAGTCGGCGAAGCTGTTAAGCAGGACCTAGTCCGCGCTGGTAGCTAGACCGAGACGATAAGAGTAAGGGCAGGCTTAATTGCCTGAGTAACCTGAAGACCTTTTAAACGATTTATTGAGGGCTTATCCATGCCAAGAAGACGCGTCGCTGCAAAGCGCGAAATTCTACCGGATCCTAAATTCGGAAACATCACACTGGCTAAATTCATCAACCACTTGATGATTAGCGGTAAAAAATCTGTAGCAGAGAGCATCGTTTACGGCGCTCTAGCGAAAGTTGAAGAGCGTACTAAAGCAGATCCTTTGGAACTGTTTGATAAAGCGTTGGAAACTGTTCAGCCTATGGTCGAAGTTAAGTCTCGCCGCGTTGGTGGTGCAACTTACCAAGTACCTGTTGAAGTTCGTCCATCACGTCGTATGGCGCTTGCAATGCGTTGGCTGGTTGACGCATCGCGTAAGCGTGGCGAAAAAGACATGTCTCTTCGTCTAGCGGGCGAGCTACTAGACGCGGCTGAAGGCCGTGGCGCTGCGGTTAAGAAACGTGAAGACGTTCACCGCATGGCTGACGCTAACAAAGCGTTCGCACACTTCCGCTTCTAAGCGTTTTTATCTGGCGAAATGGTGTTATCATTTCGCCAGCTTTAAATTCGCTTTTTTAAAGCCTTCGTTTATGACGAGGGCTTTTTACGTTTCAGGAGTTTGATCAATGGCTCGTACTACCCCAATTAATCGTTACCGTAACATTGGTATCTGTGCTCACGTAGATGCTGGTAAAACGACAACAACCGAACGCGTTCTGTTCTACACAGGCATGTCACACAAGATCGGTGAAGTGCACGATGGCGCTGCAACCATGGACTGGATGGAGCAAGAGCAGGAGCGTGGTATCACCATTACCTCGGCTGCGACAACCTGTTTCTGGAAAGGGATGAATCAGCAGTTCGATGAGCACCGCGTTAACATCATTGATACTCCTGGGCACGTTGACTTTACCATTGAGGTAGAGCGTTCACTGCGTGTACTGGATGGTGCCGTTGTTGTGCTCTGTGCCTCTTCGGGTGTTCAGCCGCAGACTGAAACGGTATGGCGTCAAGCAAACAAGTACGAAGTACCTCGTATGGTGTTTGTGAACAAGATGGACCGTGCCGGTGCAGATTTCTACATGGTGGTTGATCAGCTTAAACAGCGCCTGGGTGCTGTACCAGTACCTATTAATATTCCGATTGGTGCTGAAGATGAATTCAAAGGCGTCGTTGACCTGATCAGCATGAAAGCGATCATGTGGAACGAAGCCGATCAAGGTATGACCTATGATCTGGAAGAGATTCCAGCTGATCTACAGGACCGTGCCGAAGAGCTTCGTGAAGAGCTGCTAGAAGCGGCGGCCGAAGCCAATGAAGAGTTGATGGATAAGTACCTTGAAGAGGGTGAGCTATCTATTGATGAGATTAAAGCGGGTCTGCGTCAGCGTACTCTGAATAACGAGATTGTTTTGATGCTAGCCGGTTCTGCGTTCAAGAACAAAGGCGTTCAAGCAGTACTCGATGCGGTTATTGAGTACCTACCATCGCCGACTGAGGTCAAAGCGATCGAAGGTACATTGGATGATGCTGCTGAGACCGTTGAAACGCGTGAAGCGGATGACAACGCGCCGTTCGCATCACTGGCATTCAAGATCGCTACCGATCCCTTTGTGGGAACCTTGACGTTCGTTCGTGTCTACTCAGGTGTGTTGGTATCTGGTGACAGCGTTTATAACTCGGTTAAGCAGAAGAAAGAGCGCATCGGTCGTATGGTGCAGATGCACGCTAACAGCCGTGAAGAGATTAAAGAGGTTCGTGCAGGCGACATCGCTGCGATGATCGGTCTTAAAGATGTGACCACAGGTGATACGCTGTGTGATGCTGACAAGAAGATCGTTCTAGAGCGTATGGAGTTCCCTGAGCCAGTGATCTCGGTTGCGGTTGAGCCTAAATCACAAGCGGATCAAGAGAAGATGGGCTTGGCACTGGGCAAATTGGCGCAGGAGGATCCATCCTTCCGTGTTGAGACCGATCAAGAGACAGGCCAGACCATTATTTCGGGTATGGGAGAGCTTCACCTAGACATCATCGTTGACCGTATGAAACGTGAGTTCAAGGTTGAAGCGAACATCGGTAAGCCTCAGGTGGCTTACCGTGAGAAGATCCGCAGCAGTGTTGTTGCAAACCACAAGTTTGCCCGCCAGTCAGGTGGTCGTGGTCAGTATGGTCACGTTGTCGTTGAGTTCTCGCCAAGTGATGACGAAGGGTTGGAGTTCATCAATGAGATCGTCGGTGGTGCGATTCCAAAAGAGTACATTCCTGCGATCGAGAAAGGTATCTCTGAGCAGATGAAGAACGGTGTTCTTGCGGGCTACCCATTGATCGGTCTGAAAGCGCGTCTTTACGACGGCTCTTTCCACGATGTCGACTCTAATGAGATGGCCTTCAAGATCGCCGCATCACAAGCACTTAAAAAGTACGCTATGGAAGCTGATCCTTGTCTTCTAGAGCCGATGATGAAAGTGGAAGTCGTGACACCTGAAGAGTACATGGGTGACGTGATGGGTGACCTTAACCGCCGTCGTGGTCTGGTTCAGGGTATGGAAGATACGACATCAGGCAAGGTGATTCGTGCTGCAGTGCCACTGGGTGAGATGTTCGGTTATGCGACCGATCTTCGTTCAGCATCCCAGGGTCGTGCGACCTACTCAATGGAGTTTGAAAACTACGCAGAAGCGCCGAAAAACATCCTTGATGGCATGTTGAACCGCTACTAATTGATATCAGTGATTAAAAAGCAGAGCCGGTTTACCGCCTCTGCTTTTTTATGCCTGTGAAGCTTTGGCCTTCAATCCTTTGGAGGCAAACAGAAGCGTCAAACTAAGGGCTAAGTAGAGTAGTAGATCAGAGGTGTTGGCTTTCCAGCTGAAAATAGCGATTGCCAGTAGAAGTGCAGCACTCAAAAACGAAGCTCGTTGGGATCTGATTTTGCTAAGAAAGGCAGCTGCTCCTAATGCACCTATTAGAACAATAGCCAACACCATAGCGTAACCTGCTCCGGCATCCATTCTACGGCAGAGCTCAAACAGGGCAATCAGTGCCAGTAGGTAACGCCCCCAGGTTTGCATGGTGAAGCTGCGCTGCACCGCACGTGCCAGCAGTGCGCTAGCCATCATAGGGGCCCCTGCATAGAGGGCCAAATTGTTCAGTATCCGAAGCAGTGTCGAACTGTCCATGGAGTCACTGGTCAGGGTGAAGCTGCCAATGAGTGCAATGATCATGCTCAGCAGTGAGAGTCGAGTGACTTTGATCTCACTGCTGCTATCGAGGTCATCTTGCGTCCCTCTGAAGAGGTAGAGCGTGCTAGCTATGGCTGCTAGCAACAGGAGTATTTGCCCCAACAGAGTCATCGTAGATTACCCCAGTTTCGCAAAGGCGCGGTCAGCCGCTGCAATGGTTGCGTCTAGGTCAGCCTCTGTATGAGCGGCGGAAAGGAAGCCCGCTTCATACGCTGAAGGTGCCAGATAGACTCCTTCGTCGAGCATGTGGTGGAAGAACTTTCCGAACGCTTCAACATCACAGGCGGTTGCATCACTAAACCCAGTGATGTTCTCACGATCGGTGAAGAACAGACCAAACATACCACCTACTGCGGTCGTGGTCACAGAGATGCCGTTTTTAGCCGCTACTGCCTTCAACCCTTCGGTGAGGTATTCTGTCTTCGCGCTTAACTCTTCGTACAAGCCTTCACGCTCCATCGCGGTTAGCATAGCAAGGCCGGCACGCATGGCTAGAGGGTTGCCTGATAGGGTGCCCGCTTGGTAAACAGGGCCCAGTGGCGCGATCTGATGCATGATCTCCAGTTTGCCACCAAAGGCGCCAACGGGCATGCCGCCGCCAATGATCTTGCCTAGAGTGGTAAGATCAGGTGTGACACCATAAAGCTCTTGTGCACCGCCGCGCGCTACGCGGAAGCCACTCATCACCTCGTCAAAGATCAAAACGGTTTCGTATTCATCACAGATGGCACGCAAGCCTTCCAAGAATCCTTCTACTGGAGGGATACAGTTCATGTTGCCAGCGACTGGCTCAACGATGATGCACGCAATCTCTTTACCCACTTCAGCGAAGGCCTGTTTGACACTCTCTAGGTTGTTAAACTGCAGTGTGATGGTGTGCTCCGCCAGTGCAGCAGGCACTCCAGGTGAGTTTGGTTCGCCCAGTGTCAGTGCTCCTGAGCCCGCTTTGACCAGCAGTGAATCGGAATGACCGTGGTAGCAGCCTTCAAATTTAACGATCTTATCGCGACCGGTGTAACCTCGCGCTAATCGGATGGCACTCATGGTCGCTTCAGTACCCGAGCTGGTCATGCGAACCATCTCCATTGAGGGTACAAGCTCACAAATTTTGTCTGCCATCTCTGTTTCGATTGCTGTTGGTGCACCGAAAGAGATGCCGTGGTTTAGGGCATCACGCACCGCATCGATCACAGGAGGGTAGTTGTGGCCAAACAGCATAGGGCCCCAAGAGCCGATGTAGTCGATGTACTGTTTGTCATCTTCGTCGAAGATGTAAGCGCCTTCGGCACGTTTAACAAAGACCGGTGTGCCACCGACACCTTTGAACGCACGAACGGGCGAGTTAACACCGCCTGGGATGTGTTTCTGGGCGGCTTCAAATAACTGTTCTGACTTAGACATCAACTTAACCTCGGTAAACATTTTTGACCATTATCCACAGCCAGCAAGGGAGTGTCAGTAGTACGCCTGAACAAATCCCTTGGATCGTGAATCTGGAGTTGGAAATCACTGTGGCGTATTATACAGCACCTGAATTCTTAAGACTCAGTCAGTATGGCTAACATGGAGCGTGGAACTATCGTGATTAAAGTAGGTATTGTGGGTGGCACGGGTTATACCGGCGTTGAACTGCTTAGACTGTTGGCCAACCATTCAGAAGTCTCTGTCGAGGTGATTACCTCCCGCTCTGAAGAGGGTATGCCAGTTGCTGATATGTTCCCCAATCTTCGTGGTCATTACGATCTAGAGTTTACCGTGCCAGATGTTGACCGCTTGGCCGCCTGTGATGTTGTCTTCTTTGCAACGCCGCACGGTGTTGCCATGTCGATGGCGCCGGCGTTAGTTGACCGTGGTGTGCGCGTGATCGATCTGGGTGCTGACTTCCGAATCAAGGATGTACCGCTTTGGGAGAAGTGGTACAAGCTGGACCACAGCTGCCCAGACCTGGTTGAGAAAGCGGTCTACGGTTTACCTGAGTTGAATCGGGAGCAGATTAAAGATGCGCAGTTAATTGCTTGTGCTGGCTGTTACCCCACCGCGACTCAGCTGGGCTTTTTGCCGCTGCTAGAAGCGGGTTTGGTTGATACACGCCGTTTGATTGCCGACTGTAAGTCGGGTGTATCCGGTGCCGGTCGTGGCGCCAGTGTTGGTACATTGCTGTGTGAGTCGAGCGAGAGTTTTAAAGCCTATGGTGTGCCTGGCCACCGCCACCTCCCTGAAATTCGCCAAGGACTCACTTGGGCGGCGGGTAAGCCGGTCGGTTTAACCTTTGTACCTCATTTGACGCCGATGATTCGTGGTATTCACGCGACGCTCTACTCTACGTTGAAAGACCCTGTTGATTCGGGTCTGCAAGAGCTCTTTGAAGCACGTTATGCCAACGAGCCTTTTGTCGATGTGTTGCCTGCAGGTTCTCACCCTGAGACTCGCAGTGTAAAAGGGTCTAACTTCTGTCGTATCAGCGTTCACCGTCCACAAGATGATGATACGGTCGTGGTTCTCTCAGTCATCGATAACTTAGTGAAAGGTGCTTCTGGTCAGGCAATTCAGATCATGAACATTATGTTTGGCCTAAAAGAGAATGCAGGCCTCACTAACGTAGCGTTGATGCCATAATTCTTGACTGTTTTACTTGGTTTTGTGAGAATTCACCCATTCCAATGAATTTTGAGGTGTGTATTCATGTCCGCTGATGCCGATATGATCTTTACTGACTCTGCTGCAAATAAGGTACGTACTCTGATTGAAGAGGAGCAGAACGATAACCTAAAGTTGCGCGTCTTCATTACTGGTGGTGGCTGTGCAGGTTTTTCGTACGGCTTCACTTTCGATGAGTCTGTGGCTGAAGATGATACTGTGGTTGAGAATGCGGGAGTGACCATGGTGGTTGATCCGATGAGCTTTCAATATCTTGTGGGTGCAGAGGTGGATTACAAAGAGGGTCTACAGGGTTCCCAGTTCGTGATCAACAATCCTAATGCAACAACGACCTGTGGTTGTGGTTCATCTTTCTCAATTTAAATGAATGCTATAGGCCAGCGGCTCCTAGCAAGAGTTGCTGGCTTTTTTATTAGGGGGCTATCATGAGTTACAAAGTGTATATGTCGGGTGAAATTCATACCGATTGGCGTGATGTGATTCGCCAAGGTACTGAAGCATTGGGTCTGGATATTACCTATTTGGCTCCGGTCACTGATCACCCTGCCAGTGATGCTGCCGGCGACCACTTGGGAGAGCAGTCAGATAATTTCTGGCGTGATCACCAGTCATCCAAAGTGAACCTAATTAGAACCAAAGGGATGATCGAACAAGCTGATCTGGTTGTGATTCGTTTTGGTGACAAGTATAAGCAGTGGAATGCTGCATTCGATGCAGGCTACTGTGCTGCTTTGGGTAAGCCTTACATTACTCTGCATGCAGAAGATTTGATTCACCCACTTAAAGAGGTTGATGCTCAATCTCTAGCCTGGGCCAAGACGAATGAGCAGGTAGTGGAGACGTTGCGCTACGTCCTTCAGCCTTAAGCGGGAAAGAGCGCGCCAAGGCGACGCTCACCGAAGGCGCCTGTCACAGCTGGGATATTCCCAGCTTTTTTGTTTTTGAAAGCCCAAGCTAGCCAAGCAAAGGCAGCGGCTTCCATGGCATCGGCTGACCAGCCTAATAGGTCGCTGGATATAATGGTGAAGTCAGGTAGGTGTGCTGTTAGGCGTTCAATCAAATGATCGTTTCGCGCGCCTCCGCCACATAGAATCAGTTGACAGTGGGTCAGCTTGGCCTGTTTTAGAGCGTCAGCAATGGTCACTGCGGTTAATTCAGTCAATGTCGCTTGAACATCTTCAGGCGGTAGCTGATCAAAGTCTGCGAGGTTATGATTGAGCCAGTCTAGATTGAAGGTCTCCCGACCGGTGCTTTTTGGGGCGGCTCTTTGGAAATAGGGCTCGTCTAACAGAGCGTCAAGCAAGGGTTGGTTTATATCACCGCTCGCCGCCCATGCACCCTCTGCATCAAAGTGAACCCCCTTATGTTGGTAGATCCACTGATCGATCAGTGTGTTAGCAGGTCCGGTATCAAAACCTTGAATATCTCCGTTTGATGTAAACAGAGAGAGGTTTGCAATGCCGCCAAGGTTCAAAAGGGCAAAGGGTCGGCGCATCTTCTCGGTTAGGAAATGATGGAAGGCAGGTACCAAAGGCGCTCCTTCACCACCTGCTGCAAGGTCGCGTCGTCTGAAGTCGGCAATGACATCGATTCCGGTCATCTCGGCCAGAATATGAGGGTTACCTGCCTGCAGAGTGCAGCCTTCGTCTGGTCTATGTCGTAGGGTTTGACCGTGGTAGCCAATAGCGTTGACCTCTTTAGGATCAATGCGGTGGTCATGCAGGAAGATCAGAATGGCTTCCGCAGCAAAAGTGGCCAGGTCCCTATCTAGGATCATCAGCTGATCAATCGATTGGGGCTGGCCAGTCATAAAGGGAAGAATGCGCTGCTTAAGTTCGTCAGAGAATTCGAAACAGCGAGAGTGCAGTAGTTGATACTCAGGTTCGAAGTAGCAAAGAGCGATGTCGAGCCCATCTAAGCTGGTGCCGGACATGAGGCCCAGAAACATTTTACTCTGCTGCACGACTCTCACTGGCAATCAGTTGCTCAATAGCCTTCTGCTGAAGTGAAGCAATCATATCGTTAGCCACTTTATTGAAGTTGGCACGCTCTTTCTTAGCAATCGGTTGTGCGGCAGGAAGTTTCACCGTCTGTGGGTTCTTATGGACCCCCGCAACTCGGAACTCATAGTGCAGGTGGGGGCCGGTTGCAGTGCCGCTCATACCTACGTAGCCAATGGTCTGGCCTTGCTTAACGCGTGAACCCTTTTTAACCTTGCTGTTGTATTTGCTCATGTGGCCATAGAGCGTAGTGATGTTGCCACCGTGTTGGATAATGACCGTACGACCGTATCCGCCTTTTGTACCGCGCCAAATAACTTTGCCATCCCCGGCTGCCTTGATGGGTGTGCCTGTTTTAGCAGCGTAATCAGTTCCTCGGTGAGGACGTTTTACGCCAAGCACTGGATGGTAGCGCTCGCGTGTGAAGCCTGAGCTGATTCGGCGGAAGTCGACAGGGGAGCGTAGGAAAGCTTTACGCATACTGCGGCCTTCCGGAGTGAAGTAGTTTACGTCACCGTTGGAGTCTTCATAGCGAACGGCGGCGAAAGTATCACCGTTATTGGTGAACTCCGCGGCAAGAATGTCGCCATCGCCAATTCTTTTTCCATCTAAATACTTCTCTTCAAACAGCACTCTAAACTGGTCGCCTTTGCGAATATCCAGAGCAAAATCGATGTCCCAGCCAAATACCTCGGCCAGTTTCATGGTGATGTTCTCAGATAGACCGGCGCTTTTGGCTGCAAGGTAGAGCGAGCTGGAGATCTCTCCAGTGACGAACCGCTGGCGCATCTCGGGTTCAAGTACTAGGGTCTCTTGCTGATAACCCGTATCCGTCAGCGAAAACTCAACTGACTCTAACAGGCTCTTTTCAATGCGCAGTGTGATGAGTTGGTTATCTTCAATGTGAAGACTGAGCGTCTGGCCAGGACGGAGCGCATTGAAGTGCTTGGTTTTTTTATCAGCCTGGGCAATCTTATGAACATCTTTAGCACCTAGGCCGGCACGCTTGAAGATTTTGCTTAGGTTGTCACCGCTTTTGACTTTAAAGCGTTGCCACTCAATAGCGGGTGGCTGTTCTGCCACTTCAGTGGTGGCTGAGGTTTGCTCATTGTGTTCTATAAGGGTTGAAGAGGTGGTTTCAGCCACCGGTAGTTGTGCTTCTGGAAGGGCTTTGGGTGAGATAAGTTCGATCTGAGATCGAGTGGCTTCTACCTCCGATGAAGGAAGTATCGAGAGCATCAAGGCGATAAACGACAGAGACCCAACAACGGCAAGGTGCATCTTAGGAAATCGCTTCGCTTTTCTGAAAATATTTTTAGCCAAACCTACAGCCAGATATTAGTTGAAACAGAGTGTTTGTCCCTTAGACAGTTAATTGTATAAAAGTTCCATCTAGATTCCGATAGATAAAGCGATTTAGCGATGATTTTAATCAAATGGATCCCTTATCAAATTTGTCTAACAGATGATCAATCGGTAGAATCTCGCCTCTCAAATTAAGACCGCAAACATCGGATTGAAACAAACCATGGCAAATATCAATTTAATCGCTGAACTTCAGTCGCGTGGACTTGTCGCGCAAATGAGTAGTGAAGATGAGTTAATGGAACACCTAGAGAAGGGTTCTGTAACGCTCTATTGTGGTTTCGATCCGACGGCAGATAGTCTGCACATTGGTAGCCTAGTGCCGCTGTTAACATTGCGTCGTTTTCAAGAGTATGGCCATAAGCCTTTGGCTCTTGTGGGTGGAGCAACCGGTTTGATCGGTGATCCGAGCTTTAAAGCACAGGAGCGAAAGTTAAACGATGATTCAACGGTTGCTGGTTGGGTGGATAAACTCAAAGCACAAGTGAGTCAGTTCATCAGCTTTGATAACGGCGATAACAGTGCCGAGGTTGTAAATAACCTCGACTGGACTCGAGGCATGGATGTACTGACCTTCCTGCGCGATGTGGGCAAGCACTTCTCTGTAAACTCGATGATTGCAAAAGAGTCAGTAAAACAGCGTATTGATCGTGAGGGATCTGGTATCTCTTTTACAGAGTTTACCTACATGATTCTTCAGTCTTTTGACTTCCAGCAGCTTAATAAGTCGCACGGTTGTACTTTACAGATCGGTGGTTCTGATCAGTGGGGCAACATTACTGGTGGTATCGAACTATCACGCCGTATGAATGGCAACCAGGTGTTCGGTATTACGCTGCCACTGGTAACCAAGTCAGATGGAACAAAATTTGGTAAAACCGAGTCAGGTACTATCTGGTTAGATGCGACTAAAACATCGCCCTACGCCTTCTACCAATTCTGGATGTCGACGGCTGATGCAGATGTTTACAAGTTCCTTCGTTACTTCACTTTCTTAGATGTTGAGAGAATTGCTGACATTGAAGAGGAAGATAAAGCAGCGACTGGTCGTCCTCAAGCGCAAGCGATTCTCGCGGAAGAGGTGACACGCTTGGTGCATGGTAATGATGCAGTAGAAGCGGCTAAGCGAATTACAGAGTCACTCTTCTCAGGTGATATTAGCCAGTTAAGTGAAGCTGACTTTGAGCAGCTTAAGCAAGATGGTCTTCCGGCGACACAGGTTCCAACCGATCTTTCGGATACACCGTTGACGACACTGTTGGTTGATGCGGGTATGGCGAATTCCGGTAAGCAGATCAAAGATGCACTGCAGCGTGACGCTGTCATCGTAAATGATCGTGCCTGTGGTATGGCCGATAATATGTCAGGCAACGAAATTTTCAGCTCTGAAGCAGGCCTATTTGGTAAATATTTCCTAGTCAAACTGGGTAAAAAGAAACACCACCTGTTTTATTTGTAAAAAAGTTAGTTTTTTTACAAAAAAGGGGTTGAATAAAAATCGGGTGTCGGTAATATACGCACCTCGCTTGAGACGAGTGCTCAAGCAGCCACCAAGAGATCGGTGGCACGCTCTTTAACAATTAATCAGGTAATGCGTGTGGGCGCTTGTTGAGGTTGAGCACAAAAGCTTAACAAGACAAGCAACCTATATGTGAATTCATTTAGCGTAATGTTTTTCTTGA
>NZ_WBYP01000004.1:0-353386 GCF_013282935.1 Marinobacterium sp. xm-d-579
TCAAGAAAAACATTACGCTAAATGAATTCACATATAGGTTGCTTGTCTTGTTAAGCTTTTGTGCTCAACCTCAACAAGCGCCCACACGCATTACCTGATTAATTGTTAAAGAGCGTGCCACCGATCTTTTGGTGGCTGCTTGAGTACTCGTCTCAAGCGAGGTGCGTATATTATTGATTGCATCATCACATGTCAACAAGTTTTTAATATTTTTTTAAAAATTAAAAACTGTCTTATGCGTCAAAAACTTTCAATTATTTGCTTAAAAAACAAACAGTTAATTCGCACCTCTCGGTTACTGATCAACCTGTAATCAGGTGTGACTCCGTAATCGAGAGCGCGAATTATACTTAGGTTGAACAGAGCGTCAACCCTTGAGGGAAATAAATTTAACTTAATATGGTCAGCGGTACGACTGTACTCCACAGAATAACGCTCGCAGCCATAATGGTGACAAGCGCTACAAGACCAACCGTCAATATTGATGTAGAGAACATAAACGCTCTCTCCTCTTCAATATGCATTATGACGGGTACTCCTGTGTAGAGCAGATAGACACTAAAAGCTACCGCTAACATTCCGACACTCACGCAGAGCCACAGCATTGGATACAGGCCAATGAGCCCTGCCAGCAACATCGGCGTTGCAGTGTATAGCGCTAAACGCGCACACTCATCAACACCCGCGTTGGCACCATAGGTTTTCTCCATCCAACGTATGCTGTAGGTCAACCCGGTGATGACGCCTAATATAGCAATGTAAAATGCTACCGCGGCTCCAAAGGCGGATTCGCTCGCCAACAGGTGATATTCACCATAGGAGACACTCCATCCCACCTGGGTAGTTCCTATGAATAACGATATAGGTGGTATAAGTGCCAGCAGTACCAGCTGAATAATGACATTGTTTAGTGTTAGTGAAGAGTCTTTATCAATTGACTTCCACTCTTTTACTGGGTGATAGAACACACCCGAAAGATGCTGCAGAATCATTGTTACACTCCTTTCAAAGCTGAACTTTGAGTTTGTTTTTATTGATTCAACACATTCAATATAGGATACGTCTGGGATTTATGTGTTAGTTCACTCTCTCTTTTTAGGTTTTCTTTTTCTAAACAATCGTTCTATTAAAAGTAGAGATATTAAAAGCGTATAGATCATCGCCTCTAAAATGCTTGCCCTTATTAGTAGTACCAGGTGTAACAGCGCTAGCATAGCTGCTGGGTAGATCAATTTATGAAGCGTTGTCCATTTACGACCCAATTTTTTCTGCCACCCTTTTGTGGATGTAATTCCCAAAGGGATGAGCAACAAAAGCCCAGCCATACCCAACATAATATAGGGCCTATCCGTTAACTCTCTAATCAGCAGATCAACACGCCAGCCAAGAATAAAGGTCGATACCGCCAAAAGATGGAGCACCGCATAAAAGAGTGCATACAGCCCCACCATTCTCCGATGTTGCAGCAAAAACTTTATATTCAAACGCCGACTGAAGGTTGATGCACAGAGTGTCAGGATCAAAAACCGAATTGCCCACTGCCCTAATTCATCGACAAGCTCTTTCGCTGGATCAGCTCCCAACTGATTGCTATAGGCCAAGTAGACCAGCCATATCAATGGCAAGGCCAACGACGAAAAAAGTGCTATCCAGATGAGCCGTCTAGATAAGCCCCTGCTGGTTAATACCATTTAGAGAGATCCATCCCAGCATAGAGAGGTGCGACCTCTTCATAGCCGTTAAACATTTGAGTCTCTATGATTCTCGGATTAAACAGTGATGATGGTAGCCTTCTCTCTGTCGCTTGCGACCATCTAGGGTGATCTACATTCGGATTGACGTTGGCATAAAAGCCATACTCCTGAGAAGCCGTTAAGCGCCAAGTATTTTGCGGCATGGTCTCCCTGAATCGAATCTGCACGATAGACTTAATACTTTTGAAGCCATATTTCCAAGGCACTACCAACCTAAGCGGCGCGCCATTCTGTGGAGGCATCGCTTGACCATAAACACCGACCGCTAACAACGTCAGTGGATGCATTGCCTCATCTATTCTTAACCCTTCTCTGTATGGCCAATCGATGGTACTGAAGAGTGAACGCTGACCCGGCATCTGCTCTGGGTCTTCAAGCGTGACAAACTCAACGTATTTAGCGTTTGAAGTTGGATTCAACTGCTTTATCAGTGAAGCCAGAGAGAAACCGAGCCAAGGAATGACCATCGACCATGCCTCTACGCATCGAAAGCGGTAGATCCTCTCTTCTATGTCCACTTTTGCAAGAAGATCCTCCAGGTTATAGATACCCGGGCGCTCTACCTCACCCACTATCTCAACCTGCCAGGGGTCTGTCTTAAAATTCTGAGCTCTCTCATACGGATCCTCTTTATTGAGGCCGAACTCGTAGAAGTTGTTGTAGGTAATGACCGAATCGTAAGGCGTTAACTCTTCATCGACGCTCCAAGTTGTCTTTGCGCTTTCGAGCTTCGGTCTTAACCAGTCAGGACCAGGATAGAGTGGCAGATCGGAACTCTTGGGTTGTGTCAGCGCATAGCTAGGCATCGAAGCAGCACCTGCGACCAAACCCAGTCCTTTCAATAGCGAACGCCTAGAAAAATAGACCGATTCAGATGTGATTTCACTGCTTAGAATTTTGGAAGGCTTACCGATCAACATAATTAATCTCCTATCGCTATACCTCTAATATTAGTCGCTAAGCTGACAAATGCCTTACAAATAAAAAACCACCCGAAGGTGGCTTTCTAATGATGTATTACTCTGCTTGTCGTTTTCTACTTCTAAGCAGCCATTGAATAGGGCCTGATACAGTGTAAGCAAGAAAGATAAGCCACAGGTAGAGATCAGGATCTGTCGCTAGAAAGGCGACAACCAGTACGATCACAATCATTTTTACAAAGGTGATCTTCCCTTTTAAGTTGATCTCTTTACCGCTGTTGTAGAGAACATTACTCACCATAGAGAGACCAATGAGCGCCACATAGAGTGCGATCAACCAAGCAAATGGGGCTGGGTCTATCCCCTTTTCAGTCATAAACCAGATCAATCCAGCAATGGTTGCCGCCGCCGCTGGGCTCGGCAGCCCCATAAAGTAGCGTTTATCCAAAGAGCCAATCTGAGTATTAAATCGTGCCAAACGAAGTGCAGCACAGGCGCAGTAGATAAAGGCAGCCACCCAGCCAAACTTTCCTAAGCTCTGTAATACCCAAGTAAAACTAACCAGAGCGGGAGCCACACCGAAAGAGACCATATCTGACAGCGAATCGTATTCAGCGCCAAACTTAGATTGTGTGTTTGTCATTCGAGCCACACGACCATCTAAACCATCAAAAATCATAGCAACAAAAATGGCGACTGCCGCTGCAGTGAAATGACCGTTCATGCCCGAAATGACAGCATAGAAACCTGAGAACAGTGCTCCCGTCGTAAATAGGTTTGGTAACAAATAGATACCACGAGGTCGCTTTACGCTATCTTCACTGGTCGCGTCAGACGTCTCTGGGTCAATCTGGTCAGTCATGTTTAAGCCCTTAAAAAATATGCTGCAAGTCTAACGAATCTATAGAAGAAGCGACAGATACCATTGATTAATTTGATCACCCCAAATCAACATCAGCCATCCAGCTAAGGCTAAAAATGGGCCAAACGGCATGGGTTTAGTGAGATCCTGACGACCAAACAACGCGCCGACAAGTGCATAGATAACACCCGCAACGGATGAGATCAGAATAATTCCGGGAAGGATCGCATAGCCACCCCAAGCCCCAAGAGCCGACAGCAACTTAAAGTCGCCGTAGCCCATACCCTCCTTACCTGTTACCAACTTAAACAGCCAGAACACCAGCCAAAGAACCAGATAGCCAAGCATCGCACCAGTCACTGCAGAGTCCAACGGGACCCAGCCAAATACCAGATTAACCAGTAGACCCGCCCAAAGAAGGGGCAAGGTGATCTGATCGGGCAACAGCTGATGATCTGCATCGATAAAGATCAAGACAATCAGAGAGTAACTGACGAACAGCATCACCAACATCTGAAGAGTAAAGCCAAAATAGAGCGCAATAGTGAGACCCACTACAGCCGTCAACCCTTCGATCATTGGGTAACGCATAGAGATCGAACTGGCACATCCTGAACAGCGCCCTTTCAAAATTAACAGATAGGAGAGGATTAGGATGTTTTCATACCAGCGTATTGCATGTCCGCATTGAGGGCAGCGTGAGCGTGGCTGAGACAATGAGATAGGTTGATCATCGCTTATCTCCTGCTGATCCAAGAATTCAGCGGCTTCACGGCGCCAGCTATTCATCATCATAATCGGCAGGCGATGAATCACAACATTCAGAAAGCTGCCAACCAATAGAGAAAACATAACCACTGCAGGGAGATAGATCGACTCTAGGGTCGATAGATAAGCGCTCATTGCATCGCCTTATAATTGATCATCCAGTTATCCTAGCATGCAAAGAATATTCCAGATATTTTTGCGCTAAAAAAACCCGAACATTGCCGGGTTTAGGATCAGATAACGCCCAACTCTTTGAGCCGCTCTTTTAAATAGCTATCCGCTGTGTATCGATCCGATAGAACCACATCTGGTCTAGGGTGAAGAAACAACGGCAGTGAGATGCGCGATTTTTTGGTTGCGCCACCAACAGGGTTGATCACTCGATGTATGGTCGACGGGAAATAACCTGCCGATGCCTCTTGCAGCATATCGCCTATGTTCACGATCAAATTTCCAAACTCAGCCGGTACATCAAGCCACTCGCCTGTTTTGCTGAGAACCTGCAAACCTGGCTCACTGGCTGCGGGCAAAATCGTTAGCAGGTTTATGTCACCGTGTGCGGCCGCGCGGATGGCACCCGGCTCTTCATTACCATCAAAGGGTGGGTAGTGAAGCACACGGAGCAGCGTCTGTTCACTGCCGTTGATCATATTGGGTAGTGGCTCACGGTAGCTTGCTTTCACCTCTTCAGGGCTAAACTCTTCGACCCAACCCAGCAGCTCAGAAGCTAATGAACTGGTTTGAGAATAGTAAGCCTGTAGCTCTTCACGCAAATCCTCAGGGCACTGCCCCCAGGGGTAGTAGTGAAAATACTCTTTGATGTCTTTAACAGTATGATCTTTCGCCACTTCAGAAATTTTGCTGGAGAAAAAACCATCCTGAGTACCGACGTTGTAGTCAAAGTCAGATTTGCGATCGCTATTAAAAAAGGCCTGCCAATGCTCGTAGATGGCTCGCACTTGCGCTTCGGCAATAGGATGATTTTTGAGGACGCCGAAGCCGGTCTCATGCAGCGATTTAACAAACGCCTCACTAGCTCCTTCCGATTGATAATCGACCGCTTCTAAAAAATTCGACATACCATTAGCTCCAGTAACTGTTTGTCATTGCTGTTTCGAAAAAATCGACCACGCCAGCATCGTCAACACCCATGCAGGCCATCTGATCAGGACGATCTTTCCAATAATCCAGCATATAGGGTATGCCAAATCGACTCATGATGGTTTGACCCATAGCAACGCCTTCTGTCGCAACACAGATTGGGCCTGAAACCGTTTCAAATAACTCAGGATGCACAACATAAGCGAGGGCCGAAACGTCATGCGAATAGCAGCCATCAATATTCCGCACGCTAGAGTAAAAGTCGATGTAGAATTTAGCCGCACTCTGCATAAATGAACCCACCTTGGCGTTCTCTTTAGCAATACGATCAAACAGTGATCGAGGCAACATAATCTGATGAGTTACATCGAGCCCTACCATGACCAAAGGCCAAGCCGCAGCCATCACTTTATCGGCAGCGTGCGGATCAGAGAGAATATTAGCCTCAGCTACCGGAGAGACATTCCCATCACTCGCAATCACGCCACCCATAATAACAACCTGCTTAATCTTGCTAGGTAATTCAGGGTCCAGCTGCAGCGCCTGAGCTAAGTTACCCAAAGGACCAATCGCAACGATAACGATCTCACCCGGGTTCTGATTCGCTTGATCGACAATGAATTCAGCCGCCGATTGAGGGAGCGATGTTCTCTTAGGGGGTGCTAAATTGAGATTACCAAACCCATCGACTCCATGAACAAAGTCTGGAAATTCCGCTAGAGGCTTGATCATCGGCGTCGCAACACCCTGTGCAACGGGCGTTTCAGAGCAGGCCATCTCAACCAGCGTAAGGGCATTTTGAGTAGCCTGTTCAACAGAGACATTGCCAAAGGTTGTTGTAAGGCCCAACAGCTCAATATCAGGGTGTGCCATCGCGGTAAAAATCGCCATCGCATCATCGATACCAGGGTCTGTGTCTAAAATAATCTTGTGCTGTGCCATTGTTATGCTCGATCTTTACTGTAAGGGGTACCAATCGCTTTAGGTGCGATCGCCCGACCAATGAAACCCGCCAACAGAATAACGGTAAGAATATAAGGAAGTGCCTGCATCAGCTGTACATCAATTTCGCCAACAACGGGCAGTTGAACCCCCTGCATGCGGGTTGCTACGGCTTCTAAGAAACCAAATAGAAGACAAGCGAAGAGTGCGGGGAATGGACGCCACTTACCAAAAATAAGTGCGGCCAGTGCGATGTACCCCTTACCGGCCGACATATCTTTAATGAAACCTGCACCCAACGCGATAGAGAGGTAAGCACCTGCTAAACCACAGAGCAGACCCGCCATAATGACGGCACGGTAACGCAACCAAGCGACTGAAATCCCGGCGGTATCAACCGCCTGCGGATTCTCACCGACTGCACGAAGCCTTAACCCAAAACGAGTTTTAAAAACGATCCAAGCCGTCATCGGTACCGCCATCAAAGCGACATAGACCAATAGATTGTGTCCACTGAGTAGCTCTGTATAGATGGGCCCTAGTAGCGGAACATCCGACAACCACTCACTCAACGGCCAGGTTAGAGGGCCAAAGCGCTCTTCTGAAGTTAGAGAGGGTGTCTGCCCACCGCGACGGAACCAGGCAATACCCAACACAACAGTCAAACCTGCCGCTAAGATATTGATAGCCAAACCACTGACGACCTGATCACCTCGGTGAGTGATACAGGCAAAACCATGCAGTAACGCCATCATAATTGAGACCAATATGGCAGCAAGCAGACCTAACCATACCGAACCCGTTACAGCCGTCATTGCCGCCGCCGCAAAGGCACCCGCTAGCATCTTGCCCTCTAAGCCGATATCTACAATACCCGAGCGCTCTGAAAAGAGACCCGCCATGGCACATAAAATTAACGGTGCCGCCAGTCGAAGTGTGGAATCTAATGCAGAGATTAACTGAACAGAAAACTCCATTATCGCTCCTCCTGACTTGAGCGGGAAACCAATGCAAAGAGTCGTTCCAGCGGTCCACGCATCATGTAGGCCAGAGCACCGCAGAACAGAATGACCAAGCCTTGAATCACCACAACAAGATCACGTGTGATGGTTGAAAACTCAAACGCCAACTCTGCCCCACCCTGAAATAGCGCGCCAAACAGCAGGCTAGCAATGATAATACCCAATGGGTGATTGCGCCCCATCAAGGCGACAGCGATGCCAGTAAACCCAGCACCAGAGACGAAGTCTAAACCGACACGCTCTTGTGCCCCCATCACCTCATTGATTGCGACCAATCCGGCCAAAGAGCCTGAAATCATCATCGCAATGACGACCATTCGTTTTGGATTGATTCCGCTATAGACCGCAGCTGACTCATTGAAACCGATCATGCGAATGGCATAGCCCCAACGAGTTTTCCAAATAAGCACCCAGACAAACAGACAAGCCAATAGTGCAACAAAAAGAGACAGATTAAGCGGCGTTTGAGTAATCTTGATCCCAAAAAACGCAAAGAACTCATGCATCAGCGGCAGTGTCGATTCGGGAGCAATCGCTCGTGTCTCTGGTGACATGGAACCCGGTTGAATCAGCACATTCACCAATAGATAGACCATCAATGCAGACGCAATGAAGTTGAACATAATGGTAGTAATCACCACATGACTACCGCGATAAGCTTGCAAATAGCCGGGTATAAACGCCCAAGCAGCACCAAATAAGGATCCAGCAATAATGGCCAGAGGTAGCAGAGCCCACCATGGCAAAAGATGATCTAAAGCGAGACAGATCAGTCCCACACCTAAACCACCTATATACGCCTGCCCCTCCCCACCGATATTGAATAGCCCCGCATGGAATGCGACGGCTACCGCCAAACCGGTAAAGATAAAGTTGGTTGTGTAGTAGAGCGTATAGCCAACCCCTTCATCGTATCCAAAGGCGCCACGAATAAGTACTTGCACCGCCTCTAATGGGCTTTCACCAATCAGAGCCACCACAACACCGGCTGACAAAAACGCCAACAAGACATTGATTAACGGAATTAGTCCAATGTCTGCCCAAGCAGGGAGCTTTGCACGACGACTCATGATTGCCCCCCCTGCTGAGCCATTTGATCACCGCTTCTTGAGCTGGACATCATTAACCCTAACGAGCGCGCATCGGTTTCTGAAGCCAACACATTACCCACGATGCGCCCTTCTGACATCACCAGCACTCGATCACACAACGACAGGATCTCTTCTAACTCTACAGAGACGACTAACACAGCACTTCCTTGATCACGCAGCGCAACAATCTGCTGATGTATAAACTCGATCGCACCGATATCAACGCCACGTGTCGGTTGTCCCACCAGTAACACTTTAGGTGTAGCGTTCATCTCACGTGCGATACAGAGTTTCTGTTGATTACCGCCAGAGAAACTGGCCGATTTGAGATTGGGATCCACTGGGCGCACATCAAAGGTGCTCATTAACTCCTGACAGTGCTCAGTGATGGCAGAGCGATTTTGCAAAATCGAGCCATTGAACTCCGGCTCATCTTGAAAGCCCATAATGGCCGTCTCTTCTGCGCTGAACGCACCCACCATGCCATCACGGTGCCGATCCTCTGCCACATGTCCGACGCCGAGGTGACGAATCTGTTTAGGCGTCATTTGATGCTGAGCATCAATGCAGACTCCTTCAATATTAATCTGCCCTTGCTGCACATCGAGCATGCCCGACAACAGACCTAGAAGTTCGGTCTGACCATTGCCAGATACACCAGCAACACCAACGATTTCACCCGCACTCACTGTGAACGACACGTCCTCCAAACGAGGCACATTGGCGTCATCATGCCAGGTTAGCGAATCCACCTTAAGCAGCGCTGCGCCCGAATTGGCTTCTTGTTTATCTACCCGTAACAGAACCTTACGGCCGACCATAAGCTCAGCGAGCGCTTCACGAGTAGTTTCCGCCGTGTTAACGGTCGCCACCATCGCCCCAGCTCGCATAACAGAGACCTGATCACTGATCGCAATCACCTCTTGCAGCTTATGGGTGATCAGTAGAATGCTGACGCCCTGTGATTTAAGTGTTTTTAAAATCGCAAAGAGTTGGTCCACCTCTTGAGGGGTTAATACACCAGTAGGTTCGTCAAGAATCAGTATTTTTGCGTCGCGATAGAGCGCTTTAAGAATCTCTACACGCTGCTGCAAACCGACCGGTAGGTGTGAAACCACCGCATCCAGATCAACATTCAACCCATAACGGTCTGAGATCTCTTGCAGTTTTTTACGTGCTTTAGCGAGTGAATGCGTTAAAGACCAGCTACCCTCAGCGCCCAGCACGATATTCTCAAGTACCGTGAAATTATCCACCAACATGAAGTGTTGATGGACCATGCCAATCCCTAGCTCGATAGCGCGTTTAGAGTCAGTGATACTGACCACTTTGCCATCCACATAGATAGAACCACTATCGGCCTCGTAAAACCCATAGAGGATACTCATCAGTGTCGACTTTCCGGCACCGTTTTCACCAACGATGGCGTGTATCTCACCTTTGACGACATTCAGATCAACGTCGACATTGGCTTTGACGGCACCGAAGTGTTTATTGATCTTCGCTAACTGAATTGAATAAGAAACAGGATCCCGATTGGGATCCTGTATAGGTTGTGTCACCACTCGGTTAGACCTCTATCTTAGTCGAGTGCTGGACAGCTGTTGTCGCTCATGTAGTCGTGAACTTTGATTTCACCAGCGATGATCGCTTTTTTCGCAGCTTCAACGGCCGATTTCATCTCAGCGGTGATCAGCGCTTCGTTGTGCTCATCAAGCGCCCAATCGACACCACCCTGCGCTAGACCAAGCGCTTGGAAACCCGCTTGCCAAGTACCATCTTGCATCGCTTTAAGCGAGTTATACGCTGCTACATCAACACGCTTGACCATGGAGGTTAGCATCGTTCCTGGCTGTAGGTAGTTCTGGTTAGAGTCGACACCAATCGCGTATTTGCCAGAGTCAGCCGCGGCTTGGTAGACACCAACACCTGTTCCGCCCGCTGCTGCGTAAACAACATCAGAACCACGGTCGAATTGGCTGACAGCTAGCTCAGCACCTTTTGCTGGGTCATTCCAAGCGCTTGGCGTCGTACCGGTCATGTTACGGATCACGTTGATATCTTTGTTAACGTACTGAGCACCCTGAGCATAACCACACTCAAACTTACGAATCAGTGGAATGTCCATGCCACCGACAAAGCTGACAGTCCCTGTTTCTGATTTCATTGCGGCAAGCATACCGACAAGGAATGAACCCTCGTGCTCATTGAAGACAACTGACTGAACGTTTGGCTTATCAACCACCATATCGATCAGAGTGATGCGTGCATCTGGGAACTCACCGGCCACTTTATCAACGGCCGCAGCTTGGGCGAAGCCAACGCTGATGATTGGGTTAGCACCACGCTGCGCAAAACGACGGATCGCCTGTTCACGCTGTGATGCATTAGTCACCTCGAACTCACGGTAGTTAACACCGCTCTCCTCTTTAAATCGCTCCATGCCGTTATAAACAGACTGGTTAAACGATTTATCGAACTTACCACCCATGTCAAAAACAACAGCTGGATTTAGGTCTGCCGCTTGAGCCGATGCTGAAGCTACCGCTACTGAAAGAGCGAGTGTTTTCAAAACTACACGTTTCATTATTGGTGTTCCTTATTTGTGATCGAAGTTTGATTGGTCATCAGAAATCTGGACCGATCAGTCAACCTTATCCCTAAACAGAGAGGCAAACAAGTCTATTTTTAGACAAAAAAAATCCCAGCAAAAGCCGGGATTTTCGAAGTATGAAATGCGTTAAACGCTCAATACTTTCTCGCCGCGAGCAATACCGGATACGCCCGAGCGAACCACTTCAAGAATCGATGCGGTACCTAAGGCTGCAATAAAGGCATCCAGCTTAGCCGAATCACCAATCAACTGAACAGTGTAAGTATTCGGCGTCACATCGATGATGTGGCCACGGAAGATATCCGCAGTACGCTTAATCTCTGCACGCATCTGACCATTTGCTTTCAGCTTGATCATCATAACTTCACGTTCGATGTGATCGCCTTCCGATAGATCAACAACCTTCACGACATCGATTAGCTTGTTCAACTGCTTGGTGATCTGCTCAACAACACGGTCATTACCGATGGTTGTTACTGTCAAACGAGACAGCGTTGGATCTTCAGTTGGGGCTACCGTGAGCGATTCAATGTTGTAGTTGCGCTGCGAGAACAGGCCAACAACACGTGACAGTGCACCGGGTTCGTTCTCTAGAAGAACTGAAATGATATGACGCATCGTTTAAGTCCTCTCCGTTTTGTTCAACCACATATCACGCATAGAGCCGCGTGGAACCTGCATTGGGTAGACGTGCTCAAATGGATCTACATAGATATCCATGAAGACTAGACGATCTTTCATGGCGAACGCTTCACGCATTGCGCCTTCTAGATCTTCGTAACGCTCCACCTTCATACCGACGTGACCGTAGGATTCAACCAGTTTGATAAAGTCTGGTAGTGACTTCATGTAAGACTGCGAGTGACGTGACTCATAGTTCATATCTTGCCACTGGCGAACCATACCCAATGATTGGTTATTAAGGTTGATGATCTTCACTGGCAGATCGTACTGTTTACAGGTCGATAGCTCTTGGATATTCATCTGAATAGAGCCTTCACCGGTAACACAGGCAACGTCAGCGTCAGGGAAGTTCAACTTAACCCCCATCGCAGCCGGAAGACCAAAGCCCATGGTGCCTAGGCCGCCCGAGTTAATCCAACGATTTGGCTTATTGAACTTGTAGTACTGAGCCGCAAACATCTGGTGCTGACCAACGTCAGAACAGACGAACGCATCACCGTTAGTCACTTTAGAGAGCATCTCGATAACCTGCTGAGGCTTCATCTTGTCGCCTAGCTCAAAACGGCCACCGTGGCGTTGACGCCACTCATCGATCTGTTTCCACCAGTTTGCGATCGCTTCAGCATCTGGCTGAGTCTTCGCTTCAGCCACCAACTCAAGCATCTCTTTAAGAACCGCTTTAGCAGGACCTACAATCGGCACATCCACATCGATCGTCTTAGAGATCGACGCAGGATCGATATCGATGTGTGCAATGCGCGCCGTAGGACAGAACTTATCAGTGCCGTTGGTAACGCGGTCATCGAATCGCGCACCCACCGCCAGAATGAAGTCTGAGTGGTGCATTGCCATGTTGGCTTCGTAACTACCGTGCATACCCAGCATGCCCAATGATTGACGATCAGTACCTGGGTAGCCGCCAAGACCCATTAGGGTATTAGTCACTGGGTAGTTAAGCTCTTGTGCCAGTTTAACCAGCTCTTCGCTTGCGTCACCCATGATGACACCACCACCGGTGTAGATCACAGGACGCTTAGCCGCTAGCAACATATCAACGGCTTTCTTGATCTGACCACTGTGGCCACGACTGATAGGGCCGTAAGAGCGCATTTTCACGTTTGCTGGGTAGTCGTATGGGTAACGCTCAGTTGGCGTCGTCATATCTTTAGGGATATCTACAACCACTGGACCCGGACGACCGCTCTGTGCGATGTGGAATGCCTTCTTAATGATCGAAGGGATATCCTCTGGACGCTGCACACTGAAGCTGTGTTTAACGATCGGACGAGAGATGCCAAGCATATCCGTCTCTTGGAATGCGTCCTCACCGATCAGGTAGCTCATAACCTGACCTGTAATCACGACCATTGGAATCGAATCCATGTAAGCCGTTGCGATGCCAGTCACCGCATTCGTTGCACCTGGGCCAGAAGTTACTAGCGCGACACCTGCTTTGTTAGTTGCACGAGCGTAGGCATCCGCCATGTGTGTTGCTGCTTGTTCGTGACGAACAAGAATGTGCTCAACTTCATCCTGTTGGAAGATCGCATCGTAAACGTGTAGCAATGCGCCGCCAGGATAGCCGTAGATGTACTTAACGCCTTCATCACGAAGCGCGCGTACGACCATTTCCGCACCTGAAAGTAGTTCCACCTTTTTACCCTCAATATTGTGTTGTCTATTCAACACTCTGTCTTTGTCTGATTCATAAATGAGTGGGTGCAGCGCCAGCGGGATTGTCCGCCAAAACGTCATCAATACGGGTGTGCGCTAACACAAAAAGCACTCGATACTACTGAAATAAGGATCTCTTTATCAGCAGCGTTAGACCTGAGCTGGGTAATGCTTAGTAAGCCTTTTAAACGTCTGCCATACGCGGGGTTATTTGCATATAACAGTAAGCTTTAAATTTTCGCACTGCAGCGCAGTAACTTCAACCGTCGCGGCGGCTAAATTGTCTAAAAAAAGAACAACTTTTCAACGATTTCGACAATTTCACAAAAATCCGCCCTCCTGCTAGCGCGACTCCATTGTGCGAGTTATAGTTCAGGGAGGTCATAGGGAGAAAAACAATGGTTTCGATTTCCGATGTAAAACAGAAAGATCGCGTTATTGAAGAGCTGGTTCGCTTTACTCGAAAGGTACTGATGGAGCCGGAGATTTGCTCAACCGCCAAAGAGATTGCGCGCAAGCATATGGGCCAAGAGAATGCAGTTCAGTTAATCGCTGATGAGCTCAATGACACCACCAGCGTTCACATTGGTTTAGAGCGCAGCGAAGCCGATGAGCTGTTCATTGAGTTGCTGATTGAGGTGGTAAAAGATGAGCAGGCGCTTTACTAGCCCATCTCTTTTCTAAATAGACCTCTTAAGGCGCCTGTTTCAGCCAACGAAGCGTCGTCTCTGGCGCTTCTGCGTTGAGTTGAGCTAACACATTCGGTAGCAACTCATCTAACTGCTGATCAAATTGCCAAGGGGGATTGATCAGCAACATTCCAGATCCGTACATACCCCGCTCTTTGGGCTCAGCCACAATAAACTGTGAATCCAACACACCAACATCCGGTAGCTGTCGAACCATCGCTTTCAGCATATTCTCATGACGATTAGCCGCCAGCAGTGGGTACCAGACAGCAATTTGACCATTGGGCCAGCGTTTCATTGCCTCTCCGACAAAGCTCGCCACCTGTTGATACTCCTCTTTCACCTCATAAGCGGGGTCGATCAATAGAAGTCCCCGATTAGGTTTAGGGGGGAGTAGTGATAAGACTCCTTCATAGCCATCTCGGTGGTGCACCCCAACATTGGCAAACAGGCGCATATTGCGCTTTAACTCTTTAACCTCTTGTGGGTGCAGTTCCATTAGATGAATCTGATCCAGCTCACGTGTATTTAGGGCCGTCAGTGTCGGTGATCCAGGGTAGTGAAGAAGCTGATCAGATTGAGACACTTCAGCGATGGCTGACAGGTACTGCTGAACAGCTTCCGGCTGTTTTTGCCCCCACAGCTTGGCCACCCCATCACGAAACTCACCGGTCTTCTGCGCCTGCTCTGACGAGAGGTCATATAACCCACGACCCGAGTGCGTCTCTAAATAGCTCCAAGGTTTCGCCTTTTTATTGAGCGCATTCAGTAGAAGTTGAAGGGTGAGATGTTTGTGAACATCGGCAAAGTTTCCGGCGTGAAAGCCGTGTTGATAGCTAAGCAAGGAGGTGCCTCAAAATTTGGTAGAAGCGCAATGATAGCGGTTTAAATAGCGGTTTCACAATAACGGGGTCTGACAGAAGGCCAGACCCCGATTTAGCACCGTAGTAGAGCTAGCGGAAGGTGAATTCACCGTCCGCCACATCGACCGCAATTTCAGCTCCAGGCATGAAGTCGCCTGCCAATAGACGCTGCGCCAATGGGTTTTCGATCCACTGCTGAATCGCACGTTTGAGTGGCCTTGCACCATAAATTGGCTCAAAACCGACCTCCACCAACTTATCCATGGCCGTTGATGTCAACTTGAGTCCCAGATCATGCTCAGCAAGGCGTTTACGCAGACGCTCCAACTGAATGGTTGCGATGCCTGCCACCTGCTCTTTGCGCAAGCTGTGGAACACGACAACTTCGTCGATACGGTTGATCACTTCCGGTCTAAAGTGGGTACCCACCACTTCCATGACCGCACCTTTCATCTGCTCATAATCCTGATCATCGCTGTAACCCGCGATCAGATCCGAGCCTAGGTTCGAGGTCATCACCACGATGGTATTGCGGAAATCGACGGTACGACCCTGACCATCAGTCAAACGACCATCTTCTAACACCTGCAACAGGATATTGAAGACATCGGGATGCGCCTTTTCGACCTCGTCTAACAGTAGGACTGAGTAAGGCTTGCGACGAACCGCTTCGGTTAGATAACCGCCCTCTTCATAACCTACATAGCCTGGAGGTGCACCAATCAATCGAGCAACCGAATGTTTCTCCATGAACTCTGACATGTCGATGCGCACCATCGCCTCTTCGGTATCAAACAGATAGCTGGCTAGCGCTTTACACAGCTCAGTTTTACCAACACCAGTAGGGCCTAAAAATAGGAAGCTACCGTTCGGGCGATTCGGATCAGCCAGACCTGCTCTTGAGCGGCGCACCGCATTCGAGACGGCTTCAACCGCCTCACCCTGACCGACGACTCGCTTGTGCAGCTCTTGCTCCATGCGCAGCAGTTTGTCACGCTCGCCCTCGAGCATTTTATTGACTGGAATACCGGTCCAGCGTGAGACCACTTCAGCCACCTCCTCTTCGGTGACTTTATTGCGCAACAACTCCGTTTGAGCCTCGGCTTCATCTTCACTATCGGCCGCTTGCAATTGCGCCTCTAACTCTGGAATCTTGCCGTACTGTATCTCTGACATTTTCGCCAGATCGCCTGCACGACGTGCCTGCTCCATCTCGATACGGGCCTGGTCTAACTGCTCTTTAATCTGCTGAGAACCCTGCAGTACCGCTTTATCCGCCTTCCAGATCTCTTCTAGATCTGAGTACTCTTTCTCTAGAGCACTGATGGTCTCTTCGAGCTCTTCTAAGCGTTTTTTAGCCGCTGAATCCTTCTCTTTTTTCAGCGCCTCACGCTCCATCTTCAACTGAATTAGACGACGCTCCAGACGGTCCATCTCTTCCGGTTTGGAGTCCATCTCCATACGGATACGGGATGCCGCCTCATCGATCAGATCGATCGCTTTATCAGGCAACTGACGATCGGTGATGTAGCGTTGACTCAGCTTTGCAGACGCGATGATCGCAGAATCAGTGATGTCGACGCCGTGGTGTACTTCGTAGCGCTCTTTAAGACCACGTAGAATCGCAATCGTATCCTCTTCACTCGGCTCATCAACAATCACCTTCTGGAAGCGACGCTCAAGCGCTGCGTCCTTCTCTACATACTGACGATACTCATCCAGAGTAGTCGCGCCCACACAGTGCAGCTCACCGCGTGCTAATGCAGGCTTCAGCATGTTACCGGCATCCATCGCACCGTCGCCCTTACCGGCACCGACCATGGTGTGAAGCTCATCGATAAACAGAATGATTTGCCCTTCCTGCTTAGAGAGCTCATTAAGGACCGCCTTCAATCGCTCCTCGAATTCACCGCGGAACTTTGCACCGGCTATTAGAGATCCCATATCGAGCGACAGCACTCGCTTATGTTTCAGCCCCTCTGGCACTTCGCCGTTGATGATCCGTTGCGCGAGGCCCTCAACGATGGCGGTTTTACCTACGCCCGGCTCACCAATCAGTACCGGATTGTTTTTCGTGCGACGCTGGAGCACTTGAATGGTGCGACGAATCTCATCATCGCGCCCAATCACCGGATCAAGCTTGCCGCTCTCTGCCCGCTCTGTTAAATCAACACAGTATTTATCCAGAGCTTGACGGCTCTCTTCTGCATTAGGATCCATCACCGCTTCACCTCCCCTTACCGCATTAATCGCTTCAACCAGCTTCTCTTGTGTAAGACCCGCAGCCTGCAAGACTTTCCCGGCATCACCTTTATCACTCAGCATAGCCAGTATGACGAGCTCACTCGCCACGAACTGATCGCCGCGCTGCTGAGCGAGTTTGTCGGTTAGATTGAATAGACGAGCCATATCTTGAGATAGGCGAATATCACCATCGGGCGAACTGACCACCGGCAGTCGTTCAAGCGCCTCACCCACTTTACGGGTTAATTGCGGCAGTTCCGTACCAGCCTGCTTGAGCAGGGGACGAATTGATCCACCACGCTGATCGATCAACGCAGCGAGCAGGTGGATAGGTTCAATCTGATTGTGATCCTTACCGACGGCCAATGACTGAGCATCTGACAGTGCTTCCTGCAATTTTGAAGTAAATTTATCTGGGCGCATCTTAGCCTCCACTGATAGCGGCCTCCCGAAGCAAGGCCAATGAATGTTTCTATCTTTTATGTGAGGGTAAGTCTGACTATTTCAAGGGGTTTAATGAAACTTTTACGACATTATTTTAACTATTTAACACCTCTCTATTTGACTCGCGGTAACTCTAACCAACTGGTGGTGTAACGCGGAGAGAGCATTTCACGCTTCATATCCCAAGGATTCCGATCGATACGACGGGCAAACTGTACACGACCTGTTTTATAGTTAATCTGATCCAGGGTGGTCATCAACGCTTCACTGCGACTCTCCCCGTCCGCACAAAATAGCGTCTGCTGCTGAAGCTTTGGATCGTAAAAGTCGCTCAACATCACACCCGCTTTGGCAAACTGATAACCACTTAACCAGATACGCTCTATCAGGCGCATCGAAGCGGCCAATAGCTGTCGCGTATCATCCGTTGGCTCCACCAGTCGTTCGCTGGTGGAGTTGGCATACTGCGGCTGACTCTTTGCAAACGGACTGGTGCGCAAAAAGACCTGCAGATGCTGAGCCACCTGCCCCTCTTTACGCAGCTTCTCTGCAGCACGAGTAATAAAACCGGCAATCGCTTTGCGCATCTCCGCTAGCTCGGTGATGCGTTCACCAAAGGAGCGCGACACGACAATCTGCTTCTTGACCGGCGGGGTATCGTCAAAGGGGATACAAGAGACCCCGTTGAGTTCAGACACCGTCCGTTCCAACACGACAGAGAAGTGTTTTCGTATCCATTTAGGGTCAGCATCGGCAAGATCTAATGCACTCTTAACGCCCATCGACTCCAGACGTTGACTGATACGACGTCCAACACCCCAGACATCACCCACCTCGGTCATTGCCATCAGCTTACGCTGTCGTTCGACCTCGGTTAGATCAACCACACCGCCCGTAGAGAGGTACTTTTTAGCCCCCTGATTGGCCAACTTCGCCAAGGTTTTAGTGGTCGATATGCCAACGCATACCGGTATACCAACCTCTTTCTCCACTTTGCTTTTAGTGAAACGACCAAACTCCAACAGTGAGTAGTTTTTCTGCAGCCCCGACAGATCCATAAAAGCTTCGTCGATTGAGTAGACAAACACTCGCGGGGCGATCGATTCCAGCGTATTCATAACACGCGCAGAGATATCGCCGTAGAGTGTGTAGTTTGACGAGAAGGTGCAGATACCGTGTTGCTCTATCAGCTCTTCAATCTGAAACCGAGGTACCCCCATTTTGACGCCTAGGGCTTTCACCTCGGCACTGCGCGCAACAGCACAACCATCATTATTAGAGAGCACCACCATCGGCACGCCCTGCAGGTCTGGACGAAACAGCCGCTCGCAAGAGACATAGAAGTTATTGCAATCGACCAGCGCGATCACTTGCGACACTACTTCAACACCCTGACAACACTGACCACCACACCAAACACTTGCAACTCACTCCCCTCTTTTAACTCGATGGGCGAGTAGCGTCGATTCTGTGGAACCAGACGCACGCGTGGACGTAGCTGCAGCGTCTTCACCGTCATCTCACCGCTGACACTGGCAATCACCACGTCACCATGCTGAGCGGTCAGCGATCGATCGACCACCAAGACATCCCCCTTGTAGATACCCACACCGTCCATAGAGTCACCATCGACACGGACGAAATAGGTGGCATTGGGGTGCTTAATGCAGAGCTCATTAAGACTCAACGTCTTATCAATATAATCTTGAGCCGGTGATGGAAACCCAGCCGGAACACTCTCTGTATAGAAAGGAATTTTTAAATGGTCAGCGGTAAGATCGACCGCATCAGCTATCTGCGTAATCGCCATCGTTAATACCTAATCAATCGATATATACTGTATGGATAAACAGTATATATCGACTACTAAAAATTAGGCAATCTGATTATCGGATTTTATGAGTTGAGTGAGGCTTGCAGCTCTGACACGAGAGTCTCGACCAGCTGCGCAGCGGGCATGGATCTCGCCAACCCAGCACCCGTGCCAGCCCAGTGTGCGGCATACCCCTCATCGCCCTGTGCAGCAGCAGCTGTAGCCAACTGCTTCATCGCATCATAGGTCAGAGGGTAATCGGGAATATCCGCTCTGTTGTCAGGCTCAATCTCGGTGTGCGCTCGATTGATAATGCCGCGAGCCGGTCGACCGGAGATGGCTGATGTGATCTCGGTGTTAACCGAAGCGCCACGACATAGATTGGCTCGATATCCAGCATTGGCCGAAGATTCAGGGCAGAGCACAAAGGCTGTCCCCATCTGTACAGCCACAGCGCCAGCACTCAACGCGGCGGCAATATCAGCCCCTGTCATAATGCCGCCTGCGGCAATAATTGGCTGTTCAACAAAAGAGGCCAACTGAGTGACCAGATCCATTGTCATTAGCCGTGAATCCTGGTGAGGATCGAAGAGACCGCGATGCCCACCTGCCTCAACACCCTGAGCCACCAAAGCATCAACACCCGCCGCAATCGCTAACTGCGCTTCGCTCAACGAGGTGACACAGGCCAGCGTCAGGACACCCCTGTTTTGTAACTGCTTAATCCAAGCGGCCTCGGGCAGACCAAAGTGAAAGCTGACAACCGCAGGCTGCTCTTCTAACAGCACCGCCAACATATTGGGATCATCTAGGAAGCTTAGGTAGATCTCATTCAATTGAGCGGGTGGATTCGCGCCGAAACGATCAAAATGCGGAGTTAGGCGCTCAATCCACGCTTGCTCGACCTGAGCACTACGCTGAGGTTGCTGATGGCAAAACAGATTGACGTTGAACGGTTGATCCGTCAAAGCCCGCGTTCTCTGGATCAATTGACGCGCGGTATCAGCATTAACAGCTCCAACCGCAATAGAGCCCAACGCCCCTGCATTAGAGACCGCCGCGGCCAGTTCAGGTGTCGACACACCCGCCATCGGCGCCTGAATAATAGGATGGGTAATACCGAGCCCAGCCAAACCGGAGCTATTCATCATCGTCCATCCAAATTAGGCTAGCCATACGCCCCGTTTGAGCTTGGCGACGGTAAGAGAAAAAGCGCTCTGAATCGGTGTAAGTACATAAACCGCCGCCAAAAATCTGGCGAACACCGGCTCTGTTTAGACGCAATCGAGCTAGGCGGTAGATATCGGCCATCCAGCGTTCATTATGCGAGGGGCTGGGCTTAAACGCGTCAGGCGACTGGGCCAGATCGTCGACGAAACGGTCATACACCTCCTGACCCACTTCAAACGCATCGGGACCAATCGCCGGCCCCATCCACACCATGACCTCAGACGGATCATCAAACTGCGAAAGAGTCTGCTCTAACACACCTTCCGCTAAACCACGCCAGCCGGCATGCGCAGCTGCCACTTTGCTACCTGATCGATTAGTAAATAGTACAGGCAAGCAGTCTGCCGTCATGATGACGCACGCAACGCCCGCCTCTGTTGTGTAGCAGGCGTCCGCTTGACGAATCTGTTGATCTGGGAACGCCTCAACCACTTCAACACCGTGAACCTGCTTCAGCCACTGTGCCGGTTTCACTAGAGAGAGTGAATTCAGAAGAGACTGACGGTTATCCAAAACGGCTTGGGGGTCATCCCCAACGTGATCACCTAAATTAAGCTGATCAAACGGCGCTGAGCTGACACCACCCTGGCGCGTCGTACAGAGTGCTTTAATGTTCGGCGGTGCCGGCCAGTCAGCCCAGATTAAGTTCATAGCTCGTAATCGTATTTCGTCGCATCTTTATCAAGAACGCTCAGCAGGCGCTGCATATCGTCTGGAAGATCGATCTCCCAGCTGCAGTGTTCACCGGTGTAAGGGTGCCAAAGCTCCAACTTTTTCGCATGCAGCGCTTGGCGACGAAACCCTTTCAACGTCTGCACCATACGCTCGCTGCAGTTCTTTGGCAGACGGAAACGACCACCGTAGAGTGGATCGCCGACCAATGGATATTTAATGTGCGCCATGTGAACGCGAATCTGGTGCGTACGACCTGTCTCCAGCTTCAGGCGAATGTGAGTGTGTGAACGAAACTTCTTCAACACGCGGTAGTGTGTGATCGCCTCTTTACCCAGCCCCACAACCGCCATTTTAAGACGGTTCTTACTGTGTCGACCCATCGGCTCATCAACGGTACCACCACCAATCATGACACCCTGAACAACCGCTTCGTATTCGCGACCCATCGAACGCTCTTGTAGCTGCTCAACCAGATCTGTTTGCGCTTGAATCGTTTTAGCCACAACCATCAGGCCAGTGGTTTCACGGTCAAGGCGATGCACAATACCGGCCCGCGGTACCTGAGCTACCTCTGGGGCGTGATGCAACAGAGCATTCAACAGTGTTCCTTCGGCATGACCCGACGCAGGGTGTACCACCAAACCCGAGGGTTTGTTCAGCACAAGAATGTGTTCATCTTCAAACACGATATCGAGCGGGATATCCTCACCCTTATGCTCTTCAATGACTGCGATTTGAGCGTCGACGACAATCTTTTCACCACCGGTCAGCTTGTCGCGCGTACGCAGCACTTTGCCATCAACGGTCAACTCCCCCTCTTTTATCCACCCCTGCAGGCGTGAACGGGAGTAGTCGGGAAAGATCTGCGCAACGGCTTGATCGAGTCGTTTACCGTAGAGTTCATCGGGTACAACGGCTTCAAGGTGAATATGTTCTGACATTATTGCTCTATCTGGCTCTAAGAGTGTTTTGGTGAGCTAAGCTCTGTGTTTAAATAAGGAATATTGAATAGTATATCTCAATAGAGATCGCAGCGCTGAACCGCTGTATATAGATTAGGATGTAAACATGCGTTTTAACCGACTGATTCCCGCTCTTTTCGCTGCCACCCTACTGGTGGGTTGTAGTAGCAATGGGGAGAAAATAGAGCCAGATGTTCCTGAGGAGCAGCTCTATGAAGAGGCGCTAAGTGCAATTGATGCGGGCAATAACCAGCTCGCGATCGAGAAACTACAACTTCTTGAAGCGCGCTACCCATTTGGCCGTTACTCTGAACAGTCACAGCTAGAGTTGATCTACGCACACTTTAGAATGAACCAAAACACCTCTGCTGCAGCCGCAGCCGATCGATTCATTCGTCTACACCCTAATCACGACAACGTCGACTACGCCTACTACATGAAAGGGTTAAGCGCCTTTGAAGCCGAGCGCTCTTTCTTTGCTAAATACCTACCCATTGATGTGGCTCAGCGTGATCCAGGTGCAGCACGCGACTCGTTCGACAGTTTTACAACCTTGATTAACCGCTTCCCAGACAGCGAGTACGCCGCCGACGCGCAACGTCGTATGCAGTACCTCAAAAACCGTCTAGCCACCTACGAAATCCACGTCGCACTCTACTACATGAAACGTCAAGCATGGCTGGCAGCCGCAAACCGTGGTCGTTACGTGGTTGAGAACCTACAAGAGACTCCGGCAACACCGGATGCCTTGGCAATCATGGCAGAAGCTTACACTGAGCTTGGACTGACTGAACTGGCCGCTGATGCGAGTACTGTCTTGGCAACCAACTTCCCTGACTACCAGGTTCGCTCATTCAAAGCACCACGCAATGATCTGATCTACACCGCAAGCTTTGGCCTGCTCGGTGAAGGGACAGAACTGGCGGAGCCGATTCAACCAACCAGCTCACTGGCTCAACCGGTGCGTGCCGATGAAGCGCCAGCGACAGAGGCGACTGACACATCAGAGCAAGCAGATGAGGAGCGTTCTCTATTCGATCGCATCACCTTCGGACTGTTCGAATAGTCAGAAAAAAGATAGAAGAAAGGCGACCATTAGGTCGCCTTTTTTATGCGTTCGACACTCTAAATTGAGTGGCTAACAGTGGGTGGCTTAGCCAACCCACTTACGTGCATTACGGAACATACGCATCCATGCACCATCTTCACTCCAATGATCTGGAGCCCAAGAGTTCTGTACGGCACGGAACACTCGCTCTGGGTGAGGCATCATGATGGTGACACGACCGTCGGCAGAGGTAACACCGGTAATCCCCTCTGGTGAACCGTTCGGGTTCGCTGGGTAGTTCTGCGTCAATTCGCCGCGGTTATTTACATAACGCAACGCCACGGTACCTGAACCACTTAGATTAGCCAGATGCGACGCATCGGCAAATTCAGCGCGACCTTCGCCGTGTGCAACAGCGATTGGCATACGCGAACCTTCCATACCCGCTAGGAACAGTGAGTTCGATTTCTGCACTTCAACCATCGCCACACGAGCTTCAAACTGCTCAGACTCATTGCGCACAAAGTGTGGCCACAGCTCAGCACCTGGAATCAGTTCGTGTAGGTTAGAGAGCATCTGACAACCGTTACAGACACCCAGTGCGAAGCTGTCTTGGCGCTCGAAGAAGGCACTGAATTGATCACGCGCACGGTCATTAAACAGAACCGATTTCGCCCAACCTTCACCTGCTCCCAGTACGTCACCGTAAGAGAAACCACCACAAGCGACCAAGCCTTTGAAGCGATCCAGCTCAATACGACCCGCAAGGATGTCACTCATGTGAACATCAACCGTATTGAAGCCAGCGCGATCAAACGCGGCAGCCATCTCAATTTGACCATTAACGCCCTGCTCACGCAGAACAGCCATCTCTGGACGAACCCCAGTAGAGATAAAGGGTGCGGCAACATCTTCATTCACATCGAACGAAAGGTCAGCATTCAGACCAGGATCTTCAGCATCCAACAGCGCGTCAAACTCCTGCTTGGCACAGTCTGAGTTATCACGTAGCGATTGCAGCTGGTAAGAGGTCTCTGCCCACCAACGCTGCAGTGTCACTCGGCTTTCAGAGTAGACCTCTTCATCATCGAAACTGATGTTCAACAGATCATCAGGATTCAAAGCACCAACCACTGATGCGATCTCACCGATACCAGCCGCATTCAACTCAGTCAGTACCTGTTCTGTATCTTCACGCTTAACCTGAACGACCGCACCGAGCTCTTCCGCAAACAGCGCCGCTGCAATTTCAGACTTATCAGATGCTAGAAGATCTAAACTCAAGTCAACACCAGTGCGACCAGCAAACGCCATCTCTGCAATGGTCGCTAGGAGGCCACCGTCTGAACGGTCGTGGTAAGCCAGCAGTAAACCTTGCTCATTCAGGCCTTGAATGGCGGCAAAGAAGGTAGAGAACTGATCCGCATCATCAAGATCTGGAACATCAGCGCCCACTTCGTTAAATACCTGCGCTAGTGCCGATAGGCCCAAGCGGTTTTTACCCTGCCCAAGATCCAACAAGATCAGATCCGTTTCACCTTGATCCGTGCGAAGCTCAGGTGTCAGTACACGGCGAACATCAGAGACGGGTGCAAAGCCAGAGATCACCAATGAGAGTGGTGATGTCACAGATTTCTGCTCATCAGCATCCTGCCATACAGTACGCATCGACATCGAGTCTTTACCCACTGGAATCGTAATACCCAGTTCAGGACACAACTCCATACCTACCGCGCGAACGGTATCGTACAGCTTCTCATCTTCACCAGGGTGACCTGCAGCACACATCCAGTTGGCTGACAGCTTCACATCACTTAGGGCTTCAATCGGTGTGCCAGCAAGGTTGGTGAGTGTCTCACCAATCGCCATACGACCAGATGCAGGGCCATCAACCACAGCCAGTGGTGTACGCTCACCCATTGCCATCGCTTCACCGGTGTAACCGACAAAGCCTGTCGAGGTTACTGCACAGTCGGCAACAGGTACCTGCCAAGGTCCAACCATCTGATCACGAACAACCTGACCAGTAATCGAGCGGTCACCAATGGTGATCAAGAAAGATTTAGAGGCAACTGCTGGCAGCTTGAGAACACGTTCAACCGCTTCAGCCAGTTTAATGTTGCTGCTATCAAACGCAGGCACTTCGTACTGTGCGCGAGTAACCGAACGGTGCATTTTAGGCGGTTTACCAAAGAGCACGCTCATTGGTAGATCAACCGGTTTATTTTCAAAGTGTGTGTCGTTCAGAGTGAGGTGGTGATCTTCTGTCGCTTCACCGACTACAGCATAAGGACAACGCTCACGCTGACAGATCTCTTCAAAACGCGGAAGATCCGCCGGTTTAACCGACATCACATAACGCTCTTGCGCTTCGTTACACCAGATCTCTAGCGGAGCCATTCCTGGCTCATCGTTGTTGACGTTACGTAGCTGGAAGTAACCACCACGACCACCGTCTTTTACCAATTCTGGGAATGCGTTCGAAAGACCACCTGCCCCTACGTCGTGGATAAACTCGATTGGGTTGGCTTCACCTAGCTGCCAACAGCGGTCAATAACCTCCTGACAGCGACGTTCCATCTCTGGGTTGCCACGTTGAACAGACGCAAAATCAAGATCGGCTGATGAACTGCCTGAACTCATTGAGGAAGCAGCGCCACCACCGAGACCGATCAACATTGCAGGACCGCCTAGACAGATCAGTTTAGAACCAACCTCGATCTCACCTTTTTCAACATGGTCAGCACGGATATTACCCATACCACCGGCCAGCATGATCGGTTTGTGATATCCACGTACCTCTTCACCGTTTGCGCCAGGTACCGATTGTTCAAAGGTGCGGAAATAACCGTTCAGGTTTGGACGACCAAATTCGTTATTGAACGCCGCGCCACCAATTGGACCTTCGATCATGATATCGAGTGGCGACACAATGCGTTCAGGCTTACCGTATTTCGACTCCCATGGTTGCTCAAAACCAGGAATGTTTAGATCAGAGACCGTAAAGCCGGTTAAACCTGCTTTAGGTTTAGCACCACGACCTGTTGCACCTTCGTCGCGAATTTCACCGCCAGAACCCGTTGCAGAGCCCGAAAAAGGCGCAATAGCGGTTGGGTGGTTGTGGGTCTCAACCTTCATCAGGATATGTACAGGCTCATCATTGTAGCCGTACTGTTGAGATTCAGAGTTCGGGTAGAAACGCGGTGCCTGCCAACCTTCGATAACAGCCGCGTTATCTTTGTACGCTGATAGAACTTTTTCGCCGCCTAGCTCATTGGTGTTCTTGATCATACCGAACAGAGATTTCTGCTGCGCTTCTCCATCGATATCCCAAGAGGCATTGAAGATCTTGTGACGACAGTGCTCTGAGTTCGCCTGTGCAAACATCATCAACTCTACGTCAGCTGGGTTACGGCCTAGTTCTTTGAAGCTATCGACAAGGTAATCGATCTCATCTTCAGCCAGTGCTAGACCCAATGTTTGGTTAGCGGTAGCCAAGGCTTCACGACCACCGCCCAGGATATCAACACGACCCATTTCGCGTGGCTGTTCGTGTCTAAATAGTGAGCTAGCTTGCTCTAGGTCGCTCATGACCGCTTCAACCATGCGATCATGAAGCACGGCCTGAACATCGCTCAACTCTTGCTCGCTTAGCTCTGCCGCACTCTCAACGTAAAACGCCGTACCGCGCTCAATACGATCAATCGCATCCAAACCACAGTTATGTACGATATCAGTCGCTTTAGAAGACCAAGGTGAAATAGTACCTGGGCGAGGAACAACCAGAATAAGTTTGCCTTTGGGATCTTGCTGATCCGCTTTTGGCCCATATCGTAGGATACGCTCAAGAATTGAGTGTTTCTCAGAACTCAACTCAGAGTTCATATCGGCAAAGTGAACAAACTCCGCATAAAGTCCGGTAACTGACGGAACTTTTTGGCTAACAGCGTTAAAAAGCTTAGCGTGACGGAAGGCAGAAAGAGCTGGAGCTCCGCGCAAAACGAGCATGGTTTCAGAGGCCTCTTGGTGATCCTGCGAATCAGGCGTTGGAAAACGTGCAATTTTAGCGCAAACTGACGCAATTAGGGAGAGCTAGCAGCTAATCAATACGAATGTTTATCCTTCGACAAGCACCAAGATTAAGACCGTATATCTATACTGCCGGCATTCTGTTTCTGGCGGTTTGGATTGTCTTGACCAGTGCCAACCGAAAACCGCTGATCGAACAGATAACGGATAGAGGCTATCTACGTGTCGTTTCACTTGCAGCCCCCCTATCCACACTCGATATTGATCAGACTCGCACAGGCTTTGAGTATCAACTGGCGACAAACTTTGCCGATCATCTAGGTGTCGGTATCGAATTCATTATCGCGGAAGATCATCAACATGTTTTTCAGGCTTTGCGTGATCGTCGAGCCGATATTGCAGCTGCCAATCTTCACCTAACGCCATCTCGAGAGTCGATATACCAACCCCATCCAAGCTATCGCGACAGCCGCACACTGGTTATCTACAGAAAGACCCAAGGATTCAAGCGTCCTAAATCATTCGCTGATATCAAAGAGGGCAACATTATTGCTTTGGATGGCAGTGCCGAGGCGGCCCAACTGCTCAGCATCAAACCCGATATAGAAGTTGACCTTCTTGAGGAACTCAATCATTTAGACCTGATGACCCTATTACAGAACAGGGAGGCCACCTTCGCGGTTGTACCTTCCGATCTTTTCAGTCGGGTGAAAAGCTATCACCCCGAGTTAGCAAAAGCCTTTGAGATCCAAAGCGACGCTCCTGCTGTTTGGTACTCGCTAAAAAGTGAAGATCAAACTCTAAACCGAGCCGTAAGCGATTGGTTAGAAAAACCCGAATCCAAGAGGCTGATTAAGCAGCTCAACCGAGACTCTACCCCACCCAAAAATCCCCTTAACTTTGTCGAGACACACGCTTTTCGCATGGCACTTGAGGAGCGCTATAAGCCTTTAAACCCCTACTTCGTTGAAGCAGGCGAGTTGGTTGGGCTCGATCATCACATTCTCGCCGCGGTGGGCTATCAAGAGTCGCACTGGGATGAGGATGCCGTTTCTAGCACAGGCGTGCGAGGCATCATGATGCTCTCGCAAGCGACAGCAGAAGAGATGGGGGTTGAGGAGAGAACAGACCCCAGAGAGAGCATCATCGGGGGTGCAAAATACCTGAGAAAAATGGAAGAAAAAGTGCCTGATCGTATTCCAGAGCCCGAACGACTTTGGTTAGCCATGGCCGGTTATAATGTTGGCTTTGGACACCTAGAGGATGCTCGCATACTGACTCAACGTGGCGGCAAAAATGCTGACAGGTGGGAGGATGTAGCGCAGTTTTTACCACTACTTGAAGATCCAGAGATTGCGGCCAAAACCCGTCATGGAGAGGCTCGCGGTAGTGAACCCGTCACCTATGTGAACAACATTCAAAAGTATACGCAGATCATTGAACCGTTCAGGCGGTTGAATCAAAACCGTTCTATCAAACTTAAACCTCTGGATTAGAGGCCTCGCCAAACTTGTTGAGCCTGGCTTGTCGCTTTTCATCTCGACGGCGTGCAAAGAAGTCACTGATCATTGATGAGCACTCATCTGCCAGTAACCCACCCTGCACTTCCACACGATGATTGAGCCAAGGCTGAACAAAAAATTGAGCTTGGCTAGTTGCCACCCCCGCTTTGGGCTCCAAGGCTCCGAACACCAATCGCTTGATACGAGAGTGCACAATGGCACCAGCACACATAGAACAGGGTTCGATCGTTACATAGAGCGTTGCATCCACAAGGCGATAGTTCTCAAGACGATTAGCAGCATCCCTGAGGGCTTGGATCTCTGCATGTGCTGATGGATCACAGCCGCTGATTGGACGATTAAAGCCACGACCTATGACTTGATCATCAAGGACAACAATTGCACCCACAGGCACTTCGTTGTGCTCACCCGCCTGCGCCGCTAGCTCAAGCGCCTGCCTCATCCAATACTGATCGTCCACATTACGTCCTAAATTTTAAAACCCTATGGTAACTTGCACCCCAAAAACAAAAAAGCCGCACAGTGTGCAGCTTTAATCTGATGTTTTGCTTTTAACGAGCGATTACTCAGCTTTCAGCTGGTAAGTAGAGCTACGAGGCCCTTCAACACGCTTAATCAACTCAACATCTTCAAGTTTTTTCAATGACTTAAAGAATTGCGAGCGAGAGACTTTAATCCCTTTTGCAATCGCAGAGTCAGCAAAGACTTCGTAGCTAAGAGAGGCTTTAGCCGTATTTTGATCAGCCACTTCCCAAAGCATGTTAAGAACTTGACGGTCAGAATCAGTCAACGAATCCAAACCCAGCTCTTTTGAGGTTGAATCAATTAGCTTGATCAAACCTAGATAAAATTTCAAAGTGCTCATACAGAGTTCCTTTAATTATTCAGCAGGAACTTCGGCCTTAACAGCCTCTCACTGCTATCAACTTGTGCATTATAGCAGACTTATTAAACCTAGCAATCAACTAAGGTATTCCACATCGCGAAATTGACTAAAAAGTCAGTTTACCTGCTTCTTAATAAGATTCACTAGGTGTTTCTTAGACAGCATCAACAGAGTCAGTGCGAGCAGAGTACCTAGCAAGTCACCTACCAAAAATCTAAACGACAACAGTCCGATCGACTCATTAGTGAACAGTAGAGTATGCAAAAGTGCATTAAATAGTGATGATACAAAAGCGACAGCCAGAACAATTCTGAACAGAACCAATTTAGAGTCGTCAGCAATGGGCAGGGGCGCCAACAGTGGTGCAAGTCGATTAAAGTTCCAAATAACCAATGGAATAAACATCACCAGTGTACTAACTAGGGCATCTAAAGCGATCGACGGTGTCGGAACCGCCCATATCACATAGGCCATAAGATGGGCGGTAAAAATCGGTAGAAGCGCTCGATAACCAGACAACACCACCATCACCGTTTTAATGCCGTGCGGAATATAAAGAAAGCTAGCCGCTGAAGCAGGCAGTAGATAGGACTCTAACGGAAAGATCACTTCATATTGGATAAGCAATCCAACAGAGAGTAGCGCAAACAACGTAATCTGCAGCACAACTAATCACTCACTCTATGAGCAATTCGAGACAATAGACTCCAAAGCAGAAGAGCCACGAATATACCCAACAGATCACCCGTTAAATATCGAAACGCCAAAAGCGTTACACCGCTCTCGCTATACCAGGCCGCATTCGCCAATGCATTAAGAAGTGCAGCAATCAAACCAACCGAGAAGGTCAGCCGAGTCATTTGAGGCAATGAGAACCCTGATCCCATTACACCCGATAAGAGTGGACGTTGCGAGACGTAGTTAAACATCAACATCGGTATTAACATGACAACCGAGCTAACAAACGCAGAGAAGAGAATCCTTCCGGCATCGACTCCGATCAGGATATCGGTCGTTAAATGAGCTAAAGTGATAGGTAAAACCGCAATCGGTCCGACCAAAACGATCAACAGCGCTTTGATGCCATGAGGAAGAAACAGAAGACTGGCTGGACCTTCTGACCAGTGAGACAGCAACACAGCCTCAGCAGGCCAAATGACCTGGTACTGAAGCAGCATAGAGACCATTAAAATGAGATATCCAAAGATTAATGGTTTCATCTGCTTCATCCCTAAACGCTCAGTCGACCCTTAACCAAAAACTGGGTAGCCCAGTTTCATATGAGCCATGGCTATGGCACCAAACAGAACAGCCGTAACGATGGCGGCAATCAGTTCACGAACAAGACTCGTTGGTCGTTTTTCAAGTTCAGGCTTACCCGCTTTGTTAATCAGTATCACGCTGATCACGGCCCAAGCGAGCAGACCACCAAACAGAACAAACGACGCGCTGTCACCATTAACCATCAAGTGCGCAATCGCCCAGGTTTTGACAGCGCTCAGTTGCAAATGACGCACACGGTTTGCCAATGCACTTTTAACGACTGAAACGACCAGTAGGTAGACAGCCAGCAGCATCAACAGGTTATTGATACCCACCATCGCGGGGTTGCGACCCCAGTAGTAAGTCGTCTCAACTTGCTGATAACCAAACACCATCATTAACACTGAGATCAGAATCGCAACAGCGATCAGGCCTTTTCCAAGATTGCCTAAAGAGGCCCTAAAAGCGGGTGCTATGCGCTTAAGAAGGTGCGCTAATGACCAGAGAAAAACACCTGAACTTAAAAGAAACATCGATTATTCCCACTCAATGGTTGCAGGTGGTTTGCTCGAAACATCGTATGTCACACGAGAGACCTGCGGAATTTCATTGATAATACGGCTAGAGACCGTCTCTAGCAGCTCGTAAGGTAGGTGAGCCCAGCGAGCGGTCATGAAGTCGATCGTTTCAACGGCGCGAATCGCAATCACCCATTCGTAACGGCGGCCATCACCCACAACCCCTACCGACTTAACGGGTAGGAATACGGCAAAGGCTTGGCTCGTTTTATGGTACCAATCCGCTTTATGCAGCTCTTCGATAAAGATCGCATCCGCTTCACGAAGAATGTCGGCATACTCTTTCTTAACTTCACCCAAAATACGAACACCGAGACCAGGGCCTGGGAAGGGGTGACGGTAGACCATATCGTAGGGAAGACCCAGTTCAAGACCGATCTTGCGAACTTCGTCTTTAAACAGTTCACGCAGTGGCTCAACCAACTCAAATGCCATATCTTCAGGAAGACCACCCACGTTGTGGTGCGACTTGATCACATGCGCCTTGCCGGTCTTCGAGGCAGCCGACTCAATCACATCCGGGTAGATGGTGCCCTGAGCCAAGAAGCGACACTCAGTTAGTTTAGCCGCCTCATCATCAAATACTTCAATGAAGGTATTACCGATAATCTTACGCTTCTTCTCAGGATCCGCTTCACCTTTAAGACGACCCAAGAAAAGATCTTCAGAATCAGAACGAATAACACGAACACCCATGTTGTTCGCAAACATCTCCATGACCTGATCGCCTTCGTTCTTACGAAGAAGACCGTTATCAACAAAGACACAGGTCAGCTTATCGCCGATCGCTTTATGCAGAAGCGCTGCAACCACAGAGGAATCGACACCTCCCGATAGGCCAAGCAATACTTTATTGTCACCCACCTGAGCTTGAACACGCTCAACCAGATCCGCAATGATATTGGCCGGCGTCCAAAGTGCTTCAGTACCACAGATGTCACGGACAAAACGCTCAAGAATACGCAGACCCTGTTTCGTATGAGTCACCTCTGGGTGGAACTGCACGCCGTAAAGTTGACGAGCAGGATCACACATAGCGGCAACGGGTGCTGACTCAGTCGCAGCGATGATTGAGAAACCCTCAGGTAACTCAACGACCTTATCGCCGTGGCTCATCCAGACATCCAACGACATGACACCGTTGTTTGCCATATGATCTTCGATACCTTCAAGTAGACGACTTGCGTTATCCATCAAACGGACACGTGCATAACCGAATTCACGCTCGTCCGACGAAGCCACTTTACCGCCAAGCTGTTCTGCCATGGTCTGCATGCCGTAACAGATACCCAGAACCGGAACACCTAGATCGAAAACAACCTGTGGAGCACGTGGAGAATCCAACTCAGTCACAGACTCAGGGCCACCGGCTAGGATGATACCCTTTGGATTGAAGGCACGAATGTCAGCTTCGTCCATATCCCAAGCATAGATCTCAGAGTAGACGCCGATTTCACGAACACGACGTGCGATCAACTGGGTGTACTGCGATCCAAAATCTAGGATAAGTATGCGTTGCGAATGGATATCTTGGCTCATTTCTTTCTGATTCCAACTGCGGGCAAGCTGCCCTTAAAACTAAAAATGGGGCAACCTGAGTTACCCCACTGAGATTCTAACTATCGAGTCTTAACCGACGCGGTAGTTTGGTGCCTCTTTGGTAATGCTGACATCGTGCACGTGACTTTCGCTCATACCCGCATTGGTAATGCGAACAAACTCTGGCTTGGTGCGCATGGTATCGATATCGCCCGAACCGGTGTAACCCATAGAGGCGCGAAGACCGCCCATTAACTGGTGTACAACACCTGCCAGTGGACCTTTCGAAGGTACACGACCTTCAATACCTTCTGGGACAAGCTTATCTTCACCCGCTTTCGCATCTTGGAAGTAGCGGTCTGAAGAGCCAGTGGATCCTGACATCGCTCCTAAAGAGCCCATACCACGGTATGACTTAAATGCACGACCTTGGAACAGCTCAACTTCACCTGGCGCTTCATCAGTACCGGCAAGCATAGAACCCACCATCACCGCAGAGGCACCCGCAACAATCGCTTTCGAGATATCACCCGAGAAACGGATACCACCGTCAGCAATCAGAGGCACGCCGCGCTCCGCCATCGCCGCAGCCACATTGGCAACCGCACTGATCTGTGGCACACCGATACCTGCAACGATACGAGTCGTACAGATAGAACCAGGGCCGATACCCACTTTAACGCCGTCAGCACCCGCATCCGCTAACGCGATTGCAGCGTCTGCTGTTGCGATGTTACCGCCGATCACCTGTACATCTGGGAAGTTCTGTTTAACCCAACGAACACGATCGATAACGCCTTTTGAGTGACCGTGTGCCGTATCAACAACAATGACATCGGCACCCGCTTCAGCCAGTGCTGCAACGCGAGCTTCTGTATCCGCACCAGTACCTACCGCAGCGCCTACCAGTAGACGACCGCGAGAATCTTTAGCCGCATTAGGGTAAGCCTGCGCCTTGTTCATATCTTTAACCGTCACCATACCCGTCAATTGGTACTGATCGTTTACGGTTAGCAGTTTCTCGATACGGTGTTTACGCAGAAGGTCAGAGATCTCTTTGTGAGTCGCATCTTCACCCACCGTCACTAGACGCTCTTTGGGAGTCATGATGTTAGAGACGGGAGTATCTAGATTCTCTTCAAAACGAACATCGCGGCTAGTGACGATACCGACCAGGTCGCCGTTCTCAACAACAGGAAAACCAGAAAAGCCCACTTCACGAGACAGCGCGATGATTTCACGAACCGTTGTAGTCGGCTGGCAAGTGACTGGGTCAGTGACAACACCCGCCTCAAACTTTTTCACTCGGCGAACATTTTCAGCTTGCTGTTCGATGGTCAGGTTTTTATGAATGATGCCGATACCACCCTCTTGCGCCATAGCTATCGCAAGACGAGATTCAGTCACGGTATCCATCGCCGCAGAAACCAGTGGGATGTTGAGTTCGATACCCTTGGTCAGACGTGTTTTCAAACTAACGGCGTTAGGTAACACTTCTGAATAAGCGGGAACGAGAAGTACATCATCAAAGGTCAAAGCCTCTTCAACAATTCGTAACATTCTAAAAAACCTGTCTAAATGGGCAAAAAATTAGCCAAATATATTACTAAAATACGCCTTTTTTATCAATCTAAAGTCTCAGCAAATAGCGGCATTTTTTACCCTTTTTTCTGCGCCGCACAAAAGGATTTTTTCTGTTAAAAAGCGGCAACAACCGCTAGCATGATCGGATGAATGTTCAAACCTCTTCAAACCGAACGGCCATCGCAGTTAGCGAGCTGAATAAGCAGGTGAAATCGCTGCTGGAGAACTCGTTTCTTTCGATCAGGGTCGTCGGCGAAATCAGCAACTTAGCCAAGCCAAGCTCTGGCCACTGGTACTTCACACTTAAAGATCAGAAAGCACAGGTTCGCTGCGCCATGTTCCGTGGTAACAATTTGCGAGTGAACTTTGCCCCCAAAGAGGGTGACCAGGTGGTTGTTACTGGGCGCGTGAGTCTTTACGAAGGGCGTGGCGACTATCAGATGATCTGTAGCGCTATGGAGCAAGATGGCCAAGGGCAACTCCAAGTCCTATTCGAAAAGCTAAAGCTAAAACTGCAAGCGCAAGGACTGTTTGATGCAGACCGTAAAAAACCGATCCCTGATCACCCTAAATGCATAGGCGTGATTACCTCCCCCACTGGAGCCGCGATTCACGATATCTTGACGGTACTCAAACGTCGCTACCCTGGACTACCCGTTAGGCTTTACCCAACGGCGGTTCAAGGCAATGAAGCCGCTGGGCAAATTGTTAAGGCGATTGAACTGGCGAACCGCGAAGGGATCGCGGATGTACTCATTGTGGGTCGTGGTGGTGGTTCACTTGAAGATCTCTGGCCCTTTAACGAAGAGGTCGTTGCGCTCAGTCTAGCCAACTCAAACATCCCGACCGTTTCTGCGGTCGGGCATGAAGTCGACTTCTCCATCGCCGATATGGTGGCGGATTTAAGAGCCCCTACTCCGTCAGCAGCAGCCGAACTACTCAGCCCCAATGGCGCAGAGATATTAGCTAACATCAATCGCGCCGAACGAGCTTTGAAACAGCGGTTTGGCTGGTTATTGGCAGCAAAACAGGCTCAGTTAAAGAGCCTGCGACAGCGGCTTAGACACCCCGGAGAGCGTATCCGCGAACAGGTACAGCGTAGTGACGAGTTGGAGCTGCGACTGCACAGCGCGATGAACCGATTGATGCGCGACAAACGCAGCCAACTCAATCAGAACCAAAGCCAGCTTAGTCGTCTCAATCCGAGTAGAACTCTTACTGCTCATCAGGAACAGGTTAAACAACTGATGAGTCGGTTAGAGAGTCTTACGAAGAGTAAAATTGATCGACGAAAGCTGGAGCTGGCTGAAAAGGTGGGCCGCCTTCAGGCCATTAGCCCGCTAGCGACGCTTGAGCGTGGCTATGCATTGGCGACGACTGATCAGCACGAGGTGATACGCGATTCACGCCAAGTTAAGGCCGGGCAGAGTATCAATATTCGACTGCAAAAAGGCTCCATCACATCAACGGTTACAGATATCCACACCGAAACCAACGATTGATAAGCACACTAATAATTAAGGGAGAGAGTATGCGATTACCCCTGTTTCTGATGACACTGTCACTGGCTCTATTCAGCCTAACTGCAAAAGCACTGCCCACAGAGTCTCGTGTACCGGGCGGTATCGCCATCGTAGACCTAGGCCTGCCCAGCAGCGAACCTGCACCTGAAGTGACGTATGACGGTTACCGAGTGATGGTTGTCGATCAAGAGGGACAGTGGACTGCCGTTGCCGGCATTAGCCTTAAGGCAACCGTTGGCAAAGCACAGGAGCTCAAATTCAGTGGCAAGACTCTAACCTTTCAATTAGACGATAAAGCCTATCCAGAACAGCGTTTGAAGATTAAGCAGCGTAAATACGTCGAACCCGACCCCAAACAGGTTGCACGTTGGAAACGAGAGTCGGCTGAGCAAAAGAGCGCCTACAAACTGTTTACCAAAAACGAAGACCCAATACTGACTTTGGCTATGCCTGCTGAAGGCCCCTACTCCAGCGCCTTTGGACTTAAACGTTTTTTCAATGATCAGCCTCGTGCACCCCACTCTGGACTGGACATTGCCGCACCCGATCGATCACCGATTAAAGCAGCGGCTAAAGGCAAAGTAACCGCCGTAGGAGATTACTTCTTCAATGGCAATACCGTGATCATCGACCATGGCCATGGCCTATCCACCATGTACTGCCACATGAGCCAAATTGACGTTAAAGTCGGTGATCAAATCGATCTGGGACAACAGATCGGTCTGGTAGGTGCCACCGGACGAGTGACAGGACCCCACCTACACTGGGGCGTGAGTCTAAATAACCAACGCGTAGACCCACTGCTATTCGTTCAACCGTAACGAATATGTTACCCTGCGCGCCGTTCTTAAACGAAACATTTGGATAATCATGAGCGACATTACATTAGAAACAATTGAACAGCGCGCCAGCTACGGCATTGGTCGTCAGATGGGTGACCAACTGGCACAAAACGGTTTTGACGGCGTAGACATCAACGCGGTTGCCTTTGGCCTTAAAGCCTCTTTCGCCGGCGAAGCGATGCACGTAGAACCAGAAGATCTACAAGCGGCATTCAACGAGCTGACTGAACGCCTACGCGCTAAACAAGAAGCAGAAGCCAAAGAGAAAGCGGCTGCTGGCCAACAGTTCCTAGACGACAACGCAAAGCGTGATGAAGTAACAGTGACTGAATCGGGTCTGCAATACGAAATCCTATCGGCAGGTGATGCGGATGCTGAGAAGCCAACAACGGCTAACAAAGTACGCGTTCACTACCACGGCACATTCACAGACGGTTCTGTCTTCGACAGCTCTGTCGAGCGCGGTCAACCGATCGAATTCCCCGTAACAGGTGTAATCGCAGGTTGGACTGAAGCCCTTCAGTTGATGCCTAAAGGCTCTAAATGGCGCCTATTTATCCCTTACAACCTAGCCTACGGTGCGCAAGGTTCTCCGGGCGGCATCCCTCCTTACTCAACGCTTCTATTTGACGTTGAGCTATTGGATGTTCTGTAAGCGATGAGCTTGCACTTTCATCGAAGCGGTTCTGGTGAACCGCTTTTGATGTTACACGGCCTATTCGGCAGCTGGGAAAATCTTGGCGGTCCCATCAAAGCACTGCAACAGCAGTTTGATGTCATCGCTCCCGACATGCTGAACCATGGCCGCTCTCCTCAGGTTGATCAGTTTAACTACAGCACTTTTGCAGACTCCGTCCTGGCACTGGCCGACCAACTTGGGTTGCAGCAATTTAATCTATTGGGGCACTCTATGGGCGGCAAGATCGCCATGGAGCTAGCACTGAATCATCCCGAACGCGTTTCACGATTAATCGTGGTTGATATTGCTCCCGTGCAATACCCTCACCACCACACCGATGTGTTTAAAGGGCTAAAACAGGTCCCACTGAACGAGATCAAGAGCCGAACCGAGGCTGATCGACACCTCAGTCAACACATAGACAGTGCCAGTATTCGAGCCTTTCTTCTGAAGAACCTCTATCGCACAGAAGCGGGGTTTGATTGGCGAATGAACTTAGAGGCACTTGAGCGCGAGTATGATCAGATCGCCAGCCCAATGAGTGAGGGGGAATACCTAGGCCCAACTCTTTTCATCAAAGGCAGCGAATCAGACTACATCAAGCCTGAATACCAAAACGAGGTGGTTAAACGCTTCCCCAAAGTTCAACTCAGAATCATCGAGGGGACTGGGCACTGGCCACACGCAGAGAAGCCTGCGCTTTTTACAAAGATTGTTGAGCGGTTTTTACAGTCCTAGTGGCGCCCAATCCAACCGATCTGACTCACCCCCTTCGCTAGCGAGAGAACCTAAATAAGGCGCTGGAACCACTCTGCGCAACCACTCGATTGCTCGTTCATCAGAGTCACACTGAGTCTGTGACACGACCCAGCCGGCCAAAGCGAGACCATCACGACGAATCGCTTCGACGGTTAACAAGGTCTGATTGATCGCATTCTCATTCAGATTGACGACCAATATCACTGAAAAGCCAAGCGCCTGTGCGACGCTAGCCATCGACTCACGATCATTGATGGGCGCCCGCCATCCACTGACTCCCTCGACCAATGCCAGGTTGACCGAACGCATCAGTGCACCGCTCATGTAGGCTTTAATTCGATCAGCACTCATTCTAACGTCCGCCATCTCAGCAGCAATGTGTGGCGAAGCATTTGCGGCTAGCGAGAAAGGATTCACCTGAAGATAGGAGAGCTCAATGGAGGAGCACGCCATTAAATTCAGCGCCTCTTGGCTCTTTAACTCTCCATCCACTTCACTGCAGCCAGTCGCAACGGGCTTAAGACCCAGAGAGCTAAACCCTTTCTGATTAGCCTGCTTTAAAAGCGCACAACTGAATTCATTGACGGGTGAAGAGACCTCAGTGCCCGTCACAAAAAAACGCTGCTTCATACCGCGCACTGCCCCTTTCAGATTAAGTTTGAGCGACTATTTTACAGAGTTAAAAACGCTGACTAAACTAAATTTATCATAGGCAAGGAGGCCAGACTGATGTTTCAGATAGAGTCGATCGTTGAGTGGCTATTTGACTCAGCAAAATGTCCATTATGCAGACTAAGCAAACCGTTCAATGAGCCACTCTGTTTGGGTTGCTTTGCAGACCTTGCTAAAAACAGCACCCCCTGCCAGGTCTGCGCTTACCCTCTTAATCAACCAGACGAATCCTGCCCAGACTGCTATGGCGAGTGGTTTCATTTTGATACCGCACAATCACCACTGATCTACCAGTTCCCCATGCGAGAGCTATTCCAGAAGATCAAACAGGGAAAGAATCCAGAGCCCCTTTTCTGGATGAGCCAGCTGCTGGCAAAGCAGATCGATCTCTCTCGATTCGGCACCCAACCCACACTGATACCGATACCCAGTCACCCAATCGATTGTGCACTGCGTGGCTTTAATCAAGCGGAGATCATTGCCCAACATTTGAGTCGCTATTTAAAGCTCCCCCTTGATCGACAATCCCTTCAAAAAAAGCGTCGAACAGACCATCAAGCCTCACTCAATCGTGCAGAACGTAAAACCAATTTAGGTTCGACCTTCTACTGCAATCAGCCAGCGCCCAGTCACGTCCTATTGATCGATGATATTCATACCACCGGCACCACCTTTGACCGAGCATCTGAAGCACTCAAAGCAGCGGGTACGGTTTACATTGAAGCGATTAGTATTTGTAGAACGCCAGGACGATAAGACTTTTCACAAACCTTTCTTAACAGTATGGTGATGTCAGTATCAAACTAGGACAGATTGATGAACCGTATCGATGGAAAAGTAGCAATCATTACAGGCAGCACTCAAGGCTTGGGCGCAGCCATCGCACACCAATTTGCCCAAGCAGGCGCAGCAGGAATTGTTATCACCGGCCGCAACCAGATCAGAGGCAAACAGGTCTCTTCAGAGATCGCGGAACAGTATGGCATTAAAACCCATTTTGTTGCGGCTGAACTCGATCAAATAGACCAGGTTCGCAACATTGTGGCCGAGACCGATCAGCAGTTTGGACGGGTTGATCTATTGGTGAATGCGGCAGGATTAACGGATAGAGGCAACCTACTGACGACCTCTCCAGAACTGTTCGATCAAATGTTCGCCATCAACACAAAGGCGCCCTTCTTTCTCATGCAAGAGAGTGTCAAAGTGATGATTCGCGAGAAGATCAAAGGAGCCATCATCAACATTGGATCGATGTCAGAACATGCCGGACAACCTTTTCTATCCCCCTACTGCGCATCAAAAGGTGCCTTGGCGACACTCACCAGAAACTCTGGCTATGCCCTGTTAAGAAACCAAATTCGCGTCAATCAGCTCGATATAGGCTGGATGAACTCTGATCACGAGCGAGAGCTGATCGCTCAAGAGACGGGGGATGATTCATTTATTGATCGGAAAGCAGCCACCCTTCCGGCAGGCAGAATTCTTCAGACTGATGAGGTCGCTAAAGCGGTGCTATGGATGGCTTCAGAGGACAGCGGCATGATGACGGGATCCGTCATTCAGTTCGATCAAACCATTTGGGGGGCCTACGATGACGCTGCCGTTCCTGATAGACCGATTGAAGAGATGTAACTGAATGCACAGTATTGAACCGATCGGTTTCATCAAAACACCATTCAAAGAGAAGTTTGGCGCACCGCGCCAGCCTGGCCTTGCGCCCTCCGCGCAAGCTGTATTGGAGCTAGTCTCACCCTACAACGACCCTGATGCCGTTAGGGGGTTAGAGCACTGCTCTCACGTTTGGCTGATTTTTCAGTTCAGTGAGAACCTGAATGCCGGCTGGAAGCCTTTAACTCGACCACCCCGCCTAGGTGGCAACGAGAAGCTAGGCGTGTTTGCCACACGCAGCACACATCGCCCCAACGCCATGGGGTTATCGGTTGTGAAACTCGACTCAATCAATACAAACCAAGGGGTTCACCTGAATCTGTCCGGTATCGACCTTGTCGATGGCACTCCGGTCTTTGATATCAAACCCTACATCCCCTACTCCGACGCGCTGCCAGATGCCGTTTACCCCGGCATGGAACAGCCCGAACCCTTGCAACAACCTATTCAATTTTCTGAACAGGCCTTAGAGGTTATCTCTAAAGAACCACAACTATCGACACTCATTGAAGAGGTTCTAAGGCAAGACCCTAGACCCGCCTTTCACTCTGATGAGACACGTATTTACGGAATCAGTTTGGAGCGCTTCAACATTCAGTTTTCGATCAGTAGAGATGCCATAGAGGTGATAGCAATTGATCAATCTTAATGTTGCCATTAAGGTTAGCCCTTATATTAGATCCATCTAATTTCACAGGATTAAACAATGAATGATGTGACATCTCGTCTAGCCCATATGCCGGTGGCTCTGTTCGCAACGGTAATGGGAATGAGTGGCTTAACCCTCGCTTGGAAAAAAGCCTCTGAGGTTCTAGGTATTACTAACCTTGTGTGGCAAGTACTGTTAGTGATTACGGCCGTTCTATTAGCAACACTGGCAATCAGCTACCTATTAAAGATGCGCCGTCATGCTCATCAGGTGATTGCCGAGTTTAATCACCCCATCAAAATCAGCTTCTTCCCTGCTTTTTCCATCGGTTTAATGCTGATCGCGGTCGCAATGGCGGAGATCATGACACCTCTGGCAACGGCCGTATGGTGGATGGGCGCTTCAATCCAACTGATCTTGACGCTCTATTTGATGAATCAATGGATACACCACGCTCGCTGGCAGGTACAACACACGACCCCTGCTTGGTTCATCCCGATTGTGGGCAACATCATTGCACCCATTGGCGGGGTTACGCTGGGCTTTACCGAGGTCAGCTGGTTCTTCTTTGCGATCGGAATAGTCTACTGGATTGTGTTAAAGGTATTAGTTTTTAACCGCATCATTTTTCACGAGCCACTCCCAGAGAAGTTACTGCCGACACTGTTTATCATGATCGCGCCGCCCGCGGTCGGATTTATTGCCTATTTGAAGCTCAATCAGGGCGTTGTCGATAACTTTGCACACATCCTCTACTACGCGGCGATGTTCTTGGTTCTGCTACTTGTGTCGCAGCTTCCACGTTTTGCAAGAATCCCCTTCTTTGTCTCTTGGTGGGCCTACTCTTTCCCAATTGCAGCCTTCACCATTGGCACACTGATCATGTTTGAGCAGAGCCAGACTCTCTTCTTCCAAACATTGAGCCACCTGATGCTGACACTGGTCTCTATTTTGCTAACGGTGTTGATTGTCAAAACGGTCAAAGCGGCTATCAAAGGATCTATTTTCCAACCCGATTGATTCCAGTCACTCCGTGCTCTAAAGCCCAGAGCAGTGCGTATCAAAGATTCAACCATAGGATCGCCCCATGTATCGACACACACTGCTCTGGTTCACCAACAACTTACGCCTTGATGACAACCCCGTCTTTAATAAAGCCCGTAACAGCGAACAGCTAACCTGTCTCTTCATCCAACACCCCAGGGATAAGCGCACCAATCGATTTGGTTTCAAAGGAATCGGTAAGCATCGCCAACAGTTTTTAAACCAAGCACTGTCAAGCTTGCACAGCAAACTTAGCCTGCTGAACCAGGCGTTAGAAGTGATTGAAAGCGATTACGTCGAAGCGTTAAGCCAGGTCATTTTACGTGATCAAGTCGAGCATTTAGTCACCTCTCGACACACTGGCAGCTATGAGCAGAGCGCTCTTAAAGAGATCGCATCACGCTTTCCGCACCTAGTGATAACAGTGTTAGAGACGCACACTCTTTACGGTGAGCGACAACTTCCCTTTGCCCTAGCGGAACTGCCGGATAGCTTCACCCCCTTTAGAAAGAAGATAGAGTCGATCGAGGTTGATGCCCCTATTGCTGAACCTGACAGCCTACCTCCTCTCGGCGATAAACAGGGTTCCACATTCAACATTGATTGCTCTAGCGAGAATGCCTTCAACGGTTCTGAGCAGAGCGCGTTAGACCATCTCGAACACTATTTCTCCAGTGATCTACCCGCCACCTACAAGGAGACTAGGAATGGTCTGGATGAGTGGGCGTGCTCGACTAAATTCAGTCCCTGGTTAGCGCTAGGGGTATTGTCACCCAAGCGCATCATTGAGAGGCTGAATCGTTATGAGGAAGATGTGGTTGCAAATGACTCGACCTACTGGATATTTTTTGAACTGCTGTGGCGTGACTATTTCCAGTGGTATGCCCACAAGTGGGGCAACAAGATCTATCACCAGACTGGGCCATTTAATCGTAAGCCCTTAACCTCTTTCTACCCAGAACGAATGAAGTCCTGGATTGAAGGCACCACCCCCTACCCAATCGTCAACGCTGCCATGCGTCAGTTGAAAGCAACGGGTTATCAATCCAATCGCGCCAGACAGCTGGTGGCGAGCTGCTTAGTGCATGAGCTTGGCATTGACTGGCGTTACGGTGCGGCCTACTTTGAAGAGGCGCTGATCGATTTTGATCTGGCCAGTAATTGGGGGAACTGGCAGTACTTAGGTGGAGTTGGTGCAGACCCGCGCGGCCATCGACAATTCAATCTGGCGAAGCAGACACAAACCTATGACCCTGAGGGGCTATTTATACAGCGTTGGGGCGGTGAAGAGATGATGCTGCCAATCGATCGTGTCGACTACCACGACTGGCCCATCGAGATGAAATAATGCACCACAAACTCAATCTACCAAGCAAAATCTGTGAGCAGTGCCAAAAGCCCTTCAACTGGCGCAAAAAGTGGGAGCGCGATTGGGAGCAGGTGAAATACTGCTCAGAGCGCTGTCGACGCGAGGCTAAGCAACAGCGATGAGCACCCTTAGACTGGTACTCGGCGACCAACTCAACGCCAAACACAGCTGGTTTCGTGATAAATCGGACGAGGTGACCTACCTCATTGCTGAACTGCACCAAGAGCAGAATTACGTTAAACACCATCTGCAAAAGATCACCGCTTTTTTTATGGCCATGCAGCGCTTTGCCGAGGCTCTTAAAAGCGCGGGTCATCAGGTCATTCATTTAACGCTTGATGAGACTGCCGATTTTAAATCCCTAGACTCATTGATCAACCATTTGATCAAATGCCACGGCTTTACACAGATCGAGTATCAGCGACCCGATGAGATACGTCTTCTTGAACAGTGTCGTAACCTGTCACTGCCTGAAGGGACCGGTTTGCGTGAATTCGACACCGAGCACTTCCTGCTGCCATTTGAAGCGATTAGCAAAGAGTTTAAGCCCAATACTGGACACCGCATGGAGGCCTTCTACCGACGCATGCGGGTTAAACATGGCTACCTTATGCAGGGCAAAGAGCCCGAAGGCGGTCGTTGGAATTACGATACCGAGAACCAAAAAGCGTTTAAAAAAGCGGATCTTGCGGACATTCCAGAACCACTGGTGTTTGCTCACAACACAGAAGATATTCGAAACCGTTTAGATCGACACGGCATCAACTACTTTGGTGAGATGGGCACACAACTTGTCTGGCCAATCACACGAAGTGAAGCGCTGGAGTTGCTGGAGTTTTTCTGCACTCACTGCCTACCTCTATTTGGAAAATTCCAGGATGCGATGACGGCGAACTCGGAGCACAAATGGAGTCTCTACCATTCACGAATCTCCTTCGCTCTGAACTGTAAAATGATCTCACCGGCACAGGTGATTGAGCGAGCCATTCAAGCATACCGCGAGCAACCCGAACGTATCGATCTTGCTCAGATAGAGGGCTTTGTCAGGCAGATTCTAGGTTGGCGCGAGTTTGTTCGTGGCATCTACTGGATCAATCTACCTGAATACCCCAGCATGAATGCCCTGAATGCAGATAGGCATCTCCCCGACTTTTTCTGGGATGGTAAGACCAAAATGAACTGCATGCACCAGTGCATTGATCAGTCACTGGAGTACGCCTACGCGCACCACATTCAGCGACTGATGGTTATAGGGAACTTCTGTTTAATGGCTGGCATTGATCCTAAACAGGTTGATGCCTGGTATCTAGGCATCTACATCGACGCCATTGAGTGGGTAGAGATGCCCAACACCCACGGTATGAGTCAGTTTGCCGACGGCGGCTTGCTAGCTTCCAAACCCTATTCAGGATCAGGCCAGTACATCAATCGAATGAGCGACTACTGCAAAGGGTGTCACTACGATGTGAAACAACGCTCGGGGGATAACAGCTGCCCATTCAATAGCCTCTATTGGCACTTCCAACATCGCCACGCCAGCCGTTTCAGCAACAACCCACGCACCGCGATGGTCTATCGTAACTGGGATAAAAAGCCTGAAGAGGAGAAAACAGAGATTCTGCAAACAGCCGAGCACTATTTGCAGAACCTAAATGCACTGTAACTAGGAGAGAACAACCGTCTTAAGGCCATTCACAAAGACGCGCTGTTCGGTGTGAGCACGCACGGCTTTGGATAACGCCAGGTTCTCCATGTTACGCCCCATGTCTCGCAAATCATCAGGGCCGAAACTGTGATCAACACGTCCCACCTCTTGTTCGATGATCGGACCTTCATCAAGATCAGAAGTAACATAGTGAGCGGTTGCACCAATCTGTTTAACACCGCGATCATAAGCTTGGAAATAGGGTCTAGCGCCCTTAAAGCCTGGCAAGAATGAGTGGTGTATATTGATGCACTGCCCAGCCAACGCCGAACAGAGCTCAGGCGACAGAATCTGCATGTATCGAGCCAGTATCACCAACTCAGAACCTGTCTCTTTGAACGCTTGAAGAATGCGCTTTTCACGAGCAGCTTTGGTCTCAAGTTTTGTCTCCAGGCTAGGCAACAACTCAAAGTCTAAGCCGTAGAAATTGGCGACAGGCTCAAGGTCTGGGTGGTTCGACAGAATGCCTGTCACTTCAATATTGAGCTCACCTCGTTTCTGCTGGTAGAGCAGCTCCATCAAGCAGTGATCATGTTGTGAGACCAGTATCAGCGTTTTCATGGGCGCTTTAGCACTGCGCCACTGAGCGTTCATCTCTAACGCATCAGCAACTTCGCGATTAAACTCTTTTGCTATCAGGTCTAAATCCAATGGTGTATGAGTTGTAAACTCTAAACGGCTGAAAAAACGACCCGACACTTCGTCATCAAACTGCTTCATTTCGACAATGAAAAAATCACGATTCGCTAAAAATGTAGTGATTGCGGCCACCAATCCAGTACGGCCGGGACACTCAACCTTGAGTGTATAATGATGTGACGTAGACACGCTGTTTCCTAATTGTGCAGATCGAACTTAATTAGCTCGAATATCTAATATGCGTTTAGAATAAACGCTTCGTTTTTATATGCAATCCACCTAAGGATACAAATTGTGATTCGCGATGATGACCTAGCTTTTTTCAAACCCAAAGCGCGCCGCTATGGTACTGTCATATTTACAGGACTTTGGGCTGCAGCTGAGTGGTTCCTTTGGGGTGCCGCACCCTTCTGGTCGATTCTTGCTACGGGTCTGTTTGGGTATACCTATTGGCGATTAATTCACACCTTTCCTAAAGAGTTGTAGCCACTCAGTTACTTCACTCCTGACCAGAACTTAGGTGAAACCTGGCGTGCCAATATGAGTGCCGTCATCAGCTCATTTTTGGGAACCGAAACACCCAAGCGTTTCGCTTGTTCAACAACAAATCCATTCAACGAATCGACCTCTGTTAAGCGCCCCGCCCGCACGTCTTGCAACATCGAGGGCTGATGAAAGCGGTGTTCGGCACAGGCGAAGTTGATTAGGTTATGCAGCGCCTCTGTATCCACAATCGCATCCATTGCGTTCGCGACACTGACAGCCTCATCAGCCAACGCGTGAGCTTCCCGCTTCAACGCCTCAGTGTCATTAACAATGCCTGGGCCGGCATCTGTTAAGGCACAAACTCCGTTCATAGCGACATTAAAGCAGGCTTTCTGCCAGATCTTGTTCAGTGGCTGATCGACATTGGCAGCGGTAATACCTGCCTCTGTGAGTATTTTCTCCAACTCAATCGCTGCTGAAAGCGCATGTTGATCACTGGGATTGAGTGGGCCAAACCAGGTATCGCTAAACCCGTGCGAGCGAACAAAGCCAGGCTCAACCTGAGTTGCGGGAATCATCGTAACGCCATGAATCACAGACTGTTTAACATGTTCAGCGATTCGCAGACCATTACCCAAACCGTTTTGAAGCGTTACTATGATCGATGAAGGTGATAGTTTTGGTTCAATGGCCTTGATAGCCTCTACACTTTGGTAGGTTTTAGTGAACAGCAGTACAAAACGAGCATCGCACGCGTGCTCTAACTGCACCGCACTTGGGTGAACAACAAAGGTATCATCACTGGTTTCAACTTTGAGCCCCTGAGCGTTTACCACTTCAGCATTACTGCTTGAGCGATTGACCAACTGAACGCTGTAACCCGCTTTGGCAATACAACCACCGACAAAAGCACCTAATGCACCCGCCCCTAGAATCATGACATCATTCATAGACACTACTCAACTTTTAATCCCTTCATAAATTCGAGGGTAGCACCGATTCGAGGTACCTTCTCGGTACTTTGGTGATAGACAAGATAGAACTCACGCTGAACCTCAATCTCAGGAATGAGTCTAATTAAATCATCCGTCTCTTTTATGAGAAAGCGATGCAATACCCCTACCCCTAATCCTGCTTTAACGGCCTCTACTTGACCAATGGGAGAGTAGATTGCCGCTTGTGAATGCCATTGCGACCAGACTGACCTAGGCGTGTTCAATTTATCTGAGAAAAGAAGATCCTCTACATAGCCTATCAATCTGTGATTAGCTAAACCCTCAATGTCTTTGGGCACTCCAAACTTATCAAGGTACGGTCGAGATGCATAGAGCCCAAGGCTATAGCTACCCAAACAGATAGAGTCCAGATTTGGCTCGGTAGGTTTACCGACCATCACGGCAATATCGGCCTCACGACGTGATAACGAGAAACCGCGTGATTGAGGGACAATTTCGAGATTGAGATCAGGATTAGCTTCTAATAGTGCGTTGAGTTGCGGTGTCAGCACACGAAGAGCGAACCCCTCTGGAGCGGCGATTCGGACCGTACCACTGACTGAATTTGTTGGGCCTCGAAAAATTTCTGAAGCCGCCTCTATTTCCGCCTCAGCGCGTTCAAGATAGTGCATCAAACGCAACCCCTCATCCGTTAATTTAAGGCCTCTACTGAGACGGGTGAAGAGTGGCGTACCGGTACGTTGCTGTAGATAGGATAGATGACGCGACAATGTAATCGTCGAGATGTTGAGGCTCGCGGCCGCCTTGCCCATCTGCCCTGCCCTAGCAACGGCAAGAAAGTAACGAGCATCTTCCCAGTTAAATGTTGAACTGCGCATAACCCACCCAATTGATCTATCAATTTTGATATATCATACATTAATTATTTTATATTGTTACAACAAATATGATGATGTCTAATAACTCCATACCAATAAAGGAGAAGTTCTATGTCTATCGTAGGTAACTACATCGGCGGCCAGCACGTCGCTTCAAACTCAGGTCGTACAGCACCTGTCTACAACCCTGCGACTGGCGCACAAACTAAAGAGGTTGCGCTTTCAACTGCAGATGAGACTCGTGCAGCGATTGCCAATGCACAAGAAGCTTTTAAAACTTGGAGCAAAGTGACTCCACTTCAGCGCGCTCGCGTCATGTTTAAGTTTAAAGAGCTAGTAGAAGCTAACGCTGATGAACTTGCTGAGCTAATTACTTCTGAGCACGGTAAAGTCTTCTCTGACGCGAAAGGCGAACTGACTCGTGGGCTTGAAGTTGTAGAGTTCGCTTGTGGTATCCCTCACCTACAAAAAGGCGAACACAGCTTAAATGTTGGTACCGGTGTCGATAGTTACAGTCAGATGATGCCTATGGGTGTTTGTGCGGGTATCAGCCCATTCAACTTCCCAGCAATGGTTCCAATGTGGATGTTCCCGGTAGCAATTGCCTGCGGTAACACCTTCGTAATGAAACCTTCTGAGAAAGATCCAACGACGACTATGCGTCTAGCTGAGCTTCTAACTGAAGCGGGTCTTCCAGATGGTGTATTCAACATCGTTAACGGTGACAAAGAAGCGGTCGACGTGCTTCTAACAGATGAGCGCATTCAAGCAGTAAGCTTCGTAGGTTCTACGCCAATCGCTGAGTACATCTACTCAACTGCAAGCGCACACGGTAAACGTGTACAAGCACTAGGCGGTGCTAAAAACCACATGATCGTTATGCCAGATGCTGAGCCATCTCAAGTTGTTAACTCTCTAATGGGTGCTGCTTACGGTTCTGCAGGCGAGCGTTGTATGGCGATCTCGGTTGCTGTCTGTGTGGGCGACGAAGTAGCTGATCACATGATCAAAGATCTAACCGCTGAAATAGAGAAGATGACCGTTGGTAACGGTATGTCTTCACCAGAGCCACACATGGGTCCTCTCGTCAGCCGTGTACACGCTGACAAAGTATTGGGTTACATCGATTCAGGTGTTGAAGAAGGCGCAACGTTGGTTGTTGATGGACGTAACTTCAAAGTGGTTAATCATGATAACGGCTACTTTGTTGGACCAACTCTTTTCGATAACGTTAAGCCTGGCATGCGCATCTACAACGAAGAGATCTTCGGCCCTGTGCTAGCTGTTGTTCGTGTTAACAGCTATGAAGAAGCTCTGAACCTAATCAACGAACACGAATACGGTAACGGCACGGCGATCTTCACACGTGACGGTGACACGGCTCGTAACTTCTGTGAAAACGTGCAGGTCGGCATGGTTGGTGTAAACGTGCCAATCCCAGTACCTATGGCATTCCACAGCTTCGGTGGCTGGAAACGTTCGCTATTCGGTCCACTGCACATGCATGGCCCAGATGGCGTTCGCTTCTACACTCGTATGAAGACAATCACAGCTCGCTGGCCAACCGGTCTAAGTGCTGGTCCAGAGTTCACAATGCCAACAATGAAGTAATCTTCATTGAGCAACAAAAAGACGACCCTTGGGTCGTCTTTTTTGTTTATGCTATCCACTCAACCTTACGAGATCACACATTGAACCCTCAATACCTTAAATCTGACCTACTCATGCTGCTGGCCTCCCTGTTAGCTGCCATTAGCTGGATATTCTCTAAAGAGGTTCTGCTAGGTCTTGAACCCATTCTATTCATGGGCTGTCGATTTATGTTGGCGGGGCTCCTGATTGCCCTGTTCGCACGCAGTGAGTTGTTACTCTTCACCTTACGTGACCTTTCGCGGGTGACCTTGGTTGGTGTGATATTTGCCGCAGGCCTAGGGTTTTGGATATTAGGCCTGTTCCACGGAACTCATATCGGAATCGGCGCGTTTCTGACCAGTTTAGGTGCCATTTTTGCACCTCTTTTGGCGCCACTATTTGGTGACCAACCCACACGTTTTGCCTGGTTCGCGGTGCCGGTTGCTGTGATCGGTGCTGCTTTTCTCACCTTAACATCTAACTTTGTCTTTGGTTTGGGTGAGTGGTACTACTTAGCGTCAGCAATCTCTTTTGCAATCTACCTAAACATCAATAGTCGCGCCGCCGGTAAAACACCATTAAGAGCACTGACGTCGATTCAACTGCTGACAGCGGGCGCTGTTCTGTTGCCGATCTCATTATTAACCGAAAGCTGGACCATTAACGCCGAGATCTCGATTCTAGGCTGGTTTCTTGCCAGTGTGTTAATTGGGACCAGTCTGCGCTTTTTTGTTCAGACCTACTCACTGAAACTTGGCCCCGCAAGCCGAGGTGCTCTGATCCTGACATTGGAGCCTGTTTGGGTGGCTATCTTAGGTATGATTTGGCTGAAGGAGACGATGTCCGCGTCACAACTACTTGGTTGCACGTTGATTCTGCTCGCGGTTTTCATATCCAGAGCAGACCTATTGTTAAAGGTTTTCTGTAAATCGAAACGACTAAGATCCAATGGGCATTCCGCATCTTAAAATCGATGCACTAAAGGTTTAATACATTTATCTACTTTTTCGCATTAGAGTGATCGATCACCTTTAGGAATTGAGCATTGTGAGCAGCACAGATTCAAACAGACATTTAATCATTGAGCGCAACAAAGTTATCTTTGCTGGCATCTGTTCAATGATCCTGACGGTTGGCATAGCTCGATTCGCTTACACACCTCTGCTACCGCAAATGCTAGAGCAGACAGATCTCTCAAAGTTAGTGGGAGGCTGGTTAGCAACCTACAACTACATCGGCTATTTAGTCGGAGCTATCTTAGCGGCGAATATCAAAGAGCTGTCAGCAAAACTTCATCTCTACCGTTTTTATCTAATTCTTGCGACGGTCACTACGTATGGTACTGGCCTTACAGAGGATCACCTGCTCTGGTCAATACTCAGATTTCTCTCTGGCATCTCCAGTACCGCGGGGCTGCTGCTCGCCTCTGGACTGGTCATAAACTGGTTGCGCGCCAATCATTTCAAGCCACAATTAGGGGTCCATTTCATCGGCATGGGCATCGGTATTGTCTTTACCGGTTTGATCACAGCCCTATTTTCGGCCGATCTAAGCTGGGATCAACAGTGGCAAGACCTTGCATTGATGGGCGCTGTGTTTCTAATTCCAGCTTGGCTTTGGATGCCCTACCCACCTAAATTTGAAGCAGGTACGTCAAATCAAACTGAAGAGCCTGATTCACGGTTTATGAACCTACTGATCGCCACCTATTTCTGTGCCGGTGTCGGTTACGTCATTAGTGCTACGTTCATTATCGACATACTACAGAACACCCCTCAGTTAGCCGGCAAAGGTGGTTGGGTGTGGGTCATCGTGGGACTTTGTGCGGCGCCGTCGGCACTGATCTGGGACAAGGTAGCTAACCGCATTGGACAGATACAAGCCCTGCAATTGGCCTACATCATTCAAATCATTTCGTTTATCTTGCCGCTTGTGACCGACCAAAGTTTGGCTAGTTTCATTGCCGCCGCTTGTTGGGGAGGCACCTTTGCCGGAATCGTCAGCTTAACGCTGGCCATTGTCGGACGCGCATTCCCCTACAACCCAGCGAAAGCGATGGCAAAACTGACCATCAGCTTTGGGGTTGCTCAGATCGTTGCACCGATTTTTGCCGGTTACGTTGCAGACCTATCTGGCTCCTACCTTGGAGCACTTCTTGGAGCATTGGTTGTGATGATTGCAGGCATGCTGTTCCTGCATAAGATTGGCTATAACCTGAAGTGAATGACCAAATAAAAACGCCAGGCTGCAACTAAGCAGCCTGGCGTTTTTAGCAGATGCGTAAAATTACTCTTTTACATCTTCGTAAGGAAGACCTACATACTGCTCGGCAATAACACGACGACCATTTTCGTAGTTCATGAAGTAGCTGAGCTCAGAATCCATAAAGCGCTGACGCATTTCTGGATCAGTACCTGCATCGCTAACTTCGTCACCAAAGTCGTGAAGCATGTTAGTCATCATCCAGCTGAAACGTTCACCGTGCCAAACGCGGCGCAGTGCGATTTCAGAGTACTGATCAATGTATTTACGATCACCCGTTTCATAAACTTTAGTCAGAATCTTGTATAGCGTTGCCACATCAGAAGCAGCCAGGTTAAGACCTTTAGCGCCTGTTGGCGGTACGATGTGTGCCGCATCACCGACTAGGAAAAGATTGCCGTACTGCATTGGCTCACAAACAAATGAACGGAGCGGTGCAATAGACTTCTCAAGTGCTGGTCCAGTAGTAACATTGTCAGCCGCCTCTTTAGGTAGGCGCTTTTTAAGCTCTTCCCAGAACGCTTCATCAGACCAATCTTCAACCTTGTCAGTCAAAGGTACCTGAATGTAGTAACGTGAACGAGTTGGTGAGCGCTGTGATGCTAGGGCAAAGCCACGCTCTGATTTCGCATAAATAAGCTCATCGTGACATGGAGGCACATCAGCCAGTAGACCTAACCAACCGAATGGGTAGACACGCTCGTGCTCAGTACGAACATCTTCAGGAATCGTTTGACGTGAAACGCCGTGGAAGCCATCACAACCCGCGATGAAGTCACACTCAAGACGGTACTCTTCTCCACCGTGTGTGAATGTCACGTAAGGATTATCACTCTTCACATCATGTGGCTGAACATCAGATGCTTCATAGTAAGTATCCAAGCCTTCAGTTGCTTCACGAGCAGCCATTAGGTCTTCAGTAATATCGACCTGACCGTAACAGACAACGACGTCACCGCCTGTCAAACCTTTAAGGTCGATACGATGATTTTCACCATTTACTGCAATGACGACACCTTCATGAACGTGACCACACTTGTCCATGTTTTCAGCAACACCGGCTTCACGGACTAGATCTGCAAAGCCCTGCTCAAGGATACCTGCGCGGATACGACCCAATACGTAATCACCCGTTACACGTTCAAGTATGACGTTAGAGATCCCTTTCTTGTGTAACAGTTGTCCTAACAACAGACCCGAAGGGCCGCCACCAATGATCGCTACTTGTGTCTTCAATGTTTTCATTATTCTGCTCTCGAGATGATTCAAAATCGTTCAAACATAATGGACCGACGGCTCTGCTCCCAACAGGGCCATTAACGATCATCAATAGTACTTTTCCGATCTTAATTAGAGTCGTAGTTATGAGAACTACGGTAGACAGCAGGGGTTTGATCAGTGAGTTTCTTGAAGAAACGCGAGAAGTAGGCAGGATCTTTAAAGCCCAGATCAAAGGCTAACTCTTCGACACTACCACGGGTGAACACCAGACGGCGCTTGGCTTCCAGCAGCAATCGCTCTTGCACCATCGCCTTGGCGGTTTTACCCACCTCCTGTTTACAGAGGCGGTTAAGATGATCGGCCGATATTCCAATAAACGACGCATACTGCTCTACCGACAGGTGGTCATAAAGGTGTTGTTCGATCAGCTTCCGGTATCTTATTACCGGTTTGGCGGCTTGAAGTGATGGCGCGGTGTCGGCATCAGTCACTAGCAAACGACGCAGCTGCATCAACGTCGCTCGGGCTAACCACTCTGAAACCAGAGAATGCCCCATATCGACAGAGGCCAGTTCCCGCTCGATCATTCCTATATAGCCTTGAATCTCCTGGACAATACGCTCCTGGCCCACCAAAGAGATCACCGATGCACCAGCAAACAGGGAACCAAAATAGGGTTCACAACGCTCATAGGACTCGTTGGTCAACAGCGGTTCTGCCAATGTCAGCACGACACCCTCAGTTTCGGGCGAGAATCGAAAGCCGTGTACAACGCCGGCTGGCAATGAAATCGCAAAGGGGCCTGTGAGAGACTGTTTTTGATCATCGATGGTCACTTCAGCCATGCCATCAAAGACAAAAATGATTTGGAACATCCGTCCATGTCGGTGTGGTTGGATCGACCAACCATTATCACGACTGCGGCTCGCGATGTTCTCAACATGCACAAACACCGGATCATCGATATTAGATTCACCGTAGAGCCCAAACTGGGGAATAGGGTTCATGCTCGTTGAGGCGGTCATGCTTTTACTGAGCCTCAGCTCGATTCGATAAACGAGTCAGCATATCGACCAGTAGTTCGCGCTCTGAATCTTGTAACGGCTCATAGAAGGCCTCTTCGTTAGCCTGCACCTTCTTCTCTGCCGCTTGGTACCACTCGTTGCCATGCTCAGTCATTCTGAGCGCATAGGATCGTCTGTCATTCTCGGCAGCACAACGCTCTAGCAGATTCATTTTTTCTAGCTTATCGATCGCTGCGACCATAGCCGAACGGTCAGTACCAAGGGTATTCGCCACTGCGGTCTGCGTCAGGCCAGGGTTGCGGTAAACAATTTCCAACACTGAAAACAGACCTGGACTGATGCCTAACTCAGCACAACCTTTGGAAAACCCATTAAAGGCAGCAAGCTGAGCACGACGCAGGTGGTAACCCAGGGAGCTCCCCAATAGGCCAAGATCCACATCTAATTCATTTTTACGTTTTGAACGACTCGCCATTCTTTACCCTTAACACTAATACAGCAGCTATAAAGCACTTAAAAAGATAGGGATATTGTAAACACACTTTGTACTTAAATTAAAATTGTTTAGTTACTAAACAGTTTTAGACCAAAGCATATTGCTGAACCCTTTAATTGTTTATATGATAAACAAATATCAGACAGACACTGTGCTTCATAGCACCCAAACAAAATGAGGCTTCTTATGAGCAACTACACTTACATCCAGTTCACTGTTGAAGACGGCATCGGCCACCTACACCTTAACCGTCCTGAGAAGAAAAACGCGATCAACGACGAACTGTGTCTTGAGATCGAACAGGTATTTATCACCATGCCTGAAGATGTACGTGTCGTGATTTTCTCGGGTGCTGGCCCAGAGTTCTGTTCAGGTCTTGATCTTGCGGAACACAAAGCACGCCAAGGCCTAGATGTTGTTAAGCACTCAAACATGTGGCACCGCACCTTTGGACATATTCAAAACTCAGGCCTTCCAGTAATTGCCGCTATGCAGGGTGCTGTTATCGGTGGTGGCCTTGAGCTAGCAACCTGTGCACACGTTCGTGTTTCTGAAAAAGGCACTTACTACCGCCTACCAGAAGGCCGCCACGGTATCTTCGTGGGTGGTGGTGCATCACGTAACGTTGCACGCGTTATCGGTGCCGGCCGCATGACTGAGATGATGCTAACGGGTCGTGATGTCGACGCTGAGGAGGGCTACCGCCTAGGCCTATCACACTACGTTGTTGAAAATGGCCAGTCACTGGAGAAAGCAAAAGAGCTAGCAGCACACATTGCCACCAACTCACCCTACTCAAACTGGGCTATGACAACAGGCCTTCGTCACATCGACAGCATGTCTCATGACGACGGCATGTACACTGAGTCTCTACTTTGCGGTATTACACAGACTCACCCAGACGTTGTTGCTCGTCTAGAGAAGTTCCTAAACCGTAAAAAACAGCCACAGCAGTAAGCGGCCGGAGTTCACTATGCAGATTGCAGATAAACTATTTCTAGTGACTGGCGCTGGCTCAGGCCTTGGTGAAGCAGTGGCACGTCGTCTAAGTGCGATGGGTGGCAAGGTATGTATCGCAGATATCAATGAAGCAGGCGGCAACCGTGTTGCAGCCGATTTGGGCGACTCGGCGATCTTTTGTAAAACTGACGTCTCTGATGAAGCTTCTGTAAGCGCGTGTATTGAAGCAGCAACAGCTAAGTTTGGTGCACTCTCAGGGGTTGTTCACTGTGCTGGTGTTGGCGGTGCTAAACGTCTGGTTGGCCGTGATGGCCCACACGACCTTGCGAGCTTCCAGCGCATTGTAAACATCAACCTAGTCGGTACATTCAACATTGCACGTTTGGCTGCGAACGTCATGCAGAACAACGAACCAGGTGATTCTGGCGAGCGCGGTGTGATTGTCAACACGGCATCGGTTGCTGCATTTGATGGTCAGATTGGTCAGGCGGCTTACTCTGCATCTAAAGCCGGTGTAGCAGCAATGACACTACCACTAGCGCGTGAACTAGCGAAACTTGGCATCCGCATCATGACGGTTGCTCCAGGTCTATTCCGCACACCGCTGATGGACGAACTACCTGAAGAGGTTCAGGCAGCGCTTGGGGCATCTGTACCTTTCCCTTCACGTCTTGGTAATCCAGATGAGTTTGCAATGCTTGCACAGCAGATCATCGAAAACCAGATGTTAAACGGTGAAGTGATCCGCCTTGATGGTGCGATCCGCATGGCCGCCAAATAATCATTAAGCAGAGGTAAGTTAACGATGAGTGACTATCAAGCTCCGCTAAAAGAGATGCAGTTTTTGGTTCAGAACGCTGTTGAAAATACCGGTCTGAACGCCAATGAAGCTTTGGCTGATTTCGATGCCGATACTGTGGCAGCCATTCTAGAAGCGGCCAGTGAACTGGCTGGAAAATCGCTTTCGCCAATGAATGCTGTGGGTGACAACGAAGGTTGTCGCTTTGAAGATGGCAAAGTCTTCACACCTACCGGTTGGAAAGAGGCGTTCGATCAGTTCGCAGCAGACGGCTGGATGGGCCTAGCCCTACCTATGGATTTCGGTGGTCAGGAGCTGCCTAAATTCATCGCGCAGCCTGTTAACGAGATGTGGCATAGCGCTAACCTTTCGTTTGTTATGTTCCACGCAGTCATTCAGGGCTGTAGCGAAATCCTAATGAAGTTCGGCACGGAAGAGCAGAAAGCTCGTTACATCGAGAAGTTCATCACCGGCGAATGGACTGCTGCCATGGCTTTAACTGAGCCTAGCGCTGGTACTGACTTGGGTGAGCTCAAAACCAAAGCGATTCCTCAGGATAACGGCCAATACCTAATTAAAGGTCAAAAGATCTACATCACCTACGGTGAGCACGACATGACTGAGAACAAGGTTCACTTTGTTCTAGCTCGCACACCCGATGCTCCTGAAGGTAGCCGTGGCATCTCTCTATTTGCTGTACCCACTTACCGTATTAATGACGATGGTTCACTGGGTGAATTTAACGACGTTGTCTGTACCGGCATCGAACACAAAACCGGTCTACACGGTAGCCCGACCTGTTCAATGAGCTACGGTGACAAGGACAACTGTTTCGGCGAATTAGTCGGTCCAGAGAACAAAGGCTTGATGGCAATGTTCATTCTGATGAACGAAGCTCGCCTATCTGTCGGTGTACAGGGTGTAGCTCTTTCTCAAATCGCATATCAGCAGGCGTGTGAATATGCACTTGAACGTCCACAGGGTCGTCACTTTGCTACTGGTGAGCGTCGCGTAGCCATCGCACAGCACCCCGATGTTGCGCGTATGCTAATGACCATGAAGTCATTTGCGACTGGTCAGCGCGCGTTAGGTTACCTAATCGCAGCACTGTTTGATCAATCAGAACACGCAACGGACGAAGCTGAAAAAGCTGCAGCAGAGTCGCGTATTGCACTACTCACTCCAATCTTTAAAGCCTTCGCGACCGAACAGGCCAACCTAATGACCGGTACCGGCATTCAGGTATTTGGCGGCATGGGCTTTGTTGAAGAGACGGGCGTTGCACAGTTTATGCGTGATGCTCGCATCACGACCATTTACGAAGGTACTACCGGTGTTCAAGGTAGCGACTTGCTGTTCCGTAAGATTCGTATGGATAAGGGTGTAGCACTGACTCAGTTACTTGAAGAGATCGATGCTGTCGCTAATGAGCTCACTGCAAACACGGATCTTGCCAAACTGGGCCAGGACCTTACCGCAGCAACCGCAGCCGTTCGTGACACCCTCCCTGCCCTGCTGGCTGAAGAGGCTGATCTACTGCAACTGAATGCTGGCGCAGTCCCAATGCTGGATGCACTGGGCTTCTTACTGACAGCATGGCAACTTGGCGAGATTGCATTGAAAGCAACTGCTGAACAGAGCAACGATCCAGAGTTCTTTGGCAACATGATCGCGCTAGCCAAGTTCTACAATGCGCACCAGTTACCTCAGGTGTATGCAAAAGTGGCTAACTTCAATTCCGCAGCTGACGGAATTGCGGACTACAAATTTGATGCTTAACGCTTAGATGCATTAGGCATCAGGAGATAAAAATGACTGCAGAATTTCATTCAGTAAATATCAACGACTTCGGCGTGACGATTGAGAACGCTGCCGAAGGCGTGCAATACGTCACCAGTGCAGAGCCATTGGCTGACTACCCAGTTAAGCTAACCGATAAACTGGTTCACTGGGCTAAAGAGACCCCAGACACTGTACTGATCAGCCAGCGCGGTGAAAATGGTGAGTGGGAATCACTCACCTTCGCACAGACACTTGAGCGTGTACGTTCAATTGCCAGCTGGATGCTGTCGCAAAACCTGAGCAACGATCGCCCAGTGGTTATCCTGTCAGGCAACTCGACAGAACACCTATTGGTTGCTCTAGCGTCGATGTACATCGGTGTACCTTTCTCACCCATCTCGACTGCATATTCGTTAATCTCGAGCGACTACGGCAAACTGCGTCACGTCTTTGACACACTGACACCGGGTCTTATCTTTACCGATAACCTAGGTCCTTACCGTGATGCCATTGACGCGGTTAACATCGATAAAGCACCAGTACTGACCTGTTCAGCAGACCACGCAACGGATGGCTTAAGCTATGATGTGACCCACCTTGACCTGGCGCTCAATTGCGAAGCTTCAGCAGAAGCTGACGCAACACACGCCGCTCTAACTGGTGATGCGATCGCAAAGTTCTTATGGACTTCCGGTTCAACCGGCATGCCAAAAGCGGTGATCAACACTCAGCAGATGATCTGTGCAAACCAAGAGATGGTGCGTTCGGTCTACGCATTCCTGAAAGATGAGAAGCCCGTTATTCTGGATTGGCTACCATGGAACCACACCTTTGGTGGTAACCAGAACATCGGTATGGCGATCTACAACGGTGGTACTTTCTATATTGATGAAGGTAAACCGGTACCGAAGATGATTCACCACACTATGGAGAACCTCAAAGAGATTTCGCCAACCATCTACTTCAATGTGCCTAAAGGCTACGAGTTGATGGCGAAAGAGCTAAAAGCGAACCCTGAAATCGCTAAATCGCTGTTCAAAAACTTGAAGATGTTCTTCTTCGCCGGTGCTGGCCTAGCTCAGCACGTCTGGGATCAGCTTGACGAGCTTTCGGTTGAACACACTGGTAAGAAAGTACCTATGGTGACAGGTCTTGGCGCCACTGAGACGGCACCGTCTGTCTTGTTCGCATCCGTTGAAGAGTCTGCATCAGGCGTTGTTGGCAGCCCAGCACCCGGCATCACGCTTAAGCTCATCCCTAACGGTGACAAAACAGAAATCCGCGTGAAAGCGGTTACCATCACCCCTGGATACTGGCGTAACGAAGAGCAGACTAAGAAAGCGTTCGATGAAGAGGGCTTCTACTGTCTAGGCGATGCGGTTAAATGGATCGACGCGAACGAACCTAACCGCGGCCTTCTGTTTGATGGCCGTGTCTCTGAAGACTTTAAACTCGATACCGGTACTTGGGTCAGCGTAGGCACACTGCGTGCTTCACTGATCCACCACTTCGCACCTTACGTGCAAGATGCGGTAATTTGTGGTCGTGACCGTGGTTACATTGCAGCGATGATCTTCCCAGACTGGGCTCACCTTCAGGCGCTGGTTCCTGGTGGCAAAGAGATGGACAACGAAACATTGGTTGCTCAACCTCACGTTAAAGAGGTGATGGCTGAACGTCTTGAGCAGATGGCGGGCACCAGTACCGGTAGTTCAACACGTGTTAAACGCATCACAGTACTGTCTGAACTGCCATCGATTGATGGTAACGAGATCACTGATAAAGGCTCAATCAACCAGCGCGCTGTCATGGCTCGCCGTGCTGATATAATGGAATCACTATACGTTGAGTCACCCGATGACCACGTGATCTCACTTTAAGGGGATAGAGAATGATTAATCTAGACGAAATCATCGCCATCGACTTCCACACACACGCGGAAGAGCCCTGCTCTTGTGATCGTGATGATGGCTACTTTGAGTTCCAAGAAGCCTTTGCGAAGTACTTCAAGAACCCCGCTGGCCACAACATGATGCCATCACCCGATGAGACAGCGGCTTACTTCCGTGAGCGCAAGATCGCATCGGTTATCTTCCCAGTAGACGCAGAACGCAACACCGGCTTTAAGCGTTACGAAAACGAAGAGGTAGCACGCATCTGTGCTGAGAATGATGACATCCTCATCCCGTTCGCCTCTATTGACCCAGCTAAGGGCCGCTTAGGTGCTCGTGAAGCGCGCCGCCTTGTACGTGAGTTTGGTGTGAAAGGCTTTAAGTTCCACCCAACCATGCAGGGCTTCTACCCGAACGATCGCTCAGCGTACGTTCTATACGAAGCGATTGCTGAAGAGGGTGCTATCGCCCTATTCCACACCGGCCAGACCGGTGTCGGTGCGGGTGCACCTGGTGGCATGAACATGCGTCTTAAGTACTCACAGCCGATCTACCTTGACGATGTTGCTGCAGACTTCCCAGACATGACCATCGTTATGGCACACCCAGCCTTCCCATGGCAGGAAGAGCAGCTGTCAGTACTGACACACAAGCCAAACGTCTACATGGATCTATCTGGTTGGTCTCCGAAGTACTTCTCACCAATCCTGCTGCAGTACATGAACAGTATGCTTAAGAAGAAGATGCTGTTTGGTTCTGACTGGCCTGTCATCACACCTGATCGCTGGATTGCTGACTTCGAAAAACTCGACGTTAAAGAGGAGGTAAAACCTCTGATCATGAAAGAGAACGCTGCACGCATTCTCGGTTTGAAATAACCTTTCAAACTGACAAAAACGGGCCTCTAGGGCCCGTTTTTTATTGTCTGAACTCACTTACTGCACTGCTTATTTGTCATACTCAATCAAGAAGGCTTGGAGTTTAGCCAGTTCGATCGGTTTAGAGATCACGATATCAGCGCCGGCCTCTAACATAAGATCGGTCTCTGCGCCGATGGTGGCTGCCGTCAGACCGACAATGGGGCCAGTATAGCCTCTCTCACGCAGCCCTTTCACTAGACCGTAGCCATCCAGTTCCGGCATAAAGATATCAGACAACACCAGATCAAAAGCACCCTCGGCATAGGCGTCTAGGGCCTGTTGGCCATCGCTGTTAACAACCACACTAGCGCCCTGCTTTTTCAACATCTTGGCGGTTAGCATCTGGATGACGTTATTATCCTCTGCCATCAAGACTCGCTTACCCTCCAGTGGATTATCGATCGGCACTGGAGTTTCACTAGTCTGTTTGGATAGATTGACCACTAACTCGATCACAAATTCAGCGCCGCCCTGTTCAGAGGTTTCATAATGAAGATCCCCGCCCATCAAAGCCACTATCTCTTTGCAGACAAACAGACCCAAGCCAGTTCCCTCTGCGTTAGTGTCACCGCGTTGATATGCCTCAAACAGAGTATCTATTTTAGACTCAGCAATACCCTTACCGTTATCTGAGATTCGAATCGTCAACGCCTTGGTGTGATTCCCTTTTAGTTCGCCACTAGCATGGAGTTGAACCTTATCCCCACCCGAGTGAATGATGGCGTTTTTAATGAGGTTCGCGGTGACCTGTCTGAGCAACGAAGACTGAATATGAACTGAGTCACTGGTTAAATTCGATAAGTCCGCGGTAAGTTCGACACCCGATCGCTCTGCAAGACCCGACAGGTTTGCAACCTGAGCCGTGAGCATTTCATCTATCACAACATCTTTAAATGCGGCTTGCGCCATACGTTCCGGCTGAGCCACTGCACGCAAAGTATCGATCACACCCAAAAGATGCTCAATATTGCTTTCGACAAGGGCTTTATCCAGCGTCTCTCCCTCTTCAAGATCATCGAGCATCATCTGCAGACTGGCCGCAGGGGTGCGCAATTCATGGCCAATTACGGCGTACATCTGGGCCTGGCGATCCTGTTCTTGGGCGAGCTTGGACATTGCAGTTTCAGCTTGCTCACGGGCCTCTACCTCGTCCGTAACATCCACTGAGGCCCCCACATAAAATGGACGACCCTGACGACGCTCAAGCTTCTCGAAGATACGAATCTTATGAACGGAGCCATCGCTAAAGATATGATCAACCGTCGATGTTGCAAAGTATCCTTCAGGTGCAGTTTTGCCCCGCTCAATATGCTCAAGCGCGCTGGCTCTTGATTCCTCAGCGAGATTATCAATCATTACCTCTTGGGAGATCTCACCTAGCTCCGGATCAACCCCAAAACGTTCGCACAATACCGAGTTCGCATGCATAACCCCTTTTTCAAGATCAAACTCATAAAGACCAACTTTGCCCTGCTCAGTGATGAGACGTAACTGTTCTGCCTGTTTCTCAGCCTGCTGCCGAGCTCGTACAGCCTCAGTGATCTCTACCGAAGCACCCAGCGCATGCAACCGGCCGTGGCGCATCTGCGTGGTGGCGGTGACACGCACATAGATCAATTCACCATCGTGTTTGTAGTAGGGGTGCTCAAAGGTAGTCACACCACCCAGGCCCGCTTCGATAGCACGCTGTACATTGGATTCGAACTCGGCTCGAGCCTCGACAGGAATACTTGAGACAATCTCAGCCATCGGAAACGCCGGCGCATCGGCAGGCAGTCCGGCGCGTTGTTTCAGAAGTGGATTGCCGTCTATCAGACCGCGCTCAAGATCCACCTCGAAGTAGGCGACCTCGCCACTCATCGCTAGCAGGTTTAACTGCTCCGCCTGTTTCTCTGCTTGCTCTTTGGCCTGCACCTCATCGGTTATATCCAGCGAAAGTCCCAAGAAACTTGTGCGACCGTTCAGCTCCCGCTTGATGCGTGATACGCGCATGTAATGCAATTCGCCGTTAGCCAAGTAAAACGGATGCACAAAAGATTGCAGTTCACCATTTGATGACTCAGCTAGGGCTTGTCGTGGGGTCAAAAATAGAGCGCGAATCTCTTCCGTTTGGTGAGCATAAAAAAGCTCTATGTCGCGCTCTGACTCTGAGTGTTCAACCCCTAAACGCGCAGATACCTGAGAATTACACTTAAAGGTGCGAGTATCTGGGAAAAATTCGATAAGACCAACGCCACCAACATTTGAAACAAGATTGATTTGATCGGTTAAGTCTTCGGCCTCTTTGGAGAACTGAACCTCTTCAGTAATATCAATTGAAACACCGATAAATAGCTTTTCACCCTTACGTTCTATGGAATGACCGACCACTTTAAAATGACACAACACTCCACTTGGCTGGATACGCATATCGTGAACAAAATTCGTATGAGTGCCTACCGGACCTTTGACTAGTTTATCAACCACTTCACTAATAGCTGCCAGACTCTCCTCTGGAAAGCAGTGCGTATAGTCGCTAAACACTATCGGGGCATCAGACTTCGACAGACCGAATCGAGATGAATTGACGGCATCCCCTTTTAAAAGCCCGGTTTCCAGACCGTATTCAAAAAAACCGATGTTAGCCTCAGATGAGACCACCTTTTGTCGAGCACTTTCCTCTTCAATCCATTTATTAGAGTTCATATGTTGACTTAACAGTTGAAACAACACCTCAAGCCCAATGATCGTCAACCCGGTAAAGGTGACGAACTGAAGCAGCACTCGAACCACTGACAGATCAAAGATCAAAACGGCAACAGCGCCTACCAAAGCATTAATACAAGCCAAGAGAGCAAAGACCGCAAAACGAGGAAGCAACAGACACATCAACAGTGTGATGATCAGGCTGTAGGTATAACCGACCGTTGGGTTTGAATAACGAAGCGTTGCCACTGCACCCGCTATAAAGATAACCAGGATCGAAATCATTAGTCGGTGCTGATAACGCAGCGGAATAGAACGCAGCGACGCGATGATCAAACAGATGAACAAGACACCCTGGGCCATCACTGGCCCGAACGCACCATCAATAGCGATAGCGCCCCACAGGCTCAGCACAAGTGCTGGCAGCGATAGCAACACCATAAAAAAGGCGACTTTAATCGCTAACTTGTCATAAATCGTTTTTGAAGCACTGTTCATATATCAACCAACTTTTAACTATTTTGCGTTGCAAATTGCAAATACATAGAGAGAATTTGCAAAATAACAAGGCTCATTTAAGACAGATGGAGCTAAAATAGCTTAATAAAGCCCTAAATAGAGCTAAGCAATTTTCAGGCCAACTTATCCTCAACTAGAACGCTTTTGATTAAACAGCATCAAACCAAGCGCCAACGCAACAGTCGGGAAGATCACCAGATTAAGTACCTGCCAACTGGTCGAGTTGAGCAGCAAACCGGACATAAACGAGCCGACCGCCACAATGGAGAAGATCAAAAAGTCGTTTAAACCTTGGGCAACACTCTTATCCTCTTCCGGAACACTTTGCGCCACCAACGCCGTCGCACCAATGAAGCCAAAGTTCCAACCGATACCCAACAGAATCAACGAACCCCAGAAGTGGGTCAGCTCCAAGCCAAACAGCGCAATTAATCCAGAGAGCGCAATGAGTAGAAGCCCTATGGCTGTGATACGCGCTTTGCCATACTTAGCCATTAATTTCCCGGTAAAGAAGCTCGGCGCGAACATCGCCAACACGTGCCACTGAATTCCCAGCGCCGCTTGATGCACCTCGTGACCATGCGAGACCATGGCGATAGGTGCGGCCGTCATGACAAAGGCCATTAGGCCATAGGAGACCACACCGGCAGCAACCGCTGTCAGATAGGCTGGGCGCTTAAGCAGCGCCAGCGCCTCCAGCTTTGAGCCACTCGACTTCGCTTTAGAGGCGGACTCCACCGGTTTAAGCTGTGTCAGCAGCACAATAGCCAACACACCCAGCACGGACATCGACAGGAAGCTACCGGCATATTGCGCCTCTAGTGCGCCTTCGGTCCAGACAACGACCTGTGGACCAATAATCGCAGCCGCTAGACCACCAATCATAACGCGTGATATCGCCTTACCCTGCTCTTCACTCGCCACCCCTTCGGTAATGGCAAACCGGTAGCTCTGAACATGCGCTGCGTAGAAACCCGCCAAGAAGGTGCCGCTACAGAACCAGATAAACGACTGGTTGATGATCGACGTCCCCGCGACAATACCCGCCAATACGCAGACCATGGCGGCAAACAGATAAGCCGCTTTTCTCCCGAACTGTCGCACCATAAAGGCCGCCGGCAAAGTACTGAGCGCAACACCTAAATTGAACAGAAACACCGGCATGGTGATCAGATCTTGCGGTGCATTAAGAGAGAGACTGACCAGACCGCCCAACGAGATGATGATCGGCGGGGTCGAAGCCCCTAGTGCTTGCGCAACGGGGTAGAGTTTTACATTGGTTGAGGCAGAAGACATAAGATTTCCTTAAAAGCACTAGTGCTGTGTGCGATAACAGTCTAAGTTCTCATATAGGGATTAGTGTTACAAGAAGGATTTACAGCCCATGGCACGTATAAAAATTGATATGCCCGATAACTACCTATTTTCGACGGTAATGGATGTTCGTATCAGCGATATCAACTACGGCAACCACCTAGGTAATGACTCGGTTCTGAGTTTTGTACACGAAGCGCGTACCCGTTTTTTCAGACAGTATGGCTACACCGAGATGGATGTAGAGGGATTAGGCATCATCATGACCGACAGCGCCATTGTCTACAAAGCGGAAGGCTTCCATGGTGACCAAATTCAGATCGACATCACGGTCGGGGACTTCAACAAGTATGGCTGCGATATTTTCTATCTAATGACCAACAAAGCGACCGCCGTCGAGATAGCGCACGTTAAGACAGGTATTGTCTTCTTTGATTATGACGCACGCAAAGTGGTGACGTTGCCAGAGCAGTTCCGTGCCAACCTGATGAAAGAGGCTTAGCCATGCAGTTAATGCTGACGCCTACCTCACCCTACGCGCGGGCGGTGCGCATCGCGATCATGCTTAAAGGGCTAGACTCAGAGTGCAGCATGGTTTGGGTTGATCCCGCATCAAACACTCCTGAACTGGTTCAGGCCAACCCCAGTGTCAAAGTCCCCACGCTGATTCTGGATGATGGCACTACCCTGACCGAAACCCTGCTGATCATGCAGTACTTGGAGCGCCGCGCACCCAACCCTCCGCTTTTTCCCAATGCTCAAGCCATTCAAGAGATGTCGCTGGCAGGCAGAGCCATCGGTTTACTCGATGCAACCGTCTGGATGATGCTCTTTAACAAATCACTGGCGACTGACGAGAACCGTAACAGCGTACTACCTACTCGTCGATTACGAGCCATTGAACGCCTGTTAGATGAGCTCGCTGAACACCCGCCAAGAGTCGTTGGAGCCACGCCTGGAATGGGCCAGATACTATTACTGTGTGCGCTTGAATACTTAGAGTTTCGCTTTCCAGAAATGAACGCGACCGAAAGAGCGAAACTGGTAGAGTGGTGTAAGCCGTTAAAAGCATCTGAGCCGTTTCATCTGACCGAGTTTTATTGACGGTGTCAGCGAGCTCCCAAGGTCTTGGTGACTGGCTTCAGCCTGTCATCCGCTCACTACAAACAGTGAATCTCTGGAAAAGGCTGCAACAGCAGATGACAGGCTAAAGCCAGTCACTTTCCTGCTGTTTACTCATCCGGTGGATATTCGTAGCTGTGTGCCAGGTTCTCGAAACGGGTGTACTTACCGATAAAGGCCAATCGGGTGGTACCAATCGGGCCATTACGCTGCTTACCAATGATGATCTCAGCAACGCCTTTCTCGGGCGAATCTTCGTTGTAAACCTCATCACGGTAGATGAACATGATGACGTCAGCATCCTGCTCGATCGCACCTGATTCACGAAGGTCGGAGTTCACTGGGCGTTTATTTGGGCGCTGCTCAAGGGAACGGTTAAGCTGCGACAATGCGACCACCGGACAGTTCATCTCTTTGGCTAGCGCTTTCAACGAGCGGGAGATCTCTGAGATTTCGGCGGTACGCCCTTCACTCTTACCGGTCTTAATCTGCATCAACTGAAGGTAGTCGACCATGATCATGCCGATCTCACCATGCTCACGCACAATACGACGGGCACGGGTACGCATCTCGTTAGGACTGATACCCGGCTGATCGTCGATATACAGAGGCTTGTTCTTCAGCATATTGACGGCCGCTGTCAGCTTAGGCCAATCATCATCTTCCAATTGACCGTTTCGCACACGCGTCTGGTTAATTCGGCCAAGCGATGACAACATACGCGTCATCAACTGAGCTGCAGGCATCTCTAGGCTGAAGACTAGAACCGGTTTGTCATCCCCCATCAGGGCGTTTTCCACCAGGTTCATAGCGAAGGTGGTGTTATGGACACAAATGTCTTCAGCGACAAAGTTGTGTAGTTCAGGGACGGTTAAATCATAAACTTGCTCATTTCCAACATACTCAATCGAGACTATCTCATCCCAATAAAGATCAGAACTAGAGAGGCTCATCAGATAGCTATCATCAAAGAGCTCTGCATAAAAACGAGCTTTTTGGCGACTTAACGAACGCTTACTTACGCCCTGTAAATGTGGATTAAATCCATTCGGGCACTCTAACCCTTTCTGTGCAAATAGATCTGGCCAGCTCTGCTCGCCTTTCAGTTCAAGAATGTAGTCGTTGACTGAATCTGGCAGAGCATCTCGGTTGGAGTGAGATCTTTTTAATGACAACTCAGCTTTGGCTTTTGCAAGGCGATCCTCTTTACCAATCATTCCTATCTGATTGATAAAGGTTTCTATGGATTCGCGCGAAATCAGCTCAACTTCGAACTGGTCACGCTTGTGGTGCGTCTTAGTTCTTAGCTTGGCAACAATTCCAAAACGCAAAAGCAAATGTTGAATATCACTTGCTAGGGATTCACTGGCACTGCCGTAACTAATCCGAATCTGCCCGGTTGAACTGAATGAGACTCCACCATCACATGCAAAAATACGATTTAGGAAGAGCTTCAAATGACTTTTTGGCAAGCTAAAAACTGCTTCAGGAATAACCTTATCATGCGCTAAACAACCCCAAACACCCTGCTCTTTCAAGAACACTGTCACCGGGTTAATTAACGTTGAACCAGACTCATAAACGTCATGAGTCTCCTGTTGAAATTCGCTTCCAAACACATCACAAAGGGACTGGTAACCTAATGGATTTGGCACAGAAACGGCATTACGCCAGGCACTGATTGTCGACGGCTGGAGAGATAATCTATTGGCTAACGCCTTACCTGAGAGCCCAAACCTTTGCATCGCGTTTTCTAAATATGCTGCAAATCTAACTCTCATTAGATTGGTATTTTCAGAGCGCCCAGAAACACGGTAGCTTGGCGCACGATGATCGTAACTCGTACGAGTCACCTTAACTGAATTAAACTGTTCAACGGCCTGTTTAAAGTCAGCAACAATGGTTTTATTTACATTAGTAAAGATGGGGTTAGTTTGCGTGGTACCGCCATCGCTCAGGAAATAAGCTAGGGCTTTCACTTGATACTCTGGCAACGGAGTCGAGCCAAAAATTGGCAACACCCTAGGCACACCAATTTTTTCACCAGTGGAAATATCGGCTAGCCTCTTCCACCCTTTACCCGTTAAAAACGGGTGAGTTAACGTTGTTTTAATCGAACGACCGAGTGCGGTTTTGACTTCAAATACAGGTTTAATGCCATCATCCACAAACTGTGAAGCACGGGCTTCCACTAACTTAAACTGATCATTAACTGAAGTAACTGAACCATATTGATCGGCAACCATCTCATCGATCGTTAATCGTGAACCCGTTTTCGGATCGACTAATCGTGAACCTGAAACAATACACTTACCCATCGAGGGCCTTGCGGCAACGATGATCAAATCGGATGGCTGGAGACCACCGGTGCGCTCGTTGAGGTCGTCAAATCCAGTGGTTAGACCGGTGAGTGCATCGCCATTACTGAACAGCTCATCGATACGCTCAACGGCCGCTTTTAGCAGTGGGTTAACCGATTGAGGGCCACTCTGGTTGGGACGATTCTCTGCAATCTGAAAGATCTTAGATTCCGCCTCATTCAAAACCTCATCGGCCGAACGACCATCTGGGAAGAAGGAGGAGTCTGAGATCTCTGTTGAGACCGAAATCATTTGACGCAGCAAGGCACGATCGCGGACGATCTCTGAGTAGGCTCGAATGTTGGAGGTACTTGGCGTGTTGCGCGCAAGATCAACTAGGTACTCCAGCCCGCCAGCACGCTCCAGCTCACCGGTACGATCCAGCTCTTCCGAGAGTGTCACCACATCGATCGGACGACCCTGATCAATCAACTTCTGCATGGTGCGGAACATCATGCGATGCCCACCGGTGTAGAAGTGCTGTTCCAGACAGACTTCCGACACAACGTCCCAGGCGTTGTTGTCGAGCATCAAGCCACCCAGCACCGACTGCTCCGCCTCTATCGAGTGAGGGGGTACTTTGGCCTGTGTAAGATCGTCGTCTTGGAAATCGAGCATGGTCTAATTACTGCAGAGATAAAATTATTAGAGCAGGTAACTATACCTGTTTAGGCATAAAAAAACCGCGCCGAAGCGCGGTTTTTTTTAAGAAAGCGTCTGATTACTCAGCAGCGATCTTAAGGTTCACTGTAGCAGATACTTCTGCGTGTAGTTGAACAACGATTTCGTATTCGCCAATGTTACGTAGAACACCGTTTGGAAGACGAACTTCGCTCTTCTCTACTTCAGCGCCAGCCGCAGTGATCGCTTCTGCGATGTCACGTGCGCCGATAGAGCCGAACAGTTTACCTTCATCACCAGCAGTAGCTGTGATAGTTACTTCTTTGCCTTCTAGAGCTTCACCGCGTGCAGTCGCAGCAGCAAGTGCTTCAGCAGCAGCCGCTTCTAGTTCAGCACGACGCTCTTCGAAGCGTGCAACGTTGGCAGCAGTTGCAGAAACTGCTTTACCTTGTGGGATCAGGTAGTTACGACCAAAGCCAGCTTTAACGTTAACTTTATCGCCTAGTGCACCTAGTTTACCGATCTTCTCGAGGAGGATAACTTCCATCTCTCAAACCTCATTTAGGCTGCAGGTATACCTGCAGTAAAAAATTAAACAATCACCCAAAGATAGCTATAGAGCTATCAATCACTATTAACGGTCGTGACCGTCAGTGTATGGAAGAAGTGCTACGTAGCGAGCGCGCTTGATAGCAGTAGCTAGCTGACGCTGGTACTTAGCTTTAGTACCAGTGATACGGCTAGGTACGATCTTGCCAGTTTCAGTGATGTAACCTTTTAGGACGTCTAGATCTTTGTAATCGATCTCAGTAACGCCTTCTGCAGTGAAACGACAGAACTTACGACGACGGAAAAAACGTGCCATCTGAATATCTCCTACTTAAATTATTCTTCAGAAGCTGCTGCTGGAGCAGTTTCTTCAGTTTTAGCTGGCGCTGGACGCTCTTCGCGACGAGGCTTACGCTCTTCACGTGCTTCAGCAGCTTTGATTGGAGATGGCTCTGTGATCGCTTCTTTAGTGCGAATAACCATGTTACGTAGCACAGCATCGTTGTAGCGGAACAAGTTTTCTAGCTCGTCCATTACAGCTTGAGTAGCTTCGATGTTCATAAGAACGTAGTGTGCTTTGTGTACATTGTTAATTGAGTAAGCCAATTGACGACGACCCCAGTCTTCTAGACGGTGGATCTTGCCGTTATCGCCTTCGATCAGAGTCGTGTAACGCTCGATCATTGCAGGCACTTGCTCGCTCTGGTTCGGGTGAACCATGAACAGTACTTCGTAGTGACGCATTGTAGCTCCTTACGGTTTATTAGCCTTTGGATCGTCAGTGACCGGCCCCTTTACAGCCGATCTTTCCAAAAGCAAGGAGGTTGATATAAAAAAGGACGCGTGATCATACTGATCTGCGCGCCCTTTTGCAAGTCCAGTGCGGGATTATACGTCGTTGATCTCCACGCTGTGAGTAATCTCGACTCCACCGCCTTCCAACATCTTAGAGACTGAACAGTACTGTTCAGCCGACAAACGAGCCGCACGTTCAACCGCGGCCGGCTTGAGGTTGTGACCAGTCACCTTAAAAGTCAGATGGATCTTAGTGAAGACAGCAGGCACAGCGTCTGCTCGCTCAGCATCAATGGAGGCAACACAGCTAACCACATCCTGGCGCGCTTTTTTCAGAATGCTCATGACATCAACACTGGCACAGCCACCTAAGCCAACCAAGATGTACTCCATTGGACGCGGCCCAGTCTCTAAATCACGATCAATATGTGCTTCAAACTTAGAGTCGGTAATCGCTTTAAAACGCTCTTCCCCTTCCCAGCTCACTTCAACATGCATCATAAAATCCTTTTATTTAAACAATTCAGCCAGACGTTCACCCGGCACGTCGGCACGCATAAATGCTTCACCCACCAAGAAGGAGTTAACCTGATGCTGACGCATTAGCGCCACATCGTCGGGCCCTAAAATACCACTCTCGGTGACTACAATACGATCATCAGGAATGTCCGCCAACAGCTGTATGGTGGCATCTAAGCTAACGTCAAAGGTGTGCAAGTTACGGTTATTAATACCCACTAGGGTGTTGCCCAGCGGCAGAGAACGGAGCAGCTCGTCACGATCGTGCACTTCGATTAGCACATCCATACCCAGCGATATAGCTAGGTCGTTGAGCTCTTTCATTTTGGCATCATCCAGCGCCGAGACGATCAGCAGTATACAATCCGCACCCATGGCACGCGCTTCATAGACCTGGTACTCATCGACAATAAAGTCTTTGCGAATGACCGGTAGCGAACAGGCTGCACGAGCCTGCTGTAGGTACTCAGTAGCCCCCTGAAAGAAATCAACATCGGTCAATACCGACAGACAACTTGCACCGCCGACGGCATAAGATTGCGCGATATCAGCTGGGTGGAACTGTTCACGTAGCACCCCTTTACTGGGGCTCGCTTTTTTAATCTCAGCAATGACGGCCGAGCGACCTTCTGCCAATGCATTTCGCATCGATTTCACGAAACCGCGCGGATCAGTGGCACCGCCTCGGTTCGCTTCAATTTGAGCTTTCAGATCAGTGATAGAGACCTGCTCTGAACGCTCGGCAATCTCTTCAAATTTACGATCAATAATTCGGGTTAGTACCGTTGGGATATTTGACATTAGGCTTCCTTAAACGCCTGACTGAAACGAGCCAGCTCTTCCATTTTCGCTAACGCCGCACCGGATGCGATCGTCTCGACCGCCAACTGGACACCCGCTTTAAGTGATTCAACCTTGTCTGCCGCGTAGAGTGCAGCACCCGCATTCAGCGCTACCATATCGGCTGCTTTAGGGTTGGCACCACTCATCGCTGCTCGAATCAGAGCAAGACTTTCGTTCGCATCAGCCACCTGCAAACCTTCTAAGGTTTGCGCCTCTAAACCGGCGCTTTCAGCGGTAATTTCATACTCAGTCACTTCACCGTTTTTCAGCTCTGCCACCTGCGTTGTGGTCGCAAGCGAGATCTCATCCAGACCATCATTAGAGTGAACGACCAAAGCGTGCACGGCACCCAAGCTGCGCAAAGCTTCAGCCATTGGGCGACACAAAGACTCATCAAACACACCCATGAGGTAGTGCTTAGCACCCGCTGGGTTGGTCAGAGGACCCAGAACATTAAACAGCGTACGCATCGCCAACTCACGACGAGGACCGATGGCATGCTTCATCGCACTGTGATGCTGAGGCGCAAACATAAAGCCGACTCCCACCTCATCAATACAGCGAGCCACCTGCTCTGGGTTCAGCGCCAAGTGAATACCCGCCGCCTCAAGAAGATCTGCAGCACCTGATTTTGAAGAGACCGAACGATTACCATGCTTTGCTACAGTACCGCCCGCAGCTGCGACAACAAACGAGGTCGCAGAAGAGACATTAAACAGGTTTGAACCATCCCCGCCGGTACCAACAATGTCGACCGCTTGAGGGTCTGTGACACTCACCGGCACTGCTAGAGAGCGCATAACATCGGCTGCTGCGGTAATCTCTTCTACCGTTTCGCCTTTAATGCGAAGCGCTGTTAGAAAAGCACCAATCTGTGCGTCGGTCGCCTCACCTGTCATGATCTGGCGCATAGCCGCGGTCATCTCATCACGCGATAGGTGATGCCCCGCAACAACTAAGGCTAATGCCTCTTTAATATCCATGGTATTTCCTTTCTTCGTGCTCGCAGCGCACGCGCAACTGTTATAACAATCACTGTTATCTTTTGGTGATGCTGTACGATGCCCAATCCCAATCGGGTTCGCAACCTCTTTAGAAGAAAATCCTTAGCCTTTAGGCGATCCTAGACCAATTGCATTAAATGCAGAGCGAAGTAGAGCCAAGGAACCACCAACGCCATCGAAAGCGTCGAGACAATCCAATTTGAGTTAGCCAGATCAACATCCAAATCGTAATAGGCGCTGGCCACCACTGAGTTGACCGCAGGGGGCATGGAGCTCAATATCAACACGACGCCGAGCGCCAAGCCACCGGCGTATTCGCCCAATCCAACCAACCAGGCCATAGAGAGGGTCAACAGCGGTAACAGAGTGACGCGGGTAATGGCCACTTGCAGTGAATATTTGGCGTAGCGCGCGATACTGGTCACTTTCAATCCCAAGCCGACCGACACCAGCATACTGAAGGTCCCGATCGGAATGACCCAATCATTCGCACTGTCTAGAAATAGAGGGCGGTCTATTCCGCTGAGGTTAAACAGAAACCCAAGGCTAAACGCCGTTAAAATGGCGATAAGAAATGGCTGCTTAATCACCTTAATGAGTCGCTGAAAACGAGTCAGCCCCTCACTCCCTTTACCTGAAACCCACTGCGCGACCGGATACCCCACCAGAAAATAGAAGATCTCCTCAAACAGTCGATAGAGGGTGACCAACGCAAAGCCCGCCTCGCCCAAGAAGAGGTAGACCACCAAGGATCCCATGGCACCAATATTGGTGAAGCTGGTGGTTAAGCCCATCACAGCGCGACCGGGACGATCCTGTTTATTCAATAGCCCTAAGCCATACCCCAACAGACCGCCGACTATCAAAGCAAATAGGCAGATCAAAGGCAGTGCCAGCAGAGTCGTATCGGTAAACTCGAGCACCCAGATCGCTAATAGAAAGGCGATGGGTATCATCACCATGATACCTAAATCACGCGTCACACGACTGAGTGTTGTTAACGCAAAAGGGAGCCTAATAAGAGACGCTTCAACGACTCTGCGCAGCAGGTAGCCACTGCCCAGACCAGCAAAAATAATGAACAGCGAAAAGGAGAGCTTATCCATAAAGCGCTAACCATCAATCCTTGAAAGTTAATAGCCAATTAGTGGTGAAAAGAGTCCAGTGACTCGACTACTTGATCTGGGTTGCACTCTTCAATAGGGAGCCCATGATTGTATCCGTAAGGCACTGCCAGAGCGGCTACGCCGGCAGCATGAGCGGCATTAATGTCATTGGAAGAGTCACCCACCATGAGCGATTCGTCGGCATTCACACCCGCTTTAACCATGATATCCAGTAACTGATCAGGTTCGGGCTTACGTTTAGGTAGCGAGTCGCCACCGCTCACAAAATCAAACAGATGAGCAATACCCACCCCTTCAATTAATGGTGTTGTGAACTGCATAGGCTTATTAGTAACAACCGCCAGCTTAATGCCTTTTTGACTCCAACGCGCTAGCGCCTCTTTAACCCCAGGGTAGGTACAAGCCGTCACGCCATTAGACGCTTCGTAGTAGTGAAGAAACAACTGATAGGCGTGCTGATACTCCTGCGTATTTTGAAGATCAGCGGGATAGTCCATGGCATCCGATAGCGCCCTAGCGACCAGCGCATGCGCACCATTACCGACCCAGGTTCGAATTTTGGCATCACCCGCCTCGGGTTTGCCAACGGCTTTTAACATCTGATCGACCGCGACCGTTAGATCTGGAACGGAGTCGACTAGAGTACCATCCAGATCCAACATGATGAGTTTGGGTGCTTGATCGGCAAAGAGTCTCATCGCGTGGTAGCTAGCTCCGCTCGCATTGTGTCGATGGTCGCTTTGTAGTCATCGGTATTGAAGATCGCAGAGCCTGCAACGAATGTATCGGCACCCGCTTTAGCGATCTCTGCAATATTACTGGTCGTTACACCACCGTCTATCTCAAGACGGATATCCAAACCAGACTCATCAATACGACGACGTGCTTCGCGCAATTTATCCAGCGTTCCTGGAATGAACTTCTGACCACCAAAACCCGGGTTCACCGACATTAGAAGAATCATGTCGACTTTATCCATGACATGATCAAGGTAGTGCAGCGGTGTCGCTGGGTTAAACACCAAGCCAGATTTACAACCCCCGTCACGCACCATCTGCAGTGAGCGATCGATATGCTCAGACGCTTCAGGGTGGAAGGTGATGTAGCTGGCGCCAGCATCAATGAAGTCACCGATCAGACGATCGACAGGTTTAACCATCAGATGCACATCAATTGGCGCTTTAATACCATGGTTAACCAGTGCCTTACATACCATTGGGCCGATGGTTAGGTTAGGAACGTAGTGATTATCCATCACATCGAAGTGGACAATATCGGCGCCTGCTTCCAATACGTTTTCAACCTCTTCACCTAAGCGAGCAAAGTCAGCTGACAATATCGAAGGGGCAATCAAAAAATCTTTCATGGGTCTAACCTAGCTGTTTAATTGGGTTCATTTTAAGTCAGTGCTAAAAGAGACAACAGAAAGAAAAACTGAAGACTCTTTTAATGGGCCGTTAACTGGCTTTGCGGACCTCTCGAATCAGGTCATAGGCCGCTTGGATCTCTTGCGCCTTCTCTTTAGCCAGCTGCATCATCTCTTCTGGCAAACCTTTTGAGACCAGCTTATCGGGGTGGTGCTGGCTCATCAGTTTGCGCCAAGCCCGTTTCACCTGTGCATCGGTGGCACTGGCATCCACACCGAGTACACCATAGGCCTCATCGATACGCTGCTGAGTCGGTGCACCACCCTGCCAATGCTGATGAAAGCTGCTTTGCGCCTGCATTCGACGAATCAGTGCATCAATGGCATCGCGTTTAAGACCCAGTCGCTGACAGATATCGACAATCACCAAACGCTCGGCATCGCTGATTTCACCATCGGCAAAAGCCGCTGCCATCTGCAATTCAAAAAAGATCATGCGCAGGTCATTACGATGTCTAAAGACTGCAGCAAGTGGGCGCAACAGTGGATCCAGATCAAAGTCTGGGGACTTACCCTCGGTAAAGTACTCGATCGCCTCTCGACGCTTGGACTCATCGAGCTGCATTCGATCCATCACGGAGCGGGCGTATGCGATCTCATCTTCGGTCACCCGCCCATCCGCTTTTGCGATACGCCCCATGACAGCAAAGGTCGCTCGGAAGAAGATTAACTGAGGTGCCATCTGCTTGGCTGAACGAATGCCGCGCTCTAACTGAAAGCCTAAAAAACCACCAAAAATCAGACCCCAGATACCCCCGGTAAACAGGCCTACCAGTGCACCTAACACGACACCGGTACGGTATCGAAAAATTTGTTCGCCTATGGCTTGAGGATTCATCAACCCGCCTCTTTCAAAAAGGTTTCAACATCGGCAAGGCGATCCACCGTACCCACATCATTCCAATATCCGCCTAGCTTAGCACCGGCCACTTTAGACTGCTCTATCATTCTGCGTAAAAGCGGCGCTAATGCCGCTTTTTCGTTAAGCGCCAACGCATCAAACTGTGAAGGTCGTAACAGACTCACACCCGCAAAAGTCAGCTTTTCATCACCCTGAAGTGAGACTCGCTGATCTGACAAGGCAAAGTCGCCATCAATGTGCCAGCTTGGATTATCAACCAACCAGAGTTTAGCCAGGTCGTCTGAATCCAGAGTTAAATCCAGTTCTGAGTACTCTTGGGAGAGATAGACATCCCCATTGACCAGAAGAAACGGCTGATCTGAGCTCTCTGTTTTGAGCATCGGCAGTGCTTTACGAATACCACCTGCCGTCTCAAGAGGCTCTTGCTCAGCAGAATAACGCAATGAGCAACCAAACTGCTCGCCACAGCCCAGTGCTTGCTCAATCTGCTCACCGAGCCAAGCGTGATTAATCACAATATCGGTGATACCCGCGCGCACCAGGTTTTCGATCTGATAGACAATTAAAGGCTTTCCTAAAGCCGGTATCAAAGGCTTGGGGGTTGTCAGTGTCAGCGGGCGCATTCGAGTTCCCAAGCCCGCCGCTAAAATCATAGCTTTCACAGTTTTGGCCACTCTGAAGCGATATGCTGACCAAGCAGCTCGTGTTGACGCATGGCGGGTATCAGCCCAGATAGCGCCTCTTTTAGATCGGAGAATTCCGAATGGGCCGAAGCAGCTCGGTAGAGGTATTCGAAGGTCAATGGAATATCTTTAAGGTAACCCGATTTCCCATCACGCAGGTATAGTCTGGAGAAGATACCCAACACCTTGAGCTGACGCTGCATGCCCATCAGATCGAAGAGCTTTTTAAACCCTACTGAGTCTGGCAAAGAGAAACCGACATCCATCAGCATGAGGCGGTAGTTTTCTACCCATTCAGCGACCGTTGACTCTGGCCACTCGATGTAGCTATCACGTAACAGTGACACCAAGTCATAGGTGACAGGACCGATCAATGCATCCTGAAAATCGATCACACCCAGTCCGCCATCGACTAACGGCATTAGATTGCGCGAGTGATAGTCGCGATGCACACAAACTTGAGGTTGACTGAACGCCGATTCGATCAACTGCTGATAGGTCTTCTCTAGAAGGCTATCCCAGCCCTCTGTGATGCCAAGCATCTCACCTAAGAACCACTCTGGGAAAAGATTCATCTCACGTGTCAGCACGGCGGCATCATAGTTGGGCAAGCCCTCAGCCGGCAGCATCTGAATACCCAACAGCGTCTCTAATGCCTGAAGATAGGGCGCATCACCTTCGGATTTCAGGCGATCTAAGAGCTGCTGATCAGCAAAATCCTCCAGCAGCATAAAGCCTAAAGCAAGATCATCAGCCACCACTTCAGGCACATGAATGCCTTTTTCAGACCACTCTTTAGCGATACGCACAAATGGCTCTGAATTCTCTTTCTCTGGTGGGGCATCCACAGCGATTAACTCTGCTGTAGGTGTCGACGCACGGAAGTATCGACGGAAACTGGCATCACCGCTGACAGGGGTAATCTCTAGCTGGTCGCGATCGGCATAGGGCCAAACCTGTCTAGCCCAGTTTTTTAATTGCGCTTGGCGCGAACCCATTTACGTTAACCTCTGGTACTGAAGAGCGGGAATCTTTATTATAAGTGCCCAATATTACTCGACTTTTGAGGCTACTTAAACGTCGTCTCGGTAGCCAGCGGATCGCATTCAATGCCCTTCGAAAAAAACGCAATTACAAAAATCATTTTAGGCTTGGTTGTTGCAGGTGGTTCAAACGCCGCTAATGCAGCGGGCGCCTGGGACTGTCAGCAGACTGACCGAGGTTGGAGCTGCGGTGCTTCTGCCGATTACAAACCTGAGCCGGTTCCGTTAACTCGCATCTCAGCAACTGAAGATGCGATCGAAGCACAGATCACAAAAACGCTGCCTAAACCGCTGCCAGAGCCCAAAAAAGAGCAAGAGCCCAAAAATTCTCTGACCGCCGAGCCAGAGCAGAAACCAGAACAGACAATCGCCGCCAAACCTGAACCCGTTAAAACGGACGCTAAACCAGAGCCTGACACAAAAGCTGTTGCAACAACTGCAACGAGCGAAGCGACAGATGAGCCGATTGAGGCAGTCACTCTTCCAGCTCGGGCCATCATTCGTGACCCTAGTGATGACCGACGTGACATCAATTTAGACTGGGTTCGTTTAGCACCTCTGGATGCTGAAAGACTGGTCTGCAAAGGTCGCTATGATGAGCCTGACATCTGGGTTGGCGATCTGGCTCCCGGTAACGAAGAGAGCAGCACGGTCATCAACGCTGACGAATCCGATGCCGATCTCGATGGTTTATCCATTTTACGTGGCAACGTCATCATCGAAGAGTCTGGTCGCCAGATTAAGTCCAACCTCGCCGAGTTTGAAGCGCAATCGCGACAAGCCCTACTGCGTGGCGATGTGCGTTACCGTGAACCCAACCTGTTGATGATTGCAGATGCCATGTCTGCTGACCTGAACAATAAGATCGCCATCGCCAATGAAGCGCGCTTCGTCATGCATGATCAACATATGCGCGGTGATGCAGAAGCGATGACACGCTTTGGTGATCAGCGCGTTGAAGCCGAAGATACACTGATTACCTACTGTGAACCGGGTAATAACGATTGGGGCATTCGAGCAGCGCAGATGGAGCTCTATCCTCAAGAGGGGTATGGAGAGGCGTGGAATACCCGATTTGAAGTTGCTGGTGTACCGGTCTTCTACCTGCCCTACTTCTACTGGCCATTGAATGACACGCGCAGAACGGGCTTACTCTATCCATCCCTCAGCACCAGCGAGCAGGATGGTTACGATCTGGCTCTGCCCTACTACTTCAACATTGCGCCTAACATCGATGACACGCTAACGACGCGCATCATCGAACAGCGTGGCGTACTGTTTGAAAACGAGGCGCGCTACCTCAACAGCTTCAGCATGAACACGCTGAATACCAGCTGGCTTCCCGATGATGATCTTCAGGGGAGTGAACGTTGGTTGATCGACTTCAATCATACCGGCACTCCGGCACCCAACTGGTCGAGTGATGTCAGCTTCACTCGCGTCAGTGATGACAACTACTTTGACGACCTAACGCCGGTAACGCTGGCAGTACCGGCTGCTGATGTACTTTCTCAGCGTGCTCAAGTAGCCTATAGCGGTAATGGCTGGAGTGCATCGGCACTGGTTAATGATTATCAGATTCTAGATAACTCAACCAGCTACAAGCGCATGCCTCAGCTCAACTTCAGTACCAGCCAAAGTCTGAATGAGACAGTGCTGAATCTCGCCGTGCAGTACACACAGTTTGATTCAACCAATGAGAGCGCAACCGACGGCAGTCGTCTTCATGCCCGCCAGTCAATCGGTTACAGCGCGGAGACCACTTGGGGTTACCTACGACCTGAAGCGGGCGTTTGGCACTCAAGCTATGACTTCTCAGATAATAGCAGTGCGTCGCACACCAACCTGTTTGCCTCGTTGGATTCAGGCCTGATCTTTGAACGTCAGGGCGAGATTGCCACTCAGACGCTAGAGCCACGCATCAAACTGATACATGTTGATGGTGAGGATACAGACACACTTAACTTTGACTCAGGCGCCCTTGGCTTTAGCTACGGCAACCTGTTCGATAATTTAGGCTACTCCGGTAATGACCGTGTCAGCCATACCGATCAAGCAACCCTAGGTCTAGAGAGCAAAGTCTACAGTCTAACGGGGCGTGAGCTGATCTCGGCAGGCATTGCACAGGCTCACTACTTTGGTGATCACGATGCTCGCCCAGGCGATTCAACCGGTACAGCAGATCAATCGGATTACGCTGTCTACGCCAGCTGGAAGCCCTCTGAAGTGCTGACGCTGAGCCATGACTCGCGCATTGATCGTGAAACAGCTGCGTTACTGACCGAAAACTATCGTGCCTACTACCGTCCAGATGATGAGCGACTACTCTACGCAAACCTACGTAAAACGCAGAGCAGTGACGGTAACAACACCTTCAACCAGATCGATCTGGCCACGCGTTGGCCGATCACGACAGAGTGGAGCGGCGTTGCACGATACACCCAAGATATCAAAGAGTCTGAAAACCTAGAGACGCTTGCCGGTATCGAGTACGAAAACTGCTGTTGGAAGGTGCGCTTTACCGGACAGCGAAGCATTGTCGACGGCAGCAGCGATTTCGAACGTGAGAACAAGTTCTACATTCAATTCATTCTTCGCGGTCTGGGCGCCTTTGGCCAGAGCGAAGGTCGTCAGTTCCTTGAGGATTTAACGGGTTATAACGAGGATGACCGTGACAACTTTTAAACATTTGATCGCATCGGCGATTCTTGCCCTCTCAAGCAGCTCCGTGCTTGCAGAGCCCGTTGCACTGGACCGTGTTGCCGTCGTAGTTAACGAAAGCATCATCATGAGCTCCGAAGTGGATCAGCGAATTCGTGATATCCGTGCTCAATTAACGGCACGTAAAGCTCAGCTACCACCCGCTGAGGTTTTGGCTAATCAAGTCAAAGAGCAGCTGATCATTGAGAGTATTCAACTGCAACTGGCAGAGCGCCAAGGCATTCGCGTCAGTGATAGTGAGCTGAACAGTACGATGAACCGCATCGCTCAGCAGAACAACCTATCCCTGAGTGATTTCCGTAAAGCGTTGATCAACGAAGGGCGTGACTATCAGCAGGTGCGTGATCAGATTCGTCGTGAACTGATCATTAGCCGTGTTCAGCAGAGCAACGTCAACCGTCGAGTTACCGTAACGGACCAAGAGGTTCAGAACTACCTCAATTCAGATTTGGCGAAGAACCAAGACCGCAGTGAATATCTACTGAGCAACATTCTAGTGGCTCTCCCTTCACCTGCGTCACCAGAACAGATTAAATCTGCTCAAGAGCGCGCCAACCAACTCAAAGCCGAACTGGATCAAGGCGCTAATTTTGCGGATCTAGCAGTACGCAGCTCGGACGCACCCAATGCGCTTAATGGCGGTGACCTGGGTTGGCGTAAAGCACAAGAGCTACCGACCCAAATATTCTCTGCTGTGTCGGGTCTATCAAATGGCGAAGTCTCTAAAGTGGTTAGAACCCCTTCAGGCTTTAACCTACTGCAGTTGCGCGAGCGTCGTGGCGATCAAGCCACACTGGTAACAGAAACTCGAGCACGCCACATTTTGGTAGCCCCTTCAGAGATTCGCACATCAGCACAGGCTCAAGCCTTCGCTGAAGAGCTCTACTCACGATACAAAGAGGGCGAGCCATTTGAAGAGTTGGCGCGCCGCTACAGCGATGACCCGGGCAGCGGCTCATTGGGTGGTGAACTGGGCTGGATACAACCGGGCAAGATGGTTGTTGAGTTTGAACAGCAGATGGACAAACTGGCTATTAATGAGGTGAGCGAGCCTTTCGAATCCCGCTTTGGCTGGCACATTGTACAAGTACAAGAGCGTCGCCAACAGGACTTCACCACTGAGATGCGTGAAAACCAAGCCCGCTCAGAAATCCGTAAACGTAAGTACGATGAAGCACTCTCCACTTGGTTACGTGAACTTCGCTCAGAAGCCTACGTCGACATTAAGGTGAAGTAGTGGCTCTTCGAATTGCACTGACCCCGGGCGAGCCGGCCGGCATCGGTCCAGACCTTTGTGTTCAGATTGCCCAGCAAGGCTCTGAGCACCAACTGGTCATCATCTGTGACCCTGACATTATTGTCGATCGCGCAAAACTCTTAGGCTTGCCGATCAAACTGCATGAGTTTGATCCAGACCAGCCTGCCGTTGGCTGTCAGCCTGGAGAGCTCTTTTACATTGGCACCCCATCGAATGCCGATGTTATTCCAGGCCAACTGGATCCGCTCAATAGCGTCTATGTTCTGAATACCCTTCGTTTAGCTGTAGACGGGGCTTTGGGTGGCATGTTTGATGCCATCTGCACAGCACCGGTTCATAAGGGTGTTATCAATGATGCCGGTTACCCCTTCACAGGCCATACAGAGTTTCTACAATCGCGTTGTGACGTCGATCAGGTTGTTATGATGTTGGCGACCGAAGGGCTACGAGTTGCTCTTACAACGACACACCTGCCATTATCTGAAGTGCCTCAAGCGGTAACGCAACCGCTACTTCGTTCGGTCATCGATATTCTGTTGGATGATCTGAAGCACTACTTTGGTTGTGACAAACCCAGCGTCTTGGTTGCAGGCTTAAACCCCCATGCTGGCGAAGGCGGCCATATGGGACGTGAAGAGATCGACACGATCGAACCGGTATTGAATAGCTACCGGGAACAGGGTGTTAACCTGATTGGCCCACTCCCTGCCGATACGCTCTTCACCGAACATCATCTAAAAGACGCTGATGCGGTGCTTGCGATGTACCACGACCAAGGGCTGCCGGTTCTCAAGTACAAAGGGTTTGGCCAAGCAGTGAACATCACCTTGGGTCTGCCTATTGTGCGCACCTCAGTCGATCACGGCACCGCGTTGGATCTTGCCGGCACAGGCAGAGCCGATGCAGGCTCTTTGCAGACCGCCCTTAGTTATGCTGCCGAGATGGCTTCTAACCGTAAACAATCATAGGTTGATATGAGCAGTAAAAACCCTGGGCACGTGGCCCGCAAACGTTTCGGTCAGAACTTTCTGCACGACCCTACTATTATTGGTCGTATCATCTCTGCGATTAATCCAAAACCTGAAGAGCACCTCGTTGAGATTGGTCCCGGTTTAGGTGCACTTACAGAAGAGATTCTAGAGCTCGCCGGTGCGCTGGAAGCGGTAGAGTTAGACCGTGATCTCGTCCCAGTCCTGCGTACCAAGTTTTTTAGGTATGAAGATAAGTTTAAGATTCACGAGGCGGATGCTCTCAAGTTTGACTTCTCGTCACTGCAACAAGATGAGCGCCCACTTCGCGTGATCGGCAACCTGCCCTACAACATCTCAACGCCGCTGATTTTCCATCTCTTGAGTTTTTCAGGATTGATCAGCGACATGCACTTCATGCTGCAGAAAGAGGTGGTGGAACGTCTAGCTGCACAGCCGGGGGAAAATCACTACGGCCGCCTTGGCATAATGGCGCAGTACTACTGTCAGGTAGAGAAGCTCTTTATCGTACCACCCGGCGCCTTTAATCCGGCACCGAAGGTCGATTCCGCCATTGTTAGATTGATTCCGCACAAAACGCTACCCATACAAGCAAAAAGTGCTGAGCTGTTGGCTGACGTTGTCAGAACCGGTTTCAGTCAGCGACGTAAAACTCTGCGTAACAATATGAAGGGTTGGATTACCGGCGAGCAACTTGAAGCCTTGGGTATTGATCCTGGATTACGCCCTGAGCGCCTCTCTCTCGCTGAATTTGTCGCCATCGCTGACGCGATCTATGATTTACGAAACAGCGCTGAATAAGCACTGCACGACGAGACTGTCTATACATGCAAGATTATGAACTGAGCCGAAACGTAGCGATCGATGTGACAACCGACTATCTGACCGACCAATCGGATCCAGAGACACATCGCTATGTCTTTTCGTACCACATCACCATCACCAACCATAACCCTATGCCTATCCAGCTACTGAGCCGCCGCTGGCTGATTACCGATGGCAATGAGAAGACACAAGAGGTATTAGGGGAAGGAGTTGTCGGTGAACAGCCCACCATTGAACCGGGCAAAAGCTACAGCTACACCAGCGGCACGGTCTTAGCGACTGAGGTGGGTGCCATGCAGGGTCACTACGACATGATCACCGACGAAAATGAGACCTTTCAAGCGACCATTGCCCCCTTCACACTGGCACAAACTCACGCGTTACACTAGGAGAACGGACTCTCTAAAATAGAGAGCTCTGTTCCGACGCGAGCAACTCAGGCGTTGCCCCCTGCACAGAGGGTTTTGCCTCTTTCAACTTATCGACAAAACGCGCAGCCAGTTCCGGTGCTTCAGCACAATCTGGCGTATGAAAGAAGAGATAAGGCACTCTCCCCTCATCGATCCACTGCAACACCTTAGTGACCCACTGATCTAAATAGCGATCAGACTCCTGCCACTGCATAGTCGATATAAAACGCACCTGTGGATGCTTGCTAGTTGCAATGACATGGAGCGGTACTTTGGGCTTCTTCTGCTGAGCATCTAAGGTAGCTGAGTCCATGGCGGTTACTGCAAAAATGGGACGGGTGTCGAACATCACACGATTGACGCCTGTCTCCAGCAGCATCTGATTAAACGCCCTCTCCTCGTCCCCTTTCGCAAAGAACTCAGGGTGACGAACTTCAACCGAGTAGTTGAAGGCTTTAGGTAGAGCCAACAGAAATCGATGGATATGCTCAATCCCTTCACTGTTAAAGCTTTTTGGTAGCTGCAGATTGAGCAGCCCGATTTTATCCGCCAGCGGCTCCAACACTTCAAACTGCTCGGCCACTTTAGGATTAGCCACCTCTAAAGCACTGCGATGAGAAAGATCTTGGTGGAACTTAAAACAGAATCGAAAGTCATCAGGCGTCTCATCCCGCCAACGCTTCACCGTATCCGGTTTAGGCAAACCATAAAAAGTCGTGTTTCCCTCAACCGATGAAAATTGACGAGCATAACGTTGTAGCGCAGTCCCACCCCCTGCCAAACAGCCGCCCTCCCAAACAGGATGTTGCCACTGAGGTAAGCCTAAATAGTAATCGTGCAACGCCATACTCCTTAAAATAGGCTACAAAGAGTACCAAACTAAAAAAATAGTGGAAGAATATCGTAATATTTTAGAAACAGGCTTGTAGCAACCTTAAACCTATGTATAATACGCCCCACGTTGATGCGGGGTGGAGCAGCCCGGTAGCTCGTCGGGCTCATAACCCGAAGGTCGTCAGTTCAAATCTGGCCCCCGCTACCAACGTAAAAAAGGGAAGTGTACTTCAAAGTGCACTTCCCTTTTTTCGTTGGTGGGGGCGAATATAAGAGCACTGGCGAAGTCAGTTCACCAAAATGCATGGATAGCATTTTGGGATGCCGAAGGCAGTCCGAAGGACGATTGCACAGGATGTGTAATCGCAAATCTGGCCTTGAACGAAGCACCAAAGGTGCGACGGCCCGAAGGGTGAAAACACAGGAAGTGTTTTCATAAATCTGGCTTGAATCTACGACCCAAAAAACCACGTCGGGCTCACTCTTATTAGCTCCGCGGTGAAGGTCACCAGTTCAAACCTCACCCCCGCTACCAACGTAAAAAAAGGTATAGGCCCGCAGGGTTTATACCTTTTTTTTCGTCTGGCGGATGGGCCAGATGCAGAACTGACGACAAATAATGCAGGACAGCATTATTTGGATAGCTGAAAGCTAGTCCGCAGGATTACTTCACAGGATGTGAAGTAACAACTCAGTTCACCAAAATGCATGGATAGCATTTTGGGATGCCGAAGGCAGTCCGAAGGACGATTGCACAGGATGTGTAATCGCAAATCTGGCCTTGAAAGGAGCACCAAAGGTGCGACGGCCCGAAGGGTGAAAACACAGGAGGTGTTTTCATAAATCTGGCCAAAAATCCACCCCAGCCCAAATACCGTAACTACATAAAAACCAACGGTATCTGAAATGAAAGTCATCACTCTCCTATCAGCCTTACTACTAGGCCAGGCTTCATTTGCCTTCACCATCGAAAAAATAGGTTCAGACATTTCTCACCCTTGGGGTATCGCTGTCCTTAACGATGAAGAGGTCCTCGTGACAGCAAGAGCCGGTGCCCTTTTGCGCATTAACCTTACAACCGGGCAGCAAAGAGCCGTTTTACCCACCCCGTTTGTAGCAAGTTTTAGGCAAGGCGGGCTTCTCGATGTCGCCTATGATGAACAATCAAATAGGGTACATCTTTGCTACAGCAAACCGTTAGAAGGTGGTGCAGGCTTAGCGATTGCATCGGCCAAATTGGATGGGTATCAGCTTTTAACACCCAAGGATATTTTTGTCTCCAACCATCGCTCTCCCTCCGGTGCACACTTCGGCTGTCGGATAGTCATAAAGGGCAACTACCTGTTTGCCTCGTTGGGCGACCGTGGTGATCGCAGTAACGCTCAAAACCCCTCCAATCATGCTGGATCAATTATTCGACTGAACCTTGTTGAGCCGGAGCCAGCCAATACTCAGCAAGATTGGTTGCCTGAGATCTACTCGATGGGTCATCGAAACCCACAAGGTCTTGCATTACAGCCTAATACAGGACTTTTATGGTCTCATGAACATGGTCCACGCGGTGGTGATGAGATCAATCTCATTGAGCAAGATAACAACTACGGTTGGCCAACCGTCTCTTACGGTAAGGAGTACATAGGTGGGGATATAGGTCTTAACTCATCACCCGATGGATATACCGATCCTCTCTGGGTCTGGGATCCAAGCATTGCACCATCGGGAATGACCTTCTATACCGAAGAGATGTTTCCCGAATGGCAGGGCAATCTTTTGGTTGGCGCTTTGAAGTTCACAAGCATCTACCGAATCGTCATAGATCCTGATAGCAATCTGCCCGTTTCAGAGGAGAGATTATTCAATGATGAGATGGGAAGAGTTAGAGACGTTGAACAGGCCAATGATGGCTCAATTTTAGTGTTAAGTGACGCACCCAATGGTGGCCTATATAGGATTAGTCGATAAATCATTAAGGTAAAACAGATGAACAACCAACAGTTAAACGTATTAGGCACGCCACTTGAAACGTGTAGCAGTGATCCGCTAACTGGCTATTACAGAGACGGATGTTGCAACACAGATGAATATGATCGCGGAACCCACACGGTCTGCGCTGTGATGACGGAGGAGTTTCTGCTCTTCTCACTTCGCAAAGGGAATGATCTCATTACCGCCCGGCCTGAATATCAGTTCCCCGGTTTAAAGCCAGGCGACTCTTGGTGCCTATGTGCTCAACGATGGGAGGAAGCCGAGGTTTCAGGGTGCGCCCCGAGAGTTAATCTATCCGCAACTAATGCAAAAACACTTGAGATTATCAGTTTCGAGACGCTCAAACGGTACAGCATAGATCTTCATTAATTTTCACACAGAGCTCAAGAGCTACCCTCTCCACAACTCCAGTATTTTCAATTACTATCAGCGTCCATTTTATGTAGTGAATTTCTAAGCCAATGAACAGCAACGCTTTACTATCGACACTCGTTAAAATCCGCTCTAACAAACTCTTCGAGCTCACCGTAATTGCGGTGATTATTGGCTCGGCGCTCCTGATTGGTGCCAAGACCTTTGACCTTTCTGACACCGCTGAGATGATTGTTGGTTGGCTGGATATCGCAGTTACCGTCTTCTTTCTGGTCGAGATCACGGTTCGTTTCATTGCCGATGAGAACAAGCGCACCTTCTTTAAGGATCCCTGGAACCTATTCGACACCTTAGTGGTTGTGATCAGCCTGATCCCTGTCAGTCAGGCCGATACCGCTCTGGTCGCACGTCTAGTTCGCGTGTTCCGCGTCTTCCGAATGGTCAGCATCATTCCTGAACTTAGAATGCTGCTGAACTCGTTGATCAAAGCACTGCCTCAGCTAGGGTACGTCCTTCTGCTGATGTTCATCATTTTCTACGTCTATGCTGCTATTGGTGCGACGCTGTTTGCTGCGATTAACCCCGACCTTTGGGGCGATGTCGCGGTGTCGATGTTGACACTCTTTAGGGTGATGACCTTTGAGGATTGGACCGATGTGATGTACGAAACGATGACGGTCTACAGTCTAAGCTGGATCTACTATCTATCCTTTATATTCTTAACGGCCTTCGCCTTCTTGAACATGGTGATCGGTATTGTCGTCAATGTGATGAATGAGGAGCATGAGCGCATCCTTAAAGAGGAAGCGATCGAGGCCAATGAGCCAACCATCGCTGATCTTCAAAAACAGCTGGCTGAGATTAAAGAGATGTTAAATCAGAGAGCGAATTAAAACGCGAACTGATCCACCAACAGATACCCCATCGCAACGTAGTTATTGATCTGCGCGGGACCGGAAGGGGCAACGTCTACGTAGTCTGGAAAAGCCTCTGCTGTGACGTTGCTCCAACTCGCAAAGGTTTCACACACATGCAGATCCACGCCAGATTCACCTAGATCACGAACCCCTTGATGCAAAAGTGGGAACTTACTCTCATTCTCAGTGGTCAGAGCGAACTGTTCATTGCCGTGGCTAACCACCGCAATATCGAGATCTGGAAAAGCTGATCGCAAAGAGTCTATGGCACCCATCAAACGAGGTTGAATCCGTTGCCACTGTTGTGGATTAGGCGCCAAAATTTCAAACACAACTCCTGGTGGCGCTTCTTCAAGTGCAAGGATCTCTTTAACCGTTTTAGCTGAGGCCGCGCCTGAAAAGAGCAGACTGAGCGGAAGCAATACCCTGAGTAACAGGTGGCGAACTGTCTTAAAGATCAAACTGAACATAGTAGACCTCCAAATCTCTTTTGCTTCAGCTTAGCTTATAAACTGGAAAGTGACTGCCTCAATGCCTCGGTTCTTGATTCTGTTATACGATCAGCCGGGAGGCGCTGATCAAGGCCAAGGCGAATCAATCGATCTTTCTCAGCGCCCGGTGCCATCACTAGACGCACCTCTTTACCAAGATCTAAGGCTTCGAGTATGACGTTCTCAATGGAGAGCGTCATGGTGTCATCTAAATAGCTGACGTCACTGAGATCAAAAATAACCGCATCGTGTTTAGCGATGTCTTTTCGCTCACGGGCTAAGGCTTTGGAGACACCAAAAATCATCGCTCCCGAAAGGTAGACCAGTAGGATACGGCCATTCGCCTCATTCAACAGGGACTGCTGTTCAGGGGTCAGCGGAATCTCATCATCGACATCGGACATAGAGCGAACCTTCTCAGCCTCAACATCGGATAACTTACGGATGATGATGACGTTCGCGACAAAGACACCGACACCCACCGCAACGATCAGATCGACAAAGACCGTTAGTAGTAGAACGGCATACATGATCATCGTGCTGTATTTAGAGACAAGGTGAACCCGTTTAATGAACGACCAGTCCAGAATATCGACACCCACTTTTACCGCAATACCAGCCAGCACCGCTAAAGGGATATTTTCGATCAATGAACCTGCTCCAAACACAGCTATTGCCAGTGCTAGAACCCTTATAACACCTGAGAGTGGTGTTCGCCCTCCGGACTGAATATTGACCACGGTGCCCATAGTGGCACCGGCACCTGGTAGACCACCGAACAGACCAGACATGATATTGCCTAACCCCTGTCCAAACAGCTCTTTGTTGGAGTCATGCTCTGTTCGGGTCAGGTTGTCCGCCACGACCGAGGTAAGCATTGAATCGATACAACCAAGCATGCCCAACACCATCGCATCGACCAACATAATCTGAAGCTGATCATAGGTGAAATAGGGCAAGGTCATTGAAGGCAGTGACACATCGATCTCACCAATGCGTTGGACTCCATCACTGCTAAAGATGATCACAGAGACCAGAGTAATAAGAACCAGTGCAATCAACTGAGGCGGCACGAACTTTTTGTATTTTTCAGGCGTTTTAAACAACACACCCAGTGTCACCAAGAACAGCAACAACTCACTGAAGTGCACGTTCATGATCAACTCTGGCAGATGAGTTACGGTACCAACCACCCCGCCCGCCGGTGGAGATTGCCCTAACGCAGGGGCTATCTGCAGAATAATCAGTATGAATCCGATGCCTGACATAAAGCCAGAAACCACCGCATAGGGCATCAGGGTGATGTATTTGCCCAACCTGAGATAACCAAACACGATCTGGAATATCCCTGCCATGATCACCACGGTAAACGCCATAGACAGACCATTTTCAGGGTTCGCAGCCACTAGAGTGCTGATCACAGCGGTCATCACCACGGTCATAGGCCCAGTAGGCTCAGAGATCAGCGTAGAGGTTCCACCAAACAGCGCGGTAAAGAGACCGATTAGGATCGCACCATAGAGTCCCGCCTCTGCGCCAGCGCCAGAGGCGACACCAAATGTGAGCGCCAAAGGGAGTGAGACCACCGCAGCGGTTAAACCACCGAGCAGATCACCGCGAAGATTAGAGAGAGATAGTGCGTTCAGTTTAAGCATTGATCAACGGCTCACTATCGGTCAGAAGCGTTCGATTTAAACAGACGTTTAGCGTAACGAAGCAGTATATCGAAGGGGGTTTCGTCGCCAAAAAACTTAGGATTCTTGATCAACAGCAGAGACATCACAACAATCCACACCAGCGTATTTTTAATCACCCAACTGGCATTTTCATTAAAGGCCTCTTCGGTATTTTCGGCACCCATTAAAAACATAAATGGGGCAACAATCCCAATGAACGAGAGAAGAGAGACGGCAGCGCGAATTTTTCTGCGGTTATCCATGACAGACTCTGATTTGTGATTTTGGTTATTTTACGTGATCTGTCCGTAAAGGGGTAATCACACGGGTGAGTTTTATTCCGTTGAGTGTCAATTTTCATCTAAAAATAACCCTGACATTTCTATGGAAATATGTGACCATCATATGAGTAATTTCTAATGGATAATGATCATGAACCTACGCACCAAGTTACTGATGACTGCGACACTTTTAACAACCCTTGCCGGCTGCAGCAGTGAACTGCCTAAACCCGATCTAGTCGAAGGTGGCGAATGCGTCATCCATGGTGAACAAGCACCTATTTGGGCTTGTGGTGGCTACATGGAGGCTGATCGTTATGTCGGCGTAGGATCTGCTCCATTGAGCAAGCTAGGGTATGATTTTTCTCGTAAAGAGGCAGCCATTAATGCTCGTGCTGATATCGCACAACAGGTCGAGGCTCAGATTAAAAGCAAACTAGACTCCTATCAACGTTCAACGGGTGCCGATGAGATGACGGCTGAACGCGTCGTCACTCAAGTCGCAAGACAAACCTCCGAATTGACAATTAATAACTCACAACAAGTGAGCTACTGGCAGCACCCTGAAACAGAGGTCATCTTCATTTTGCTGGGCGTTGAAAAAGCGACGATCAATAACGCGATCGACTCTCAGATTGATCAACTAGATAAGTGAGTTGTTGATGAAACCTCTATTTACTCTACTACTGATAGCTTTATCACTTTCGGCTTGCTCCTCTAACGAGGTGATGCAAGACCCCTCTCCTCAAGCGCAACAACAGAGTGCCGAGCGTGAACTTAACAAACTGTAAATTAAAAAGCCTTGGCCTAGCGGTCACCGCTTTATTTCTTACGGCCTGCTCATCGACCGCTAAGATTACCCTGATCAATCCAGCCATCAGTGATCGGGCTGCCGCCACCAAAGTCGTTGCGGTGCTTCCATTTGAGAATGACTACTCCGGTGTGGCGAACAGCATTGAATCTCGAGTCACCAACCATAGGGTGGCAGGTGAGACCTTTTTTACCGTGGTCAACCGTAAGGATCTTGAATCAATTTTAGACGAGCAAAAACTTCAACACTCTGGGCTAGTCGATGAACAGACGTCTGTTGAGATCGGTCAGCTGATCGGTGCGAAAGGACTGATTACTGGTGAGGTGGAGATTCAGACCACCGACTACTCGCTCTACTACGTTACTCGTGTTGAGTGTGCCGATCAGAAGTGCAAAAAAACTCATGAGCGCTACATCCCTTGTGATGAGATGCACTCCAACCTGCACGCTACCATCCGACTCGTTGATACTGAACGCGGGGACCTGATTCTCTCTGAACGCTTCACGGCAAAAGAGAGTCACGATGCTTGTCGTGACAGCGCCTACTCTCTTCCAACACCCGAGAGTGTCCTAAGCAACCTAGCTGATGAGATCACCGATCAGTTCATGACTTACATAGCTCCCTATGAGGCAACTGTCATAGTGCAACTGCTCGATGATCCAGAGATCGACTACAGCAGCGAGCAAGAGGACCTTTTGGAGTATGGTATCGAGTACGTTGAGGATCACCGCATCGACAAAGCTGAAGTGCTCTTCTCCGAGCTTCTAACCAGTACAGGTGACCAATGCTATGTGGCGGCTTACAATTTAGCCGTTGTTAAAGAGCAGCTCGGTAAAACTAGCCAAGCTGAGCAGCTCTACCGGTTAGCCGATCAGTTGGTAAAAGAGCCCAACAAGATCATTAACCAAGCCATTTTGCGTGTTGAACGTCAGAAGAGTGAACAGGCGCGTTTAGAGAACCAGCTATGACCCGCAGATTCATTCTCGCTTTTCTAATGTTGGCCAGTTTTGTAACGACTGGGTGTGCAAGCAGAGAACCCGTCATCCTTGTCGCAGAACCTAAGACTCCTGATTGGTTGATGAGTCCGCTAGTCAACACAGGTGATCAATTTTACGGTGTCGGTGAGGGAGGCAGCGCACAAGCCTCTGAGCAGGCTGCATTAGCTCATCTTGCCGAGAGACTGTTAGTTCAACTATCCAGCACACAAGAGCAGCGCCTTTCGTCGGTTAGAGACAGTCGTGAATATACTGAGCGAGTGGTGGAGTCGTCGATTCAAAGCAGAACCGAGCGTTTGCCTTTGGGTGGATATGAGATCCTTAAACAGGATGTGATTGCACCGCAACGAACCGCGACCCTGCTAGCGTTGAAAAAAACGGCCTTAATTAAGAACCTCAAAAACGAAATAGACCCCAGATTAACCGCCTCCTCTGCACAGCCAATCAAGACTCTCTCTGACTGGGCAAGTGCTCGACAACAGCTAACCGATCTAAAGGCTCAACAGCCATTAATATCTCTTCTGAAACAGCTGGGGGAATCGGAGATTGGGGAAAAGTACAGCAACCAGGTTGCAGACACTGAATCTGCCATTAAAGATTACCAAACCAACCACCCGGTAATGCTAAAAACCGAACAAAGCTGCATGAGCTTTAAAGGCTCACTGGAGCGTCTAATCCTAGAAGCCGGTTTTGAGATCAACTCCTCATCTGGTGTTATAACCGTCGAGTGCCAGGTCATTGAAGAAATCAGTAGCGCCTATGGCATTCACATTGCCAAAGCCGATTTATCAATTCGCTTTTTGGATGGTCAATCTAAGGTGGAGCATGCCACAACTCTGTCCATTAAATCGGCTTCATCAGCCTCTGAGTCGACGGCCAAGGCGGGGCTGATTCAAGCGTTCAACAGGCGCATACAGGATGAAGAGGCTCTTAGGATCTTAGGGTTTTAAAGCTGAGCCAGACTCTGAAAGCTGCGCTACGCACTGCCAGCTCTGCTGACCACTCTCCCAATATTTCCGCTCAAATGCACTCATCGGTTGGTCTGCGCTGTATAACTGCACGCTAGTTTCATGACCCGCCAACGCCAGTGCCCTAACGAACTCCTCGATGTAGAGTCTCCAGTTGCTTCTAACGGTTAACTCCCCACCCAAGGTCAATAGATCACTGAATACAGGACTGGCATGCCAACGTCTCTGAACCTGAGCTGATTTAGGATAAGGGTTGGGGTAGAGAATAAAATGCTTGGCTAGACGCCACTCTGAAGCTGCAGCCAGGCGCCAAAAGTCGATTAAATCCGCTCGCACAAAGAGTAGGTTATCAAGCTCACCCGTGAAGCAGTTTTCGTGCTTACTAAGACGATAAGCAGAACGATCAACCGCTATGACATTGGCGTCTGGGTATCGATTGGCAAGATGGCGGGAGCTTTCACCAATACCACAGCAAGAGTCCAAGATAAGCTCTCCGGAACGACCTTTGAGCCAATCGGTCACCTGATCAAAGGCGACCTGAGTATGGTCGGCAATGGGTTTGCGAAATGGGTTATTTAAGTTACGCAATACAATCTCATCGAGACGCTCATGCAAACCGGCCTGATTGGTTGTCACGACCTTAGAGACACCCTGTTCTTGCTTGGTCATCGGTTATTTATGGTTCCAAACTTGTCAAAGCTTCGCGCTTTGTCTCTGCCCAAACAGCCACCAGTGTGGCGACCTGTTCAGCCGATAATTTTTTTCCATTACGAAGAAGGGCTTCAAGAAGCAGTAGATTTTCGGTGAGCTGTGGCATTCCCAAAATACTGCTAGCGCCCTTCATTTTATGGATAAACTCAACATTTAGCTCATCGGACTCTTGCTGCAACGACTCAAGAGTTTGGGCGTATTTTTCAATGAATTGTGCAACATACTTTTTAGCCGTTTCATCACTGCTCCAATAATCTCTAGCCAGTGCTATATCAAAGTAGCTTTGAGGCCTATCTATATCGCATTGATTGGTGTTAGTTGAGATCGCATTTTCCTTCAGTGCTTCAGGCGCAATCAGTTCTGCAATTGCGACAACGGCTTTCTCAATATCGACCGGTTTAGTGATGTAGTTATTCATGCCGGACTCTAAAGCCTTTTCAATATCCTCAGCATAGGCGCCTGCCGACATACCAATTATGGGTAAATTTTCAAACCGCCGCAGGGCACGAATCCTTTGAGTCGCTTCAAGACCGTCTATGACTGGCATTTGCACATCCATCAATACCAAATCTATCGGTAACTCTGCCGCCCTTAAGAGTTTGATCGCCTCACTACCATCCTTGGCAAGAATCACTGAGGCCCCTTCCGCTTCAAGAAACTCGCGAGCTGAATCACGATTGAAAAGATTATCATCGACCACTAACAGTGTTCGGTTTAAAAGTCGCTGACTTGGAATATGTTCTGTCTCAGGCTGGGCATCAGAATTGATGATGCGTTTTAACGTAGAACTGGTAACAGGTTCTATCAAACAGTCATAGGGGCTGTTCTCATACTCTTCAATATGACTGACAGGACTGGTAACTGTAACCAGTTTTCCAGACCAATTAACGCCCTTGCTCAGTAACTCACTCTGGATCTCCGCTTCCAGACCCTTCAGGTTATTGCCGGACATCTCTTCATCGACAATGACAGAGTCAAAGGAGCGATCCGCCTTTATGGCTGAAACGAGTTGATAGATCAGATAACTCTGAGTCTGCCCTACTTCATGATCTAGACCCATCGCTTTAGCAACGGCCACAAGAGAGTTACGTGTAAAGGGGTTTTTACAGGCAATCAGAACTCTAGCCTCTGTTGTAGGATCAGGGTCAATAACCTTCACAGGCAGAGTCAATTCGAAGGAGACGGTAGTGCCTCGGAACTGCTGGGACTCAAAAATTAACTCACTTCCCATTAATGAGAGAAGTTGCTGGGTAATGCTGAGCCCTAGACCAGTCCCACCATATTTACGCGTTATCGAACCATCGCCCTGCTCAAAAGGCCTCAGAATTTTAGCTAAAACCTCATCACTCATACCGATGCCAGTATCACGAATGGCAAAGCGAAGACGGGGTACAGTGTCTGCATTGATCACATCAACCCTCAACTCGACATAGCCCCTCGAAGTGAACTTGATCGCGTTACTGATCAGATTGATCAAAATCTGCTCCAGGCGTTGCTGGTCGCCTGATATTTTGAGGTTACCCTGATAGCTCGGTGTAATCGCCAGGTGAACCTTCTTACTTTTAACTGAGCTGGACATGAGTAGAGCAACGGTTTCAAGCAGTTCATCCAGATAGAATTCGGTAGTCACCAGCTTGAGCTTACCGCTCTCTATCTTAGAAAAATCCAGAATATCGTCGATCAGCTTTTGTAATGACTGCCCCGCTCTTAGGATTTTTTTCGCTTTTTCGAGTACGGGTTTATTGGCGTTTTCAGCACGCGCTAAGGTTTGAGCCAAGGTCAGCACCGCATTCATAGGTGTTCTAATCTCATGACTCATATTGGCCAAAAACTCACTTTTAACCAGTGAGAGTCTTTCAGCCTCTTCAGCTTTATCCGTTAATGCTTGACGGAGTGCCTGCTCTTCCGAAACATCGCGCATTAAACGGATGGTATGAGCCTCGACTCCATCTTTAGCCGGCTGATAGATCAAGCAGATTTCACCCATTTTAGCCTCAGAACCTGGTGCTGGGCGCAGCTGTTTTTGAAATCGGATTACGGCACCTTGGCGTTTAGCTTCAAGGTGAAATTGGCGGGCAAACTCTGGAGTGATATCCATCAAATCAGGTATCGTTTTACCGATAACCTCTTTAGCAGAATGATATCCCCACCACTGAGCGGTCTTATCGTCAGCATCGATCACCTTCAGGCTCTCAACACCTATGACGGCAAACATATTACCCATCTTAGTTAAGGCATTGAGATAATCTTTTGAGAGTTTTTCAGAGGTTTGAACTTTTGCCGCCTGTTCCGCGTAAGCTTGATTCAAACGCTCTAGTTCAGAACGCTCTTGCTCTAACTGTTTGTTAATCTGCGCTATTTTTGAGCTCTGTTTCGATAGAAGTAGATAGCGGTAAAGCAGCAGAAATATGACGCCCATTGTGGCGAAAAAGAGATAGAGCAGCTTTTGTAAGCTCTCTTTAGTGAAAGGGCTCAATTCACTGTTTGGCACCATGCCCCACAGCTCTTGTAGCGCCCTGATTTCATCAGGGCTGAAGCTATCGTAGGCTTTATCAAAAAGGGTTTTCAGCATTCTATCTTGCGGGTTAAACGCAAAATGCATATTTAACTGCAGTCCCGATTCAGACTCTAGCAGTCTAACTTGCAGATCCTCATTAAAGAGGTGGGTATGCTTGATCAGATAGTTGGCAATCGAATAGTTCTCTACAAAGAGATCAACCTTACCGTTCAACAGAGCGGCCATCATCTCATCAAATGATAAGTACTCTTTATAGCGAACCTGAGGATAATGCTTCTTAAAATAGCTCTCAAAAATTGAGTCTTTCTGAATACCAACAATCTGACCATCCAGATCGGAAAAGCGCGTGTACCCTTTTAAACTGACTAGCCCAGTCAACAGTTCTAGTGTCTGCTTTTCACTGAAAAGATAGCGCTGTTGGCGCTCTTCAGTCAGCACCATATTACCGACAACATCTAACTGGCCATCGGCCAATTTTTCCATATGCTGCGACCACTCAAACCCATTAACAAAGCGCAGTTCAAGACCTAGCTTTTGGCTAATTTGTCGAGTTAAGTCAATTAGATAGCCTTTCGGCTGACCCGCATCAACATAGTTAAAGGGGCGCCAATTGCTATAGGTGGGCATTCTTATGGTCTGTTTATTCTCGAGATAGTCACGCTCTTGTTGACTCAGTTGAGAGAGTAATTCGGCATCAGAAGCAGCGATCCGGGGAGCCTGTAGTGTTAACGCTAACAATAGAGCTATTTTCAATATAAGCTTCATACCTGGACCAAAGGATCGGGTTATTAATACAAAAACTGAACACTAGTTAGTTGATAGTGCTAGTTTAAGACCATACCCCATAAACAGTGATCCCGCTAACCCTTTCGCAAAGCCTGAAAGTTTCCCCCCCTCTGCTAGAAGAGACTTGAAATAGATCGTCATAAGAATCAACACCGCAAGATAGATCTGTGAACAGAGTTGAACAACCAGACCCAAAATGGCGAAAGAGAGCCAGGGGTTGTCGTAGCTTGGATCGACAAATTGAATGAAGAACGAGACAAAAAAGAGTATTGCCTTGGGGTTAAGAAGGCTGATCGTCAGCGCTACTCTAAACGGGTGTTTAGAGTCCTTGGGCAAATCGATGTCCGAATCACTGTTTTGAGGTTTAGTGAAAAGCGATCTTAGCAGACCAAAACCGAGCCACATCAGATAGAGTCCACCGGCATATTTAAGCAGCGTAAAGAGAATTGGGGTGGTTTGAATCAGGCTCGCCACACCGGCGACTGACAGTGTCATCAACGTCAGATCCCCTACAAAAATACCCGCCGCGCCTTGAAACCCTGCGAGAGCGCCACGGCGCCCTGCTACCGTAGCGACGTACATAGAGTTGGGACCGGGCAGCAAAATAATAATGATTGTCCCAATAAGATAGGTGTAGAAATCCACTATTCCAAACATCTGTTACTCCCCGACAAACCAACTAAACGGCTGTTCTGACACGACAGCACCGGTTTTATCTAACTGCTGATCAACAACATCATACTGACCACCAGATAGTCGGAACAAGCAGCGAGATCGAGTGCCGTAGGTTTCACTGATAATCAACTGAGAAGAGAGTAAGCGCTCCCAATCGGCAGGGATACCGGTATCTGGAAGTTCAGCGTCATTCGCTAGGTTAGGGTCCATTAATAGACCAGATCCGTTCAGTTGAGTCTCTAGCAACACACCCTGTTCGGAGATCTGTTGGCGTGCCAGTGTCACTTTAGGCCATGGAGTATCAAGTGCATCATTACTCAGAGCATGTACTCCGGGTTCTATTGGCTGAAGGTCAGGACTGTTTGAACTCATCCAAAACAACGCCCCAGGCTCACCAACAATCAAATTAAAGCCGGCATATTGATCTCTATTCTCTTTTAACGCTTGAGCAATCTTCTGGATTGATTCGTTTGAGTTTAAGAACAGCAGTGGAATCTCACCCCGACTGCGAGCGCCCTCTACGCCAATATAACCAGGGCGAATGTTCGTCAAAAATGCGAATCGACCAGAGCGATTGAACCCCAACCAAGTTCCTTTGGCTTTTAAATCTTGGCCGGCCAACACCTCTGAAGAGTCACTTCGATGAACAGGCCACCAGTGCATAGGCAGAGCTGGCCTGTCATGGAACTCATCTCGATTGGCTACCAAGAGTAACGGGGTAGTGTGGTTAGGACGCCAGTTGAAAGCTAACAGACACATTGCAAAAATCAGACCGCTATTGAACGAGAGCAAGACGGCCGGCGGGCACCTTGGCATAGTGAATACGATGACCTGGCGCCAACTCGTAGAGATCGCCATTCTCACCGATCAGTTGAACCGGTACGGAGTACTTACGAGCAATCTCGGCATTCGCTTTGATGTGCTCAGGCTCACCATGCAATGGCACCGCAATAATCGGTTGTACCCAAGAGTACATATCGGCTAATTCAGCCTGACAAGGGTGGCCAGATGCATGAATCGGCGTCGAGCTGGTGGCCGATTCAACCACTTTAACTTTGCGCGCTTTAAAACGATCCAACATCCGCTCTACCAACCGCTCATTTCCGGGAATAAGGAACGAACTCATCAACACCAGATCGCCCTCCTCCATTGAAAAATGAGGATAGGAGTCTAGCGCTAAGCGATTCAGTGCTGCACGCTCTTCTCCCTGGCTACCGGTCGCAATCGCGAACACTTCTTCGGCTGGAAGATAACCCAAATGAGACTCATCAATGGGTTCTAGCTCATCAGGCCAGTAACCGGTCATTTTGGCGATGGAGTAGATGTTTTTTAGAGAACGACCAATCAGAGCAAAGCGTCGACCTAAAGCATCTGCTACACGGGCAACTGTGACAAGGCGGGCCAAATTGGAGCTAAAGCAACTGACCACAATTCGACCTTGAACCGACTCCAGCTGTTTCAAAATGCCGCGATAACAGATCGACTCTGATTTCGACATTCCCGGTTTCAGCGCATTGGTCGAATCACAAAGCAGTGCACGAATATTCAGTTTAGAGAGCCCTTTATAGAGTGACTCATCGAACGGCTCACCAATGACTGGGTCATAATCGATTTTCCAGTCGGCGGTGTGCAGTACCGTACCAACAGCCGTTTCAATAAGCAGAGACTGTGCTTCTGGAATCGAGTGCGTAATAGGTAGAAATTCAAGGGTGAAGTTACCGAGAGTAAATCGCTCCCGTTGGTTGATCACTTGAATAGGTACTCGGCCATCTAAGCCATGCTGTGCCAGTTTTCTTCTTAGCACCTCTGCCGCGAAAGGCGAAGCGTATACGGGTGCTTTCAAGCGTGGCCAGAGGAACGGCAGAGCTCCCAAGTGATCCTCATGGGCATGGGTTATGACAATTCCCTTAAGGTTCTCTTTTTGACGCGAGATGAACTTGGGGTCGGCTGACACTACAGCTGCAGTGCGGTGCGATTCAGGATCAACCACCTCGTCAAAGGTGACACCACAGTCGATCATGATCCAGTCACCGGCGTGACCGAGAAGATTCATGTTCATACCGATCTCGCCTGAACCCCCTAAGGGCAAAAACCAGAGATCTTCCTGGCCGGGTGAGAGCAGAGCTGATGTTTGATCACTCATGATCAGTGTGGCACCTCAACACGTTGCACTCTGGGTTTTGAAAAGAGAATCACTAACATTAAGCCTGATAGGGTTGTAACCGCGAATCCGATCAGTAGAGGCAGAACAGTGCCATCAAACTGCATGCCGATCAGCGAGCCAACCAAGACACCCAGCAACATGGTAAAGGCCCCAATAGTGCCTGAAGCGACACCTGCGATTTTACCGAAGGGCGCCATTGCCAACGCGTTGAGGTTGCCGAACAACAAGCCAAAAAAGAAGGTCGTAACAATCATCATCAGGATAAACACCTGTAGAGGAACCGTCAGCTGCCAAGCACCAATGACGATCGCCTCTAGCAATGAAATTAGACCCGATAACGCCATGACAAAGATGACCAACTTTCTGAGCTCAAAGCGGTAGACCAGCTTTGAGTTCATGAAAGAGGATATCCCAACCCCAAGCGCCATCATTGCAAAGTAGACCGGAAAGAGTGCGCCAGTATCGTAGATGCCTTGAAGTATCCCCTGTACGGAGACCAAAAAGCCAATCAATGATCCATGTACCAAGCCGCCGGCAAAGGTGTAGATAAACCCTTCGCGGGTCGTCACAACCTGACGCATCGCCTTCATCACTGGTTTAAAGGAGAGAGTCGATTGATGCTCTGGATTAAGCGTCTCCTCTTGGCGTAGAGAAAACCAGATCCAGGCCGCCGTTGTCAGCACCAACAGCATGCCAAACACTGCTCGCCAATCGGCGACAAGCAATACCAGTTGGCCCAGCATAGGGACCACAACGGGACTGAATATAAAGATGGTCATGATCAGTGACATCACACGCGCCATGTCGCGCCCAACGTATTTATCACGCACAATCGCCATGGTAACAACACGCGGACCCGCTGCACCTAACCCCTGTAACACTCGTCCCACCAACATGACCTCAAAGGTCTCTGCAAACAGAGAGATCAGGGTGCCGATCAGCATCAGTGTAAAGCCAAGATAGACCGCAGGCTTTCGACCCCAGGCATCGGCAAGGGGGCCATAGAAAAACTGCCCTACAGCCAGACCCAACATAACGCTAGTAATAACAAACTGATAACGGTTGTTGTCGAGGGCGTTAAGATCAGATCCAATTTCATGCAGGGCAGGCAACATCGCATCGACATAGAGCGCCATTAGACATTGCAAAGCGGCCATCAAGAGCAAAAACTCTGGCTTCACGGGAGATTTGGTGTTCATACCATTCCAAATGACGCGCGTGGCATCAATCGAGTTAAAGAGGTGTACCTACCTCTTCGTCTTCAATCACCTCAGTCTCTTCTGAGGCTAGTTGATACCACTCCATCAACTCTGGGGTCTGCAGCAGCCAATCTCGGTATTGTGAGGCAGGCTCTGTCAGTTCGATCTGATAGGTATGAAAACGAGAAGCAATCGGTGCAAAGAATGCATCTAGTATACCTAAGTCGACTCCCTTCTCGCGAGCATTAATGAACCAAGGATCACTCCAGATCTGATCAATACGCTCAATCTCTGATCGCACCGTCTCAGACACACTGATCGATCGCTGTGCACGGCAGTTCATCGGTAGCGCATGCCTTAGATTGGCAAAACCAGAGTGGACCTCAGAGACTATGGATCTCGTTTTAGCACGATCTTGCAGGGATTCTGGCCAACCTAATCCTGCTAGATGCGCTTCACTGAGGTATTCACAGATTGCTAGGGAATCCCAAACCTGAAGCTCAGAATCGATCAGCACCGGCACACGCCCTGCATCACTGTATTGGGAGAGTTTTTCATGGAAGTCCGACTCAAACAGGGCTAAACGTTCCAGATCAAAATAGAGGCCTGATCGCTTCATAAAAAACCAAGCACGCAGTGACCAGCTTGAGTAGTTGTGGTTACCAATAATCAACTTAAGAGCGGATTGGTTGGATGTGGCTAAATTCCACATGCAGAGGCGCCTCGTTTTTTAAGATATTGTTGATGGTACTCTTCTGCAGGCCAGAAGGTTTGAGCCGGCACAATCTCAGTCACGATAGGGTTCGCAAACACGCCACTGGTTCCAAGAACCGCTTTTGACTGCTCCGCTAAGATGCGTTGCGTATCATCTTGATAAAAGATCGCTGAACGATATTGCGTGCCAACATCAGGTCCCTGTCGATTCAGCGTGGTGGGATCATGCCATTGCCAAAAAGAGTCTAAAAGGGCTTCATACGCGATAAGGTGTTCATCAAATTCGATCTGCACCACCTCGGCATGACCCGTCTGGCCAGTACAGACATCCTGGTAGCTCGGCTGATCGAGAGCACCGCCCATGTAACCCACTTGAGTGCCGGTCACACCCGTCAAATCGGAAAATCGCAGTTCAACACCCCAAAAACAACCTGCAGCAAATGTAGCTAATGCCATACAAACACCTCCAATAATATCGAATGGATGTACGTTACTCTTTCAGAGTGTCGATCAGCACAGAGTGCCACGCAACTCTTTTTTCATCTAAGGTCATCGATGCATGCGCCGGACTGGTCGACGGCAGCTGAAAAAAGTCTATCCCCTTTGCTTTAGCAAACTGATCAAACCCAGCTCGTTTGAATAGCCTCATCGCTGCCCCGCCATTTAAAACAATGCACTTCAACTTGGGCAAGCTCTCGATGAGTTGATCAATTGGATTGTAGTGAACAGTCGATGACTTGATATCTGAATCCAGTGATCCCGGCCGTTCGGCTTCAGCAACGACGTCCCAAAACCCAATCCCACCTTCCAAGGCTGCGGCCAACTTCTGTTCGTAACTCATTGAATTTGGCATCTGCAGCCAGTCACACAGAATAGGCCAAAGCGCATTTCTAGGGTGGGCATAGTACTGCTGCTCAGCGATCGATTTTTTACCAGGCAGTGAGCCTAGGATTAGCAGTTTAGTGCTCGTATTGCAGACTGCGCTAAACGAGTGATCAATCATCCTTTTGGGTCCACTGAAGAATTCCTATATGCTATGGCCTTTCAGCCTAACTAAGCGGTTTTAACAACGCAATGTCGACCTATGCCATCGGAGATATTCAAGGGTGCTATCGAACACTGATCGCCCTACTTGATTCACTCCAATTCAGTGAAGATGACCAGCTATGGATTGCTGGCGATCTGGTTAATCGAGGTCCTGACTCCTTAGAGGTTTTGCGATTTATAAAATCACTTGGACCTCGCGCGCGCATTGTTCTTGGCAATCATGACCTGCACCTGTTAGCACTTGCCTCAGGTGTCGATCGAAAGGTAGGAAAAACATTAAAACCGATCATGCAGGCGCAAGATCGCAATGAGTTACTGAGTTGGCTTATACAACAACCACTGATTCAACGCTGCGACGCCTTAGGCTATGTGATGACCCATGCAGGCATTCCCCACATCTGGTCCTTAGAACAAGCTGAGCAACTGGCGAAAGAGGTGACTGATTGCTTAAACAGCACCCTGTCCGTCCACTATTTCGAACAGATGTATGGCAATAAACCCGCCAAATGGAAAGATGAGATCATTGGCTTCGATCGATTGCGAACGATCACTAACTACTTCACCCGCATGCGCTATATTAAACCCTCTGGTAAATTGGACTTTGACGCAAACGGTGGATTAGACGAACAGCCTGAGGGTTTCCTCCCCTGGTTTGAACTACCGACACAGGTCAGTTCTCACAAACAGATTACCGGTCACTGGGCGGCATTAGGGCTGCGAGTGGCACCCAATCATTACGCTCTCGACACCGGATGTGTTTGGGGCGGAGAGTTAACGGCTTTGAGACTAGAGGATGGATCGATCTTCTCGATCTCAAGCCAAGAGTTAAATCGTTAAGAATGACTAAGGATACTAAATGAATCAATTTAAACACGTCGTTGCAAAAGATGCCCTAGAACTCATTGAGAAAGGCGCCGTTGTAGCCGACATTCGTGATGGACAGAGCTTTGCCAACAATCACATCAAAGGCGCTGTTAATCTAACCAATGACAACCTACAAGAGTTCATCGATAGCCACGAATTCGATTCGCCGATTCTTGTCTGCTGTTACCACGGTATGAGCAGCCAATCTGCAGCCGCTTTCCTTTGTGAGCGTGGCTTTGAAGAGGTCTACAGCATTGATGGCGGTTTTGAACGCTGGGTATTGGCCTTCCCTGAGCACTGCGAAAAAGGTTAACCATGCAGATCTATCTGGTGGGTGGTGCTGTGCGTGACGAACTACTCGGTCTTGAGGTTAAAGACCGAGATTGGGTCGTCGTCGGTGCCACACCAGAAGCGATGCTTGAAGCGGGTTATAGGCCGGTTGGCAGTGACTTTCCCGTCTTCCTCCATCCTGAAACGCACGAAGAGTATGCCTTAGCCAGAACCGAACGCAAAAGTGGCCGCGGCTACAAAGGGTTCACCTTCCATACTGATCCAAGCGTCACCCTGGATGAGGATCTACTCAGGAGAGACCTGACGATTAATGCGATGGCCAAGAGTGATACTGGCGTCATTACCGACCCATTCAACGGCCAAAAAGATCTAAATGCTCGCCTACTCAGGCACGTCTCTGACGCCTTTTTAGAGGATCCCCTCCGCGTACTTCGTGTGGCCCGTTTCCATGCGCGTTTTGCCCACCTTGGTTTCAAAGTCGCACCTGAGACCCTAGCATTAATGCAGGGTATGAGCGCCTCGGGTGAGCTGGACCATCTGACCACAGAGCGGGTTTGGCAGGAGTTTGAGCGAGCGCTAAATACTAAGACACCCAGTCAGTTCTTAACTACCTTAGCAAAGAGTCATGCCAACTACCTGCTGGCACCACTGGACAGGATTGCGTTGCAGGATTTGCATAGCGTCGATAGTCCACTACTTGAAGCGGCTGAGGAGCGATTTGCTCTGTTGTGCCACCTTGCGAATCTGAGCACCGAGGAGGTTGACGCCTTAGCGCTCAAACTCAAAGTCCCCAACCGTTTCAAATCGCTAGCTATTGCCTTCTCTAGACACTCAGCGACTCTGTCGAATTTCCCAACAGCTGATGCCGAACAAAAACTTCAGTTAATCAACGATCTTAAATTGATCAAGCAACCCACCGCCGCTGAGCCTCTGATCCATATTCACGACGCACTGCAGCAGGATAACCGATTCAACTCTGCTGACTTAGCGACAGCCGTTGAGTCAGTCGCAGCTGTTCAGCCAAAACAGGTGATGGCTGATGGATTCTCGGGTGCCGAGCTAGGATCTGAGTTGCGTCGCAGACAGATTGAGAGATTGTCGACTCTCTCTGCTTAACCCTTCAAAATAACGGCTAGAAAATAACCGATCGAAAGTAACGCGCACAAAAAAGGCCGCTCAATGAGCAGCCTTTAATGATCGATTTTGCTTAAGAGATCTTACCGTGACAGGCTTTGTATTTCTTGCCTGATCCACAAGGACAAGGTTCGTTACGCCCTACTTTACGATCATCACGTTTGAAGGTTGCTGGTTGTTCTTCGCCTTCAATACCGCTATCAGTCTCTTCACCCTGCATTCCCGTCGCAGCATCGTGTTTGAAGTCCATAGCCTGTTTCTCAGCCGCTTCACGACGCTGACGCTCCATCTCTTCAACATCTTCAGGAGCACGCACTTGAACGTGGCTGATGATACGAACAACGTCGGCTTTGATGTTCTCTAGAAGCCCCTGGAACAGTTCAAACGACTCACGTTTGTACTCCTGTTTCGGGTTTTTCTGAGCATAACCACGTAAGTGAATGCCACGACGAAGTAGATCCATCGTCTGCAGGTGCTCTTTCCAAAGCTGGTCCAGCACTTGAAGCATCACTTGCTTCTCGAAATTACGGAAGGATTCGGTTCCGACCAACGCCTCTTTCTGGCGATACACTTCAACGATCTGATCAAGAATGCGTGTGCGCAGTGTCTCTTCGTAGAGGTTATCGTCCTCATCTAGCCACTGCTGAATCGGCATCTCAACGGCAAAGCGTGTTTTGATCTCCTCTTCCAGACCCGGGATATCCCACTGTTCAGAGAGTGACTCAGGTGGAATAAAGGTGCTGATGGTGTCGTTAACCACCTCTTCACGGATCGCATCGATGGTTTCAGAAATATCATCGCTCGACATCAACTCATTGCGCTGATCGTAGATGACGGTACGCTGGTCGTTAGCAACATCATCATACTCAAGAAGCTGCTTACGAATATCGAAGTTTCGGCCTTCCACTTTGCGCTGAGCTTTCTCAATGGCATTGGAGACCATCTTATGCTCAATCGCTTCACCTTTCTCCATACCTAGCGCTTTCATCATGTTACGAACACGATCGGAAGCGAAGATACGCATCAAGTCATCTTCAAGTGACAGGAAGAAACGTGACGAACCTGGGTCACCTTGGCGGCCAGCACGACCACGCAACTGATTATCGATACGACGAGACTCGTGACGCTCAGTACCGATGATGTGTAGACCACCCGCCTCAAGCACCGCTTCATGACGCTTAGACCAATCCGCTTTAGCGGCTTCGATCTGCTCTTCTGTAGCATTTTCACCTAGTGCTTCAAGTTCAACTTCAAGCTTACCGCCAAGCATGATATCGGTACCACGACCGGCCATATTGGTTGCAATGGTGACTGCACCTGGACGACCCGCTTCAGCGATGACACCCGCTTCTCGGTCGTGTTGCTTGGCGTTCAGTACGTTATGTTTGATGCCTGCTTTATCAAGCATCTGCGAAAGAAGTTCAGAAGAGCTGACTGACGCAGTACCCACTAGAATTGGGCGTTGCTGCTCTTGGCAGTGCTTAACCTCTTTAACGATCGCTTCGAACTTATCCTCGATCGACAAGTAGACCAGATCGTTGTAATCGATACGTTGAATCGGACGGTTAGTCGGAATGACCACTACGTCCAGACCATAAATTTGACGTAGCTCGAACGCTTCCGTATCCGCTGTACCGGTCATACCCGATAGCTTGTTGTAGAGACGGAAGTAGTTCTGGAAGGTGGTCGACGCTAGGGTTTGGCTCTCCATCTGGATCTCAACACCCTCTTTCGCTTCAACAGCTTGGTGAAGACCTTCTGACCAACGACGGCCCGCCATGATACGACCGGTATGCTCATCGACGATGACAACCTGACCACCCTGAACGATGTAGTCACGATCTTTAACAAACAGGTGGTGTGCGCGAAGTGCCGCTAGGACATGGTGCAGCAGGGTTAGGTTCTGCGGAGCATAGAGACTATCGCCTTCCGCAAGAAGACCCGCTTCGATCAACATGCCTTCAACTTTTTCATGACCCGCTTCGGTCAACTCAACGGTACGGTTCTTCTCATCGACGTGGAAATCTTCATTGATCACCTGCGTCTCATCTTTGACATCAATCTCACCTTCAAATTGAGTCAGATGTGGAATCAGTGTGTTGATCGCTTTGTAGGTTTCTGAACTGTCTTCAGCAGGACCTGAGATGATCAACGGGGTACGTGCTTCATCGATCAGAATCGAGTCCACCTCATCGACCACGGCAAAGTTGAAATCACGCTGAACCTTATCGGTCAGATTGAACGCCATGTTGTCGCGCAGGTAGTCAAAACCAAATTCGTTATTGGTACCGTAGGTGATATCACAGGCATAGGCAGCGCGTTTGGTCTCACCATCCTGACCTGACACAACGACACCCACTGATAGACCCAGTGCTTCGTAGAGTGGACGCATCCACTCTGCATCACGACTTGCAAGATAGTCGTTGACGGTTACGACGTGAACACCTTTGGCAGAGATTGCGTTTAGATAGACCGCAAGCGTAGCGACCAGAGTTTTACCTTCACCGGTGCGCATCTCAGCCACTTTGCCATCATGCAGTGTCATACCACCGATCAACTGAACGTCGAAGTGGCGCATACCCATCACGCGTTTTGACGCTTCTCGACAGTTGGCAAAGGCTTCAGGTAGGAGCTTATCTAGAGACTCTCCCTGTTCGAGTCGCTCTCTAAATTGAGCCGTTTTCTCTTTGATCCCCTCGTCACTGAGTGATTCAAACTCGGGTTCTAGTTCGTTAATTTGTTTAACGATGCGGCCCATACGTTTAAGTTCACGATCGTTTTTACTGCCGAAAATTTTAGAGAGGAAAGAGGTAAGCATGATTGGGTCAACTAGTGAGTCATTATTAATTAAGTTTTTTATGGGGGCACTCAGCCTAAAAACAACCTTTTACTGAGTAAACCCTTAGCTATTTTGCAAAAAAATAGGGCCGATCTAAGTCGGCCCTGTTTTATAACATGTTTTGTTCAATCAGACAGCAGCTGCTGGACGCTGATATGAAATGGGGGCTTTGTGATCGTCAGTTTCGAAGGTCACCACTTCCCATGCAGATTCATCTTCTAGAAGCGTACGAAGCAGACGGTTATTCAGGAAGTGACCTGATTTATCGCCGTAGAACTCACCGATCAAGCTCTTACCGAGTAGGTAGAGATCACCGACTGCATCAAGAATCTTGTGCTTAACGAACTCATCTTCGTAACGAAGGCCATCTTCATTGAGGATACGGTAGTCATCAACAACGATTGCGTTATCAAAGCTGCCACCCAACGCCAAGTTTTGAGAACGTAGGTATTCGATATCACGCATAAAACCAAAAGTACGCGCACGTGCCACCTCTTTAACAAAGGAGGTGCTCGAAAAATCGAGGGCAGCATGCTGAGTACGGTTTTCAAATACTGGGTGATCGAACTCAATCTGAAAGCCGACTTTAAATCCATTGAACGGAAGGAATTTAGCAATCTTACCTTCGTGTTCAACCTGAACCTCTTTAAGGATACGGATGAACTGTTTAGGCGCGTTCTGCTCTTCAATACCGGCAGACTGAACCAAGAAAACAAAAGGAGCGGCACTGCCATCCATAATAGGGACTTCTTCAGCACTCAACTCGATGTAGGCATTATCGATACCAAGTCCCGCCAGAGCAGATAGAAGGTGCTCAATCGTCGCGACACGAGCGCCGCCCATAGAGATGTTGGTAGACAGCGTGGTGTCAGAGACATTGTGCGCAACAGCAGGGATTTCAACCACGGGATCAAGATCCACACGACGGAAGATAATACCCGTATTAACAGGGGCTGGGCGCAAGGTCAGGTAGACTTTTTGACCTGAATGCAGGCCGATACCTGTCGCTTTAATGCTGTTTTTGAGTGTGCGCTGTTTAATCATCCGCGGGGGCAACCAATCCAGTTATGACGTATTAACAGCACATCATAAAGGAAAGCCACCCCGCTTCCTAGCGTTTACTCAAAAAATATTCAGGTTCCGTTCAGCGACGAAGATAGGTCGGAACATCTAAGTAATCGAGATCCGCGTAGGGATCTTCAGGCTCCGGCTTATCCAGCAGAGCTTCAAGATTAGTTCGCTTCAGAATCTCCGGAAGCTCGAACGTATTGATGTCCAATTTCGCTTTAGGCTCTCTGTTTTCAACAACCAACACAGGTTCCGGTATAACGCTCTGCTGAGTAGAACTTAACCCTGTTGCTACAACCGTAACCTTAATCTCGTCTCCCAGAGTTTCATCGACTACCGTGCCGACCACGATAGTGGCATCTTCAGCGGCGTACTCTGCAACCAGATCACCCACTTCCGAAAACTCACCCAGGCTTAGATCTTTGCCTGCCGCTACATTGACCAAGACACCCTTAGCCCCTTTAAGATCAACCCCTTCTAAAAGAGGACTTTGAACCGCCTGCTCTGTCGCAATTCGAGCACGCTCATCACCTAATGCTCGGCCAGTGCCCATCATCGACATGCCCATCTCTGTCATCACAGTACGTACATCGGCAAAGTCGACATTGATCATACCAGGACGAGTGATCAGATCAGAGATGCCCTCGACCGCCCCTTTAAGAACATTATTGGCTTCCGCAAAGGCTTTGATCAACGTCACCTTACTACCAAGCGCGCTCATCAACTTCTCGTTGGGAATTATAATCAACGAGTCAACCGCCTCTTTAAGCTCAGAGATACCCTGATCCGCAATGCGCATTCTGCTCTTGCCTTCAAACTTAAACGGCTTAGTCACGACCGCAACCGTCAGCGCACCCAATTCACGTGCAACCTCGGCAACCACTGGCGCTGCCCCGGTACCTGTACCACCGCCCATGCCGGCCGTAATGAACACCATATCGGCACCCGCCAACTGTTCAGCAATCGCAGCTCGACTCTCTTGAGCCGCGGCACGCCCAACCTCTGGATTAGCACCTGCGCCAAGACCATTGGTCGTTTCGCGACCAATGTGCAGCGCCTCACTCAAAGTAATATCACTCAACGCCTGGGCATCAGTATTCACACAGATAAACTGAACCCCATCCATGGCTTGTGTACGCATATGAGCAACCGCGTTACCGCCGCCACCCCCGATGCCGACCACTTTGATCTTTGCGCCTTCTGCAGCCTGATCAATTAACTGAAACATCTTCTCTCCCCCTTTCAACTCTATTCCCCAATAGAGATGAAGCATTTAAATACCCTCGCTCAAATTCTGCTGATTGAGTCGTGAAAACCTGTTTTAGGAACGCTTGGTTCCTGAACCCTTTTTCCATTTAACCGCCACACCATTGGTGTAACGGATATCAACCTCTTCAATTGACTCTTGCTGCTTAACCAGCTGCGTTTCATAGACCTGTATGAAGCGCCTTAGTCTGGGCATCAGGTCATCTCGACCTGCGACCACTTTGATTCCATTATTGAGATGCAGTGTCCAAGCACCTCGAGACTCCAACTCCAGTCCAGCCAAGGTAATACCCGATCGAATAAACAGTGAGTTTAGATCCCTAAACTGCTGCATAATTCGAACCGTCTCGTGGGACGGTCCTGACAACTCGGGCAGGGCTTGATAAGCATCGACCCTCTCTGGCCAGAAGATGTCACCCTGGTGATTCAATAAGCCTCGATTTCCCCAACGTGCAACAGGAACCTCTTCAATCAACTTCACTTGTAAAGCCGGTGGCCAAGCTCGGCGCACCTCAACTTCATTGATCCATGGCTCCTCAACAAGTCGCTCTTGAATGGCGCCAAGGTCGAGCTCCAAAATGCGTCCATTGATACCCGCTGCTACCTGATTCGCGATGACAGTTTTATCGATGTGACGGGTTGCTCCATCGACAACAACGGTCTCTACAGGACGATTCAACCACTGGGTATACTCGCGAACCGCTGTGAATATCAGTGACAGCAAAATCCCGCAGATGGTCAGTACCAACACCGGCTTCCAGATCCAATCCGACTCATTTGCCACCTCGGACTCAACCAAACGATCAGCTCGCTCAAAGAGGATCTCCGCCTCTTGCGCAGCTGACTGTTGAGTCTCAACGATCTCAGCCACTTGAGTGGGGATCGTTTTTTTCCAAGGTAGGCTGAAGGCCACGACTATCGAGCCTCCATCACAATTTCGACACAGAGTTCACTAAAACTAATTCCGGCCTGTTTTGCCGCCATAGGCACCAGACTGTGATCGGTCATACCCGGTGTGGTATTTACCTCTAACAACTGAAACTGACCCGCTTGATCCATCATCAAATCCACGCGCCCCCAACCACTACAACCGACTACATGGAAAGCCTGCTCAACCAGACCTTGCATCTCTTCGATCTGCTCGTTATCCAAACCGGTATCAAACAGGTATTGAGTGTCATTCGCTTGGTACTTAGCATCGAAGTCGTAAAACTCATGGGGTGTCACAAGGCGAATAATGGGCAGTGCACGGCCATTTAGAATTGCGACGGTGAACTCAGGACCATTGACCCACTGTTCGGCGATCACTCGGCTATCAAACTGAGCCGCCACAGCATAAGCATCACGTAACTCTTGAGCGCTGCTGACACGACTCATGCCAATACTCGACCCCTCATTAGCGGGTTTCACCATCAGAGGCAGTCCGAGATCCTCAACGATCTGATCAAAGTCACTGCTTGGGCAAAGCGACGCATAGGCTGGAGTGGGTAGACCGGCACCTAACCAGAGCTGCTTGGTGCGCATCTTATCCATTCCCACCGCAGAGGCTGCGACGCCGCTGCCGGTGTAAGGCTTATTAATCAGTTCAAGAGCGCCTTGTAGCTGGCCATCTTCTCCACCAGGCCCGTGGACAATCAGAAACGCGCGATCAAATTCGGTTTCCACTAATTGAGTTAATGGGTTCTGTCCATTACCTGTCAAATCCAGTGCGAACGCATCGACACCGGCACTCTGCAGCGCCGCTAATACCGCATTACCACTGTTCAGAGATACCTGACGTTCTGACGCATTGCCACCCATGATAACGGCGACACGACCTAGGCTTTGCAGCTCTTGTTTGGAGTATTTAGTAATCGATTCAGCCATCAGACTTAGACCTCACCCCAGTGTTCACGTAGCTGGTGAGCCAGCGTTGTGATGTTCCCTGCACCCTGAGTCAGAAGCAGATCACCCGGTTGCAGAACCTCTTTCAACATCTCGGCTATGTGCTCATTTGATTCAACAAAAATGGGCTCTTTGCCACGTTGACGCAGAGAACGGCAGAGGGAACGTGTGTCCGCGCCTGGAATCGCCTCCTCACCGGCTGCATAGACCTCAAGCAGCAGTAGCTGATCGGGACGTTGCAACACCTGAACAAAATCTTCATAGAGATCACGCGTACGTGTGTAGCGGTGAGGCTGATAGACCATCACTAAGCGACGACCCGGCCAGCCCTCTTCGACCGCACTGATAACCGCCTGCACCTCACGTGGGTGGTGACCGTAATCATCAACCAGTGTCACGCTACCACTCTCTAGTGGCAGCTCACCCAACACCTGGAAACGACGGCCCACGCCTTCGAACTTCTCCAATGCTCGACAGATCGCGGCATCGTCGATCTCTTCATCCGTTGCCACGGCAATCGCCGCGAGTGCGTTCAACACGTTGTGGCGTCCTGGCATATTTAGACAGACCGAAAGATCACTAAGGCCACCTGGACGTTTCACTTTAAAACGGCTCTGCAGTCCATTCTGTTCAAGATCATAGGCTTGGAAGTCTGCATCTTCAGAGAAGCCATAACTGAGCATGGGGCGCCCAACCTCTGGCATCAATTCGCGCACGACGGGATCATCGATACACATAACGGCCAGTCCGTAAAATGGGAGATTCTGCAGAAAACGGATAAAGGTCTGCTTCAACTTGCCGAAGTCACCGTCGTAGGTATCCATATGATCGGCATCGATGTTGGTGACAATCGCCACCATCGGCTGCAGGTGCAGGAATGAGGCATCAGACTCATCCGCTTCAGCGACTAAGTAACGACTGCGCCCAAGCTGAGCATTGGTGCCTGCACTGGTTAGACGACCGCCGATCACAAAGGTGGGTGACTGTTGTGCTTCTGCGAGAATAGAGGCAACCAAACTGGTCGTCGTTGTTTTACCGTGTGTGCCTGCCACTGCAATCCCATGGCGGTAGCGCATCAACTCGGCCAACATTTCAGCACGACGAACAACCGGTATTAACTGCTCTTTGGCGCGGGCAACTTCTGGATTGGTTTGATCGACCGCTGTTGAGGTGACTAGGACATCTATCCCCTCGACATTCTCAGCCGCATGGCCAATAAAAATGGTCGCGCCGAGTGACTTAAGTCGATTGGTCACTGCCGACTCACGGATATCAGAACCGGAGATAGCATAACCCTGGTTCAATAACACTTCGGCGATGCCACACATACCCACACCTCCGATGCCCACAAAGTGGATTCGGTTAATACGGCGCATCTCTGGCACTTCATACTCTTTACGATGTCCGGCTTTTGGGCTCATAGGGCCACCTCCAAACAGATATCAGCGACCTGACGGGTTGCGTCTGGTTTCGCCTGAGAACGCGAAGCGTTAGCCATGGCCAACAGATCGGTTCGAGATTGATGTTGTTTCAGCCATAGAGAGAGTCCCTCGGCTGTTAAATTCTTTTGTGCAATTAGGTCTGCACCCTTTGCGTCAACCAAATACTGAGCGTTTGCTGTTTGATGGTCATCAACCGCATGAGGGAAGGGAATAAACAGAGCAGGCACACCGGCTATCGCAATTTCAGAGACGGTTAATGCCCCCGCTCGGCAGATCACCAGATCGGCCCAGGCATAAGCCTCATCCATGGATTCAATGTAGGGCACGACCTCGGCATCAACACCTGCATCAGCATAAGCCTGTTGGCAACGCTCAATGTGCGTTGGTCCTGATTGATGCCACAGATTGGGGCGCTCTTCAGATGACAATCTAGCCACAGCTTGAGGTACCAAGTCGTTGATCGCTAATGCACCCAGACTGCCCCCCACTACTAGGCAATTGATAGCCCCGCTTCGCCCTGCAAACCGTTCAGAAGGAGCTGCAACATCCAAGATAGGGCCACGAATAGGATTGCCAACCACTTCACCTTGTGCGCCCGATTTAAAGGCGTTGGGAAAGGCTTGGAGTACACGTTTAGCAAATCGACGAGACTGTGTATTCGTCAATCCAGCGACCGCATTTTGCTCATGAATCACTAGAGGCTTATTGAGTAGCCAAGCGGCCAGGGCTCCAGGCCCCGACGCAAAACCACCCATACCCAGAACGGTATCTGGCTGAACCTGTTTTACTACCTTATAGGCTTGCCATAGCGCCTTAATTAATTTGAAAGGCGCAGCAATAAGGCTCAGTTTGCCTTTCCCTCTTAGGCCTGAGACATTAATGGCATGCAACCTAATGCCCGCTTCAGGGACCACTCGATTTTCAATGCCACGAACAGAACCTAACCACTCCACCTGGTGACCCTCAGCACGCAACAGATCAGCCACGGCAAGTGCTGGGTAGACATGCCCGCCGGTACCGCCGGCCATAATGAGTAGGCGTTTAGACTGACTCATGAGAGGCCTCCTGTGTCCAGCGTGACCAGAATCGACTCCAACGGCTCTCGACGGGCTTCATCCCCAGACGCTCACGTTTCAGCTCATAATCCACGCGCTGCACGATGGCGATCATCGCCGCACAGATAATCAGCGATGAACCACCGTAACTCATCAGCGGCAACGTCAGACCTTTGGTTGGCAATGCGCCCACGTTCACACCGATATTGATCATCGCCTGACCCGCAAGAATGAACCCGAAACCGTAGGAGATGTAGCTCATAAAAAAGCGTTGCTGCTTCTCAGCCTGGCGACCGATCAAGAAGATTCGAGCGATTAAAACCACATACAAAACAACAACCGCCATGGCACCGATCAGACCGAGCTCTTCCGCGAGAACTGAGTAGACAAAGTCTGTATGGGCTTCGGGTAGGTAGAAGAGTTTTTGTACGCTGTTACCAAGACCGGTTCCAAACCACTCTCCGCGACCAAAAGCGATCTGCGCTTGAGAGAGCTGATAGCCAGCACCGTATGGATCCGCCCAAGGATCCGAGAAAGACTGCAGACGTTTCAAACGGTAAGTTTGAGTCAACGCCATCGCACCGACCAACACTCCGACAACGCCAACAACAGTAACTAACTGTAACAGTCGCATTCCACCCAGGAAGATCATGCCCATAACCGTTGCAGTTGTAACAACGATGGCACCGTAATCCGGCTCTAGGTAGAGTGCAAAAACATAGAACGCCAGTGGAATAGCAGGTTTCACAACCCCCTTCCAAGTCGATCTAACCTCGTGTAGACGGCGCACCAGATAGCCCGCAATAAACATCACCATACAGACCTTAGCGACCTCTGAGGCCTGTAGATTGAAGCTACCCAGTCCTATCCAACGCTGACTACCATTGACCTCGCGGCCGATGCCAGGCACTAAAACAATCAACAGCAACAACAGTCCCAAGAAGAGCAGCCAGACTGAGAAACGCTCCCAAACAGTAATGGGAATTCTCACCAGCAGTGCAACCACTAACAGCGCTGCCACAACAAATAGGCCGTGCCTAAAAATGAAGAAGAATGGCCCACCAAATTTAGCCGCTGCAACATCCATAGAGGCTGAAGAGATCATGACAAGGCCTGTCAGCATCAGTGCTAGCATACTCATCATCAACAGTGGATCGAAAGGTAAAGTGCCCTGAGGAACACGCAGCTCCGCAGGCAATTTAAAATTCCAAAGCTTACTAAAATGGGGAAGTGTTAATCGCATGACAACACCTCTCTCACGGCCGCCACAAACTGATGACCACGATCTTCAAACCCTGTGAACATATCGAAACTTGCACAAGCTGGGGATAACAGAACCGCATCACCCGACTCTGCTTGAGACTCAGCCAAACGCACTGCGTCCATCAATGAATCGGCAAAACAGGTTGCTTCAAAACCGATCTCATCGGCCATCTGTTGGCGATCTTCCCCGATCAGAATGAGTGATTTTAAGTAGCGTTGGCTAGGTAGTTTTAGGCCCGAAAAATCCTGACCTTTAGCTTGTCCACCCGCGATCAAGATTAATGAGTGTGTGCGTTCTTGCGTCTCTCCAAGACCCACAACGGCAGCCAGTGTAGCGCCAAGATTAGTCCCTTTAGAGTCGTTGAACCAGCTGACACCCTCTCGCTCTGCAATCCACTGACAGCGGTGTTCGAGTCCCGGGAATTGAGACAGGGTCTTTAAAAGGGACGATAGTTTCAGTCCCTGAGATTCGCACAGAGCCAGAGCCGCCAATGCGTTCAACTCATTGTGTTCGCCACGCATCTTCATATCGGCAACTGGCATAAGGGCCTCAGCACCTTTTGCTAACCAAGGCTTACCCTCAACCATCAATCGGCCGTACTGATTAAGGTCGGGCGCTCCCAAACCAAAGGAGGTCTGTTTAGTGCTGTTCGGTACTAGAGGTCTTGAAAGAGCATCTTCACGATTAAAAATCGCCTGCTGACAGTGGCGATAGATGCGGTGTTTCGCTGCATGATACCCCTGCATACCGTCATAACGATCCATATGATCTGCCGACATGTTCAATACGGTCGCTGCTGATGCTTTGAGATCATGTGTGGTTTCAAGTTGAAAACTGGAGAGCTCTAAAACATAGAGATCGGCAGCCGGCTTGGCTAATAGATCCAGAACCGGAATACCAATGTTACCGCCAATCTCTGCACGGCATCCAGCATCGACGGCCATCTGCCAAACTAGCGTCGTAACGGTACTTTTACCATTGGAACCGGTAATCGCAATGATCGGAGCCGTTACCTCGCGAGCAAACAGATCAATATCACCGATCAATTTAGCACCCGATGCTATGGCTGCCTGAATCGCAGGCTGATCTTTAGCGACACCTGGACTGATCACTAGCTCATCTGCCTGACTCAGCCATTCACCATTGAGCGGACCGGTTTGTAGCTCAACTTCAGGGTACTGATGACGGAATGCATCAATTGCAGCAGCTGTCTCACGTGTATCACAAGCGGCAAACGGCAGACCACGACTTGCAAAGAAGCGTGCGATGCTCTGGCCAGTTTGACCTAGGCCAATAATGATTCTGCGCTTATCGCTGGTAATCAGTGACACGTTATTTCCTATCGTATTTTTAATGAGGCTAAGCCGATCAACACCAGTACAAAACTGATGATCCAGAAACGGACGATGACTCGTGGCTCAGGCCAACCCTTCAACTCAAAGTGGTGATGGATTGGAGCCATTCTAAAGATGCGACGCCCCGTCAATTTGAACGACGCCACTTGCAGAATGACTGAGACCGTTTCCAGCACAAAAATTCCGCCCATAATGAGAAGTACCAGCTCTTGGCGAACAATAACCGCGACCACACCCAATACAGCGCCTAGCGCGAGTGCACCTACATCGCCCATAAAGACCATCGCTGGGTAGGTGTTAAACCAGAGGAATCCTAAACCGGCACCAATAATGGCGCCGAGCAGAATGATCAACTCACCGGCGCCAGGGATGTAAGGGATATTGAGGTACTCTGCAAACTTAACGTGACCCGTCAGGTAGGCAAAAACCGCCAGTGCACCGGCCACCATAACCGTCGGAAGAATGGCTAAGCCGTCCAAACCATCGGTTAGGTTGACTGCGTTGGAACTTCCGACAATGACAAAATAGGCGAAGGGTATAAAAAGCAGACCCAGTGACAGCGCGGTATCTTTGAAGAACGGAATCAAGAGATCGGTTTCAGCGGGTGTTTCGGCCAACCAAAAGAGCGCCACAGCGGCCGCGGCACCGCCCACAGATTGCCACAGGTATTTCCACTTTGCAGGCAGACCTCGTGAGTCTTTTTCAATGACTTTGCGCCAGTCATCCACCCAGCCAACAGCACCAAACACCACCAGTACAAACAGCGTCACCCAAACATAGGGGTTCGTTAAGTCTGACCAGAGTAAGGTACTGGTGATAATCGCTAGAATAATCAGCGCACCGCCCATAGTCGGTGTGCCAGCTTTGCTTAGGTGTGACTCTGGCCCATCGTTGCGAACAGCCTGTCCTATCTGTTTTATCTGAAGCTTTCTAATCAGGTGAGGTCCCATCCAAAGCGCCATGGCGAGGGCCGTTAACACACCCATAATGCCGCGCAGCGTAATGTACTTGAAGACATTGAAGCCGCTATAAAACTGAGAAAGGTAATCTGCTAAGTAGACCAACATACTATTTTTCCATCTCTATTAGTGCATCGACGACACGATCCATCGCTGCACTTCGTGAACCTTTAACCAGCAGAGCACCCTCTTTAGGCAGGTTATGTGTTAACTCAGTAATCAATTCATCACGCGAAGCGAAATGACTCGCCCCTTCGCCGAAAGCTGACACCGCATTGGCCATCAGAGGACCCGTTGCCATCAGACGATCAACCCCCTGCTGCTTGGCATAACGACCGATCTCTGAATGAAGCGCCTCCGCGTCAGCACCCAACTCGGCCATATCTCCGAGGACAAGCAGGTGCTCGCCATCCAGAGTCATCAGAGTATCGATGGCGGCTTTAACGGCGGAAGGGCTAGCGTTGTAGGAGTCATCAATCAATGCAAGAGAGGGCTTGAGTGAATGAACCTGCAGGCGCCCCTTGAACCCTGTGTAGTTTTGCAGCGGTTTGATTGCGCTGGCAATGGGCTGACCCGAAGCGACCCAAGCAGCAAGGGCTGCAAGCGCATTGAAGACCATGTGACGCCCCATAACAGAGAGCTGAACAGCGTATTGATTGCCTTGATATGTCAGAGTAAATCCAAAGCAACCCTGGTCATTCACTCTCAGATTCGTTGCGGATAACTCTGCCGATTCATTCAAACCAAAACCGATCCAGCGCTTATTCAAACGATCCAGCTTATCTGTCCAAACCTGGCCATGCGGATCATCTAAATTAACGATTCCGACTCCGCTCTCAACGAGGCCGTTATAGATCTCTGACTTAGCCTGCACGATATTCTCAAGGCTACCGAACCCCTCTACATGGGCTTCCATTGCATTGTTAAGAATGGCGATATTTGGCTGAGTCAGTGCAGCGGTGTAATCGATCTCACCGACTGCGCTAGCACCCAATTCAATCACTGCAAACTGATGCTCGGGTGAGAGCTCAAGCAGGGTCAGTGGTGCACCAATGTCATTATTCAAATTGCCCTGAGTAGCCAAAGTGGGCGCCAGCGAGGAGAACATCAATGCGAGCATCTCTTTAACACTGGTTTTACCGGCACTTCCTGTCACAGCAACCAACTGACCAGAAAATTGCTGACGATTCAGTGCACCCAGTTGTCCCAATGCTATTCGGGGATCGGCTACGACTAGCTGAGCAATAGGCAGCTCGAGTGGATGATCGACAACAGCGGCCGATGCACCTTGCTGACTAACCTGTTCAACGAACGCATGAGCATCAAATCGCTCTCCTTTTAGAGCGACGAAGAGATCACCCGAACAGGCTTTGCGACTGTCAGTAATCACACGTTCAATCTTTGTATCTGAACCTTTAAGTTCAGCGTTTAATACGGCCGCAAGCTCTATCAGAGAGTAATCGCGCATCATAGTGTGACACCTCCTCTCAATGCTGACAGAGCCTGTTTTTGATCTGAGAAGGGCAGGCGTTCGCCATTGATCTCTTGATAATCTTCGTGACCTTTACCGGCGATCAAAACGATGTCGTTAACCGATGCCTGAGCAATAATCTGATCAATCGCATCGGCACGACCGATCACTTCAAAGACAGGCTTAACGCCAGCAAAACCTTGCATCACTTCATCAATAATCGCTTGAGGGTTTTCGGTGCGAGGGTTGTCACTGGTCACCCAAATCCGATCCGCCAACTGCTCGGCAATGGCTGCCATCATTGGGCGTTTTCCACGATCACGGTCACCGCCGCAGCCAAACAGAGTCAGCAATTCGCCACCGGCCAAATGCTCTCGACAGGCGGTTAGCGCTTTCTCTAACGCATCCGGCGTGTGGGCATAATCAACGATGACACAAGGCTCGGTTGCGTTAGAGACTACTTCCATACGACCCGGCACCGGCTGAACTTTAGAGACAGATCGCTCTACATCACTTAGGTCATAACCCAGCATCGCCGCTGCACCGATCACCAGAGTCAGATTGGAGAGGTTAAAGCTACCCATCAGTGGTGCGTCTACCCTGATGGTTTGATCCATCATCTCTAGCGTAAATGAGAGTCCTTTGGCACTAAACTTAGGGTCGTACGAAGCGACATCCGCTGATTTCGATGTCGTAGAGAAGCTTAAGCGCCTTGCGTCGGTTGGCCTATTTAACAAAGTTACCGCGTACTCATCATCGGCATTAATCAATTGCAGCGGTGCCCCATAGGCGTCAAACAACTTCGCTTTGGCGGCGGCATAAGCTTCCATCGAACCGTGGTAGTCCAGGTGGTCACGTGACAGGTTGGTGTAGGCCACTAAATCAAAGGCTAGCTGATCGATTCGCCCCTGATCAATGGCGTGGCTCGACACCTCCATCACTACGCTGTCAGCGCCCGCTTCAAGCAACTCAGCCAGAGTTCTTTGCAAGGCAATCGGATCCAGCGTGGTATGACTAGAGACCTTAAGATCGTCTAAAAAGCCAATACCAATTGTGCCCAACATAGCGGCTCGACGGCCCAATTGTGAGAGCAGTTGAACGAGGAAGTGAGCACAGGAAGTTTTACCGTTGGTACCGGTAATACCGACCAGCGTCATCGAACGAGAGGGTGATCGGTAAAAGCGATCAGCCAACTGAGCCAAAGAGCAGATCTCAGGCTGCCAAGCGATCACCTCGACATTCAGTTTTTCAGCTAACTCAGATGCCTCAGCTGCCGTACCCTGCAATATAACCGCTTTAGCGCCCTTGTTAACGGCCTGCTCAGCGAAATCGCATGCACTGTAGTTGGCACCCGAACGCGCCACAAACAGAGAGCCGGTCTGATCTTCACGACTGTCTTGCGATAGTCGCGTAACAGAAACCTCAGAGCTCCTTAGGCCAAATGGCATTAGGAGTTCATTAAGATTCCACTGCATTGATAACTGGGTCATTTTGAGGCCACCTGCATACTTGCCTCTTCCCAGTTATCGGGTGGGATATTCATTAAGCGCAGCACACCGCCCATCACTCGTGAAAAGACGGGCGCAGCAACCGCACCGCCGTAATACTCTTGGCCTTTAGGATTATCGACCATCACCACCATGACAATTCGAGGATCACTGATCGGTGCGATGCCGGCAAATACTGAGGCATAGGCATCTTCTGCGTAACCGCCAGCAACGGCTTTGTGAGCTGTACCCGTCTTACCCCCAACACGGTAGCCGGTCACTGCGGCCTGTTTAGCCGTACCAATTGGCGTAACAACCGTTTCCATCATGCCAAGCACCTGGGTAGCCACCTCGGCTGGCATCACGCGCTCACCCTTGGGCTTTTCGTCCAACTTGTAAAGTGATATAGGCAGTTTGACGCCCCGATTCGCGAAGGGAATGTACGATTGAGCTAACTGCAGCGGCGTCACCGATAGACCATATCCGTAGGACAAGGTCGCACGTTCTACCTCTTGACGTTCACTTAGGAAAGGCAGCACACCTGAGCGCTCGCCTGGAAAACCGGTATTGGTGGGCTGACCCAGTCCCATGTTAAACATCAGGTTACGAACCGCGTCACTCTCCATCGATAGCGCCAGCTTAACGACACCGACGTTACTCGATTTGGTGATGATGCCTGTCATATCCAATTCACCGTAATTACGGTGGTCACGAATGGATGAACCTCGAACTCGGATATAACCTGGGGAGGTATCGATCACATCTTCAAACTGGTAATCGCCACTCATTAAGGCGGCGGCAACTGTGATCGGCTTCATCGTTGAGCCCGGTTCAAAAATATCGGTAACTGCACGATTACGCAGCCCGTTAGGGTTTAAATTTCGGCGATCGTTCGGGTTGTAAGAGGGCTGATTAACTAGGGCCAATACCTCACCAGTACGAGCATCGAGAATAACTGCCGATGCCGAATCGGCCTTATGCGTCTGAACCGCGTCTTTGAGCTCACGGTAGGCTAAATACTGTAAACGCAGATCGATACTGAGCGCTAAATCTTCACCTGGATCTGCCTCCTGCAGAGATTTTAGGTGTTTGATGGTGCGTCCCTTGCGATCCTGAAGAACCAGCGCTCGACCAGGTTCGCCATGCAGCATCTCATCAAAGGCCAACTCAAAGCCCTCTTGCCCTTTTCCGTCCACATTTGTGAACCCAACTAAGTGAGTTGACACTTCGCCGGTCGGGTAGAAGCGACGGAAGGTTTGATCGACATGGATACCACGAATATTGAGATCATTCACATGCTCTGCCAATTCAGGCGTCACCTGTCGTTTAAGGTACATGAAGCGGCGTGATGGATTCTCTTTTAGAGAGTTGAGTAGTGATTGCGGGTTAAGACTCAACAGACGAGCCAACTGAGGCAAGTTTGAATTTTGTAGATCAGTCTCTTTAGGGTCAGCCCAAATGGTCGCCACCGGTGCACTGACCGCCAAGGGGTCACCATGGCGATCGGTAATCAAGCCGCGATGCGCAGGCGTTAAGCGAGTGCGAAGCGATCGAGCATCACCCTGCTTCTGCAGAAACGCCTGCTCCGCTGTATAGAGCGACACCATCTTAGCGACAATCACACCAGAGATTAGCACGAGCGCAATGAAGACCAACCACAGCCGCCAGCCTTTTGCCGCTTGAGTCTGTACCACCTCTTCGTTACTCATCGATCGCCAGCCTAATCTCATTAGCTTTAGGCATCTTCATGCCTAAGCGCTGCTCTGCCAACACTTCAACTCGGTTGTTTGCACCCCAAGCCGACTGCTCTAGCAACAGCTGCCCCCACTCAATGCGTAGCTCGTCACTTTGACGCACCAGGGCCTGATGCTGATTGAACAGACGACGGTAGTCGTAAGCGGTGTAGATCACCGCCAAGGCTGAGATAAAGATGAAAGCAATCAATAAAAAGCCAGAGACCAGAGGTGCAAAAAGCTGACCAAGTTCTAACATGGGCAGCTCTTTAGTTTGTTGCTTTGGCTTCTGCTTTATGGCCAGCCTATCCTTGAAGGGTATAGAGAATGGGATCATTTGAGTTTCTCCGCTATTCTCATCACCGCACTTCGGGAGCGTGGGTTATCAGACACCTCATCCTTGCCCGCTTTGACCGCCTTACCAATCGCCTTCAGCCGTTGATTCAACATATCCTGCGTAACCGGTATACCTGCAGGAAGATGCTCATCCCCTTTCACATAAGTACGAATAAAGCGCTTAACAATTCGATCTTCTAACGAGTGGAAACTGATGACTGCAAGACGCCCACCAACAGCAAGCACCTCTAGGGATTGATCAAGAACCTGCTCAACATCTTCAAGCTCTTTATTGATATGAATTCGAATCCCCTGAAAGGCACGAGTCGCTGGGTTCTTGCCTTTCTCCCATTTAGGGTTAGCTTCTGCAATGATCGAGGACAAACGAGCCGTTGTGGTTATAGGCTCTATCTCTCGCTCACGAACAACCGCCGCCGCCATGCGACGACCAAACTTCTCTTCGCCATAGGTAAATAGAACATCGGCGATCTCTTTTTCAGAGGCACGATTGATCCAGTCCGCGGCACTCTCGCCAGACGTTGTATCCATCCGCATATCTAATGGACCATCATTCTGGAAGCTGAAGCCACGCTTGGGATCGTCCAGCTGCGGTGAGCTAACACCCAGATCCATCAAAACGCCAGAAATCTTGCCCGTTAAACCACGCGCTTCGATAAAGGATTGAAGTCGTGAGAAGGAGCCATGCTCAATTGAGAAACGCGGCTCATCCGCAAAACGTTGATGAGCAAAAGCGATCGCCTCAGGGTCTTTATCGATAGCAATTAAACGACCCTCTTCATTCAATCTCTCTAACACCAACGCACTGTGGCCGCCACGACCAAAGGTGCAATCGACATAAATTCCAGCTGGATCTTGCACCAGCGCGTCGACCGCTTCGTTCAGAAGGACTGTGATGTGCTTGAAAGAGTCACTCATTGAGTCACCCCCTAAAGCGAAAGCGTTTGAAGATCATCTGGCAGAGCGCTCGACTCATCGGTCTCAGCCAGGTATTGATCTCGAGCGGCTAACCACTGGTCTTCGCTCCAGATCTCAAATTTGCGGCCCTGACCAAGAAGCACCAACTTCTTGTCCATCTGCGCATATTCACGAAGGGGTTGTGGTAATAGAAAACGGCCGTTCGCATCCAGCTCAAGATCAGTAGCATGACCTATCAACAGACGCTGGATGCGGCGGGCCGCGGGGTTAAAGCTTGGTAGAGACTCAATCTTCTTCTCAATGGTTTCCCACTCCGGTAACGGATAGAGAAGTAGACAGCGAGTTTCTGTATCGATGGTAACTACTAACTGGTTCTCGCAGCAGTCTGCAATTTGGTCGCGATAGCGCGCAGGCAATGCCATGCGCCCCTTCGCATCCAAATTGATTTTGTTGACCCCACGGAACATTCGTTACCACTCCTATCTGTGAATCTCTTGAGTTGCGACTTAAATCGCCACTCACGCGAAGAGCCGGCTCCCCCACCATTTCTCCACTATGACCCACTTTAACCCACTTTTTACCACTCCACGCCACTATAGACCCACACAAGCTGCAATGCAACTTCAAAAAAGTGGATATAAATTCATCTATTAGGGGTGTAAAAGCGGGGCGGTAGTAGAAATATCGCGCGTAATAAGAGAGCGGGTGACAGGCTAAAGCCAGTCGCCGGTGCAAGAAAATAACTACGGAGTGACGGTGTCAGGCCTTCAGCCTGACATCCGCCATGAGAACATCTTCCAGAGAGGAGAATCAGTTCACCAAATTGCTTGGCTCACCTTTGTGAAAATTATCGATATGACCGATCAACTGATCCCATAAAGTCTGCATCGCCTCTTCACTTGCCCAGGCAACATGAGGTGTCACTATGACATTTGGCCTGGTGAGGATAGCGTGAAACGGGTGGTCGTCGTTGATTGGCTCAGAGGTTAAGCAGTCGAAGCCCGCTGCTGCAATCTGCTGACTGTTTATCGCTTCAACTAACGCCTGTTCATCCACCAAACCACCCCGACCAGCATTGATCAGAATAGGTTGTCGAGACATCTGCGCAAACTCATCTGCACCAATCAATCCGCGCGTTTCCGGGGTCAGCGGGCAGTGAAGTGAGATCACATCACTTTGAGCTAGAAATTGATCGAAGGGGGTATAACCCTCAGGCGGGTTCTGTTCACCTTTACGTCCAGAATAGAGAACCTTCATGCCAAGTGCCGAGCAGAGACGCCCCAGAGCGCTACCCAATGCACCCCGACCGACGATTCCCATGGTTGTACCAGCAAGGTCTTTGATCGGGTGGTTAAAAAAGCAGAACTGCTGAGCTCTCTGCCACTCACCATCAATAACATCTTGGCGATAACCAACAATGGAACGACGCAGTGCAAACATAAGGGCTAACACATGCTCAGGGACGGTATTAGTCGCATAGCCACGAACATTCACCACACTAACCCCATGGGCACGAGCAGCTTCCACATCAATCACGTCATAACCTGTCGCAGCAACGGCAATCAACTTTAAGTCAGGCAGTTGCTCAAAAGCCTCGGCACGAATAGGCACCTTATTAGAGATCGCAATCTGGGCGCCTCGCAGACGTTCGACCACTTCAGACTGAGCGGTGCGATCGTACTCAATCCAATCATGTTCAAAACTTGGCTTGGTTATTGAGACCGTCGGACCAAGCGTTGATCGATCAAGAAAAACGGTTTTTATCATGGGTTACCTTCAAACAAGCTGGTTCTCACAAGAGGCGTTTTGCTCCAGACAGGTTAGATTGTTCGCCATTGTCTGAGCAATGTTAGTTAATGCCTCTTCGGTCAAAAAGGCCTGATGCCCGGTCACTATCACATTGGGAAAGGTCATCAAGCGCATCAGATCGTCATCCGCAATGACCCGATTAGACTGATCTTCAAAGAAGAGATCCGCCTCCTCTTCATAAACATCGATAGCTAGACCCGACAACCCACCCTGTTTAAGTGCATTGATAACCGCCTTGGTATCGACCAGACCTCCACGAGAGGTATTGATCAACATAGCCTTAGGTTTCATCAGTGCCAATGCACGCTCACTAATCAGATGATGCGTCTGAGCCGTGAGCGGACAGTGCAAGGATATAAAATCTGATTGTTCCAGCAAGCTATCAAGCTCTACGTACTCAACGCCCTGCTCGATTAGATCTTGAGAGGGATTAGGATCATAGGCTAACAGACGACAGTCAAAGCCCCTCATAATTTGGCAGAAGACTGAACCAATATTACCGGTGCCGACTACCCCAACCGTCTTGCGATGAATATCACGCCCCACCAAGCCATCCAGCAAAAAGTTACCCTCTCGCACTCTATTGTAGGCTTTGTGAACGTGTCGATTGAGTGTCATCAGAAGCGTTAAAGCATGCTCGGCTACCGCATATGGCGAATAGGCCGGCACTCGTACAACCGATAAACCAAGCCGTTTAGCAGCATCTAAATTGACGTTGTTATAACCCGCGCAACGAAGCGCCACTGTTTTAACGCTGAGCTCTGCCAGCCTCTCAAGACAAGACTCATCCAACTGATCATTGACGAACACGACAACAGCATCGAAACCGGCCGCCAACTCGGCAGTTTTTCGATTAAGGTGTACCTCTTCAAACATCACCTCATGACCTGAAGCCTCAAAGGCGTCGATCAGGTAACTCTTCTCATCTTTTCTAGCACTAAACACTATGGCTTTCATTGGCACCATCGCTCTACTCAACCCCTAATAGGTCAAGCTTATGCGATGTGCCAAATAACTGAAAGAATTAGGCTGGTTTATTGGTCAACCAAAGATATTGATAGGGGCGCAGTGTCACTTGTGCCAGCCGGTCATCAAACACCTCTCCACTAACGAGATCTGTCCACTCATCGGTGATCACCAGGTTCAACTGCGACAAATTAAAGGTCTGCGGCTCATTGGTGATGTTATAGACGGCAAAAATACTCTGGGAGCGATTGATACTTTGACGCCAGAATGCAAACAGCGATTCCCCTGTGTGCAAGGTGTACATGGTCGCGTTGGGGTGAAAGGCCGGCTGCTTGCGACGAACCTTCAGCAGAGCCTGCATCGCTTCGAACACCTTTTTGTGATGGGTCTCTGCAGAGAGCTGTTGTTCCAATCGATCAGCATCCCACACATGACGATTGATCGACCTAAAGCTACCCGTGTGCTCGATGCGTTCGACATCATTTTCTGTCGCTAACAATGAATGAATGTAGAAAGCCGGAACACCCTCGAGCGCCATCATTACTGCTGCTGCACAGATAAAGCGTGCAAACTGAAGCCCATCAGGACCCGACTGATGCGTGCCAGCCATAGCATTCCAAAGGCTAATATTGATCTCATAAGGCTTGGAGTTTCCTTCGGCGTCCGTTCGACAACTGACTCGACCACCAAACCTCTGCATGGTGCCAATTAGGTTGTCGATCTCCCATTCGCTCAGCAGCCCTTCAGTCGGTCGCAAGCCAACACCATCATGTGACGCGATAAAGTTGAGATAGGTTGTGCCATATTGGGCAGGAGGCATAGTCATCAACCACTGCTTCAAATGAGTGCAATCACCTGTCACCAGGGTATTAATCAGTAACGGAGGGAGGGAAAAGTTATAAATCAGATGCGCTTCATTAGCGTTACCAAAGTAGGTGAGGTTTTCCGAGTTGGGAATATTGGTCTCGGTAATGATGACGGCGTCCGGTGAGTGGTGCTCTATGAGCAGTCGTAGCAGCCGTATCACCTCATGAGTCTCTGGCAAGTTGATACTGCTGGTGCCAGGCACCTTCCACAAAAAAGCCACCGCATCGAGGCGGAACCAACGTATCCCCTGCTCCAGATAGAGATGTATGATCGAGAGAATCTCTAGCAGCAGATCTGGATTAGTAAAATCTAGATCGACCTGATCATGACTGAATGTGCACCAAACGTGCTTCTCGCCATTCACAGTACGTACCTCTTTAAGAAGAGGCGAAGTTCTGGGGCGAACCACCTGCGACAGATCCCATTCAGGCTCGGCTTCAAAAAAGTAACCCGCCCCTGGATCGATCCCTTTTTTGTAGTTCTCAAACCAGAGGCTGCGACTTGAGCAGTGATTGATGACCAGGTCACCCATAACCTTAAAAGATTGGGTCATGGAACGGATATCAGACCAATCTCCACAGCTGGGATTGACCGTGGTGTAGTCCATAACACTGAAGCCATCATCGGAACTGAATGGAAAGAATGGCAGCAGATGAACCACCGAGATGCTCTCTGAAAGACGACTCTTTACAAAGTCATTCAATGTCTTAAGGGGCACTTCAGCCTCTTTCCTAAGCGAGTCAGCATAAGTGATCAGCATGACATCAGACTGATCCCATATATTTCGATGTGGTTCAGGAGAGGGGGTATCCACCGAGATCTTCATAACCTTTAGACACTGCCGGGTCAGCTCATGAACATCCTTATCAGGGAAGAGTGCCGTTAGATGTGCGGCTACGCGTTGCTCAAGCGGAGTGTGGTTTAGTATCACCATGATCAACCCTCCCCAAATTCGCTCATATCCGCTTCGACCGCATCTAAAATCATCTGCTGCACATCTGGGCAGGCACTGATCACGCGGTTCCAGCTTGGTACAAAGGGGGTCTCCATTGGATGATCCAAGAAGTGAGTTCCCGCCTTCATAATGTTCTGAGCGAACAGCTCAACAGCCTGCTCCTCGTGATGAACGTCTAACTTCAAACCGTTGATCAAAGCATCGTTTCGATAGGTCTCTACAAAATCGAGAGCAATCCGGAAGTAGGTCGCTTTAATGGTTCGGAAGGTCTCTTGATTAAAGACAATGCCATTGGTCGCCAACTTTCTGAACACCGCTTTGGTAATGTCGATCGACATCTTAGAGAGTCCGGCATTCTCATTATCGAGCGAGATATCCTGATGTTTGTGATCGTAGATGTCGGCAATATCAACCTGACAGAGGCGGTTGTTGGAGTAGTTGCGAGTCATCTCACTTAATACGCCAATCTCCAGACCCCCAATCGGATGGGATACGAATATCATTCATCACATCGCGTCTGAACGAAAACTCGCCCGCCAAGGGGTAGCGATAACTGTCTAGATACTCCAGATAATCGAGAGGCCCACACACTTTCTTCAGTGCTCTTAACAGCGGGGTAACCAACAATCGACTGACACGACCATTAATCTTGCCGTCAGCCACCCGCGCATAGAACCCCTTACAGAACTCGTAGTTGAAGTTGGGGTTGGCAACCGGGTAGATAAGTCGCGCCAGCAGAGAACGATCGTAGGTCAAAATATCACAGTCGTGCATTGCCACAGACTCGGCAACACCCGATGCCAATACATAACCCATGCAGAACCAAACATTCCGCCCCTTACCGGGTTGATCGGGGGATAGCTGATGACTTTGCAAAATCTCATCAACGGCACGCAGACGTGGGCCATCATTCCAGAGCACTTTGGTATTTTGTGGAAGATCGGAGAAAAATTTTAAGGCATCACGGTACTGCTGTTCATCGGCCCTATCTAGACCGATCACGATCTGTGACAGGTAGGGGACCTGCTTTAGATGCTCAAGAATATTGGGCATCGCTTCGGTCTCCAACTCCGAGTAGAGACAGGGTAGGATCAACCCCATTGGCCGCTGCTTAGAGAACTCCATCAACTCTGATTCAAGCGCTTCAACCGGTCTATCTGACAAATTATGCAGCGTTGTAATGATACCGTTTTGATAAAAATCGCCCATGAAATACTCCTAAATTAAAATGCATCGGGGAATCGATCAGTGATCAAGGCCTTAACCGCTTGATACCAACCCTCTGGCCCGCAAAGATCTGTTTGAATCACCTCACCTGAGGCATTAATAACTGGAAAGCTATGAACGGGAGATCGAACCTGTATGGCAATATCCGCCATCTCAAGCATCGCGCGATCGTTCTCACCATCACCCAGCGCAACACTCTCGACACTACTGTTCCAAAGCGTTTTATACTGATCGATCAACCACGCAAGAGAGAGCGCTTTTGATACTTCACCTTGCAGGTGGACAAAACGCCCCCCTTTAACGACTTGGATACCCACCTTCGCTAGAGATAGCGCAAAACGTTGAAGCTGCTCTTCAGAGTCTCTCCAGACCAGGGGTTCGCTGAAGTTCCTATCCAGAGCTAACTGAGCCCGTTCAAGCGAGAGCCCGGTCAAAGCAGCCATCTCATCAGCAGAGATCTCCGACAGACCATAGAAGTTGAACTGCGATCTGAAAGGCTCAACTCGTGACAAAATTTCAGAGCGTGTCAGGCCAAGATTGATGACGTTAAACCCGAGGTGCTCTTGCATCTCCCAATCAGCTGCTAAATGACTCCCCTTGGGCAGATAAATAGCTCCACCGTTCTCGACACTGAAGGGGTGTGAGTTGGCCAACTGGCTTCGCAGCGCAATCAACTCAGGTGCTGTTTTACTGGTATTGAAAATCCAAGGGATATTCAGCCGATTTAATAGCGGAAAGAGTGTGTCCGCGGGCGCGGCACTATAGGTGTAGTGATCTAGAAGGGTTCCATCCAGATCGGTAGAGAGCAGTAGTCGACTCATAACAGTTCATCTAAGTATTCGTTATGAAGCTACTGCAAACAGGGTACCAGAAATTATAAACCTTTGTTTTTATAGGATAAAATATAAACAGATTGAGAGTACGCACCAAAAATGCACAGTCAATGGGCAGAGTTATGCACCATGATGGTGCGCACCTAACGACCGCCTAGTGGCTTAGTAGCGATTAGGGTTTCAGGATCTGTGAGACCGGCACCAACTGCGCACCCTGAAGAGAGAGCAACTCGGCCGTCTGCTGCATGTGCTTGGGAGAGATCGCGCAACAACCACCGATTAACCGAGCACCCGTTTCAAACCAATCCAGCGCCAGTTCGGCATACTGATGCGGGGTAAGATCTTTACGCTCCATCAACTCGGCGACCGAGTTACCAGCAGCCAGGGGCTCAACAGATGAGAAGCCATTAGCGTAGGCACCAAAGGGTTTGTGATGGTCAGCGATCTGTTTCAATGCTGCAGGCACCTCCTCGGGTGCAGAGCAGTTGATCCAGTACCCATTGGGATCAAACTCTTTCACAGCGGTTAAGAGATCTTCTATCGACTCCCCTGATCTCAACAGACCATTGGGTTCAACACGGATACCAAGAGTAAAAGGCTTACCGGTCTCTTGTGCAGCCCGGCATGCAGCACGCGCTTCAGTGGAGTTGCTCATCGTTTCGATCATTAACAGATCAACCTCTGGCTGCAGCGCACAGATCAATCGAAACTCATCTAACAGGCTTTGGTAGCTGCGTGGCGGATTGGGTAAATAGCTCCCCTCAATCGGAGCCAACACACCTGCAATATCAAAATGAGTGTCAGAGGATTCACGAATGGATTCTAGCGTTTTGCTGGCCAAGCTGTAGATGGACTCAATAGGATGAGTGACACCCGCTCGCTTGAGACGAGTTGGGGTCGCGGTGTAGGTATTTAGACAGAGTGTTCTCGCACCAGCATTAAGATAATCCGAGTGCACCTGACGAACAATATCAGGCTGGTTCATCATAACTTCGACAGACCAGAGAGCGTGACGTGGCTTGCCCGCACGCTGAAAGATCTCCTGACCTACACCACCATCCAAAAAACCAACGTTAACCAAAACCCTAACACCTATTGTTAAATTATCTGCCTGAACGGCTACGCATGAGGTATCGTATACGGCACAAAAGCTAAACGGGTTGCTACCCTAGCGAAATTTGTAATCTATGAATAGAGCTCAATTCAGGCAAATGACATGAACAGAAAAATATCCATCATCACGATCGGTTTACTGGCAATGATCGGTTTATCCGTTTTGGGTTACCAACACTACACCCAAGAGACCGATGGGAAGTATTTTAGAGAGTGGCATTCGCTTCGTACTGACAGCTTTAAGGAGGTACGGCGTAACTTCTCACCACTGGACGATATGGCCAAAGAGCGAATCTCTTTTCAACCAGAGCTGATCAAGAAGTATTCGGCCAATCTAGTCAAAGCGACACAGCCCTTAGCTTCCCAGTTTGAACCAAAAGCCCCTTGGGGTGATGCTAATGCATCAATCTGGAGCGAGGGTTCTGAATTTCAATCGATGATGGCCGAATTTGTTGCAACCACCGAGCAACTATCAGAAGAGACTCCAGAAGATCTGGAGCGTTTTCAAGACACACTGCACACCCTCAGAAACCAGTGCATAGAGTGCCATAAAAAATATAAAGATTAGGCGGTAGTGACCAATAAAAAGGCCGCTCTATTTGAGAGCGGCCTTTTTGGTATTGGGTGAGTCTTTCGATAAGCCGGGTTCTGTCGTGGACAGTCATTCATCTAGGATTAGGATCACTCCTAACCTCCAGCGACCTACCCGGACCTAGCGTGGGCCACGCCTAACAGGTCCCTATTTGGTCTTGCTCCGAGTGGGGTTTACCATCGCCGTGGAGTGTTGCCACCCACGCGGTGCGCTCTTACCGCACCTTTTCAACCTTACCGGCGCCGAAGCGCTTAGGCGGTATACTTTCTGCTGCACTTTCCGTCGGCTCACGCCGCCCAGACGTTATCTGGCACTTTGCCCTATGGAGCCCGGACTTTCCTCCCCTCTGCAAGCAGAGCGGCGACTGTCTAAAAGACTCAGAGTGAAGCATAGCACGCTTCGAAACGGCCCCCTAGGAAATTAGCTGCTGATAGAGCTCTTTTTTTCCAACACCCGTGATCTCAGAAGTGATGGCAGCGGCCTTTTTGGGAGGCAGTTCAGCAGCCAATAAATTGAGTACGCGAAGAGTCTCTTCATTCAAAGAGCCCTCCTCTTTGACAGCCCCTTCAACCATCACAACGAACTCACCACGTTGCTGGTTAGCGTCAGCCAACATCCACTCAATCAGCTCTGCAATGGGTGCTGAGTGGATAGTCTCAAACGTCTTTGTGATCTCTCGAGCCACGCCCACCATTCGCTGATCACCAAAGACGCTCTGCATATCTTTTAGGGAGTCGACGATGCGGTGGGTCGATTCATAAAAAATCAGCGTCTCTTCACGATCAGACAACTGCTCTAACGCTTTGACTCGAGCACCCGTTTTAGCTGGTAGAAAGCCGATAAATGAGAAGCGATCAGAAGGCATGCCAGAGGCACTTAAAGCGGCAACAAAGGCACAACACCCAGGAATCGGTGAGACGGCATAACCAGCCTCCTTAACGGCCCGCACCAGAACAAAGCCGGGATCCGAAATGAGCGGAGTTCCCGCATCAGACACTAGAGCAACACTCTTTCCAGCCGCCAACTGATCAATAATCAATCCCGCGCGTTGGCGCTCATTGTGATCATGTACTGATATCAAGTTCGCTTTAATGTTAAAGTGCTGCAGAAGCTTTCCTGTATGGCGAGTATCCTCAGCCGCAACAAGGTCGACATCGGTTAACACTTGCTGCGCACGAGGCGTAAAGTCCGCAAGATTTCCAATGGGCGTTGCCACAACATACAGGGTAGGCAAAGACATATGATATCCATCCGATTTGAGTTACAGGGTGTGGACTATAACATGAGCAACGCATTGAAGTTGTTAGGAAGAAGCGCAATATTAGCTTTACTAGTGGCAGGCTGTACTCCGCAACTAGAAAAACCAACCGTCGTCGATAAAACACCGGATTCGCCAAAGCAGGCAAGCACGGCCGCAGACATTTTGCTACAAGCGATCAATGCTCGTGGTGATCAAGCAGCGGTACTTCGCCTCAAAGCCGCTAACCTGCTATTTGATCAGCAACGTTACAAAGAGGCGGCGAACAGTCTGTCAGTCATCAACCTAGCAGGCATCAACAGTAATAACGCCTTCAACGTCGTTCAATTAGAGGCAAAAGCCTACCTTAAGCTGGGTGATAGTGGGTCAGCGCTGAACCGCTTAACGGATCAAAACCTTCCTACACTTAACAGCGAACAGCGTGTTGAGATCGCACTGCTCAAAGCAGACATTTTCGAACAGCAAAACAACCCGCTCAGTGCCGTTTTATCTCTCAGTGAACTTAGCGAGCTCTCGCTCGATCAAAAGCAGAGTATCAACGACCAAATCTGGGCACTGATTAACCAAGTCGATAATGAAACCTTGGTTGCGGCCAACTTCTCAAACTATGGATTTGTTACCCAAGGGTGGATTGAACTCGCACTGCAGCTTGCTCCAATAAACGATTTAACAGCCCAACGTGAAGTCGCCTCACAATGGCGAACACTCTGGGACAAGCACCCAGCAAGTAATACGCCACCCGCAGCTCTCGCGTCTCTTCTCGATGGTGATGTCATCTCTGCCAAACGAATCCTCGTTGCCCTCCCCTTCAGCGGCCCCTTGGCTGAGCCGGCTCGAATCATTTCAGAGGGCGTTATTGCTGCGCTTAAATCACGTGCGCAACGTGGGTTTGAGGCGCCTGAGTTAGTGAGCCTTGATACAGAGGGTGCCAGTGCTGAGAGCATCGTCGCCTATGCAGTTGAGCAGCAAGCCGACCTAGTGATTGGGCCATTGCGCGGTAAATTGATTGATGAACTGGGAAACAACGGCAAGCTTCCAGTCCCTTTTATCACCTTTAACCGAACTGACCGTTTGACTGAGAACCTATTTCAACTCGATTTAGGTTCGGACCAAGAGATCAAACAGGTTGTCACCAGAGCCACTCTAGAAGGACACAAACGCTTTGCACTGATCACCCCAGCCGCGGCATGGGGCGCTCGTTTAGCGGATGATTTCAGACAGAACCTAGAATCTAGAGGCGCAGAAGCCGTTGCCGAATTGAGTTATGAGCTGAATGGCGATCTATCCAGTCAGGTCAGCCAACTGCTCAATACGGATCAAAGTACTGAGCGATACAACGCGATTAAAAAACTATTAGGCGAGTCGCTGGAGTTTGATGAGCGTCCAAGACGCGATATTGATGCCATTCTGCTGGCCGCTCAACCACAGGATGCACGTCAACTGACTCCCATGCTCGCATTCCATTTTGCTGGTGATTACCCCATTTATGCGACTTCCCACCACTTTGAAGGCAACTTCAATGAGACAAGGGACGTCGACCTTAATCGCATCCAATTCCCAGACCAACCCTGGTTACTTCAGCCAACGACAGCTTTGAACCTCTCATTAGCACTCGAGAGACCCGACAGCGCGAGTCGACTTGGACGCCTCTACGCACTGGGTTCAGACGCGGTCAAAGTCTACCCCTTCCTAAGTCAGCTAAAGAGTTCACCAGAGCTAACGGTGCAAGGGGAGACAGGCCGATTAAGCTTAGACCCATCAGGACGATTTAATCGTCAGCTACTCTGGGCACAATTTGATCAAGGTATACCTGTTTTATTGGGCGAACCACAGATACCTGAAACCAAGCCCTTAAAGAGTGACCCTTTGGAGGAGCCTCAGCCAGAGACTATCAACATGCAGACTCAAGAGGTTCAGCTAAACTAAGTTCATAACCACTCAAGGATGAGACTATGAACCGCAAAACCATCGGCAACCAGGGCGAACAGATCGCTGAGCAGTATCTTCGTAAACAGGGTCTAAAATATCTAAACCGAAACGTGAATTACCGTTTTGGGGAGATTGATCTAGTGATGCTGGACTCCGATACCATCGTTTTTGTTGAAGTAAGAGTCCGATCCAATCCCCATTATGGGTCGGGCGCCGAGAGCGTCACGGCCAGCAAACAGCGCAAACTGATTAAAGCCGCACATCTCTGGATCGGCCAAAATAGACGTTATGCAAACCACAACTTTAGATTTGATGTCATTTCTCTCACTACAGGGGGCGAGATAAGCAACTGTCTATGGTATAAAGATGCCTTTAGACCCGATAGCTAGTAGTCATATGGAACTCGAAGAGAGAATCGTCAATCAGTTACACACCGCCTTAGGCATTAGCGCTCAAACCATTGAGCACTACTCGCCGGTGATCGCTGACGCCTCTGAACAGCTGCTAGCCTGTTTAATGTCAGAGCACAAAATCATCTGCGCCGGTAATGGCGCGAGTCAATCGATCGCTAACTACTTCACAACGACGCTTATGCAGCGATTTCGTGAAGAGCGCCCGGGCCTGCCTGCTATCGCTCTTGGGGCTGACTCCGGTGTCACTACCGGTACCGCAGAAGAGTCTGGCTATGTTCAGACCTATGCGCGCCAAATCCAGGCATTGGGTCAACCCGGAGATGTTTTAGTATTAATCTCATCTTCAGGTAATGATCGTAACCTCATTCAAGCAATTCAAGCGGCACACGACCGTGAAATGCAGGTGATCGCGATCACGGGTCGTGACGGCGGAAATATTACCGCACTAATGGAGCCAACAGAGATTGAGATCTGCGTAGCAGCAGAGGATGATCCAGCGATCCACCTGGCACAGATGCTGACCCTTCAATGCCTTCTCGATCTTATTGAATATCAACTTTTTGGAGCTTAACTTGCCATGAAAAAAGTCCTAGCCACTCTTGTGATGACAACGACTCTAGTAACGGGTTGTTCTACCATCGTAAGCTCATCACGTGAGGAGCCAATTCGCGAAGACATTGGAAATCGCACACTGGGTAACATCATCGAAGATGAAGCCATTGAGCTAAAGGTCAGGGTCAACCTAAGTAAAGGATCGGCACCACTGGCTCAATCTCACATCAATGTGAAAAGCTTTAACGGCCAAGTGCTATTAACGGGTCAGGTACCTAATGAGAATGTTCGCCAAGAGGCTGAGCAGATCGTTGGGCAGACACGTGAAGTCAAACGCATCCATAACGAACTTGAAATTGCAGGACCAAGCTCGACGATTGTACGCAGTAACGACATCTACCTAACCAGCCGCGTTAAACTGAAACTCTTAAGTGACAAGTCAATTGAGGGGTTACGCGTTAAGGTTGTCACCGAAAATGGCATTGTCTACTTGATGGGCTTGGTTAGCCAGCGCGAAGCCGATCAAGCCGTAGCGATTGTGCGTGAAGTACCCGGTGTGCAGCGCATTGTTAAAGTATTTGAGTACGTACCACTGCCATAAGCAGCTAACAGGCACAAAAAAGGGAGCTAATTGCTCCCTTTTTATTATCTCATCGCCTATTTAACGACACGCAAGCCAGGCCTTTTGGCAGCATCAGGTTTAGCAGCTGAGGCTTCTGCCGTCACTGCTTCAGTACTCCCTGGCTCTGCATGCGCCTTTTCTAGCACAAGATTAAGTGCTTCGGCACCCGGCTCCATACCAAACCCCATACCGACACCGTTCTCGCGGGCAAAAATAGCGATCAGCGCCGCCATCGGTACATAGACTTGTCGAGGCGTTCCTGAAAAGCGAGCGTTGAAGCTGAGCGCCTCATTGTCCATGTAGAGATCACGTACAGCGCCGGGCGCTATATTGAGTGTGATCTGCCCATCTTTGACAAATTCTTGAGGAACATCGGTGCCTGGTACCAGAGCATCAACAGCAATATGGGGCGTTAGATCCATATCTAAGAGCCACTCATTGAGGGCTCTTAGCAGGTAACCACGCGAGGGGGTTAGTTCAGACACAGATTACTCGCGAATCTCGCGCTCTGCTTCTGATAGTGACTCTTGGAAAGATTCACGATCAAATAGGCGATCCATGTAAGCGATCAGCGGCTTACACTGAGCTTCTGGAAGCTCAATACCCATCGCAGGCAGACGCCATAGAATGGGAGCAATAACACAATCGACCAAGCTAAACTCTTCACTCATGAAGTACGGCTTCTCTTGGAAGATCGGTGAGATTGCCACTAGGCTGTCACGCAGCTCTTTGCGTGCAGCATCGATCTCTTCTTCGCTACCCTTCTTGTTAAAAATGGTATCAGCGTAGCGACACCAGTCGCGTTGAATACGGTAGATGTAGAGACGGCTCTCTGCACGAGCTACAGGGTATACCGGCAACAATGGAGGGTGTGGAAAACGCTCATCCAAATACTCCATCATCACATTCGATTCAAACAGAACCAGTTCGCGATCAAGCAGTGTTGGTAGGCTGTTGTATGGGTTAAGAGCAGCAACATCTTCTGGCAACTCATCATCTTGGCAGTCGACAATATCAACCGCTACACCTTTTTCCGCCAGAACAATGCGAACTCGATGGCTGTAATGATCAGCTCCATCAGAGAAAAAGGTCATTGAAGAACGTTTAGCTACCACGCCCATCTACTACTCCAAAAATTAACAGATATTAGAAACAAAAAATCTACGCACCCCGATGGAATACGTAGATTTTATAATTTAACAGAAATCGAACGTTTAGTGTATGTCTTTCCAGTACTCTTTCTTCAATGCAAACGCGATAAAGAAGAAGAAGAACAAGAAGATCAATACGTTCGTACCGATACGGTGCGAATCTGCTTTAGACGGTTCCGCCATGTAAGCCATGTAGTTAACAAGGTCGTAGATCACCTTATCGAACTCAGCAGGCTCAAGTGAACCAGTGCCATTATCGACCGTTAGACAGCCTGGTTTAGCGACACCTGTTAGTGGATCGATTTCAGACTCTAAACCACGGTGCAGCAGCTCTTCCTGTGAACAACGAAGTGTCACTGTACCTTGAAGATCTTCCAACACATTAGGCATACCCACATCTTTAAAGACGGCGTTGTTAACACCCCATGGGCGCGACTCATCTTTGTAGAAGCTCTTAAGGTAAGTGTATACCCAATCTGGACCACGTAGACGTGTCTCTAGCGTTAGATCTGGTGGAGGATTACCGAAGAATGTCGCCGAATCAGAAGACTTCATAGCGATCGTCATCTGCTCACCGATCTTCTTGTCACCGAAGATGAGGTGCTCCTCAACCAGATTCGCAGGGATGTTTAGATCCGTCGCTGAACGCTCGTAACGCTGGTACTGAGCTGAGTGACAGCCAAGACAACGGTTAACAAACGTCGCCATACCACGCTGCAAAGAGGCTTCGTTGGTACGATCCAGTTCAATATGTTCCAGTGGCATTTTTGCACCACCAGCAGCCAAAGCTACTGATGGAATAAGGGCCACTACTAGAGTAAGTAGAAACTTTTTCATTAGCCTGTCACCCTCTCTGGTACTGGTTTAGTGCTTTCCATGCGTGTGTACCATGGCATTAGGATAAAGAATGCAAAGTACAAAGCAGTACAGATCTGAGCAAGCAGAGTACGCTCTGGCGTTGCTGGAATCGCACCTAAAACACCCAGAATGACAAAACAGATCGCAAATACGAGCAACCAGATTTTAGACAACCAGCCTTTGTAGCGGATCGACTTAACTGGGCTGCGATCTAGCCAAGGCAGTACGAACAGGATCGCAATTGCAGCACCCATTGCAACGACACCCCAGAACTTAGCATCCAAGCCAAACAGTGGGAAAGTAATCGCACGCAGGATTGCATAGAAAGGTGTGAAGTACCAAACCGGTGCAATATGCTCAGGCGTTTTCAGCGGATTCGCAGGCTCAAAGTTTGGCTTCTCTAGGAAGTAACCGCCACCCTCAGGGAAGAAGAATACAACCGTACAGAAAACAAACAGGAAGACGACAACGCCGACAATGTCTTTAACTGTGTAGTAAGGGTGGAAAGGGATACCGTCTAAAGGTACACCATTCTCATCTTTCTTCTCTTTGATCTCTACACCGTCTGGGTTGTTAGAGCCCACTTCGTGTAGTGCGATGATGTGAAGTACTACAAGCGCTAGAATGACGATTGGCAGCGCAATAACGTGAAGCGCGAAGAAGCGGTTCAGAGTGATGCCTGAGATCAAGAAGTCACCACGAATCCACTGCTGCAGATCAGCACCTACGACAGGAATAGCACCGAATAGCGATACAATTACCTGTGCACCCCAGTAAGACATCTGTCCCCAAGGAAGTAGGTAACCCATGAACGCTTCAGCCATCAGCGCTAGGTAGATGGTCATACCAAACAGCCACACAAGCTCACGAGGCTTACGGTAAGAGCCGTACATCATGCCACGGAACATATGTAGATAGACAACTACGAAGAAGGCCGATGCACCGGTAGAGTGCAAGTAGCGCAGCAACCAACCGTATTCAACATCACGCATGATGTATTCAACAGAGGCAAAGGCACCTTCAGCACTTGGGTTGTAGCTCATTGTTAGCCAGATACCCGTTAGGATCTGGTTAACTAGAACCAATAGAGCAAGAGAGCCAAAGAAGTACCAAAAGTTAAAGTTTTTTGGTGCGTAGTATTTTGCTAGGTGATCATCCCAAAGTGCTGTCGCTGGGAAACGATCATCGATCCAGCCCATGAAGCCTGGATTACCCTTATTGCGTGAACCAGCCATTATGCAGTCTCCGTATCGACACCGATAACAAGCGTATTGTCATCAAGGTAAGAGTGAGGAGGAATGACCAGGTTAGTCGGTGCAGGAACACCCGCATAAACACGACCAGACAGGTCAAAACGAGAACCGTGACATGGACAGAAGAAACCGCCCAACCACTCAGGACCCATATCATCTGGAGCCACTTCAGGGCGGTAAGTTGGTGAACAGCCCAAGTGTGTACAGATACCAACCATTACCATGATCTCTGGGCGCAAAGAGCGAGCAGATGTTCCTGGAATGTATTCTGGCTGCTGAGGTTTCTCTGAACTTGGATCAGCCAACTGGCCGTTCAGTTTTTCTAGGTTCGCCAATGCTTCTTCAGTGCGTCGTACAACCCATACAGGCTTACCACGCCACTCAACAATCATCTGCTGACCTGGCTCTAGCTTGCTGATATCCGCCTTAACAGGTGCACCAGCGGCTTTCGCCTTGGCACTAGGATTCCAGGAAGCGACGAAAGGTACGGCTACTCCAATTGCGCCCACTGCACCCGCTGCAGATGTAGCACCAATTAGAAGTCGACGCCGGCCTTTATTTACGCCGTCATTGCTCATCAACTACTCTCCCTTAATTGGTCTAATCGAGGGATCACCTCAAATAGACGGAGCGAAACGAAAGATAAAATCCGTTTAACATGAGATCTCGAACTATCGGATTGAGACCTCTATCTGGCGCGAAATGGTAAAGAAAAGACCCTATTTTTTCAAGGTGACAGGTCAAGGAAAGGCCCGCCAATAGTCGTATTCAGGGGTGTTTAGAGAGACTAAATAATCATAAGGTTATAACGAAAAAAAACCCAAGCGATTGCTTGGGTTTTTTTGTGGCTGTAGAGCCGAAAACGAATTAACGTTTTGAGAACTGTGGTTTCTTACGTGCTTTACGTAGACCCACTTTCTTACGTTCAACTTCACGAGCGTCACGAGTAACGAAACCAGCTTGACGAAGTGTAGGACGTAGAGTCTCATCGTACTCCATAAGAGCGCGAGTGATACCGTGACGGATAGCACCAGCTTGGCCGAAACCGCCACCGCCAGTAACCGTTACGTATACGTCGAATTTCTCAGCAGTTTCAGTCAGTTGAAGTGGCTGCATCACGATCATACGTGCAGTTTCACGACCGAAGTACTGCTCAAGAGTACGGTTGTTGATAGAAACAGAACCAGTGCCTGGACGTAGGAAAACGCGGGCAGTGGAAGTTTTGCGACGGCCAGTGCCGTAGTACTGAGTAGTTGCCATTGTTCGTTTTCCCTTAGATGTTCAATTCTTTAGGCTGCTGAGCAGTGTGCGGATGTTCCGTACCTGCATATACTTTCAGCTTGCTGTACATCGCACGACCTAGAGGGCCTTTTGGCAGCATGCCTTTAACAGCAAGTTCAATCGTACGCTCAGGGAAAGTCTGGATCATCTTATTGAAGTTTGCTTCTTTAAGACCACCCGGGAAACCAGAGTGACGGTAGTACATTTTGTCGTTACGTTTGTTACCAGTAACGTGTACTTTTTCAGCGTTAACAACGACGATGTAATCGCCAGTATCAACGTGCGGAGTGTATTCCGCTTTATGCTTACCGCGTAGGCGGCGAGCGATTTCAGTTGCTAGACGACCAAGGGTTTTACCTTCTGCGTCAACAACGTACCAGTCGCGTTTTACTTCGGCTGGCTTAGCGCTAACAGTGTATGACATTGTATTTTCCTACTATAAGTCTCGAATCAAAATCGAGGATAGATCCCGACTTACCTTATAATTATTCGTTGTGTGGTAATCACAACCTTCCATTCCGCAATTACGCGGAGCGCGGATTATACAGGAATTTCCGTATATAAAACCAGTGCAAATTGAAATTATTTTTAGGTGGTTGGAAGCGTTACTTTACGCTCTGGAAAACCGCCGATAGAGTCGTGTCAGGCTGAAGCCAGACACGGACAGGTTGTAGATAGCACATTCGGTGACTGGCTTCAGCCTGTCACCCGCTTTCAACTTACGCTCTATGCTCTCTCGCCAGGTACTCATGCGACTGCATCTCAAGCAGTCGAGATTTGGTTCGTTCGATCTCAAACTCCAATCGACCCTCTGTGTAGATCTCATGAATGGGCTTTTCGGCTGAGATAATCAACTTCACACCGCTGTCATAAAACTCATCGACTAGGTTGATAAAGCGACGCGCTGCATCATCATTGGTACGCCCAAGCTGTGGAACATTACTTAGCAGTACAGCATGGTAGAGTTTCGCCAACTCAATGTAGTCGTTTTGTGAGCGCGCCCCTTCACACAGCGCACTGAAGTCAAACCAGATCACATCCTCACAAGCTTTACGAGCCGTTAACATGCGGTTGTTGATCTCAATCGACAGGTTCTCTTCTAACTCTTCAAGATCCGGTGCCAAACCATTAAAGCTCCTCTCAAGCGACTCATCAGCACCGGCATCCAGCGGCCAGTGGTAGAGTTCAGCTTGCTCAAGTGTTCTTAAACGGTAATCGATACCACTGTCGACATTCACGACCTCGGTGTACTGATTGAGCAGCGCAATGGCTGGCATAAAGCGCGCACGTTGTAGACCATTCTCATAGAGACCATCAGGCACGATATTGGAGGTCGCAACAAGAGAGACACCACGGGCAAAAAGCTCTTCAAGCAAGCTACCCAGGATCATCGCGTCGGTGATATCAGAGACGAAAAACTCATCAAAACAGATAATCCGCGTCTCTCTCGAGTACTTCTCAGCGATGGTAACCAAAGGGTTTTTAGTGCCATCTAAAGCTTTCAGCTCAGCATGGACTCGCTGCATGAAACGGTGAAAGTGCGTGCGCATCTTTCTCTCGAAGGGCAGCGTGTCATAGAAGGTGTCCATCAAGTAGGTCTTACCACGACCCACACCACCCCAGAAATAGAGACCTTTAATCGGCTCCACCTTCTCTTTCACCACTTTTTGCTTAAGACGACCCAGAAGTCCTGGAGCCGGCGCATTCTCAGCTTCAATTAGCTGATCATGAAGTCGCTGCAAGTGTTCAACGGCCATCTCTTGAGTGGCGTCGTATGAAAAGTCGTCGCGCTGCAAATCCTTTTTGTAGCGCTCTAGTGGAGTACTCATTGGCAATAATGACCTATTAATCCTTCAATCTCGGCGCGAACTTTACTGCTGTTGCCTCTCTATTTCAAATTCAGCCGATAACAATTGGTAGTAGGAAGGCCGTTAAGAGACCGGTCAACCCCATCGCCAAGCCAGCAAAAGCACCGGCTACCGCACCCACCTCCAACGCTACGGCCGTTCCAAACCCATGGGAGGTCAAACCCAATACGAAGCCTCGAACAGACTGATCCTCAACACGCATACGTTTAAGAATGATCGGCACCAAAATACTACCCATCACCCCGGTCACTAATACCAAAGCAGCGGCCAAGGAGGGTAACCCTCCAATCTTCTCCGCAATACCCAAAGCGATAGGCGAGGTAACTGACTTCGGTGCTACTGACATCATGGTTTCAAATCGAGCATCAAATAGCCAAGTCACACCAACTGCAGAGAGTGATGCCACCAGTGCACCCACGGCACTGGAGACTAATATCGGCAACCAGAGCCTACGAATCTCATCAAAATATTGGAACATCGGTACTGCCAGCGCCACCGTCGCAGGCCCGAGTAGGAAGTGAATAAACTGAGCCCCAGAGAAATAGGTCTCATAAGGTGTTCCGGTCACCAACAACATAAGAATCAGGACAACCATGCTGATCAAGACAGGATGTAAGATGGGCGAACGATCTGCACGTTGATAGAGCAAATTCGCCAAGGTAAACACAGCCAAGGTCAACACAATCCATATCAGAGGTCGGGCAGCAAAGTAGACCCAAAAGTCGGTTCCTATAATCACTTCTCACCCCCTACCCGCTTCATTAACCACTGAAACAGAGCCGCCGTCACAATTGTCGCCAGAATGGTCGATATCAATAGAGCCAATATAATGATCCACCACTCGCTGGCCAGTAGATCAAAGTGCAGCACCAATCCCACACCTGCAGGTATGAACAGAAGCGCTAAATTCGATAGCAATCCATCGCTGGTGATTTTAAGTGAATCTGGAATACGGCCGAGCCCTAACAGACCAAACAACAGCAGAACCAAACCGATGACAGGACCCGGTAGCGGCAACCCAAATACAACAACCAGCGACTCACCCAACAGCTGAAATGCCAGCAGTATTAAAAACCCTTGAATCATAATGCACCTCCAAATTTAAAGCGTATCACGATCGCTAATTCCGAATAACAAAATACATTTTACTTTGTAAAAAACAGAGAGTTTGAAACAAAAAAACCCTGCAGTGCAGGGCTTTTATAAGTGAGTTCTCTTAACTTACAAAACCAAACGACGAATATCGCTTAGCAATCCGTTAAGATCTGTTAGGAATCGACCCGCATCGCCGCCGTTGATCGCACGGTGGTCATACGACAGGCAGAGTGGCAGCATCAAGCGAGGCTCAAACTCCTTACCATTCCAACGCGGCTTGATATCCGCTTTAGAGACACCCAGGATAGCTACTTCAGGCGCATTCACGATAGGGGTGAAACCTGTACCGCCGATACCACCAAGACTAGAGATTGTGAAACACGCTCCCTGCATCTCATTTGGCTTGAGCTTACGCTCCTTCGCTTTACCCGCCAGCTCAATCGCTTCATTAGAGAGCTCGTAGATACTCTTCTTGTCTGCATCCTTGATAACAGGAACCATCAGACCGTTAGGGGTATCAACCGCAATACCAATGTTTACAAACTTCTTGTAGACAATGTGCTCACCATCCGCATCCAGAGAAGCGTTAAACTTCTGATGACGCGTTAGTGCAATCGCAGCCGCTTTGATCAAGAAAGGAAGTGGTGTCAGTTTCACACCCTGCTTAGCCGCTTCATCCTTCATCTCCTTACGGAAGGCTTCAAGTTCGGTAATGTCAGCATCATCAAACTGAGTCACATGAGGGATGTTCAACCAGCAGCGAGACATATTGTCACGGGTGATCTTATCGATCTTGCTTAGCTTAACTTTCTCGATCTCACCAAACTTACTGTGATCTACCGCAGGAATTGCAGGTATACCACTTCCACCAGTCACCGCGGTAGCAGGAGCTGAATCCAACTTCTGTAGCGCACCTTTAACGTAGGCTTGAACATCCTGCTTAACAATACGACCCTTGCGGCCAGAACCCGTTACTTTGGAGAGATCCACACCATACTCACGCGCAATGGCGCGAACGGCAGGACCAGCATGAACTGAGCGATTACGCTTCTCTAGATCCACTAAATCCGTTGTTGATGCAACTGGAGCTGGTTTCTCAGGTGCTGCTGACTGCGCTGGAGCAGGCGCTGAAGCCGCTGGTGCAGGTGCAGGTGCAGAAACAGGAGCTGCTGCAGGAGCAGTGCCTACCACCTCAAGCTCTAATAGAAGATCACCTTCGTTAACTTTATCGCCTTCGCTGATCTTCATCGATTTAATGACACCAGCCGCTGGTGACGGAACTTCCATTGAAGCTTTGTCGGTCTCAAGCGTAATCAGGCTATCGCCTTCAGCGACACTATCACCCTCTTTGACCAACACCTCGATCACATCGACATCCGATGCACCACTTAGATCTGGGATTAATACAGACTCAACGCCGCCTGTCGGTGCCGCTGCAACAGGCGCTGACACTTCAGCAGGTGCCGCAGCAGGTGAAGCTTCAACAGGTGCTGATACTGGCGCAGCTGCACCGGCTACTTCAAGCTCGATCAGTAGATCGCCTTCATTGACCTTGTCACCCTCGGCAATCGTTAGCGCTTTAACGACACCCGATGCTGGAGAGGGAACTTCCATAGAAGCCTTGTCTGTCTCTAGAGTGATTAGGCTATCACCTTCAGACACCGCATCACCGACAGCGACCAACACCTCGATTACATCCACATCAGATGCACCGCTCAGGTCTGGAATTAGAACCTGTTCGATAGTCGACGCAGCCGCCACTGGAGCAGCCGACTCTACAGGCGCAGAGACTGGCTCAATCGATTCTGGCTCAGCAACGGCTGCTTCAGCCGGTGCAGACTCAGAAGAGGCAATCTCAATTTCCATTAACAGATCGCCCTCATTGACTGTGTCGCCTTCTGAAATTGCCATCGACACAATCTTACCTGCTTGCGGTGAAGGCACTTCCATAGAGGCTTTATCGGTCTCTAGTGTAATCAGGCTATCGCCCTCAGCGACCACATCCCCAGCAGCCACAAGTACTTCAATCACATCAACGTCAGTTGCGCCGCTGAGATCTGGAATGTTTACAGTAATAGTACTCACAGTTATCTCCTTACGAATTCTTCAAAGTTCTCAATCGACTTAAACCGTCCAAGGTGCTGGTTTATCCGGGTTGATGTTGAACTTCTGAATCGCGCTAGCGACAACTGAAGCTTCGATTTTGCCCTCTTCCTGAAGTGCTTTAAGCGCTGCTACAGCGACGTAGTAACGGTTAACTTCGAAGAAGCTACGCAGTTTGCTGCGTGTATCTGAACGACCGAAACCATCAGTACCCAGTACTTTGTAGCGACGTGGAATGTACTCACGCAGCTGATCAGCATACATACGCATGTAATCTGTAGAAGCGATAACAGGACCCTCGTGACCTTTCAAAGATTGCTCTAGGAAGGACTCACGTGGTTGCTCTTCTGGGTGAAGCATGTTCCAGCGATTCACTTCCATCGCATCGCGAGTCAGTTCGTTGATCGATGTTGTGCTCCAGACATCGGCCTCAACACCAAACTCCTCACGAAGGATGGTGGCACCTTCGCGCACTTCACGAAGGATTGAACCACAACCGAACAGCTGAACACGAAGATCAGCTTTCTTACCCTCTTCAAGCAGGTAGATACCCTTAACAATACCCTCTTCAGCTCCGACAGGCATCTCAGGATGCTGGTAGTTCTCATTAAGGGTAGTGATGTAGTAGAACTTATTCTCTTGCTCTTGATACAAACGACGCATGCCGTCTTGCACAATCACCGCAACTTCATAGCCGTAAGTTGGGTCGTAAGAGATACAGTTTGGAATCATCTGCGCCATCAGGTGTGAATGACCGTCCTGGTGTTGCAAACCTTCACCATTTAACGTCGTACGACCTGAGGTTGCACCAATCAAGAAACCGCGCGCTTGTGAGTCACCCGCCGCCCAAGTTAGATCCATAACACGTTGGAAACCGAACATTGAGTAGAAGATGTAGAACGGAATCAGCGTACAGTTACTATTCGAGTAAGCTGTTGCACAAGCCAGCCATGCAGAGAATGCACCCGACTCGTTGATACCCTCTTCAAGGATCTGACCTGACTTGCTCTCTTTGTAGAACATGATCTGGTCATGGTCATGCGGTACGTACTTCTGACCTTCAGAGGTGTAGATGCCCAACTGACGGAACATACCTTCCATACCAAAGGTACGTGCTTCATCAGGGACGATCGGCACGACTCGCTCACCAAGATTCTTATCTTTAACGATAGAACTTAGCACACGGTTAAATGCCATCTGTGTTGATAGCGAACGTTCGCCACTCGATTTAAGCTGACCTGCGAAGGTATCCAGAGCAGGCACTTCAAGCTGTTCAAACTCAGTACGACGAATTGGGTAGAAACCACCAAGTTTCTTACGCGCACCCAACATGTACTTCATCTCAGGTGAATCTGGACTTGGGCGGTAGTATGGCAGCTCTTTTAGCTGATCATCTTCAACTGGAATATTAAAGCGATCACGGAAATCTTTAAGATCATCCAGTGCCACTTTCTTCATCGAGTGAGTATCGTTTTTCGCTTCACCCGATTTACCAGTACCGTAACCTTTTACAGTTTGAGCCAAGATAACCGTTGGCTGACCTTTGTGCTCAACCGCAGCCTTGTAGGCAGCGTACACTTTGTATGGGTCATGACCGCCACGGTTAAGGTTCATGATATCGTCATCAGACATATCCTTAACCAGCTCAAGAAGCTCAGGGTATTTACCAAAGAAGTGCTCGCGTGTGTAAGCACCGCCGTTCGCCTTCATGTTCTGAAGTTCGCCGTCGACCACTTCGTCCATACGCTTCTGCAGTAGACCCGTCTTATCGCGTTCAAACAGCGGATCCCAGTGACGACCCCATAGACACTTGATGACGTTCCAACCCGCACCGCGGAAGACACTCTCTAGCTCTTGAACGATCTTACCGTTACCACGAACCGGACCATCCAAACGCTGCAAGTTACAGTTAACAACGAAGATAAGGTTCTCTAACTGCTCGCGACCAGCCAGTGAGATAGCACCCAAGGATTCTGGTTCATCACACTCACCATCACCTAGGAATGCCCAAACTTTACGATCACCACGTTTAACCAAATCACGTGCAGACATGTAACGCATCACGTGTGCCTGGTAAATGGCTTGGATTGGACCTAGACCCATAGAGACGGTTGGGAACTGCCAGAAATCAGGCATCAACCAAGGGTGTGGGTAAGACGATAGACCATTACCATCAACTTCACGACGGAAGTTGTCTAACTGCTCTTCAGTCAGACGGCCTTCAAGGTAAGCACGTGCATAGATGCCTGGTGAGATGTGGCCTTGGAAGAAGACCATATCAGCATCTTGCTCGCCTTCGTTACCACGGAAGAAGTGGTTAAAACCGATATCATAAAGTGTTGCTGAAGATGAAAATGAAGAGATGTGACCGCCAAGTCCCTCATCGTTGTCATTCGCTCGCATCACCATCGCCATCGCGTTCCAGCGGATGAAGGAACGGATGCGGCGCTCCATAAATAGATCACCAGGAAGAGGCGCTTCGTTCTGTGGCGCTATAGTGTTTTTATAGGGTGTGCTCAACTCTGAACAGTTTTCAACACCTAACTCAGCCGCTTTGGCACCCAATTTTCTAAGAAGGTAAGACGCTCGATCGCTGCCTTCATGTTGCGCAACTGACTCTAATGCCTGAAGCCACTCATCCGTTTCAATTGGGTCGATATCTTCAATGATTTCGTTCACAGTACTCTCCCTTTTGCGCCATTTCCGTTGACGCTTGGACCTTGTAAAAAAGGTACCTGGTTGATCGTTTGAAGCGCAGTCAATCTGCGTCTAGCTTTGATTTATGTAAAAACACTACACAGGCACTCGACTTTAGTCCAGAGATATTTCAGATTTTAGCGACAAGTGTAGCACTATTACGACAACACCCTCTTTTTGCTACGGATAATTGAAAGTTTTTACGCATATGCGAAATAAATAACCAATTTAATTCAATAGTAACGTTTTGTTATATGAAAAATTGAGTCTATTTGGAGTATCCTTTGCCATACTTATTTTTTTGATGTCAGGACTCTCAATGACAACCAGCGCCGATCTTTTATTACTGCTTGAGCGGGTCTTCTCAACCGTATTTCCAATCATAGCCATAGTCACTGCTGGCTACCTTTACGCAAGAAAGGCAAATCCCGACTTACAAGTCGCAAACCGCATCAACATGGATATCTTTTTGCCGGCGCTTATATTCAGTGTTATGGCTGGAAAGAGTTTTGATCTGTACGCACACTTAGATCTAGCGTTAGGGTCGATCGTCATGGTGCTAGGTGCAGGAATAGTGATGAAACCGGTTGCGAAGCTTCTGGGCATCTCTTCTAAAACCTTTGTTCCGCCAATGATGTTCAACAACTGTGGCAACCTAGGTCTGCCTCTAGCACTTCTGGCTTTTGGGGATGCCGGCCTTGCCGCTTTTGTGGTGATGTTCTTAGTGAGCAACCTGTTGCACTTCAGTCTGGGCATTCATATTGTTGATGAGAACGCCAAACTCACAGGGCTTTTTAAGAATCCGATTATCTTATCAACCTTTGCTGGATTAGCTTGGGCGCTATTCAAATTGCCATTGCCTACATGGCTGGCTACACCCATCGATATGTTGGGCCAGATATCGATTCCATTGATGCTGTTTGCATTAGGGGTAAGGATGATCAGTGTCGATCTAAGCCAGTGGAAGATCGGTGTCTATGGAGCCATCTTTTCACCATTAAGCAGCCTAGTATTCGCGATACCCTTTGCTTGGATTATGGGTCTCTCTAAAGAGTTCACCGCCTACATTGTGTTATTTAGCGTACTGCCACCGGCGGTTCTGAACTATATGTTTGCTGAGCGCTACAATCAGCAACCTGAGACGGTTGCTTCTATTGTACTGATCGGAAATTTAGCCAGCCTGGCATTCATTCCTCTCACACTCTTCTTCGTACTTTAATCAGGTTTAGGAGGCCCCTCTGGAGCCTCCTAAGCACTATTCGTTATTCACTCATAGGTTTAGCCGGTTCAAGAAGAATGTATTCCACATTTTTCTCAACGGTGGCGACACCTATTCCACGAACTGCTGTGAGCGCTTCAACAGAGTTAAACGGACCATTCGCATCACGGTAAGCAACAATCGCTTCAGCTTTAGATTGGCCAATCCCATCCAAAGCATCCGCCAGCTCAACGGCATCTGCTGAATTAATGTTAACCGGATAACCTGCCATCGCAGTCGATGAAAACAGTGTAAAGAAGAGTGGTGCTAGAACTCGTGTAGAGAGAGATTTGATGTTCATAGTGAACCTCCATGTCTTATTTGAAATGAGAGCAATCCTTACTCTCACTATTCACACTAGACCATGGATCAAAAAACACCAAAAAATATTTATATTTTTTCGCAGTAAGGTGTCTGGCTTCAGCCTGACACCACTTTAACAGCGGTTATCCAGTAATGCGTGTCATTTGAAAGTGGTGTCAGGCTAAAGGCCAGACACCTCAAAATGTTTACCTTGAACCTAAAGCCAAATCTACTTCTGACTGCACCGCAATGGCCGCGGCTTTAGGATCTTCTGCACCGGTTATTGGACGCCCAACCACCAAATAGGTGCTACCTGCAGCGATTGCTTCAGCAGGTGTCATGATGCGACGCTGATCACCGACTACAGAACCCGCTGGGCGAATACCCGGAGTCACAAGCTGGAACTGATCGGAGGCTTGAGCTCTGATTGCAGCCGCCTCTTGTGCTGAACAGACCACGCCATCAAGTCCTGAACTCTCTGTCAATGTGGCTAAGCGCTTAACCTGATCAATGGGATCGATATCCAAACCCATCTCGGCCAGATCGCTGCGCTCCATACTCGTTAGCACGGTCACCGCAATCAAGGAGGTACGTTGCGGCCCCTGGCTACGCTTCTCAACCTCTTCACGAGCCGCTTCCATCATTCGACGGCCGCCACTGGCATGGACATTAACCATCCAGACCCCCAGCTCGGCTGCAACACCACAGGCTTTTGCAACGGTATTGGGGATGTCATGAAACTTAAGATCCAAGAAGACTTCAAAACCGAGAGCGTGCAGACGTTCAACCACATCAGGCCCACAACGAGTAAATAGCTCCTTACCCACTTTGACACGAGAGACCTCAGGATCTAACTGCTTAGCCATCGCAATGGCGCTATCAGCTTCTGGATAATCTAGGGCAACAATAACGCGTTTGTTATCTTCAATGGACACTCTATTCACCTTCTAAACCTTGGATTGGGCGGATACTACCCCATCGCTTACAACTTGGACACTGCCAAACTAAACTGCGTGCTGCATAACCACAATGACCACAGCGGTAGACCGGTTTTGACATCTCGAGCTGCTGCGTCAACGACCGCAAATTCAACAGACTCTCTCGTGCACTGGATGAGCCATGCTCAATATGCATATCAATTAGGCGGTTAAAACCTTTTACTGATGGGCGACTCTTCAACGCCTCAGTGATAAATAGGCCCGCAGCAAAAACCCCTTCCCTATCTCTTTTCAACTCAGCCAAGGCAAGCATCACGCTGGTTGAGGGGTACTGCTTCATTAAGTCATTTAGATACTGGCTCAAACCAAGCTCATCACCTAAAGCGTCAAAACATCGCCTGAGTGGATTGAGTGTTTCTGGTATAAACAGTGGGTCTTGATCGGCAATGCTTTGCAAGGCTCTAATCGCCGAACGCCATTGCGACTTCAACATGAATACTCGAGCTGAGATGAGATTGGCTCGAACACACTTTGCATCGGTAGACAACGCAAACTCTAACTCTTTAAGTGCAGGGTCTAATTCACCATTAGAGATGTGATTTTGGGCAAGCTCACAGTGATAGTGTGAGAGCTCATTAACAAGCTCTATACGGTTTTTCTTTGGCAAAATATCAGCACTTTGCAGCGCCCGATGCCACTCACCCTCTTGCTCATAGAGACGGATTAGCAGAACGATGGCGCGATATCTTAATTCTGGATAGTCGGTCTGTTTGGCTAGAGGTGCAGCAGCGTCTTCTGCACGATCTAGCAAGCCTAGAGCAAAAAAGTCTCGTGCTAAGGCCAATTTCACACGCTGACGATCATAAACTGAGAGATCTTTACGCTTTAACATGCGCTCATGAATTTGAACGGCACGATCGATATCGCCTTTACGCCTCAGCAGCTTGGCCAACGCAATGTGTGCCGGCAAATTGTCAGAGTTAACCTCAAGGGCATGAATGAACGATTCGATCGCCTCTTCCGTTCGGTTATCAATGAGGTGATCAAGACCTGACAGATAGGCTGGTGGTAGTGCTTGATTGCGACGATCTTTTCTTTTCAGGCGTCGATTACCCAGGTACCAACCTATGGCAACGGCAATCAGTAGAAAGAGAAAAATTAGGTAGGGGGAGTTGGCACTCATTCTGCGCCTCGTTGAACCTCACGATTCAACGTCTCAATCTGTTGCTCAGCATTACGCAACTTACGAGCCGAATTGAGCAATTTAGCACGCAGTGTCAGCACTCGTGCACTGGTCAATAGAATACCGACTAACAGGCCGACAACCATTGAGATGATCAACCAGATCGATAGGCTTGCTTCGGGTAGCTTCACCCAGACCAAATCAATGATGACCGGTGTTGTATTATGAATGGTGAGAACAATGCCCGTTAAAAGAACCAACAGAGCAATCGCTGACGTGATAAGAAGTTTAATCGCTCTCAAACTTAATACTCATCTTTCAAGCTTGCATTCACTTGCTCGCGCAGCTCTTTGCCAGGCTTAAAGTGTGGTACATGCTTGGCCGGCAGAGAAACGGATTCACCCGTTTTTGGGTTGCGACCGACGCGGGGGGCACGATAGTGAAGTGAGAAGCTTCCGAATCCGCGAATCTCAATACGCTCGCCATCGGCTAAGGTATCAGCCATTTGAGTTAACATGATTTTCACTGCCAACTCGACATCTTTCACAGAGAGTTCCGGATGTTTGTCTATTAGGCGTTCGATCAGCTCAGACTTAGTCATACCCACTTCCTATCGATACTGAAAACAGGGTAATAAGCTCACCCTGTTTTCTATCACTCTTTCTTACCCATCTGCTCTTTGATGAGATCACCAATCGTCGTTGCGCCTACATCCATATCTTTTGGAGCAGACTGAACCGCTTTAAGTGCTTCTTGCTGCTCTTTGGCTTCAATCGCTTTAACTGACAAGAAGATAGAACGATTACGACGATCAACATTGATCACAATCGCTTCAACACTATCACCCACAGAGAGCTCTGCAGATAGATCTTCAGTTCGTTCACGGGCAAACTCAGCCACTTTCAAAATAGCGTTTAGACCTTCAGCCACTTCAATTTCAGCTTGACGAGCATCCACTGCTACAACCGTACCGGTAACTTTAGAGCCCTTACCGTTCGCTTCAGCAAAGCTGCTAAATGGATCAGAGGCAAGTGCTTTAATGCTCAGAGAGATACGTTCACGCTCTGCATCCACTTGCTGGATAACCGCTTCAACCGTATCGCCTTTATTGAAACGTTTAACGGCCTCTTCGCCAGACTCATCCCAAGAGATGTCAGACAGGTGAACTAGACCGTCTACACCACCATCTAAGCCGATGAAGATACCGAAGTCAGTGATTGAGCGGACAGTACCAGAAACTTTGTCACCCTTGTTCGTTGACGATGCAAAGGCATTCCAAGGATTTTCGCGGCACTGTTTAATACCTAGAGAGATACGGCGGCGCTGTTGGTCGATATCGAGAATCTGAACTTCAACCTCATCGCCAACCTGAACAACTTTAGATGGGTGGATATTGCGGTTAGTCCAATCCATCTCTGAGACGTGAACTAGACCCTCCACGCCCTCACCGATCTGTGCAAAACAGCCATAGTCAGCAAGCTTAGTCACCTTAGCAGTAACGCGCTGACCCACAGCATAGTTTTCGATAGCCGTAGTCCAAGGATCTGCAGCCAACTGCTTCATACCTAGGGATACGCGCTTACGCTCTTGATCGTAGCGAAGAACCTTAACGTCGATCTCATCACCAACATTAAGCATTTCACTTGGGTGTTTGATACGTTTCCAAGAGATATCGGTAATGTGAAGAAGACCATCGATACCGCCAAGGTCAATGAACGCGCCGTAATCAGTAAGGTTCTTAACAATACCTTTAAGCGTTGCGCCCTCTTCCATCTGCTCAAGCAGCTTCTCGCGCTCTTCGCTGTTGGCCTCTTCTAGAATCGCACGGCGTGACACAACAATGTTGTTGCTCTTCTCATCGAGTTTAACAATTTTAAGCTCTAGATCTTGATCATCAAGATGGCTGGTATCGCGCAGTGGGCGAGTATCTACCAAAGAACCCGGTAGGAAGGCGTTGATGCCGTTAACCATAACCGTTAGGCCGCCACGGACACGACCACTGATGCGACCAGTAACCGTCTCGCCAGCTTCATACGCTTTTGCAAGAACAGCCCATGCTTCTGCACGCTTGGCACGTTCACGCGAAAGTTTGGTTTCACCGAAGCCATCTTCTAGGGATTCAAGCGCCACTTGCACTTCATCACCAACAGCGACTTCAAGCTCACCTGCACCGTTTTTAAACTGATCGATGGGAATAACCCCATCTGACTTAAGACCCGCTGTTACAACAACAAAGTCATTTTCAATACCTACTACGGTTCCAGTAATGATGGAACCTGGTGTCATATTGACCTGTTCAAGACTCTCTTCAAACAGATCTGCAAAGCTTTCGCTCATGGTCTAAGCCTCAGTTTACGGAGTGCTAACGCAACCCTTTGTGGCGTGCTTGTTCTAGCACAGTTTTCATAACTTCATCGATAGACATAGATGTACTATCGAGAATCACGGCATCATCGGCTGGGCGAAGTGGCGCAACCGAACGGTTCATGTCACGATCATCTCGCGCACGAATATCTTCTAATATAGTTTCAAGGCTAGCACTCAGCCCCTTATCTATCAACTGCTTATAACGACGATCCGCGCGAACCTCTGCGGAGGCATCCAAGTAGATCTTCAACGGTGCCTGAGGAAATACAACGGTTCCCATATCACGTCCATCGGCCACCAAGCCGGGGGATTGAGCAAAATCGCGTTGACGTTTCAACAGTGCAGAGCGCACTTCAGTAATAGCGGCCACTTTAGAGGCATCGTTACCTATCTGCTCCGCACGAATAGCATGAGTGACCTCTTCACCTTCAAGTAAAATAGTCACCTCATCGCCCTGTTCAGAGGCAACAAAGCGCACATCGAGATGCTCAGCCAACACCTGCAGTGCCTCTACATCACTAAGATCAACACCATGATGGTTCGCAGCCAAAGCCGTCAGGCGATACAAAGCCCCGCTATCCAACAAGCTCCAACCAAGCTCCTGCGACAGCAATCGACAGATCGTACCTTTACCTGAACCACTTGGCCCATCAACGGTAATGATAGGGCATGAATTTTCATTATTGAGTGGATCCATCCACTACTCCTCAATCAATTTAATACCGACCCTTCGCGCCTGATCAATCAGTTCAGGAAAGGCGGTACTGATTGCTCGACATCCGTTAATTCGGATGGAACGATCAAAACGTAAACTTAACATCAGTAGAGCGAGTGCAAGTGCTGGGTGCTCTGCAGCTTCCAACTCACAGGGACGCCAATCTGAAACCGGCGAAATAGTGACATCAGTATGTGACATACTGATGTCGGCACCCGCTTTACTTAACTCATCCACTGTCGTCTTGAATAGGGCTCTCTGTCGTTCTGGAATTCGATCGATACCTAATATAGTCGAATCACTCTGAGCAGACGCCATCGCTAACAGCAGTAGAGGGAGATCATCCCCAACCGAGGCCAACTCAGATGAGAGGCACTCGATACCTGATAACAACGAGGCTTTTACCTCTAAATCAGCGACCGGCTCACCGCCCGCATGACGATTGTTATTCAGCGCAATGTGCGCACCCATGCGTTCAAGTAGACGCAAAGAGTGAAGTCGAGTGGGATTCGCACTGACATTTTCAATAACCAGACTCGACTCTTGTTGTAAAAGAGCACCCACCGCGAAGGCGAAGGCGAAACTCAGATCCGCTGGTACCTGAACCGAACAGGCTTTTAGCGAAACGCCCGACTCGATAAACAGTCGACGCCCCTCTCTCACCAATTGAACACCAAAGGCATCTAGGAGACGTTCAGTGTGATCACGCGTCGTATTCGGCTCATAAACCTCTAATTCAACACCCGCACTGATGGCCGCCAACAATAATGCACCTTTAATCTGAGCACTGGCATGACTTGGCGCATAAGTAATCGATTTAAAGCGCTGACCACCCTTAATAGTGATTGGCAGCGAGCCTGTATTACTGTCGATGGAGGCACCCATCTGTGTCAGTGGATCGATAATCTCTTGCAGCGAGATCTTGGATAACTGCTCACTGCCCGTTAACCTCACATCGAAGTCTTGAGCAGAGAGTAGACCTAACAACATTCTTAACGAGGTCATTGAGCTACCAAAATAGAGAGGCGCTGACGGCGCTTGCAGTCCATTTAGACCCACACCAAACACTCTTACTCTACCTTGGTGTGGACCTTCGATAACCACGCCCAAATCACGGAAGATCTGAATCGTTGCTAGAGTATCTTCACTCTCAATTAACCCCTCGATCTCGGAGACACCCTCGGCAATCGCTGCCAACATAATGGCGCGTTGCGAGATTGAACGATCGCCGGGCACTCGTAACTCACCGCTCAACTTAGCCGTGGGAGATGAGACCAGCGTATCAATGGCATCACCTCTGAGCTCAGCATAGCCAGCACGCTCTAATACCAAAGAGAAATGTTCACGGGAGGCTTTAGCACGGGTAAAAATGCCCAATAAGCGTAGACTGTCACCCTGATCAACAGCAGCTCTTAGATCTTGCACACCCGTCATAAAGCGATCTATCTGCTCTAGCAACTGCTCACGGTTGGCGAAACAGACGTCATGCCACATGGTCGGATCACTGGCTGCAATTCGGGTAAAGTCTCTAAAGCCACCGGCCGCATAACGAAAAATATCGGTACTCTCAGCTTCTGCTGCTAAGGTATCTGCGAGTGAAAAAGCTAAGAGATGAGGTAAATGGCTGGTCGCCGCTAAGACCTGATCATGACGCTTAGGCTCCATTTGAACCACTTCAGCACCAATTGCCTGCCAGACTCGGGCCAGAGTTAGCGTCGCTTCGCTAGAGGCTCCCTCAGGAGGCGTTAAGATCACTTTTTTATGATTGAAAAGATCCGTTTGCGATGCCGATACACCACTTTTCTCTGCGCCCGCTATCGGGTGGCCAGGTATAAATCCTGTTGGCAGACCCTCAGGCCAAATAGCTTTAGCCGCTTCAAGAATATTCAGCTTTGTACTGCCAACGTCGGTTAAGATCGCCTCAGGCTTTAGCCAAGGAGCGATCTGCAGCATCACCTTCTCTATCGCTTTGACTGGAACGGCCAATAGAATGAGATCAGACTGTTTTACCGCTGATTCAAGATCCGTTGCGATGCTATCAACCACATTGAGAGCCAACGCTAGGTCGCACTCCTCTTGATTGAGATCGAAACCGATCACATGCTGAACGCTAACCAACTCTTTTGCAGCACGCGCAAAAGAGCCGCCGATCAGACCCAGTCCAATGACTAATAGGCGCTCAGCTTTAAACGACATTAAGCAAGCGCCTCAGCTAGGGCTTTCAAGAAGCGAGCGTTTTCGTGCTCAAGACCGATACTGACCCGAAGATGATTAGGGAGTCCGTAATTGCCAACTGGGCGCGTAATGACACCCTCCAATAACATGGATTGGTAGATCGGCATGGCAGGCTGCTGCAAATCGATCAAGACAAAGTTGCCCTGACTAGGAACATAGCTGACACCCAATTCAGCGAGCCCTTCGGACATCTGTTTAAGGCCCTGCTGATTTACCTCTTGGCTTCTCTTCAGGTATTCAGAATCCGAAAGAACCGCTTGAGCTGCTGCCAATGCCGCAATACTGACATTAAATGGCTGACGAACACGGTTTAACAGATCGGTAACGGCGACTGAAGCATAAGCAAAACCACAACGAAGCCCTGCTAAGCCCCAGGCTTTGGAAAAAGTTCGAGTTACGATTAAATTATCGAACTCATCAGCTAGCAACAGTCCGTTCGGCATACGTTCGGCCGTTAAATATTCGGTGTAAGCCTCATCCAAAACCACTATAACCTGCTCAGGCACACGAGCCATGAACGCGCGAAACTGGTCTTCAGAGAAGACCGTGCCGGTTGGGTTATTGGGATTGGCTAAGAAGATAAGACGCGTCTTGTCAGTAATGGCATTAGCCATAGCGTCTAGATCGTGACCATACTTTTTGGCTGGGGTAACTACGGACACGGCACAACAGGCCTGTGTCACCAGCGGATAGACAATAAAAGCGTACTCCGAGTAGATCACTTCATCGTCAGGGCGAACAAATACTCTTGCGATCAGCTCTAGTAGATCATTAGATCCATTACCCAGGGTTAAACGATCCTCTGCTAGCCCATAATGAGCCTTCAAGGTGCGTTTTAGCTCTGTTCCCGACGCATCAGGGTAGAGCGTTGCATCTTGTAGACTATCAATAGCTGCTTTAAGTGCGATAGAGCTTGGGCCCAACGGGTTTTCATTACTGGCCAGTTTAATTGACTCAGTAATCCCCAGCTCACGCTCAAGCTCTTCGATGGGCTTACCAGGTTGGTAAGGTGTTAACTGTTGAACACCCGATACTGCTAAAGTTTTTTGATCTACAGACACGATTTTAGTTCCTAAAAAACCGCTTTGGGAAAAAGACCCAGGTAGTGAAAGTTAAGTTCTGGCCCCAACAAAGACTGAAGCTGTTCAATCGACCTAGCGCCATCAAGCTCCATGTAGGTTAGGGATCCATCGGTGATATTTCGCTTCGAATCAGTAACCACTGATTCGGCACTCTCAACAATCAATGCTGTTTTATCATCGCCCGATGCCGAAACCTCTTGATGCCCCACCACTAAAAACGCCTCATCACCATGAAGAGTGACTTCACCAACAACGTTTAACTGATGAGTCACCAATAACGACAAGACCTCAGGCAATCTATTTACTGAAAGAACCGCGTAGTGCAACGCTCCCTGCGCTAAGCTCAGCAAGGTTTCCGATGCACTAGCGAATGCAATAGGCTCAACCGAGTGACCAAATTGTTTCAGAGCAGCTTGCTCAGTATCTAATTCAGAGGTTGAAACAAACCCAACATTCATACGGTGCTCATGCGCCAGACAGACCGACATCACCTCCCTGAACAGACGTGCAATCTCCTGATCAGGAAGTGGTCCCTGATTGCGCTGCATCGCTTTACGAAGCACCTGCGCTTCTCGCTCAGGTCGATAAAAAACCGGCGAATTCGCACCAAAGTTATGCTTAATATCAGCCACTCTTTGGGCACACTCAGCACGCTTGTTCAACAGAGCATGAATCTCTTGATCAATCTGATCGATCTCATCACGCACCTGTGTCAGCGCCTCATCTTGAGTCAGCCCCTGGTAGAGATTCTGCTGATCCATTGTTAGCCTCGGCGCTTTTCGAAATCAGCCATAAAATCGATCAGTGCATCAACCGCTGCTTCGGGCACAGCATTGTAGATGCTTGCACGCATACCACCGACAGAACGATGCCCCTTAAGATTCAACAACCCTGCCTCTTCAGATTCGGCCAGGAAGGCTTTATCCAGAGCAGAATCCGCCAGTGTGAACGGAACGTTCATGATCGAACGGTTTCGCACAGCAACTGGGTTGGCAAAAAAGTCACTTGCATCAATCGCAGCATAGAGTTTAGACGCTTTGCGATGATTCAATTCCGCCATTGCAGACAAACCACCCTGGCGCTTAATCCACTGAAATACTAAACCTGACAGATACCAGGCCAGTGTCGGCGGCGTATTGTGCATCGACCCTTCAGCAGCGTGAACCGCATAGTCGTACATAGTCGGCGCTGTACTTAAGGGATTGCCTAATAGATCTTTACGCGCGATCACAACCGTTAAGCCGGCAGGTCCGATATTCTTCTGAGCACCCGCATAGATCAAACCAAAGCGTGAGACATCAACAGGCGCAGAGAGTATGTCCGAAGACATATCAGCCACAAGCGGCACGTCACCCGCGTCTGGAATGTAATCAAACTGAACGCCGCCAATGGTTTCATTGGTGGTGTAGTGAAGGTAGTTAGCCGTCGAATCAATAGAGAGATCAGACTGCAGCGGCGCTTCACAAAAGTTTGATGACTCAGTTGAGGCAGCGATAGAGACATCTGCAAAACGCTTTGCCTCTTTGATCGCTTTTTTCGACCAAACACCCGTGTTGATGTACGAGACCTTGCCACCTTGTGACAGATTCATCGGCACCATACCAAACTGACTGGTCGCGCCCCCTTGAAGGAACATGACAGCGTAGTCGTCACTGATGTTCATCAGATCACGCAAATCCTGTTCAGCCCCTTCAGCAACGCTAACAAACTCAGCGCTACGGTGGCTCATCTCCATAATAGAGAGGCCTTTGCCATGCCAATCCAACATTTCAGATTGGGCGATTTCTAGTACTTCCGTTGGCAGCGCTGCAGGGCCAGCGCTGAAATTAAATAGACGATTCATTTAATAGGGGTTCCGAGCCTCAATTACTCTTCTTCGCTGCCGTCGGAATCATCAGACTCCTCTTGTGCAACTTGACTCTCTTCTGATGCATTAGTTTCTGTTGAGTTACCCTCTCCAGCTGCATCAGTCGCATCTTCATCCTCTTCCGGCTCTTCGATTCGAGCGATACCGATCAGAGTCTCATCATCCGCTACGCGAATGAGTCGGACACCCTGGGTATTTCGACCGAGTGAGGAGATCTCAGAAGTACGGGTACGAACCATGGTGCCAAGATCACTGATCAGCATGATGTCATCGCCATCAAATACCTGGACAGCACCGGCCAACGCACCGTTACGATCGGTGCACTGCATAGCAATGACACCCATACCGCCACGACCACGAATTGGGAACTCTGTGATCGCTGTCTTCTTACCATAGCCTTTCTCAGAAGCAGTCAGCACCTGACCACCCTCCTTAGGCACCATCAATGAGATCACTTTAGCGACATCATCCAACTTAACGCCACGCACACCGCGAGCGGTACGACCCATCTCACGAACATCTGTTTCATTGAAGCGAATCGCTTTACCCGCAGAGGTCACCAGCATCACATCGTCGCTACCGTTTGTCAGTGATGCACCGATTAGGCGGTCACCTTCAACGATATCCAATGCAATCAGACCTGTACTGCGTGGGCGAGAGAAGGCCGATAGACGGGTCTTCTTCACGGTACCATTGGCTGTCGCCATGAATACGCAACGCTCATCATCAAACTCTTTAACAGGAAGAATCGTGCTGATGCGCTCACCCTCTGCCAACGGCAGAATATTGACCATAGGTCGACCACGAGCGGTACGGCTTGCCTGAGGGATCTCAAACACGCGCAGCCAGTAGACCTTACCGAAGTTGGTGAAACACAGGATCGTATCGTGACTGTTAGTCACCAGCAGATGCTCGACAAAATCTTCATCTTTCATTGCTGTCGCAGACTTACCTTTACCGCCGCGACGTTGTGCTTGGTAGGCCTCAAGCGGCTGTGTCTTCGCATAACCACCGTGCGAGATAGTCACAACCATCTCCTCTTCGGTGATCAGATCAGCAATGGTTAGATCCTGCATAGACGCAGTGATCTCAGTGCGACGCTCATCTGCGTACTCTGCAACCAGCTCGTTCAACTCTTCAGTAATCACTTCCATCAAACGAACGTGTGAGCCAAGAATCTCTAAAAGCTCTGCAATACGCTCGATAAGATCGCGGTACTCTTCAATCAGCTTTTCGTGCTCTAGACCGGTTAGACGGTGTAGTCGCAATTCGAGAATCGCTTGCGCTTGAGCTGGCGATAGGTAGTAGCTGTTGTCACGCAGGCCGAACTGAGCTTCCAAACCTTCTGGACGACAGGCATCTTCACCTGCACGCTCTAGCATATCCAACACCTGACCAGGCGCCCAAGCGGTCGCAATCAGCGCCTCTTTTGCCTCCGCAGGGGTTGGGGATTTCTTAATCAGTTCAATGACAGGATCAATGTTTGCCAGTGCGATCGCCAAACCTTCCAAGATGTGGCCACGCTCTCGCGCTTTACGCAGTAGGTAAACCGTACGACGTGTGACAACTTCGCGACGGTGACGAACGAAACACTCAAGCGCCGTTTTCAGATCCAATAGACGCGGTTGACCATCAACCAACGCCACCATGTTAATACCAAACACGCTCTGCAGCTGTGTCTGCGCAAATAGGTTATTGATGATGACATCAGGCACTTCACCACGACGCAACTCAATAACGATACGCATACCATCTTTGTCTGACTCATCGCGAAGTTCGCTGATACCTTCGATCTTTTTCTCTTTGACCAGCTCAGCGATCTTTTCGATCAAGCGCGCTTTGTTGAGCTGGTAAGGAATCTCGGTGATAACCAGCATAGGACGACCGTTTTTCGGGTGCTCCTCAACGTGGTGTTTTGCACGAACATAGATACGGCCACGACCTGTTCGGTAGGCCTGCAAAATACCTGCACGGCCATTGATAATACCGCCCGTCGGGAAGTCTGGACCTGGGATAAACTCAAGCAGTTCATCGATAGTAATATCCGGGTTCTCGATCAGTGCCAAACAGCCTCGAACCACCTCACCTAAGTTGTGGGGCGGAATGTTCGTCGCCATACCTACCGCAATACCCGCTGAACCATTGACCAACAGGTTAGGCACACGAGTCGGAAGGACCGCTGGAATCTTTTCGGTACCGTCGTAGTTATCGACGTAATCGACCGTCTCTTTATCCAGATCCGAAAGAAGCTCGTGAGAGATCTTCTTCATTCGAATTTCGGTGTAACGCATTGCCGCAGCAGAGTCACCGTCCACCGAACCAAAGTTACCCTGACCGTCTACCAGCATGTAGCGCATAGAGAAGTCTTGCGCCATACGAACGATCGTATCGTAAACCGCACTGTCGCCGTGAGGGTGGTATTTACCGATTACATCACCAACCACACGAGCGGATTTTTTGTAGGGTTTATTCCAATCATTACCCAGCTCATTCATCGCAAACAGCACACGACGGTGAACCGGTTTTAGGCCGTCACGCGCATCAGGTAGTGCACGGCCGACGATCACGCTCATTGCGTAATCTAGGTAGGACTGCTTCAGTTCGTCTTCGATATTTACCGGAAGAACTTCTTTGGTTAGGTCACCCATTATCTGGCGTTCCTTTTAGTCTTCTGTTCGCACCGCCACCCGGTGCAAAAATAAAGTCCACATCATAACACAAACAATTGAATCAAATCAGCTTTTGGGCCTTATTCAAAGGGGTGATAAACTAGCGCCATTAACCGTTAATGAATTGCCACTTTGGTAGCCTAAATGACCGATCAAACAAACCTGAATATCGACCCACAAGAGATCTCTAAATTCGAAGAGCTTGCATCACGCTGGTGGGATAAAGAGAGTGAATTCAAACCCCTTCACGATATCAACCCACTGCGAGTTGGCTTCATTGATCGTCATGCTGATCTGGCCGGCAAAGAGGTATTAGATGTCGGCTGTGGCGGTGGCATTTTATCGGAAGCGATGGCGCACCGCGGCGCCTCAGTTAGCGGCATTGATATGGGTGAAGCGCCACTAAAAATCGCCAAACTGCACGGCCTAGAGTCTGGCGTTAAAGTCGATTACACCCGCACAACAGCGGAAGAGTTCGCTGAACAGAACCCAGAGCGCTTTGATGTCGTCACCTGCATGGAGATGCTAGAACACGTTCCAGACCCAGCTTCGGTCGTAAAAGCCTGTGCAGCCCTAACCAAACCAGGTGGACGCGTTTTTTTCTCGACTTTAAATCGCAACCCGAAAGCCTACCTGTTTGCCATTTTGGGTGCAGAGCGTCTGCTTAAACTGGTTCCCAACGGCACACACGACTTCAACAAGTTCATCCGCCCGGCTGAACTGGCCAACCACATGCGTGCTGCTGGACTGGAGGTGGATGACCTATGCGGTATGACCTACAACCCACTGACCAAAGTCTATGCACTGGATGCTAATGATGTCAGCGTGAACTATCTGGTTGCCGCGACCAAACCACTATGAGATCCGCACTCTTTGATCTAGACGGCACAATGCTGGATACAGCCCCGGACTTTTATCGCGTCATTTGCCAGCAGGCACAGAACCACGGCTACGCGGAGCCCGATTTTCAGCTAATTAGGGATAATGCATCGAACGGCGGAAAGCCAATGCTTAAGGCCGCTTTCCCAGAGCAGCTCATTGCCAATGAGACAGCACTTCACAATGAGTTTCTCTCTCTGTATAGAAGTAACCCCGTCGAGAGTGGCGGTCTGTTTCCCGGCTTTAACGAAGCGTTGAGCTGGCTTGAAGAGCAGCAGATTCCCTGGGGCATTGTGACGAACAAACCTCGCGAATTGACGGATATCGTGCTTGAACAGCTGCAACTCACTGATCGCTGCAGTGTCTGCATCTGCCCAGAGGACGTTAGTCAATCAAAACCCGATCCAGAAGGGATTATCAAAGCGCTTAAAACGGTTGATGCAACAGCAGAGCACTCACTCTACTTTGGCGACCATATTCGCGACATTGTCGCTGGAAAAGCGGCAGGCACACCAACGGTAGCCTGCACCTTCGGTTACTTAGCGCAAAGCGAGGATTATAGGGAGTGGCAAGCAACTCATGCACTTCATCAGTCCGAGAACCTTCTCTCATTTCTTAGTGAACAATTTATTTAAAAGGTCTAAGCATGTTTACCTACGACGCTCCCGAGCAACTTCTTGAAGGACGCACTATTCTGGTCACTGGTGCCGGTGATGGAATAGGTAAAGCTTCAGCTATCGCCTACGCCAAAGCGGGCGCGACTGTCATACTAGCGGGCCGCACCGAAGAGAAGCTTGAAGCTGTCTACGATGAAATTGAAGCGCTAGGCTGCAAACAGCCTGCCATCGTGCCGATCGACTTCGACAAGGCAAGCGAACCCGACTACATTGAGCTGGCTAACTTGCTGGATGAGACCTTTGGCAAGCTAGATGGCATCCTGCACAACGCAGGCATCCTTGGTCTAAGAACTTCGATTGAGAACTACGACCCGATCATCTGGGAACAGGTAATGCGCGTGAACGTCAACGCACCGTTCATCCTGACACAGACCCTAATGCCACTGCTTAGACAATCCGAAGACGCCTCAGTCATTTTTGTCACTTCGGGGGTTGCGACCAAGGGCCGTGCCTACTGGGGTGCCTACTGCGTCTCTAAATTCGCCACACTGGGACTGATGGAGACCTTAGCTGACGAGCTAGAGAATGACCCAAGCATCCGCATCAACGCCATCAATCCAGGCGGTACCGCCACTGCAATGCGTGCCTACGCATACCCTGCAGAGGACCCAAGCACCATTGCAACACCCGACGATATCCAACCTGCGTATCTATTCCTAATGGGACCTGATAGCAAAGGAGTCAACGGACAGAATATAGATGCACAAGGTGCAATGACCGCTGCGGATTTGAGCTAGAGAGCGAATACCCAGCCTAAAGGCTGGCCATTACCAACGTTGGAGCGGTCTTAAAAAGGCCGCGATCTTAGTAGAGATGACTGGCCTTCAGCCTGTCATCCGCAGTTAGAATTTAATGCCTATCTGGAAAACACCGATAAAGCAGATGACAGGCTGAAGGCCCGTCACTATCAGCTAGAGAGAGGGATCAGACCGAAGGACAGCCCCCTCAATTGTCACCCTCGCTTGCCCACCACACGAACCTTACGCTTGCGGCGGTCCTGTCGGGCTGAATCACGGTTGTGATCGGTGGTTTGACGTATTTTCTGGCGTTTGTATTCGCGCTCTTTACGATCAAGATCTTCGGGATTGATCGAAGGCACTTTGCGACGCTCTAGCAGCAGCTCATCCGTTAGAATGTCGACCTCTTTCTGACCAAGCTCTCGCCAAGTGCCTACCTTAACGTCACTGGGCAGGAATACCGGCCCGAAACGGACACGCTTTAGGCGGTTAACTTGCAGCTCTTGAGACTCCCAAAGACGACGAACTTCACGGTTACGACCCTCCATCACACAACAGTGGAACCATTTATTGGCACCTTCACCGTTGAAGTAACGAACGTCGGTAAACTTAGCCATGCCATCTTCAAGCAGAACACCGTCGGTTAAACGCTTGAGTACAGCATCACTGACATCACCTAGAACTCGAACCGCGTATTCGCGGTCAATGTTGCTCGATGGGTGCATCATCTTGTTAGCAATTTCACCATCGGTAGTAAAAACCAAAAGACCCGATGTATTGATATCGAGACGACCGATCGCAACCCAACGCTCAGATTTAAGCTTCGGCAGATTATCAAAGACAGTTGGCCTGCCTTCAGGATCATGGCGAGTGCAGACTTCACCAATGGGTTTATTGTAGATAAGAACTCGAGCCGTTTGGCTACCCGCACTGTTCAGTTCAATAGATTTGCCATCGACCTTAATCTGGTCTTCAGCAGAAACACGATCACCAAGAGTCGCCAATTTGCCGTTTACTTCGACTCGACCCTCTTCGATCCAACGCTCCATCTCACGACGTGAGCCTACACCGGAGCGCGCCAACACTTTTTGCAGTTTTTCATCAGACATGCGGACGCAACCTCAAAACATAGAAACAAAAAGACCCTTCCGAGGAAGGGCCTTCACTCATAGGGCGATTATATATCAATCTATGGTTGGCAGTTGATCTTTTGTGATACCACGAGAAGCCATGTACTCTGCGAATACAGTTGGAGTGCGACCGCGACCTGTCCAGGCATGGGTTTGACCACTTGCATCGGTAATCTGGTACTTAGCTTTCACCTCTTTACGAGATTTAGGCGCCGATTCAGTGATACCAGTTAGCTCATCGAGCGCAATACCCGCTTCACGCATCTTCTGGCGAATCGCTTCAATCGCCTCCAGCTTTGCACGGTTCTGCTCTAGTAAAGCAGCTTCCTCAGCGCGACGCTCTTCAAGAATATCCGTTAGATCGGCAATCACTTTTTCGATCTCATCTGCACCAACCGATTGGCACTGTTTACGAAGAGAGTTTTTGCGCAAAAGAGTTTTAATAAAATCGCTCATCAAAAATTCCTAATACTATTAATAGTTGGCAAAGGGGATGCACAGTTTTAATTTAACGCCAACATAATATATAAAAATAAATAGTTTTCTCAATATAAAAATTTAAATAAATAAAAATATTTAAAAAACCTAAACCAAACAATTAAATTAAACCACGAATAAATCCATTTAAATAAATTTACAAAGTTCTAATTTTTAATAGCGACAGCGAATAAAAAGATGATTAGAATCACCTAGAAAATAACCATTCAAAGAAGCCATGTTTAAGTTTAGAGAATCGCCAAAACCGCTCATCTGGAGCTACACACTTATACTCGCGTTAGGCCTCGAGGCTGGGGCTTTAGTTTTTCAATACCTACTCGACTACGGTCCCTGTGCTCTCTGCGTACAGATTCGTGCCACACTCTTTGGCGCCCTTCTCTTGGCAGTATCCGGGAAGATCTTCTCAGCGCGTTCTATACAGACGCTGCTCGCCTTTTTACTTGTTCCACTGATGGCTTTTCTGCTTTACCAGAGCTACCAAGTTTTAGGGATCGAGCGCTACTGGTTTGAGAGCAGCTGCACATTGAGCGACCCTTTCCCAAACTGGTTTCCCCTTCACCTTTGGCTTCCGGCAATATTTGAACCTTGGGAGCTATGTGGCTACACGCCAGAGATCATTAAAGGGATCACTATGGCAGAGGTGCTTATTGTCACGGCAGCGGTCTCTTTAGCCTTATCAATTTGGCATTTAATCAATCAGCTAAAGAGTCAATAAGTTTGGAAGAGATTCTATTTCTTGCCGCTGCAGGTATTTTAGGTGGCATCGTAAACTCTCTTGCTGGCGGTGGAAGTTTTATCACATTCCCCGCTCTGATTGCTGTTGGGGTTCCCCCTGTCATCGCCAATGCCAGCAACACCTTTGCTGCAACAGCTGGCTATCTTTCGGGCACCTATGCGCTTCGACAAGAGATAAAAGATTCACCTAAAAAACTTCTGATCTTCTCTTTTATCTCTGCGATCGGCGGAATAATAGGTGCCTACCTGTTAACACAAACCTCTAACAGCGAATTTGAAAAAGCCGTGCCTTGGCTACTACTCTTCGCGACTCTGCTGTTTATTTTTGGCGGACAGTTTAATAAGACATTACAAAAGTGGAGCCAAAAACATCGCCATATCGATAAAGCACAAAACGGGTTATTTACCCTGCTTTTTATTGGCGTATCAATCTACGGTGGATTCTTTAATGCAGGACTGGGGATATTACTGCTGAGTTACTGCAGCTTAGCAGGCTATCGCTCTGTTAATGAGATGAATGCACTTAAACTGCTCTACTCATCGACCATTTCAGGTTGTGCCATTGTGCTATTCCTAATCAATGATCTGATTAGCTGGAACGAAACATTGATACTGCTGGTTGGCACACTGATTGGGGGCTATGCAGCAGGCATCATCTCCAAGAGGATTCCAAACAGCTGGGTTAGACTGGCCATCATTTTTGCCAGCACAGCCATCACCCTCTGGTTCTTTACCAGCATTTACCTACTGGACTAATTGACGGGAGTAACCAGGCTTCCTGATTCGATATAGGCTTTTACATTATCGACAACCAACTGGGCCATTGCCGTTCGGGTTTCAAACGTGGCACTACCAACGTGTGGCAATAGCAACACATTAGGCAGATCCATTAGCGCCTCTGGCACCTCTGGCTCTCTCTCAAAGACATCCAACGCCGCACCACCCAACTCACCGGACAGCAGAAGATCAACCAGTGCCTTTTGATCCACCACCGCACCGCGGGCGATATTGATCAGCGAACTTTGTGGTCCCAAGGCCTGTAACACCTCTCGATCGATCATCTGATAGGTCTCTGGCGTACTTGGACAGAGCAGAAGCAAGTAGTCGGACCATTTTGCCAGCTCAACAATCGACGCTTCATAAGCGTAGTCGACATCCTCCCGTGGATGACGATTGTGATAGCGAATCTGCATTGAAAACGCCTCGGCTCTCTTAGCAGTCTCCAATCCAATGCGTCCTAATCCGACAATACCCAGGCGCTTACCGCTGACTTTTTGCCCCATCGGTGGTGTTGGGTTGCTAAGCCATTCACCGCGACGAACAAAGCGTTCAGCCTCGCCCATACAGCGCGCTTGTGAGATCAGCATCCCAATCGCCATATCCGCCACACACTCGTTAAGCACGTCGGGTGTGTTGGTCACATACACATTGCGCGAAGTCGCAAACTCGACATCCACTTTGTCATAGCCAACGCCCCAGTTAAAGATCACTTTAAGATTGGGCAGCTGCTCCATCAATGCGTTTGCACAGCCTTTGCCGGCACTGGTGACCACCAATTCAAAATCGGCACCCTGATCCGCTAAAAACTGATTCGCATCACCCTGCTTATTTAGCGGAACCAGTTCAACCACCTCCGCCAACATACCTTTTAGCTCAGCACTAATGCCGGCAACAAGAAGCGCCTTGGGTTTATCCATTAGATGACCTTTTGTAGTCAGACAACCAACCCAAACCCTCTAAAGTCGTTGTTTTAGGTCGATATTCGCAACCAATGAATCCTTGATACCCTTTTTGATCGAGCCAGTTAAAGAGGTAGGAGTAGTTGATTTCGCCGCTGGATGGTTCATTGCGATCGGGCACGGATGCGATCTGCATATGATCAATCAGAGGCCAGTATCGCTCTAAACGGGTAATAAGATCCCCGCACATAATCTGAGCATGGTAGAGGTCAAACTGCATTTTTAAATTTGTGCGATTGGCCAACTCAATCACCTCTGCAGCTTGCTCAGGTGTCGTTAAAAAGTAGCCTGGCATATCACGACTGTTAATCGGCTCAATTAACACATTGATACCTGATAAGTTCAGTTGATCGGCCGCCCAGGTTAAATTATTCAGATAGGTTTCAAATGCCTTTGGATCGGAAAAATCGGCTAGCCCGGACATGATGTGCAGACGTCGATTGCCCAACACCTCGGCATAAGAGGCCGCCTGTTCAATCGAGGCTTTAAACTCAGATTCGCGACCGACCAGCGCCGCTAGCCCACGTTCACCCGCACCCCAATCACCGGCAGAGGCATTGAACAGCGCTTGCTCCAAACCAGACTCATTTAAAAGGTCTTTAATCTGTTCCGCAGGATAGTCGTACGGGAAAAGATACTCGACCGAATCAAAACCGGCTTTTTTTGCCGCAACGAAACGCTCTAAAAAGGGAAGGTCTGAAAATAGAAACGATAGGTTAGCAGCAAAATTTAACATCTATACTTCACTCTTAAACAGTTGCTCGACCTTGTTAAGTACCCGACGACAGAGTTCTGTCGCATCCTGTTCACTGTTCATCTCGACATAACAGCGCAGCTCTGGAGCATTACCAGAGGGACGAAGATGGACAATCGTATCAGTATCAAAGTCGACACGATAACCATCGGTCTGATCGACTGATCGAATACCACCCAAAGACCAAGGCATTAGCGATTCAAACTGCAGCTGCCCTTCATTCAGACGCTGTAACATCGATTGGCTCCACTCGGTCGCTATCCCTGGAATGCGATCCGATGCGGTGTATCGCTCTGGCAGCTCGGCCGACAGTTGACTGGCCTTAAGCTGATTCTGTTTGGCGAGGTAGATGACCGCCAGCATTGGCAGAACAGCATCACGCGTCGCCAACGTTGAAAGCGTTGACCCATTCAGTCCAACATCGCTACCTAACAAAAATCCACCGTTCGCTTCAAAACCGGCAACAACACCCTCTGCAACCGACTCCATTCCTGCAATCACATAGGGTGAGCCTATTCGTGTACGCAGCGTTTGATCAAACCAACCGCTTAATTCCAGTGCCGTATTACTGCTGACGGGAGTCACAACCGCTTCTGCACCGACCGCCTTTGCTGTGAGGACACCCAGAATATCACCGCGGAAAAAGGTCCCTGTCTCATCGGCGATGAGAGGACGGTCCGCATCACCATCGGTAGAGACCAAAAGATCAAATCCAACCTCAGACGCCCAACGCTTAGCCTGTTCAATATCCTCTGTACGCACCGCTTCAGTATCGATAGGCACAAACTGTTCTGTCCTGCCAAGGGCAATCACCTCTGCCCCCATCGCCTCGAACAGTTCACTTAACAGATCACGAGCAACACTTGAGTGCTGATAGATAGCGACCTTCAAGCCAGAACAAAGATCTTGACCGAAACAGTCAACATAGCGTGATAGGTAAGCCGACTTAGCACCAGCATCAATCGCAGGCAGTTCTGGACACTCAATAATTTGAGGCAGCACTACCTCGGCCGATGAGATCGACTCTTCATGTGCCTTATTGATCTCACCCTCGACGCTGTAAAACTTGATTCCGTTCCGATCGAACGGGATATGGCTGCCAGTCACCACAATCGCAGGCGCATGCATCTTAGACGCGTAGTAGGCGACGGCTGGTGTTGCCAATGCACCGACATAAATCACCTCGACACCTAAGTCTCTCATGGCCGCCATGCAGGCTCGGGTAATTTGCGGGCTGGAGGGTCGTAAGTCATGACCTATAACAACACGGGTCCCTTGACCTGCCGCTTGCCAAAACGCAGCAGCAAAGGCGTACGCGACCTCATTGGTTAGCTCACTGACCAAGCCTCGAACGCCACTGGTACCAAACTTAACGCCCGCTTCAGAAATTTTCATAATCAAATAGATCCTTTACTCATGGATGATTTGAGTGAAAGAATGCACAATTCATACCAACACTGACCCATATAAATATGAGTCCGATTGTCGCACAGATAAGCTTGCATCCATAGAGAGCAAAGGGAGGCTTTTGTTGTTTAGTCAGCCACTACTCGCTGCCGAGTTTCTAGGGACGGTTGTATTTGCTATCACCGGTGCCTTAGCCGCCACCGGTAAGCGCATCGACATCTTTGGCGTAATGGTATTAGCCGTCGTCACTGCGGTAGGTGGAGGGACTATTCGTGACCTAACCATCAACAACGGCCCCATCTTTTGGCTTGAAGAGACCTGGTATATATCAACGGCACTGATTGCGGGTCTCGTGACCTTTATCTTAGCGCGTTATCTTCGCTACCCGCGCCGACTGTTGCTGATATTCGATGCCGCCGGTATCTCACTTTTTGCAATCATCGGTGCGCAAAAGGCCCAGATGGCTGATCTATCGCCCCTACTGGTCGTCATGATGGCCTGTATCACAGCCGTTGCAGGCGGCCTTATCCGTGATGTGCTAACCAATGAAGACCCGATGATTCTTGGCGGTGGCGACGGCGAACTCTATGCCACCTGCACCATACTCGGTGCGATGGTATTTGTATTAGGTGAGGGTTACATCGATCCGATACTCCTCTCCTACTTGGCAATGTTAGTCATTTTTCTAACCCGACTGGCCGCCATATTTGGCAATTTGCGTCTGCCAAAATTTATTGATGCAGGCCATAGATTAGAGAGTCATGAAGAGGCCAGAAACCCCTCTAAGGATTCAGACCAGTGAGTGACACCCGGCTATTAAAACAGGGATTATTTGTTCGGTTCCTCACCAGCCAACTCACCTCCGGCATGGCGATTCAGATGATGCTGATCGGCTTGGGCTGGCAGGTCTACCTGATGACCGAAAGCGCTATGGCGCTTGGCTGGGTTGGTCTGGCGCGTTATGTACCTCAGATTCTGTTTACGCTGCACGCAGGCGACATGGCCGATCGATACGATCGTCATAAGGTGATGATTTGGAGTCGGGTGCTGCTGTTAATCACCATTGGTGCGCTCTCCTTAACCAGTTTCACTGAGACCATTACAGAAGGGATCATCTACATAGCCTGTTTCATGCTGGGCGTCTCTAGAACCTTCAGCATGCCTGCGGGGCAAGCGATGGTGCCGAATCTGGTGCCGCGCCAGCTTCTGACCCAAGCGATGACACTGACCGCTTCAGCTCGTGAGACCATTACAATTATTGGTCCGGCTTTAGGTGGCGTCATCTATATTTTTGGAGCCGGCACACTCTATGCCACTAGCATGCTGTTCGTCTTAATATCGATTGTGACGCTGTTTGGCATGAAAGATACAGCCATCAAACGGGACCGAAGCGAGCAGCGTCGCAAAGAGTTGTTTGAGGGCTTTGTCCACGTCTGGCGCAACAAACCGGTATGGGGATCGTTAATGCTCGATACGCTGGCGGTTCTAATCGGCAGCGTTACTGCTCTTCTACCGATGATTGCGCACGATATATTACAGACCGATTCAGTCGGTTTAGGCCTGTTAAGAAGCGCACCAGCGGCGGGGGCCGTTGCGATGTCGTTCTTGCTTGCAAAATACCCGATTCAACGACACTCCGGGCGTTGGCTCTATGCGGCCGTCTGGGTCTTTGGCTTGGGCACTCTGGTCTTCGGTTTCTCTGAAGTGATGTGGGTATCGCTGACCGCTCTGTTTGTTCTTGGCGCCGCCGATATGATCAGTGTTGTGATTCGCTCAACACTGGTTCAGGTTGAAACACCCGATGAGATGCGCGGACGGGTCAGCGCGGTTAACTCACTCTTTATTGCAACCTCCAATCAACTGGGTGAATTTGAATCAGGTGCACTTGCCGCCTGGATTGGTGCGGTCCCCTCCATTCTATTTGGTGGCTTTGGCACCCTCGCCCTGGTAGCACTTTGGATTCCGCTCTACCCCACTCTTTGGAACCGAGATCATCTCGTCACACCCGAATCCGAAACTGAAAAATAGAAGCAGTGACAAATAAATAGGGGCCTAACAAGGCCCCTTTAATAGTGACTGCGATCTTATCGATCCAACAGTTCAATCCAGTGATTAACCGGTACCGGCGAAGCTGTCTCAATGTGTAACTGACACCCAATGTTCGCGGTAGCGATCTGTGTCGGTTTATCCCCTGTCAGCGCCTCAACCTTATTGGCTAGCAGCTTTTGACTGATCTTCGGCTGAAGAATCGAGTAGGTGCCCGCGGAACCACAACAGAGATGCTTATCCTTGGTCTTGGCCAGATCAAAGCCCACTTTCTCGAGTACTTTTTCTACGGAGCCGCTCTGTTTCATAGCGTGCTGCAAGGTACAAGGACAGTGGAACGCGATCTTTTCACCATCAGTATTGGGAGCAAGTGGTGACAGATCTTCAGCCAGCAGCACCTCACTGATATCTTTTGTCAGCTCACTCACACGCTTGGCCTTCTCCGCGTAGTCTGGGTCATCTCTTAATAGATGCCCGTACTCCTGAACCATGGCACCGCAACCAGACGCGGTCATCACAATGGCTTCACAACCCCCTTCAATCGCTGGCCACCAGGCGTCAATGTTCTTGCGCATCTCATTAAGACCCGCTTCGTGTGCCGACAGGTGGTAATTCACCGCTCCACAGCATCCAGCTTGTGGTGCTTCAACCAGAGTGATTCCTAGCTTATCCAGTACCCGAGCCGTTGCCGCATTGGTATTGGGTGCAGCACTGGGCTGAGCACAACCGGCAAGAGCCATCATAACTCGAGCATGACGTTTGGCTGGCCAAGGAGAGGCTTTACGTTTAGGCGGGACCTTCTTACCCAGAGCGCCAGGTAGAATCGGTTTAAACACCTGACCTACTTTTAGTAGCGGACCAAAGCGGTTAGCGTGAGGCAGAACCTGTTTCAATCCCCAGCGAACCACTTTTTCCGTAACAGGGCGATCCAATTTCTTCTCAACAATGCCACGACCTATATCAACTAGACGTCCATATTGAACGCCCGATGGACAGGTCGTCTCACATGAACGACAGGTCAGACAGCGATCTAGGTGTGTCCGAGTTTTTTCGGTCACCTCATCGGTCTCCAACAGCTGTTTGATCAGATAGATTCGACCACGCGGGCCGTCTCGTTCATCATTCAACTCTTGGTAGGTTGGGCACGTTGCTGTACAGAAACCACAGTGAACGCAGCTACGCAGAATCTCTTCCGCCTCTTGTCCTTCGGGCGTCGCTAGGAAGGTTTGAACTATATTCGTTTTCATTGCACTGACTCCTACAACCAACCAAACGCACGGCCGGGATTGAATACCCCCTGCGGATCGACAGACGCTTTAATGCGTTGTTGCAGAGCCTGAATTGATGGATTAACCGGATGAAGTACCTCGTCAGTACGATCACCTCCGCGGTAGAGTGAAACCTGTCCACCAGCACTCTCTGCTAGCTCCACCATACGATCGAAACTGTGATCACCGGCATACCAGCGCTCAGCGCCACCCCAGTTGATTAATGAATCCCCTTCGATGGGTAGGACATCCGCACTGCCCTTAACGGAGAAGCGCCAGACTTTTTCCGCATTGAATAGGGCTGGTTTCTGATCTTGCAGATCCGCCCAAAGAGCCAAGGCAACCTCTGGAGCAAGTTCTTCACCACCCCAAATTTTTGCAGTCGCATCAACTGCTGAGGCTGCACCTGCCAGACGAACAAACAATTCTCCGTTGTGCCAATAAGCCGCTGTAATCGGCTTTGGCTGACCTGACATGGAGTTCATGCGCTGTATCGCTTCGGCTTGATCCATTGCGAACTTCAAAGTGCGGGTAGTCGCTGGTTTAGGCAGTACTTTTAGAGAGATCTCGGTCATTAGGCCTAATCCACCCATCGCACCCGCTTGCAGACGCGAAAGATCGTAACCGGCGACATTCTTCATCACCTGACCACCAAACCGCAGCTGTTCCGCTTCGCCATTGATCAACCTGACGCCTAATACATGATCACGAATGGATCCGTACCAAGGGCGCCCCGGACCTGAGACGTTAGCGGCCAATGTACCACCTAAGGTTGCTTTGCCACCGAAACGTGGCGGCTCACAGGCCAGCATCTGATTGTGTTCAGATAGTGCAGACTCAATCTCTGCAAGTCTGGTACCGGCACGTGCGGTCATAACGAGCTCAACCGGTTGGTAGCTAACAATGCCTGTGTGACCACTGACATCGATGGTACGATCCGTCTCGATCTGACGTCCCATAAAGGCTTTACTGCCACCCGCTGAAATAGCCAGCGTCTCTTTAGCCTCAACCGCATCACGGACTTGGCTAATCAATTCATTGGTTAAATCAGACACGGAACTCTCCTGCATCAGTATTGCTATTGGCGCTAACCTGAGCATTGGGCGTTAGATCAAGATCCAACGAACGGTACTCCTGACAACTTCTCAAGGTCGGTATACCTTTACCGGGATTAAGAAGCTCTTTGGCATCAAAGGCACGCTTCACTTTGTGGAACTGCTCGATCTCTGAATCACTGAACTGAGCCGGCATTTGACGGAGTTTTTCATAGCCTACGCCGTGCTCGCCCGTGATACAGCCGCCCACCTCAACACAGAGTTCAAGAATTTTGCCACCGAACTCTTCGGTGCGCTCCAGCTCACCCGGTACGTTCGCATCAAAGAGAATCAGTGGGTGCAAGTTGCCATCGCCGGCATGGAAAACGTTGGCCACACGCAGACCGTAGTGCTCTGACATTTTCTGCATCTCGAGCAGCACATGCGTTAGCTGACCACGCGGAATCGTCCCGTCCATGCAGTAGTAGTCTGGTGAAATACGTCCAACGGCTGGGAAGGCTGATTTACGCCCAGCCCATAGACGTGCACGCTCCTCTTCACTTTGAGATGTGCGAACCGAGGTGGCTCCCAGTTCACGAAACAGCGTTTCAACCGCTTCAATATGCTCCGCCACCTCTTCATCGGTGCCATCGACCTCACATAGCAATAGAGCCTGAGCATCGACGGGGTAGCCTGCTTTGGCAAAATCTTCAGCCGCTTTAATGGCAAAGCCATCCATCATCTCAAGACCGCCAGGAATGATACCCTTAGCAATGATCTCACCGACGGCATCACCCGCTTTGGGTACCGAGTCGAATCCTGCAACCACTACCTGAGCACGCTCAGGTTTTGGCAGCAGCTTCACTCGCACTTCGGTGACCACACCCAATAGCCCTTCGGATCCTGTGAACAGCGCCATCAGATCCATACCACAGCTATCAAGACCTTCTGAGCCGATGGTTAGCAGCTCACCTTCCATCGTCAGGAACTGAACACTTAACAGGTTATGCACGGTCAAACCGTATTTAAGGCAGTGGACACCCCCTGAGTTTTCAGCCACGTTACCGCCAATGGTGCAGGCTATTTGCGACGAAGGGTCTGGACCGTAATAGAGATTGTAATCACCTGCCGCTTCACTAATCGCTAGGTTGCGAACACCCGGTTGAACGCGAGCCGCTCTAGCGTCAGTATCGATCTCGAGGATCTTATTGAACTTCGCCATCGATAAGACCACGCCATCACCATGAGGCATAGCACCGGCACACAAACCGGTACCTGCACCACGAGCTACCACAGGGATGTTCTCTTCGTGACAAATTTTAAGAACCTTCTGTGCCTGCTCTACCGTTGATGGCAAAACAACGATCAACGCCTCTTCGCAATAGGCTGAAAGGCCGTCACACTCATAAGGCTTTAACGTTTCGCTGTCACTGATGACGTAGTGCGAATCAATGAACTCATTAAATCGCTGAGCAATGCGTTGACGCTTAGCAACACGATCCGGGCTAGCCACTGCACTCTGCATACTGATCTCCGACCCCACTCTGGGTACTTTTTATTGTTGAGTCTGCTGTTGCCAGTACTCTATACCAGCTTGAGCACACTCCATATCCTGCATTGGTGTACCAGAACTCAATCCGATGCCACCAACTACTTGTCCATTTGACTCCACGGGATAACCGCCGCCCACAACACACAGACGTCCACCCATCGAGGTGTGAATACCAAACACCAACGAGCCGGGTGTACATGCAGCGTTGTACTCGTGCGTCGCTTTGCGAGCAGCCGCTGCGGTGTAGGCTTTGTCTTGAGCGATGGTTACACTGGTGGTTTTACCGCCATCCATACGTTCAAAAGCGATCAAATTCCCTGACTCATCTGTTATCGCGATACACATAGGTACACCAATCTCATTAGCTCGGTTTCGAGCCCCTTCGATTAACAGACGAGCATCTTCAATATCTAAGCGTTTCAGTTCGAGCATAAGTTCAACCTCTTAAATTGGAGTAGTAGACAGACCAATAGAGCGATGCTGTCACAAAAACTTACGCAGCTGTCTACTGGTATGACCACTTGAAATCAAACCACTGATTTGATGGTCACTCACTCGATGAAACGTTTATGCATTCAAACCCAGATGGGGCTTGCGTTTCAATTGATGGCGTGGAAAACTGGTCTGACCAATCCATACCGAGATGCGAAATAGATGAGCCAATCTGCAAGCAGCGCTGTTAATGAAGTCACTCAATATCTGCAAAAATTGATTGCTGATGGTGAGTTAGGACCGGAGAGCAAGATCCCGTCTGAACGATCCCTCTCTGCACGTCTAGGTGTGTCGCGTACCATTGTTCGAGAGGCACTGCATATACTCTCGGGTAAAGGGATCATTGAAACGCACCACGGTAGAGGATCATTTGTCTCCTGCGCGGTCACCAGTTCAGAAAACAAGTCCGCTCTGATCAATCTGTTTGGTCAGGATCCCAAGGCTGTACTGGAAATTCTTGAGGTCCGTGAACAGCTGGAGGGGCAAGCTTGCTTTCTAGCCGCACAACGAGCGACCGCTCGCGATCAGTATCGCATTCGTGAGGCGTTCAAGAAGATGGAGTCGGTAGCCCCCGATTGGGATGCCAACTTGGACCATGAGTTTCATAGACGCGTGATCGAGGCATCCCACAACTCGGTATTGATACACACCTTGTCAAGTTTGAAGGATCTGACGCTGATTAGCATTCAAGAGGCTGTTAGAAACTTCAACCAGAAAGGGGGCTTTAAGCAGGTGGTCGATAAACACCACAGCGAAATCTACCAGGCAGTGACCACAGGACAATCGGCCTGGGCTCGATCGGCTGCGATGGACCACGTTCGACATGTGCGAGAGGCCTTAAAAGTGCTGTTTGATGTCGAAATGAAGCGGCTAAACGATTTTCAAAACTCCACCTCTGGCAAGTAACGCCCAATATGCGCCTAATATTTATCTCTCTTCTGGCTCTATTCATGAGCCTGATGCTTGTAGCGTCTGGCAATGCCTATTTGATGTCGCTGATTGGCGTTCGTTTGGGTATGGCGAATACACCGCCAACCGAGATTGGTTGGATCATGACCTTCTACTCTATCGGGTTTGTGATTGGCTCAATCTTTGCTCAACGGCTGCTGATCAGAGTGGGACACATTCGGGCATTCTCGACACTGGCCAGTCTTGCCGCGATGGCCGCTCTGCTCTACCCCTTCGCTGAGGATTTTTGGGTTTGGAGTCTACTCAGGATTATCGGCGGGTTCAGCGTTGCTGGTCTATTCATTGCGATAGAGAGTTGGTTTAGCGCCGTGGCTAGCGACAACAACCGCGCTACCCTATTCTCTCTGTACACCATTGCAGCCTATTCAGCGGCAGCATCAGGGCAGGTCATTCTCGGCCACTCCTCTGGCCTGCAAATATCCACAGCCTTCATCATTGCGGGGCTTCTACTGATCGCAGCCGTCATCCCTCTCTCTGCGTCACGCCTTCAATCACCGCCCCTAGAGACTGCAGAGTTCATGTCACTGCAGCGACTCTGGCGTAAATCGGCGCTGGGGCTTTTTTCAGCATTTTGTGGCGGGCTGTTGATCGGTTCGTTCTACGCACTGGTTCCGCTCTATGCCACATTGAGCGACATTGCAACGGATCAAATTGCTACCTTGATGTCGATATCGGTTATGAGCGCGATGCTGTTCGCTTGGCCCATTGGTTGGCTTTGTGACCGCGTCACACGAAGCAAAGTGTTAACGGCAACCGCCCTCGTCGCAGCTCTAGCAGCTCTGGGAGCATCACTGTTTGGTTCTGATCAGTTTGTGCTGCTGATTCTTTCGACCTCACTGTTCATGGCGATGATTGCGGCGATCTACTCAATAGCGGTAGCGATTACCAACGACTTGATTCGCAGTGAGGAGCGTGTTGCCGCCTCCTCGACACTGATGCTGAGCTATGGCCTTGGCAGTATTGCAGGGCCACTGTTAGGCTCAATGCTACTGGGCTCTTTTGCACCCGGTTCGTTGTTCTTGGGATTCGTGGTTATTCTGCTGATGCTGGTCGTGTTTACACTATTCAGACAGGTACAAAAACCACCCGTACCGATCGAAGAGCAGGAGCAGTTTATCCCTGCGATGCCAGAAACACAGGTCATTGCAGAGTTTGACCCTCGTACCGAGGATCTACCCGACACTGCGATTGAAGAGCTATTCCCAGACGAAGTGGTTGAGGCGGTACAAGGGGTTAATGAAACGGATCAGCCCGTTTACTCTATAGTTGAGAGCGACTCACTGACCGATGAAACTCTGGAGCCATTAGAGGGCTTGGCGGAACAGAAGTCTGAGCACAGTTTCGATATCCATGAAGAGGCTATTCAAGCACAGGCAGAGGAAGCCTCTTCACAGAAACCCTAGGGAGCCTGAGATGTCATGGACCTATTCGTAGGCTCCCTAAAATTAGCCTAGGTAGCTAAACCCACCTTGACGATAATAATCATGCAGATCGGTCATCGATTCAAAGGCATGATTCGCAATCGACAATTCAGATCTTGGTGGGAAACTCTCCGGCACAACAGCCACCGACATCGAAGCTGCTTTACCGGCAATCGTTCCATTGACAGAGTCTTCGATGATGAGCACTTGCCAAGGATCAGCACCGATCCGTTTCGCGGCTTGTAGGAACACCTCGGGGTGAGGTTTAGATAGTCCAATCTCTGAGCCTGAGGCATAGACAGTGATCGGTAAGTTATGAGTCTTAATCACCGCTTCAATCAATCTAATCGCCGAACTGGAGGCAATCGCCATTGGAACGGCATCGGCTTGAAGCTGGTCGATGAATGCCATTACCCCTTTCATCAACGGCAGTGTCACCAACCGTTTTTCCATCTCCGAAATGACTTGGTCAACCATCTCTTCAACCACTAGGCCTTTCTCTGGGTAGAGACGGTTCATCTTGGTCATGAAATCAAAGGTCGTTGCGCCGGCGTGTTTTTTGAGCTCTTCGATCTCCATATGGATACCAAACTTAGCCAACACCTCCTGTTCCACAAGCTTCCACTGCGGTTCGGAATCGACCAACACGCCATCCATATCGAAAAGAACAAACATAAACACCTCAAATTTTTTCTTGATTATAACTATCAATTAGTCGACTTGGTCATGTATTTGTAGCGATAACCCTATATATTGTCGGAATACCAAAATTAATTGTGCATAAGGAGATATGCAGATGACACGTGAAGTAGTTGTTCTAAGCGCAATGCGTTCACCAATCGGTGCTTTTGGTGGCAGCCTAAGTTCTATGGAGCCAGCAGAGCTAGCGGGCACTGTTATGAAAGAGGCGGTTGCACGTTCTAAAGCGGATCCCGAGAAGATCCACTACGTGACGGTTGGTAACTGTATTCCAACAGAATCACGCTACCCCTACGTTGCACGTGTTGCCTCTATCCAGGCAGGTCTACCTATGAACTCAGTTGCGATGGCTGTTAACCGCCTATGTGCTTCAGGCCTTCAAGCGGTGGTATCCAGTGCTCAACAGATCGAGCTAGGTCAATGCGACTATGCTGTTGGCGGTGGTGTCGAGGTGATGTCACGCGGTACTTACATGGCACCTGCTATGCGTACCGGTGCTCGCATGGGTGATACTGGCATGATTGACGCGATGGTGTCCGTTCTGACCGATCCATTTGGCGCTGGTCACATGGGGATCACGGCTGAAAACTTGGCGGAAAAATGGAACATCTCTCGTGAAGAGCAAGATGCGTTCGCGGCAGAGTCACAACGTCGTGCTGAAGTAGCGATTAATGAAGGTCGATTCAAAGATCAGATCGTTCCAATCACACTGAAGTCTCGCAAAGGCGAAACTGTGTTTGATACGGACGAACACCCTAAACCAGGTACGACCGCAGAAAAACTGAGCGGCATGCGTCCTGCATTTAAGAAAGACGGTACTGTTACAGCAGGTAATGCTTCAGGCATCAATGACGGTGCAGCCTTCCTTGTGCTTGCAGATGCTGAAACCGCTAAAGCAAACGGTGAGACACCTATCGCTAAGATCGTCTCTTACGCGGTTGCCGGTGTACCTAACCACATCATGGGTGAAGGCCCTATCCCATCATCAAAAGCCGCACTAGAGAGTGCCGGCCTAACCATTGATGATATGGATGTGATCGAATCTAACGAAGCCTTTGCCGCTCAAGCGATTGCAGTCTCTAAAGGTCTAGGTCTTCCTGCAGACAAAACCAATCCGAACGGTGGCGCTATTGCATTAGGCCACCCTGTTGGCTGTTCCGGTGCTTTCATCGCGACTAAGGCGATTCACGAGCTGCAACGTACTGGTGGCAAATACGCGCTAGTAACCATGTGTATCGGTGGTGGTCAGGGTATCGCTGTCATCTTCGAACGAATCTAATCGTTGGAACATTAAAAAAAACCGGCAGTAGCCGGTTTTTTTTGGGGCAATTTTTAAACTTTGTACTACTGTTAAGATATCTAAACCAAAAGGAAATCTTATGAGACTGTTACTTGCCCTGCTTCTACCTTGGCTGCAATTTTTTACCATCGGTCGCCCTATAGCGGGAATCTTCTGTTTAATACTTCAGCTTACATTGATTGGCTGGATCCCAGCTGCCATCTGGTCAGTCTACGCACTTAGCCAATATAAGACTGACAAAAAAATCAAACAGGCAATCACTGCCTCTGAGTAATTAAATCCAAGTGTCTGCCGCTAGCGTAATGAGTATACCTATAACTAAATCACTCTATATAATGAGGTAATAACATGGTTCAAATTACGCGACGCGGTGATGTTTTGCATACCTATGGAGATGTTCCTGCTGCTGGGAGCGACTGTCCAGACTTTACACTCACGGCAGCCGACCTGTCTGAGTTCTCTCTATCTGATCTTGCAGGCAAAACGGTTGTATTGAACATCTTCCCGAGCATCGATACTCCAACCTGTGCCACCTCAGTCCGCACGTTCAATGAGCAGTTGGCGAGTCATGATGGCGTTGAGGTGATTAATGTCTCAGCAGACCTACCGTTTGCACAAGCACGTTTCTGTGGTGCCGAAGGTCTAGAGAGGGTCAGTAATGCATCCACCTTCCGTAACCCAGAGTTTGGTAAAAGCTTTGGCGTCGAAATCATCGATTCAGGTATGCGTGGGCTTCTGGCTAGAGCCATTGTGGTGATTCGTGATGGCAAAGTACTGCATTCAGAACTGGTTCCAGAGATTGCGCAACAGCCTAACTACGATGCCGCTCTAAACGCTGCAACAGCCTAACCTCAATAACGGTGCCAGAGTCCATTCTGGCACCGAATCGTTTTTCTTTTTTCGAATACCTAATTCCCCTTTTCGAGTTCACTCGTCCGCACTAACTTGTTAATCTTCTGTACAAATTGACTCATTTTTAAGGATTTTTCATGAGCAAACTTGAGATGCTACGCAATAACCCAATCGGTTTGGGTTGTATGAACATGTCACACGCCTACAACACCCCGGTATCAGATGACGAGGCGATCAAAGGGTTTCGTGAAGCCTTTGAGATGGGCTACCGCCATTTTGATACGGCGACCTTATACGGTGGCGGCAAAAATGAGAAAGTTGTTGGCGAAGCGCTCAAGTCGGTCCGCGATGAGATCTTTTTGGCATCAAAATGTGTTCTCTACATCGACCCTGAAAAAGGTAAAGCACTAGACGGCCGCCCTGAAACCATCAAAGCACAGTGTGAAGCCAGCTTAAAACGCCTTCAAACAGATCAAATCGACCTCTACTACCTGCACCGTCGTGACTTTGACGTTCCAATTGAAGAGAGTGCAGGCGCCATGGCTGACCTTATCAAAGAGGGTAAAATTGCGAGCTACGGTCTTTCAGAAATGTCAGCTGACACCTTGCGAGCCGCCCATAAAGAGTGCCCCGTTGCCGCTATCCAAACTGAGTATTCACTTTGGACTCGCAACCCAGAGATCGCGGTTCTCGACGCCTGCCGTGAACTAGACGTTACCTTCGTCGCCTTCAGCCCACTGGCACGTGGCTTTTTAAGTCTCACAATCGACAACTTGGACGAACTGGCTGAAAAAGACATTCGCCGTGCCATGCCACGCTTCTACCCAGAGAACTTTGAACAGAACAGAGCGCTACTGAGTGACTATGTTGCCATTGCTGAGCGTGCTGGCTGTACCCCAGCGCAATTAGCGCTGGCCTGGATCCGTGCAAAGGATCCCTCGATTGTTTCGATTCCAGGCACTCGCTTTGTCGAGCACATGCGTGACAACCTAGGCGCAGCCGATGTCACACTGAGTAGCGACATTGTTAATGAGTTAGAACAACTCATTAACCGCGATACCGTGGCCGGTGAGCGCTATAGTGCCGGTCAACAAACTGAGATCGACACCGAAGAGTTTGCTTAATCATGCGTAGCATTACCTCGATAGAGGGGAATACACAGAAGCTGGATGGCGGTTCAATGTTTGGTAATGCGCCTCGCGCGTTATGGCAACGCTGGATAGAGCCTGATGAGCTTAACCGTATTCCCTTAGCCTGCCGCGCCATGCTGGTTCAGGAGAGCAGCCCAAAACGTAACATCTTGGTTGAGACTGGCGTTGGCGCATTCTTCAGCCCTGAGATGAAAGATCGCTATGGTATTCAAGAGCAAGAGCACTGCCTGATCAAAAATCTTCAGGCTGCAGGTGTCTCCCACGAAGAGATCGACATTGTTCTATTGACCCACCTCCATTTTGACCACGCAGGCGGGCTATTGTCTGAGTGGCAAGAGGGTGAGAATCCTTACCTGCTCTTCCCAAATGCGAAATACTTAGTCGGTGAAGTCCAGTGGCAGCGCGCAAACGACCCTCATGCTCGTGATCGCGCCTCTTACATACCTATGTTGATCAAACTGCTGGAGGAGTCAGGTCGATTAGAGATCATTCCTGAGGGCCAACAGTCAGCAACACTGGGAGATGGCTGGACACTGCATGAGAGCTCAGGGCATACACCCGGCCAAATACTGCCAGAAGTCGAGATGCCAGAGGGACCGGTCGTTTACCCTGGGGATCTTATTCCCGGCAGCGCCTGGGTTCATCTCCCCATCACCATGGGCTATGACCGTTTCCCAGAGCAGTTGATTGATGAGAAACGACAACTGCTTGAAGGGCTTGAAAGTCGGGGTGGACGTTTACTCTTTGTACACGACCCTTTTGTAGCGATAGGCCGTGTGACCAAGGATGCTAAAGGCAAGTACTCGGTTGAACAGACCAGTAAACAGGTTAGCGCTCTCAGTAACTGAGGGCCTAACTATTTAGAGGCACGCCATTGATGCAATTTCTGATAGCTCTGTATCAGTCGTTGATGGCGCTCTAATCCAGTCAATTCCATACCGACTGGCTCGAGACCATAGAAACGAATTGTTCCATTCACCGAGCCAACCACAGCCTCAATCCGATCTTTACCAAACATGCGGGTAAAGTTGTTGAGATAGTGCTCAAGGGCCATATCTGAATCTAACTCCACCTCAATGACAGCATCCATTGCACGATAGAACAGCGCGCGATCTAGGGTGTTATCGTTGTACTGCAAGAAGGCCTCAACCAACTCTTTAGCCTGAGGTAACTGACCCAGTGCTAGGTGAATCAGCAGTTTTAGTTCAAGAATGGTGAGCTGCCCCCAGACGCTGTTCTCATCAAACTCAATGCCGATCAACGTGCGGATATCAGTGTAGTTATCCAGCTCGCTCTCTTCTAGACGAACCAGCAACTCCTCTAGGTCTTCATCACACAACTCGTGCAGACAGAGAATCGCCTCGCGAAACTCCAGTGATTTATTGGTGTTATCCCAAATCAGATCTTCAACGGGATAGACCTCAGAGTAATCTGGAACCAGTATTCGAACCGCCGGTACACCCAGGTCATCATAGTTCGCTTGATAGGACTCTTTACCCATCGACTCCAGAATACCAAACAGCCTGTCAGCCTCCTCTCTGTTGGTACCTGAGAAATCCCAATCCACAAATTCGTAATCAAAGGCGTCACTGAAGAAGCGCCAGCTCACAACACCACTGGAGTCGATGAAGTGCTCAACAAAGTTATTCGGTTCAGTCAGCTCATGTGAGTTAAAGGTCGGTGGTGGCAGGTCGTTTAACCCTTCAAAGCTGCGGCCCTGCAGCAATTCAGTCAGGCTTCTTTCAATAGCGACATGCAGACTGGGGTGGGCACCGAACGAGGCAAACACACCGCCCGTTTTAGGGTTCATTAGCGTGACACAGGCGACTGGGAACTGACCGCCCAACGAGGCATCTTTAACCAAAACAGGAAAGCCCTGCTCTTCTAGCGCCTTGATGCCCTCCACAATACCCGGCCAGCGTTCAAGCACCAGCGAGGGCACATCGGGAAGCGCAATCTCCTGCTCAAGAATCTGACGTTTAACCGCACGTTCAAAGATCTCAGAAAGACACTGAACCTGAGCCTCTTCAAGGGTATTGCCGGCACTCATACCGTTACTCAAAAAGAGGTTTTCAATCAGGTTCGATGGGAAGTAGATCGTTTCACCATCCGATCGACGCTGGAATGGTAGAGCGCAGATCCCCCTATCCTCATTACCAGAGTTGGTATCGATTAAGTTAGAGCCACTTAAATCCTGATCAGGGTCGTAGATCTCAAGAGTGTACTCATCCAATAACCCCTCTGGGATATCATCCTCTTCCGTCAGTTCAAACCAGCATTCATCTGGGCGGTGGACAAACTCTGCTTCAGCCAACTCTTGGCCAAAATACTGATCGTTGTAGAAAAAGTTACAGGAGAGACGCTCTAAAAACTCACCCAATGCAGAGGCCAGTGCTGCCTCTTTTGTGGCCCCTTTACCGTTGGTAAAACACATAGGAGAGGCCGCATCACGAATGTGCAGCGACCAGACATTGGGGACAATGTTGCGCCAGGAGGCTACCTCTATTTTCATACCCAGATCAGCAAGAATCTGTGTCATCTTTACGATGGTCTGTTCAAGTGGCGCGTCTTTACCTTCAATGAAGGTTTCACTGTCGGTAGCAATCGCTAGTAGAGCTTGGGCATCCTCATCAAGACTGTCGACGACCTCTATCTGGAACTCAGGACCCTCTTGCACGACTTTTTTCACGGTACAACGTTCAATGGAGCGAAGGATACCGGTGCGATCTTTATCACTGAGATCTTCTGGCAACTCAACACTGATTTTGAAGATCTGTTTGTAACGGTTCTCAGGATCGACAATGTTGTTCTGAGCAAGACGGATATTATCGGTAGAGATGCCTCGCGCTTCGCAGTAGACCTTTACGAAATAGGCAGCACACAGCGCTGATGAAGCCAAAAAGTAGTCAAATGGACCGGGAGCTGAGCCATCGCCTTTGTAGCGAACCGGCTGATCGGCGATCACGGTGAAGTCGTCAAACTTCGCTTCTAGGCGTAAGTTATCGAGGTAGTTAACTTTAATTTCCATGATCGACCAATCCTTGTCGTTGAGTCTGTTTTAAAGGCCTTACTTTGCCGGTATCGAATAGGTTGCTGTAACGTGCGCCACCATCGAATCTTCATCACCCGAGTAGATGTAACACTCACCAACCCCGTTTCTTCGACCAACGCGAAGTACACGTGCACGTGCCAACATATCAACGGGCTTAGGCTTACTTAAGAAGTTGATGTTTAGGTTACCGGTCACGGTCATCGGCGATGGGCCAATCTTAGTTTGCAACGCAGACCAGATGGCCACATCCGCCATCCCCATCATGGTTGGACCTGAGACCGTACCACCTGGACGCAAATGACTGTCTTCAACCGTTAATCGCATCAATACCCAACCATCTCCCGCCTCTTCAACGGCACCAAAGCCTTCACCTTGCGGAAAGTGGTTTGTTAAAAAATCATTCAGCTCTTGAACCGTTTGTAACACGTCTAAATCCTCTTACACTCTGGCTTTATCGTAGTAGTGTTGCAGAATCAGATAGAGCGAGTGTGCATCCTGACTGCCGCATAACTCACGAATTGAGTGCATACCAAATTGCGGGCAGCCGATATCCACAGTACGAATACCGACTTCCGATGCGGTAATCGGACCAATCGTGCTACCACACCCCATATCAGATCGAACCACAAAGCTCTGTACTGGCACGTTTACATCCTGCGCAATGGCGCGGAAGGTTGCACTGGTTTCACTGTTGGTGGCGTAGCGCTGATTAGAGTTAATTTTGATGACCGGTCCTGCATTAATCAGCGGACCATGATTCTCGTCATGTTTATCGGCATAGTTGGGGTGCACACCGTGGGCATTATCGGCGGAGATCATCATGGAGTGGCTAATCACACGGTTACGCTCTTCGTTGTTCGGCAAGAGTCGCTCTAGCCACTGGGCCAACATTGGGCCTTGAGCACCACAGGCACTCGCACTGCCTACCTCTTCGTGGTCGGTACAGACCAAAACAGCGGCCTGCTGACCATCACTGTCGAGTAGAGACTGCAAACCGATGAAACAGCTCAACAGATTATCCAAGCGAGCTGAGGCGATAAACTCTCTGTTCAATCCCACCATTGCAGGCGTTTGAACATCGTAGAAAGAGAGTTCGTAATCTAGAACCTCCTGGACCTCTGTCACCCCCTGTTCAAGCAATTTGGACTTTAACAAAGCTCTGAAATCTTGCTTCTGTTCCGCCTGCCCTAGCAGCACAGGAAGGTGAAGTTGCGGGTTAACCGTTCGATCTTTATTGGCCTCACGGTCTAGGTGAATCGCAAGGCTTGGAATCGTCGCGATCGCCTCTTTGAAATCGATTAGCGAGCTATCCAGTGATCCATCGGCTTGGCGGTAGGTCACCCGGCCAGCTAACGACAAGTCGCGATCAAACCAGGGGTTCAACAGCGCACCGCCATAGACTTCAACGCCAAGCTGCAGATAGTTTTGTCGGTAGAGCTCTGGCGTCGGCTTGACGCGAAGACAGGGTGAGTCGGTATGAGCGCCCACCATTCTAAAGCCTGCCTCAAAGTTGCTAGTATGACGCCAAGCGATGATCGATGAACCGTTACGACGAATAAAGTAACTCTCGCCAGCGACAGGATTCCAAGCTTCGTGTTCCAACAGCTCTTTAAAGCCAGCCTGACTTAATCGATCTGCCATCTGCTGTGTGGCATGAAATGGGGTTGGACTATCTGCTAAAAAGGTCAGTAGATCTTGGTTAAAACGCTCTTGTTCCATTACTGTTTCTCCGCACCCTTCTCGAGTACTTCTATTAACCTAACATCAAATATCAAAGCTGAATTGGGTGGAATTTCACGACTGGGACTGCGCGCGCCGTAAGCCAAATCAGCAGGAATGTAGAGCTCATACTGAGCCCCCTCTTTCATTAACCCCAAGCCTTCTCGCCAACCTTTAATCACCTGATTGAGCGGGAATTTGATCGGCTTTCCGGCTTCGGTCTTATCGAAGATACCGCCATCGACACGGCGACCTTCGTATTCAACCAGCACAACACTGTCGTACTCTGGCTGCTTGCCCTGACCTTCGGAAATGACACGGTACTGCAGACCCGACTTACGAACAATCACGCCCGGCTTCTGACGATTTTCAGCTAGGAAAGCCTCCCCTGCTTTGCGAGTATCATCATTCAGCGCCTTCTCAATTAGCTCTTTTCGAAACGCCTCTTTATCTTCGATCTCGTCCCGGTCAGTGGCGCTATCACAACCGGCCAACATCAAAGAAAAAATCGCTAAACCCGCAATTCGCAAAACCACCGCAACCACTCCCGCGTAGTAAAAGAAAGTTATTTTACATCATGAGGAGAGCTGGCCTAAACTGCTCTCTATTAGATTTTTACTTTTATTGCGATTTTGGAGTGTTGGGATGCGAGCGTTACAGCTCTTTTTGGTTTTATCATTATCGATAGCGACAGGAGCACAGGCCTCTCTTAAGCCTGAGGCCGTCCACTCGAATGCCATTCAGTCGCTGGTCGCGGGATTGGAATCTCATCACTACCGTGAACAGGCCGTCGACGATGAACTCTCCGAAAAACTCTTCAATATCTTCTTTGAAACTATTGATCCAACCAAAAGCTACCTTCTGCAGAGCGATATCGACTCACTGGCTCACTACAAGCGTACTCTGGACGATGACATGCGCTCCGGAAATCTAGCCTTTGCATTTGCCGCCTACGAACGCTTTTTGACCCGTTTTCAGGAGCGCACAGAGCAGATGATCGACGCTCTAAAATCGGACCAAACATTTGATTTCACTCTAGACGACAGACTTCCGATCAGTCGTGAAGAAAAACCTTGGTTTCAATCGAAAGGCGAACAGGATCAATACTGGTCACTGCGTCTTAAAAGCGCCGTGTTAAATCTAAAACTTTCTGACAAGAGTGTTTCTGAAGCTAAAGAGACACTGATCAAACGTTACGAATCGCAACTTAATCGTGCACTGCAGACCAATAGCGAAGATATTTTTCAATCATATGCTAATGCCTTGGCACGTCTTTACGACCCGCATACCGCCTATTTTTCACCCGCGACCTCAGAGAACTTTGAGATCAACATGAGTCTATCACTTGAAGGGATCGGCGCTGTCCTGCAGAGCGAAGATGAGTTCACCAAGATCGTTAGTCTTGTACCGGCGGGCCCGGCCGATAAGAGCGGCCAGCTGAAACCTGCCGACCTGATCGTGGGTGTCGGACAAGACATGGATGGTGAGATCGAAGATGTGGTGGGTATGCGCTTGGATGATGTCGTTGACAGGATCCGTGGACCTAAAGGATCCATCGTACGCTTAGAGATCATCCCATCCACTTCGGCTGACAAGAGCACACGCAAGATCGTCAAATTAGAGCGACAGCGTGTAAAGCTTGAAGAGCAAGCGGCCAAGTCTCGGATCATGGAGGTTGAGCGTGACGGCAACATCTATAAAGTTGGCATCATCGACATCCCAACCTTCTACATCGATTTTGCTGCCCTTAGAAAAGGGGACAAGGATTACCGCAGCACGACTCGTGATGTAGCGGTACTGATTGAAGACCTCAAGCAACAGGGCGTTGATGCTCTGGTTGTTGATCTACGCGAAAACGGAGGTGGCTCACTGCGAGAGGCCAATGAACTGGTGGGTCTATTTATTAGCCGTGGTCCAACCGTGCAGATTCGTGATCTTGAAGGTCGGGTCGATGTGCTGGGCGACTACAACCCAGAGACCACTTGGACTGGACCCTTGACCGTTGTGATTGATCGACTCAGTGCATCGGCTTCGGAGATCTTCGCCGGTGCCATACAAGATTACCGCCGAGGGCTGGTCGTTGGCAGTCGCACATTCGGTAAAGGGACTGTGCAGACTCTTCAACCACTGCGTCATGGGCAGCTAAAATTCACAACCGCGAAGTTCTATCGTATCTCTGGTGAGAGTACTCAGCACCAAGGGGTAGCTCCGGATATCGAGTTTCCATCGATGTTTGATCAGAGCGAAATCGGTGAAAGCGCTCTCGACTTTGCCCTACCTTGGGACAAAGTAAGGCCTGTTCGTTACGGCAGCTACTCATCACTCGATCGTTGGGTTCCTGAGCTGCAAAACCGCCATACTCAAAGAACGCAAACTGATCCTGATTTTCAGCACATGCGTGACACCATCGCCTTGATCAATGAGCAGAAATCGATGCAGTGGCTGCCGCTCAATGAAGAGCAGTTAAAAGCCCAACGCGATCAGATGGAGCAGGCTCAAATCGATCTAGAGAATCAGCGTCGCATGGCAAAGGGTGAACAACCTATTAAGACGCTTGATGAGCTACTGACAGAGACAGCACCCGGTGAAGAGATCACTGATCCCGACAGTGAAGCCGTGCTTCGCGAAGCCAGTGAGCTGAGCATCGATATGATCGAGATGTTCTTTCAAGAGGATCAGTCTCGTTTGGCGGGTTGATAGCGGAATGTGAGATACGATTCGCTAAGCGAATCTTTCGCGGCTTGCCCTTCGGGCAATTCGCTCCTACAGTAGGACTTCGGAAAAAATTATCTACGTAGCTCGACTGTAGGAGCGAATTGGAGCGCAGCGACAAACCGCGATCAAACCGCACTAGCGATTTGTAATTCTTTCCCCTTCTTCTCGAGACTATTCCCAACCGCTGTCCACTGCTCAAAAAAACACCAATTCCGCTTTGCACACCGCTAACACTCCTGTATAATATCGCCCTCTTTATAACTCCGTCAGCTTGCATCCATCAGCTTAGCAAGTCATCGGAGATGACGATGAACCGACCCTATGAAGCTGATGTCATAGGCTAGTGTGCCATCCCCTGGCACCCAAAATAGGACACTTTCATGAGCGAAAGCTTTGCTGAACTGTTTGAAGAATCCCTCCAAGAACTTGCGATGACTCCAGGTACCCTAGTAACTGGTACTGTTGTTGATATCGATGCTGATTGGGTAACTGTTAACGCTGGTCTTAAGTCTGAAGCGGTTATTCCACGCTCTCAGTTCCTTAACGATGCGAACGAACTTGAAATCAACATTGGTGATGACGTTAAAGTTGCACTAGAAGCTGTAGAAGATGGTTTCGGTGAAACTAAACTTTCTCGCGAGAAAGCGAAACGTGCAGAAGCATGGGAAGTTCTTCAGACTAAGTTTGAAGCGGAAGAGATCGTAAAAGGTTACATCTCTGGCAAAGTTAAAGGTGGTTTCACTGTAAACGTCAACAACATCCAAGGCTTCCTACCAGGTTCATTGGTAGACGTTCGCCCAGTACGTGACGTTGATCACCTAGAAGGCAAAGAACTTGAATTCAAACTGATCAAACTTGATCAGAAGCGTAACAACGTTGTTGTTTCTCGCCGCGCAGTTCTTCAAGAAGCTAACAGCGCACAGCGTGATGAGATCCTTGCTGATCTTGAAGAAGGCCAAGCAGTTAAAGGTTACGTTAAGAACCTTACTAACTACGGTGCGTTCATCGACCTTGGCGGCGTTGACGGTCTTCTACACATCACTGACATGGCGTGGAAACGTATCTCTCACCCAAGCGAAATGCTAACTCCAGGTGATGAGATCGACGTTAAGATCATCAAATTCGACAAAGAGAGCGGACGTATCTCTCTAGGTCTTAAGCAGCTATCTGAAGATCCATGGGAAGCGATCAAGAACCGTTACCCAGCAGGTACTCGTGTATCAGGTAAGGTGACTAACCTAACTGATTACGGCTGTTTCGCATCTCTAGAAGATGGCGTAGAAGGTCTAGTACACGTTTCTGAAATGTCTTGGACTAACAAAAACATCCACCCATCTAAAATCGTTCAGGTTGGTGATGCTGTAGAAGTTATGGTTCTAGACGTTGACGAAGAGCGTCGTCGTATCTCATTGGGTATCAAACAGTGTACAACTAACCCATGGGCTGCATTCTCTGAGCAGTACGCTGCTGGCGATAAAGTATCTGGCACAATCAAGACGATCACTGACTTCGGTATCTTCGTTGGTCTAGACAACGATCTAGACGGCCTAGTACACATGTCAGACATCACTTGGGAAGCTGATGCTGAAGCTGCACTTCGCGACTACAAGAAAGGCGACGAAGTTGAAGCAGTTATCCTGTCTATTGACGCTGAGAAAGAGCGTATCTCTCTTGGCGTTAAACAGCTAGAAAGCGATCCATTCTCTGAGTTCCTAGCGGGCCACGAGAAAGGCGCAATCGTTACTGGTACTGTTACAGCAGTTGAGCCACGTGCTGCTACTGTTGAACTTGCTGAAGGTATCGAAGCTGTTCTTAAAGCATCTGACATCGCTGCAGAGCGCATCGAAGACGCTACAACTGCTCTAAACGTTGGCGACAGCGTTGAAGGTAAGATTGTAGGTGTTGATCGTCGCAACCGCGTTATCACCTTCTCTATCCGTGCGAAAGATCAAGCTGAAGAGAAAGCTGCTCTTAAAGCGGTACAGAACGCTGAAGTTGAAACTGCTGGTCCAACGACTATCGGTGACCTTATCAAGCAGCAGATGGGTCAGTAATCCTAAGATTACCGACACACTGAAAAAGAGCGCTTCGGCGCTCTTTTTTTTGGCTATTTGATTGCTATATTGAACCTCAATTTGACAATCTTTAGACTGGTAAAAAATCTAAAAATCGAGGCTCTAGATTGAAACGAATCAAAACTCTTCATTCCGATCTAACATTTAGCGAACTGGCTTATGGTGTCTGGAGACTCGCAGAGTCCAAGCCAACCACTTCAAGTACCGAAGCCAAAATCCAAGCCTGTTTGGATCAGGGAATAACGACCTTTGACCATGCAGATATCTACGGTGACTATCAGTGTGAGCAACTCTTTGGCGACGCGCTGAAAGCCAATCCATCCCTAAGAGGCCAGATGGAGCTGATTAGCAAATGTGATATCGCTCTGATCTCTGATCACTACCCAGAGCGACGAGTTAAGTATTACGACACCTCGCGTGAACACCTATTTCAGCAGGTCAAGCAGAGTCTGAAGAACTTACATACTGACTACCTAGACACCCTATTAATTCACAGACCTGATCCACTGATGGATGCCGAAGAGACCGGCGCGGCTTTGGATGATCTCATTAAAGAGGGTTTAGTCAGAACCGTAGGTGTCTCTAACTTTTCAGTGTGGCAGTGGAAACTCCTGCAGTCGAAAATGACGAATCGACTGATCACCAATCAAATTGAGATCAACCTCTTTGAACAGAGTTCACTCTGGGATGGAACACTGGAAGCGATGCAACTCGATCAGCTACTGCCAATGGCATGGTCACCACTGGCGGGTGGACAACTGTTTAACCAACCACTCAATTCAGAGCTTGAGGGCTTACTAAACAGAATCGAGCAGAGCCAACAGTGCCAGCGTGAACATATCGCACTGGCGTGGTTAAGAGTGCACCCTGCCAATATTCTTCCTGTTGTTGGCACAAACAATCTAGATCGAATAAAGGCGCTGCATCAGGTCAATCATGTTGAGCTTGATCGAGAGACCTGGTTTGAGCTTATGACTGCAGCTAAAGGTTCGGAAGTACCATAAAAAAACCGGCGTTAAACACGCCGGCAAGACTAATGCGCTAGGAAGAGCTTGTGTCTTTAATGCTACATCAGAGGTCATCTTTCGAAATTAGCAGTCTAGCAACTGAGTCACGCCAACCTGCATAACGCTCGTTGGCGTCATCAACCGTCATAACGGGTTCAAAGTGCTTATTCAGAGCCCAGGTTTTAGCAAACCCTTCTTGATCTGGATAGAAGCCAACATGCATACCTGCCAGCCACGCAGCACCCAAAGCAGTGGTTTCAATAATTTCAGGTCGATCTACAGGTGCCTGTAAGATATCTGCAAGAGACTGTGCCATCCAATCATTAGCCACCATACCGCCATCAATTCGCAGCACTGCCTCTGCTTTACTTCCACCTGAATTAAGCCAGTCTGAACGCATCGCATCCGAAAGGTCACGAGTCTGATAAGCCACTGAGCGAAGAGCGGCTCGAGCCAAATCAGCGAACCCTGTATCACGCGTCAAACCAAAAATAGCTCCACGACACTCAGTATCCCAATAAGGTGCCCCAAGCCCCGTAAAAGCAGGAACAAGATAGACACGATTCTCCGGCTTAGCCTCACTCGCTAAAGCCTCGGTATCCTTAGCATCACGAATAATTTTCAAACCATCACGTAACCACTGCACGACAGCACCCGCAATGAAAATGGATCCCTCTAAAGCATAAGTAGGTTTTCCATCAAACTGGTAAGCAATCGTACTCAACAGCCTATGCTCTGATTTAACGCAGTGGTCACCTGTATTGAGCAAAGCAAAGCAACCCGTACCGTAAGTCGATTTGAGCATTCCAGGTTGAAAGCAAGCCTGCCCTATTGATGCGGCCTGTTGGTCGCCTGCCACACCACAAATCGGTATCGCATTACCGCCAAACAGATCTTCGCGAGTTTTACCAAAGTCATCGGCGCAGTTTTTTACCTCTGGCAACATACTCCTTGGGATATTCAGAATCGCAAGAAGCTCCTCATCCCAACACCCGTCATGAATATTGTAGATCAGTGTTCGTGAAGCATTGGTCGCATCAGTTGCATGCACCGCACCACCAGTAAGACGCCAAATCAAATAGCTATCGACCGTTCCAAAAAGCAGTTCGCCTGAATCAGCTAAGACACGAGCGCCCTCGACATTATCTAAGATCCAAGCGAGCTTTGTTCCAGAAAAATAGGGATCAAGCAGCAGACCTGTCTTTTCAGTAAAGGTTTTTTCATAGCCCTTAGATTTCAGATCATTACAAAATTCACCCGTTCTTCGGTCCTGCCAAACAATCGCATTGTAGACAGCCTTACCAGTGTGTTTATTCCAGACAACAACCGTCTCACGCTGATTCGTTATACCTATCGCTTTAATATGCGAACTATCGGTTCCCGCTCTCTCGATGGCCTGTCGGCACACTCCAGCTGTGGTTGACCAGATCTCTTCAGGATCATGTTCAACCCAACCAGACTTCGGAAAGTACTGAGTAAATTCCTGTTGACCAGAGGCTGCAATCTTAAGATCTTGGTCAAATAAGATTGCCCGTGAAGAGGTGGTTCCTTGGTCTATAGATAGAACGTAATTTTCCACTAGACTTTCCTAAAAACGAATACGGCCCAAATGATAGATAGAATCAAACCACCCCAGAGAGGTGTGCCCATCAAGCCCAACCACCCAAGCATAATAAACACTGTACCTAAGATCGAGATAAATAGACGATCTCCACGAGTCGTGGTTAGGCCAAACACACCTGTGCGCTCTGCTCCACCTGGGTACTTCACCTCCAGAAAGGCTAGAATTCCAATACATGAAAAGATAAAGACAAACACCAACGCCGTTGGCAAAGTCCAAGCCATCCAACTAAACATTACACCCTCCCCATCGCGAAACCTTTCGCAATGTGATTTCTTACGAAGTAAACAACAATGGCACCAGGAATTATGGTCAAACAACCCGCAGCAGCAAGCAGACCCAGCTCATAACCAGCACTCGATGCTGTCTTAGTCATTGTCGCTGCAATCGGCTTAGCATCAATTGATGTTAATGTTTTTGCCAACAACAATTCGACCCAAGAGAACATGAAGCAGAAGAACGCGGCGACACCGATACCCGCTTTAATATTGGGCATAAAAATAGTCACAAAGAATCGTGGGAAGGAGTAACCATCAACATAAGCGGTCTCATCAAGCTCTTTCGGAATACTCTTCATGAACCCTTCTAAAATCCACACAGCAAGCGGGATATTGAAAAGACAGTGGGCTAAAGCCACAGCAATATGAGTATCAAATAAACCAACGGCTGAGTACAACTGAAAGAATGGCAAGGCAAATACTGCTGGCGGTGCCATTCGATTAGTCAGCAACCAGAAGAATAGATGTTTATCACCCATGAAACGGTAGCGGCTAAAAGCATAGGCCGCTGGCAGTGCAACACAGAGTGAAATCACTGTATTAATGAGCACATAAGTTGTCGAGTTTATGTAGCCCCAATACCAAGTTGGATCATTGAAAATGACTGCGTAGTTTTCCAAAGTCCACTCTTGCGGAAAAAAGGAGAAGCCACTCAGAATCTCATTGGTTGTTTTAAAGCTCATTGATAGCAACCAGTAAATTGGCAACATCAAAAAGATAATATAAAAAATTGGAGCTAAGCTTTTAAGTTTCATAACGCCCCCTTAATCCTTCACATCTTTATTCATTATTGTGTAGAACACCCAACTCACCAGTAGAGTGATCGCGAAGTATATGAGTGACATAGCCGCTGCTGGTCCTAAGTCAAACTGACCAAGCGCTACTTTAACCAGGTCGATAGACAACAGAGTTGTGGAATTACCAGGGCCACCACCGGTCAATACAAAGGGTTCTGTATAGATCATGAAGCTATCCATAAACCGTAACAGTATCGCAATCATCAAAACCTGCTTCATCTTGGGCAATTGAATGTATCTGAACACAGACCATTTGGAGGCCCCATCAATCTCAGCTGCTTGATAGTAAGCATCGGGAATTGAGACAAGACCTGCATAAGAGAGCAGTACAACCAACGAAGTCCAATGCCAAACATCCATAACTATTAGCGTGACCCAAGCAGCTAATGGACTCTGTGTCATGTTGTAATCAATACCAAGCCAGTTTAATCCGTAGCCCATTAGACCAATATCTGGAAGAGTAAATATGTTCCACATTGCGCCAACAACATTCCATGGAATAAGGAGTGGCAGCGACATTAAGATCAAGCAAATAGGAACCCATATTCCCTTTCTAGGCATCGCCAAGGCTATTGCAACACCGAGAGGAATTTCCACCGCGAGAATAATACCTGTGAAGAGGAACTGTCTCCCCAAGGCATCATGGAAGCGTTCTGAATGCAGAACCTGTTCAAACCAATCTACGCCCTGCCAAAAAAAGACATTATTACCAAACGTCTCTTGAACGGAGTAATTCACTACTGTCATCAGTGGTATTAGTGCGTTAAAAGCCACCAATAAAATAACAGGTAAAACGAGGAGCCAAGCTCTAGGGTTTTCGGTTTTCATTGTTATAAAACCTCGTACTCATAGGTTAGATCTACCAACCACCCATCTTTATAAAGACGAGTTTGCGGCTTATCGAAAGTAAGGTAAGTGCTCCCTTCAGGAACAGGCTGATCCTCATTTAACACTGCGAAGACCTTTTGTGAGCCTACTAACGTTTGTAAGACCTTATGACGCCCAACATCCATAACATTGACTACCGTTGCTGGTATGCCTTGCTCGGCGATTCGCACAAACTCGGGACGCACACCTATCTCTAAAGATTTACCTTCAGCTTCAACAATAGGACTGCTTACTTCAAGGAAGTGGCCACCAAGGGATACTTGACCGTCAACTATTTCAACAGGCAATACATTCATACCTGGCGAACCAATAAAATGACCAACAAAGGTATGTTCAGGTCTTTCAAAAAGCGCATCTGGAGTGCCAACCTGCAGTACCTGACCGAAGTTCATCACTACAACCTGATCCGCAAATGTGAGCGCCTCTGTCTGATCATGCGTCACATAGATCATTGTTGTTTTGACCTTCTGGTGCAGCTCTTTCAGCTTCGAGCGAAGCTTCCACTTCAAATGTGGATCAATAACGGTCAACGGTTCATCAAACATGATCACGTTAACATCCTCTCGCACCAGACCTCGACCTAGGGAGATTTTTTGCTTGTTATCTGGGGAAAGCCCTGCCGCTTTAGTTTGTAAAAGATCATCGATCTCCAACATGGATGAGATCTCTCTGACTTTTACATCAATCCTAGCTTCATCGACCCCACGATTTCTCAATGGAAAAGCCAGGTTATCGTAAACCGTCATCGTGTCGTAGATCACGGGAAACTGAAACACTTGAGCAATATTACGCTCCGATGGAGAGAGGCTCGTAACTTCATTATCATCAAAAAGCAACTTGCCGTGGCTTGGTTCTAAAAGACCCGAAATGATATTTAGCAAGGTCGTTTTACCACACCCAGAGGGGCCCAGCAGCGCGTAGGCACCGCCATCATCCCAATCAAAGTGAACCCGTTTCAAGGCAAAATCATCATCAGACGATGGATTGGGGTAGTAGGAGTGTCTTATATTATCGAGTTTTATTTTAGCCATTATTACTACCTAACCGCTTGTCCGTGGGAATCAAAGTAGAAGCATTTACTGCTATCAAGATAAAAATGGTGGTGCTCTCCCACCTTAAATGGGTGCAGTCCATTCGCTTGCGAGACCCAAGTACCACCCCCCATGGAAAAATGAGCGACGCTTTCTGAACCGGATAGCTCAGTTACCTGAATACGACCGTTTAACTCAATTGCACTATCTCCATGTCCAGTCGGTCTAACAAAATGAGGACGAACACCCAGTGTATAGTTACCATCAGGCATATGTTGAGCGGTGCCCTCTGCTGGCCAACTCAAAGTTTCACTCAAATGAATGCAACCATCATACTTTTTAACGCTGATTGTATTTAAAGGAGGATCGGAAAATACTTCTGCAGCAGTCAGATTGACTGGCGTACGATAAACATCAGAGGTGGCACCAAACTGCGCAATATGACCTTCATTAAGAGCGGCGGTATGACCACCTAACATCAAAGCTTCAGCAGGTTCAGAAGTTGCGTAAACAACAATTGAACCACGATCAGCAAAAATACTGGGCAACTCTGCACGCAACTCTTCGCGCAACTTATAATCTAAGTTCGCAAGTGGTTCATCAAGAAATACAGCTGTAGAGTCTTTAATAAGGGCTCTAGCCAACGCACAACGTTGCTGTTGGCCACCTGAAAGCTCATGTGGCTTTCGATCTAACATAGGTCCTAAACGAAGCAGATCAACGGTAGCTTCCAGTCGTTTATTAATCTCCGCATCAGACATTTTTGATAATTTAAGTGGCGAAATAATGTTATCTCTTACACTTAAATGGGGATAATTAATGAAGAACTGATGCACAAAACTGATGCTTCTCTTCTGAGGTGGTGTTTTCGTAACATCTACACCGCCGTACAAAACCGAACCAGCTGTTGGCGAATCCAGTCCTGCCATCAGTTTCATCAGGGTTGTTTTACCGGCATTTGTCGCACCAAGTAAAACATTAAACTCACCAGGTTCAAGAACGAGATTTGTCTCGTGTATATGCATTTCGGCGCCGACGCGCTTTGCAACATCTTTTAATTCTAAATTCATGGAAATATCTCTGGGAAAGAAATCGAGAGGGCCTACGGCCCCCCCGTTTTAACCGTTAGTTAGTCCAGCTTTTCACTAGCTCATCATAATTAACGGTTTGACCCTGAGGCTTCTCATTAGCAAGTTTAGCCTTAGGACCACCTTCACGACCCAACCAGTAAGATGGATCCTTCTCTTCGTTCAGACGAGGACCACAACCGCCGTAAACGTTTGCACCTTTGTCTGCACGCTCCATGCGAGCCATGGTGATGTCCATCTCTTGAGCTAGACGATCCATAGCTTCTTGAGGTGTGAATGCGCCTGAGTTCACGTCACCAATCTGCTGCCACCAAATTTGAGCAAGCTTAGGATAGTCAGGAACGTTGACACCGGTTGGAGACCACATATTACGATCTGGCGAACGATAGAACTCAACTAGACCACCCAGTTTTGGAGCTCGCTCTGTGAATGATTCGTGATTAATAGAAGAGTCACGAATGAAGGTAAGACCTACGTGAGACTTTTTCACATCAACTGTTTTTGAAGTCACAAACTGAGCGTACAACCAAGCCGCTTTAGCACGATCTTCAGGTGTCGATTTTAGGATGGTCCAAGAACCAACATCTTGGTAACCGACCTTCTGACCTTCTTGCCAGTATGGGCCATGGGGGCTTGGAGCCATACGCCACAATGGTGTTCCTTCAGCATCAACCGTATTATTGCCCTCGGCTTGAGATTTAACCATGTCAGCCGTAAACGCGCTGTACCAGAAAATCTGTTGAGCAACATTACCTTGGCTCAGTGCAGGAAGTGATTGGTAGAAGTCATAAGATGCGGCACCTGGAGGAGCATATTTACGTAGCCATTCATCCCACTTACGAATAGCGTAAACTGCAGCTGGACCGTTTGCGGCACCACCACGAGAAACACTAGCACCAGCTGGATTACAACTACCCTCTTCCATACGGATACCCCATTCATCAATAGGACGCCCGTTTGGTTGACCAGCAGAACCTGCACCTGCCATAGATAACCAGGCATCCGTCATACGCCAACCAAGGTCGGGGGCACGTTTACCGTAATCCATATGGCCGTAGATTGGAGTTCCATCGATCTCTTTGACGTGAACGGAGAAGAACTCAGCAATGTCCTCATAAGCGGACCAGTTAACAGGCACACCTAGATCATAGCCATAGATATCTTTGAACTGTTTTTGGAGATCTTCGCGGTCAAACCAGTCTTTACGGAACCAGTAAAGGTTAACAAACTGCTGACTTGGCAGTTGGTATACTTCGCCATCTGCACCAGTCGTAAACTCAAGACCCATGAAATCGTCTAGATCAAGATTAGGGTTAGTGATGTCTTTGGCGGGACCGTTCATGAAATCAGTCAAGCTATGAGCTAACTGAAGACGAGAGTGAGTACCAATTAAATCTGAGTCGTTCACATAGGCATCGTAAAGATTGCGCTTAGTCTGCATTTGAGTCTGAACGGCCTGAACAACCTCCCCTTCACCCAGTAATTGGTGATTTACCTTAATACCCGTAATCTCTTCAAAGGCTTTTGCGAGAACCGTAGACTCGTAGGTATGTGTAGGGATAGTTTCTGAGAGCACATTGATTTCCATTCCAGCGAATGGTTTCGCAGCATTAATGAACCACTGCATCTCTTCGATTTGTTGCTCTTTAGTGAGTGCGGAGGGTTGAAACTCACTATCAACCCACTTCTTAGCAGCGTTGATGTCTGCATAAGCAGCGCTTGTGATTGTTGCCGAAGCAAACGCGACAGCCAAGGCTAGCTTTTTCTTCATGGTCTTTCTCCATCTTCATTATTTTTATCAACGAAGTGATCTAGAAATCATTCGTTAGAGTCGATACTCGCAAACGAAAGCAAACGAAGTCAAGAGAAAATTTTTATTGACTTAAATTTTCTTTTTGTTAGCTTTCACCTAATACGAATATAAACGAACGAAGAAAACAACACAAATGAACGAAATACAACATAATGATGTAAAAGACCTGGTTATTATAGGTGGTGGCATAAACGGTTGTGGCATAGCACGTGATGCAGCTGGTAGAGGATTAACTGTCTCTCTTTTCGAGATGGGTGATCTTGCTCAAGCAACCTCCTCAGGCTCAACTAAGTTGTTTCATGGCGGATTACGCTACCTTGAATATTATGAGTTCAGACTGGTTCGCGAGGCACTTATCGAAAGAGAGCGTTTACTAAAAGCCATGCCGCACATAAGCTGGCCACTTCGCTTCGTTTTACCGCACCACAAAGGGCTTCGTCCAAGTTGGCTATTAAGAGTAGGACTGTTTATCTATGATCATCTAGGGGGCAGAAAAATTTTACCTGCCACTAAAACTCTTAATTTTGCAGAAGACAAAACAGGTATCCCTCTTAAAAAGTCACTTAAGAAAGGGTTTGAGTATTCCGATTGCTGGGTTGATGACGCTCGTCTAGTAGTCCTCAATGCAAGAGACGCAGAGGATCGTGGCGCCAAAATTCACACTAGGACACGTGTTGAGTCCGCAGAAAGAGTGGATGGTTTATGGCGGGTAACCGTCAGAGATTTAATCACCAATGAAGAAATGAAAGTTCAGGCGAAAACGGTTATCAACTGCGCTGGTCCTTGGGTAGCAGATGTCCTTAATAACAGTCTTCACCTGAACTCAAAACATGGCGTCAGGCTAGTTCGCGGAAGTCATATCGTTGTGAAGAAACTTTATGATCACGATCGCGCCTATATCTTCCAACAGAGTGATAACCGGATCATTTTTGCTATCCCCTATGAAGATGACTTCACTTTAATTGGCACAACTGATGTGGATCACGAAGGTCCAGCCGAAAAAGCTTACTGTACTCCAGAAGAACAAGAATATCTTTTGAAAGCTGCCTCTGAGTACTTTGAGAAACCACTAAAAGATTCTGATGTTGTCTGGACCTACTCTGGCGTTCGTCCCCTTTACGATGACAATGCCTCCTCAGCCACTGAGGCAACTAGGGACTATGTTCTAAAGGTAGATTCTGTCAACGGACGAGCAGCAGCACTCAATGTGTTTGGTGGAAAGATTACCACTTATCGAAAACTTGCCGAGTCCGCTTTGAGAGAGATTGAAAAATTTCATCCCCAAATGGGTAGAGCATGGACAGCGGGTATCCCTCTTCCTGGTGGAGACTATGAACTAACAGATAGTGACAATCTGCTTAGTAAGATTCAGATGAAATACCCATTCCTAGACAACCGTTGGGCAAAACGAATGCTAAGAACCTATGGAACAGACACTTTCAATATACTTGGTAAGACAACAAATATTGAAGAGCTGGGGCAGCATTTTGGCTATAACCTTTATGAATTAGAGGTTAACTGGTTACAGGATAATGAATGGGCAAAAACTGTTGAAGATATCCTTTGGCGAAGAACGAAGCTTGGCTTAAGAATCGATACAGAGAACAAAGCCAAACTTAATGCTTACCTTGCAGCAGATGGAGTGTAAAAAAGCCCAATAGCTATAAGTCTGATATATGACTATGATAATAAAAAAGTTAATTACGGAATGTTAGATGCGCCAACATCGCAGGTTTGAATTCATACTCGATAAGATCGCTGAAAGTGGTTTTGTGACTATAGATGAACTCACTTCATCACTTGAAGTGACGCCCCAAACTATAAGACGTGATGTCACTCAATTGGAAACGGAGGGGCGCGTAAAACGTTATCATGGTGGTGTTGGTGCGGTTGAAAACAGCACAACAAACAGCTCTTATAAAACTCGTAAAAGTGTTAATTCGGACGCTAAACAAACTATTGCAAAACTCGTTGCTGATTATATCCCCGATGGCGCATCCCTATTTATCAATATCGGCACCACAACAGAGGCAGTCGCCGAAGCCCTGTTGAGCAAACAAAATCTGACCGTAGTGACCAACAACTTGAATGTCGCTGTTACCTTATCCTCTAAGAGTGACTTCACAGTCATTGTTGCAGGTGGCGAAGTTCGAAACAGTGATGGTGGCATTGTCGGCTCTCCAGCGACAGACCTCATAAACACCTTTCAGATGGAGTACGCAATCATAGGCATCAGCGGTATTCAACCAGATGGCACCCTGCTTGATTACGACCTCAGGGAGGTCAGAGTGTCACAAGCCATTATAGCAAATGCCTCAGAGGTACTCCTTTGTAGCGATAACTCCAAATTTGGCAGAACACCCATGGTGAAACTAGGGCACATTAAGGACATATCAAGACTGTTTACGAATGACTGCCCCGATGATCAGTTCGCCAATCTTTTAATTCAAAATGATGTAGTCATTCACTGTCCAGGAAACAATCCAGTCTCTAATCGCCAACTATCAGAGTAAAAGCCACAAAAGCCAAGCTGTAAGCCAAAACACCATACCCCACAAACAGACCGGCCGGCAGCGACCAGCTACCGCTCTCCCTGCGCAACGTTGCTAGTGTTGAGACACACTGCGCAGCAATGGCGAAAAAGACAAACAGAGCGACTCCAGAAGCCAAAGAGATGCCCGAATCCTGAATCTGTTGAGCCAAGGATGTAAACTCCTCCTCAGCACCTTCAATACCATAGAGAGTACCCAGTGTGCCGACAAAGACCTCACGCGCTAGGAACGACGCGATAATGGCAACACCGTACTTCCAATCAAGGCCGATGGGTTCAAAGATAGGCGCTATGAATTTACCAATAGCCCCCAACCAGGATTCACCCAAATTAGCTCCCTGATTAGGGAAGTAGCCTAACACCCAGACCACAACACTTACCCAGAAGATCACGGGGCCTGCACGTTTCACAAAATCACCACTGCGTGACCAGGCCAACTGGCCTAAGGTTTTAGCACCCGGTAGACGATAGGGAGGCATCTCGAGTACAAAAGGGAGATCACTCCCCTTACCTACCTTTACTCTTGAGAGTAACGACACGACCAACAGGGCCATGAAGATTCCGAATAGATAGATCGCCAACATGGCCAGACCTTGCAACCCTACTGCACCACCTAGAAGTGACTCATTGGGAATAAACGCGACAATAAGAAGCCCATAGACAGGTAGTCGAGCCGAACAAGGCATAAGCGGAATGGCAAAGTAGGTTAACCAGCGACGTCTTGGTGATTCTATGGTTCGTGCCGCATAGATGCCTGGGATAGCACAGGCGACACCCGATAACATTGGGACAAAACTTTTACCGGTTAGACCAAAAGCGCGAAGCGGTCTGTGACAGATGACAGCGGCCCTAGCGAGGTATCCTGAGTCCTCCATAAAACCGACGATCAACGTCAGAATAAAAATCTGAGGTACAAACACCAAAAAAGCACCCAGCCCGCCAAACAGAGCATCTTTGACAAAGTCATGCAGCATACCGCTTGGTATCAGAGGCAACACAGAGTCTGCCGTGAGTCCAATCAGTGACTCTACGCCATCCATCAAAGGAGCGGCCCAACTGAATATCGCCTGGAAGAGTAAAAACATGATCAACAGAAAACTCAGACCACCCGTCAGGGTACTGAGGAAGAATTGATCTGCTCGGTTATGAACCAGAAGCAGGTAGTCCCCTTTGGGACCAAATTCATTGGCCAACGATTCCGCTAGATTTCGAAACACAGAAGCATCAAACGCAATCAGATCCTCTTTTAGCTCGCTCTTTGGAACCTCTATCCCCTGCCCTGAGCGAGTAATGATTTGATCGACGCCTACACCACTCTTTGCAGAGATCGGAATGACCGGCATATCCAAGCGTTGCGACAGCCCTTCAGCATCAACGCTCTGATTATGACGCTCTAGAACATCATGCATATTGGTCACAATCATCACGGGGTGACCAGCACGTCGACAGGCCTCCCTAACCTGCAACGCAAATACCAGACCTTTTTCCATGCGGGTCGCATCGACAACACAGACAACGGCTTCTATGTGACCGACAGGAACGTCCAACAATTTATAGAAGGCATCTACAGCAACTTGCTCTTCGCCCGAAAGAGGGGTTAAAGAGTAAGCGCCAGGAAAATCGACTACTAATAAGTCTGATCGACCGACCGCTGGCCCTGTTGAGGTATCGACTGTAATTCCAGGAAAGTTTGCCACACGCTGATTCATACCGGTAAGACGATTGAACAGCATCGATTTTCCCGAGTTGGGGCTTCCGACCAGTAGTAGTTGTTTCATTATTCAGACGTGACCGGATGTGCAATCACACACTCTGCGATTGTCTTTTCAAGTGAGTAGACTGCGTTACCCACTTTATACAATTTAGGAGCGCCCAAACGAGGTGCTTGAGTACATAAAACGCGAGCGCCTTGATGGAACCCCAGCTCCTCCAAACGCGCTTTCACAGCAGCATCCAAAGCGGGGGTAAACCCTTCAATAACACTTTGAATACCCCGTTTCATCTGCCAGAGATTGGCACATTGAATTTGAGACACAATGAATATCCTTAAACCTATCTAACAATTCTAAATGAGAATCATAATCATTTAAACCAAAATTTAAGGATTTATTGATCATGCAAAAGAAGATTATTCAGGCTCAATCACGTAATCGATGAACTCATCTTCTGTGATTTCGTTATCTTTGACTTCGTAGTAGCTCAAGACAGAAGCGTTAGCTTCGATGACACTGCGCTGATCACCGCTGACCAACGGATGCCATTGTGGAAGCTCATGCCCCTCATAGATCAGGCGGTAGGCACAACTTTGCGGAAGCCAGTGGAACTCTTCGACATCTTTTGGATGCAATTTGACACAACTGGGCTGGCGAGTGGATCGGTTAGGATAATCCGTGCACTGGCAGTTATCGGTATTCAGAAGGTGACAGACGACGGTGGTGTAGTAGACCTCTTCTGTATCCTCATCCTCTAGTTTGTGCAGACAACAGAGGGCACAGCCGTCACAGAGAGACTCCCACTCGTCGTGGGTCATCTGTTCCAGTGATTTACTGCGCCAAAACACCTCTGACATTAGCGGACGCCTGTCTCTGGACGATCCATGTGGATATCGAGCATATAGTCCTCTTTAGGAGGCGGCATCTGCAGGTAAAAACCTTGGTCACGGATGCTTTCAAGCACTTTTGCGGTATCGGCGCGCGCCAATTTACGTTCGGCAGTTAATGGCATATCCATAGAGTGAACAGGAGTACCAAAGATCTCGATAAGGGCATCCGGAACACGCTCTAAGCCTTCACGCTTATCAACGTAGAGATACATCTCATCTTTTTTTGAGCTTTTATAAATAGAACAAATTAACATCAGTTTGACTCGTTTAATTCTGCTAGCTGATCAAGCAGAGCCTGACCAATCAAAGGTTTACGCCATCCACATAGGCTATCTGGCAATTCATAATGACCCGTCTCAACACCTGTGCGAATCAACGCTTCAATATCTCGTTTTCTCAGCATCAGCTCCGGCGCCACATTGTGTTGCTCCGCCGCTTTGGCACCAACTGCACGCAAGGCTTTAAGGTGAGCATGAAACTTGAACTTCAGCGGCTGCTCAATCGGCTCTGGCGGGTTATCTTGGGCTGACTTATCGGCATTTTTCAGGCAGCGAATAATATCGTTACCAAAATCCCAGACGTTGCCTGAACGCAACCCTTCAATTTTTCTCAAATCGTCGCGCTTATTGGGCCACTGCTGAATCACATCGATAATCTGATGGTTAGACAAGATGCGATTGCGGGCTTTATCCCTCAAACGGCTGGTGCGTTCACGCCAAATGGTCAGGTCTCGCAGAGCCGCTAACTTACGCGTCGGAATATTCCAGAGCTGTGAGAAACGTCGATAGTAGTCATCAATATTCGCTTCGTTAGCAATGACACTGGCAACTAGCTCTTCGCACTCCTCTTTGACCCACTCGGTGCGCCCCAACTTCTCAAGCTCTTTAAACTGCATCTGAACGATTTCGGCTAGGTAGCAGACATCCAGTGCCGCATAGAGTGTCTGATTATCAGTTAGCGGGCGTTGTAGCCAGTCGGACTTGGTTTCACCCTTATCCAGATCGATATCCAGCGCATGTTTAACAAGACGCTGAAGTCCCATACTGAAACCCCAACCACAAAAAGCGGCCGCGACTTGGGTATCAAACATCGGTGAGGGTGCCGCTTTATAGCGATGTTTAAACAACTCAACATCTTCTCCACAAGCGTGCAGAACCTTTAAGACCTGAGGCGCTTCTAGCAGCTCTCTGAATGGGCGCCAGCGTTTTATAGGCAGTGGATCAATCAGATAAACACTGTGCTGATCAGCGACTTGAATCAGGCCTGGCTTTGCGTAGAAGGTGGAGGTACGAATGAACTCAGTATCCAAGGTAATCAACGGCACCTCTAACCACTGCTGACAGTAGTGAGCCAACTGCTCTTCGGTATCGATCCAGATTGGGTTTTTGGCCGCTTGTCTCAGCTTGGCAAAGTCGTAACCGCTAAAATCTATCAACTTATCGCTCCATCTGGCGGCGACCGGCCAGCGCATGCGCCAGAGTACCGCCATCTACGTACTCAAGCTCGCCACCTACAGGCACCCCGTGAGCAATACGACTGATACTGACATCAACATCGCGAAGCTGTTCGGCAATGTAGTGAGCGGTCGCTTCACCCTCTACCGTTGGATTGGTGGCCAACACCAGTTCGTTAATCTCGCCCTGGTAGACTCGATCCAAAAGCTGATCGATTTTCAAATCTTCCGGCCCTACTCCATCGATCGGCGACAGGTGCCCGCCCAATACAAAATAGAGGCCTGCGTAGCCCCCCGTCTGCTCGATCGCCATCAGATCAATCGGTGATTCCAAAACACACAAGGTTTTACGATCACGCGCTGCATTACTGCAGATATCGCAGACGGCCTGCTCAGAGAGCGAGTGGCATTGTTCACACTCACCAATATTCTGAGCAGCATCAGCTAGCGCACCACTGATCTGGATGGCAGCATCGCGATCACGCTCTAACAGGTGCAACGCCATACGCTGAGCCGTCTTAGGGCCCACTCCCGGTAGGCGACGCAGTGCGCTGATTAGCGATTCTAGCTTAGGGGTTAACGACATAATTAAAACGGCATCTTAAAGCCAGGTGGCATACCCATACCTTGGGTGATTTTCGACATCTGCTCTTGGCTGGTGGTTTCAACCTTACGCACCGCATCATTAACCGCTGCAGCGATAAGATCTTCTAGAATCTCTTTATCCTCTTCCATCAAAGAGTCATCGATGCTGACACGTTTTACGTCGTGACGACCGTTCATAACGATGCTGACAAGACCTGCACCCGCTTCACCCGTCACTTCAGCGCGAGCGATCTCCTCTTGCGCTTTCTGCATGTCCTCTTGCATCTTTTGGGCCTGCTTCATTAGGTTGCCCATTCCACCTTTCATCATAACTATGACCTCACTCTATCTCTAAAGGCTCAACGGAGAGTTCATCTAACTGTCCATCGAACATCTCAATTAATCGTTCCACATTGGGATCTTGTTTCAAATGCCTTACCGCCGCTATGCGTCGCTCTTCAGCACGGCGAATACGGTAGTTCACCGGCGTTTCACGAGTCTGTTCAGCCAGCTGAAAATCAACCGACATCGGCTCTTGGAAAAAGGCGGTAATCGCATCAGCAATACGTTGTTTGTGCTGATCATTGAAGAGCGCTTCCTGCTCAGCCGTATAGTGCAACACCATACGGTTCCCCTGAAGTGTCTCAAGGGACATCGCCTTAGCCAAGCTCTCGGTCATACCGGTTAGATCCAGTTGGGCAATCAAATGCACCCAATCTTCAAGCGCAAAATTGGAGAGCGTAATTGATTTTTCTAGCGTTTTTTTAGCCTGTTCTTTCTGCTCAACCGGCTCAACTGCCTCTACTGGCTTAACCTCTTCAACTACTGGTTGCTCATCCGGCTTATCGTAAGTGGCTAGTGGCGTCTCTTCGCCAAACAGATCAATCGCACTGTCGTTAGATTCAACAGGGTCAATAGCCGGCTCATCCATGAGTTTATCCATGGGCTCAGCTGGCTTAAATGGTTCAGATGGCTCAACCCTAGCGGACTCCAACGGAGCCGATACGGCCTCCATCGAGTCCGCTTCAAACTTTTTTGCCGTTGGCTCCTGATCTGCATAGGCCTCAGCGGGAATATCCTCCCATGGCGGGGGATCATTCACTGGAGCAGACTCTGGCTGCGCTAGCGTCGCTTGAGTCTCTAGCGGCTTTTCAACAACTGGCGTTTCGATCGCTGGCTGTGGTTCCGGCTCACTGACAGCAGGCTCATTTTCAACAGGCCTAGAGATCTCAGACGGCTTAACGGGTGGCGCATCGATAGGACGCTGATCGACAGGACGGAAGGCCAACATACGTAACAAGCACATCTCTAATGCTTCACGAGGGTTCGGTGACATCGGCAGATCACGACGGCCTGTTAATGCGATTTGGTAGTAGAGCTGTATCTCTTCTGCACGCACCTTGCCAGCAAGCGCTTGAATCTGAGCCTGATCCCCTAAGCTATTATCGATCGCAGCAGGCACCACTTGAGCCAAGGCTACTCGATGCAGAATCGAGATCATCTCAGCTAATACACCAGCAAAATCGGGCGAAAACTCAGCCATGGCTGCTACTCGATCGATCGTTGCTTTACCGTCACCGGCCACAATCGCATCCAGTAGATCAAACACCAAGCGATGATCAATGGTACCCAACATAGCACGCACATCACCTTCACGCAGCGCACCAGAGCCAAACGCAATGGCCTGATCGGTCAACGACAGCGCATCACGCATAGACCCATCCGCAGAACGCGCAATCAGCCAGAGTGAAGCGTCATCAAAGGGGATGGACTCTTCGCCCAGTACAAACTGAAGGTGAGAGACGATCTTCTCTGGCGCCATGTTCTTCAGGTTGAACTGAAGACAACGACTCAAAATGGTCACTGGCAGTTTCTGTGGATCGGTTGTCGCCAGTAGGAATTTAACGTGCGGTGGTGGCTCTTCCAACGTCTTCAACAAGGCATTGAATGACGAGGTCGACAACATGTGTACCTCGTCTATTAGGTAGACTTTGTAGCGACCTTGAGTTGGTGCGTATTGCACGTTCTCTAACAGCTCACGGGTATCTTCCACTTTGGTACGTGAAGCCGCATCGACCTCGATAAGATCAACAAATCGACCTTCAGCAATTTCGATACAGGAGCTACAACGACCACATGGCTCCGAGCTGACGCCCTCTTGGCAGTTCAGCGCTTTAGCAAACAGACGTGCAATGGAGGTTTTACCCACACCTCGCGTGCCGGTAAACAGATAGGCGTGGTGCAACCGGTTCTCGTCGAGCGCATTCACAAGCGCTTTTAGAACGTGCTCCTGCCCTACCGTTTCAACGAAACGACGGGGACGCCATTTACGGGCTAAAACCTGATAACTCATCCTATCCTCAGTGGTCGGAAAATTTTAACCCGATACTAACATTTATCGTTGGTGAGGGAGAGTCAAACAGCGGGAATTTTTACCAGAAATGGAGATGGCCCCACCAGCCACATCCCGGCACATGAGTCGACCGCTGTGGCTGCTCCCTTCCGGGCCTGACCAGGTTCACGGTTTATCATTGCGGGAGGACCAATGGAGCCACCACAAAAACACCTCGAATGAGGAGCGCGAAGTATAAGCACCCCGCTAGGCTATTGCAAATGAAGTTAAAGCAGACCTGACAGCATCACACCCGCCAGAAGCGTCAATGCCACCGCCATGCCTCGATTGATTCGCTGCTCGTGCTTTTCCAGTAGCGCCAAGCTTTTGCGTGTACTTAGCAGTAGCGAAACGATGATGTACCAGAGGGTATCAGTAACCCAGGGCGTTACGACCAGCAGCGTCTGCGTTTCAAAGGTTGATTCAGAGCCGACAAAAGGGGCAAAAATCGCAATAAAAAAGAGCATCAACTTAGGATTGAAGGTCGCAATAACGGCCCCATCACGAATCGCCTGCCAATAACTGGTTCGCGAGCGCTCTTCAGGCGCAATCTTCATCGATCCACCCTGCCAAGCGCCGCGAGCCATGTTCAGTAGATAAAGGGCGGCGATGACGGTTAAACCCACCTCTATCCAAGGCAAACGAGCCAGCAGCTGACTTAACCCTACGACCGTCAATAGAGCCCAACCACCGACCATTAAACCGTGCGAGATTGCAGTTAATAGACCATGAACACGGGATCCATTTAACGCCTGGTTTACAACAACCAAAAGGCTGGGACCGGGTGAAACTGCCCCCAAAGTACAGACCGCTAATAGGGTTAACCACTCAACTAAATTCACAAATACCTCAATGAAAAAGCTATGTTAAACTCCGCGCATTCTAGAACTTATGGAAACAGGTGTCATGGCGGGATCACTTCAGGACCAATTGTTAAAAGCGGGCCTTGCTAACAAACAACAGGCAAAAAAGGCGACGATTGAGAAGCGCAAAAAGAAAAAGCAGTCTCCTGATGAGGTCGCTGCAGAAAAAGCCAAACAGCAAGCGGATATCCAAGCCAAACGCGAGCAGAAAGCGGCACAAGATCGCGCCTTGAATGAGGCACGTGATGCGGAACAGGCAGAGAGAGCAATCGACGCTCAAGTGAAGCAGCTGATTGAACATCATCAAATTACGATATCTGAGCGCGCAGAGACTCGTTACCAGTTCGCTGATGGCAAGACCATCAAGCACATCTACATCGATGAATCGATGTTTCAGCCGCTTACTCGCGCCCAGATACGGGTCGCTAAACTCGGTGAAGGTTATGCTTTAGTACCGGCCGTTGTGGCAGAACGAATAGAACAGCGTCGTCCTGAACGAATCATTCCTCTGTCTAGCGATCAACAGGTGAGTGATGAGGATGATCCTTATGCGGATTACGCGATTCCTGATGATTTGATGTGGTAGGTTGGAGCGTAAATAGAAGGCGGATGACAGGCTAAAGCCAGTCACCGGTGCACGTAACGTATTACGGAGTCATGGTGACTGGCCTTCAGCCTGTCACCCGCTCTGACAGCGTTTTCCAGAGACTCACTCAGAATACCGCCTAGGAACACGCGCTGTTAGCCCCGCAAACAGCGTGTAGTCGATGGTATCGCAGCATTTAGCGACCCTATCCGCAAGTAACTGTTCATTGAACATGATCACCTCATCACCTACCGACACTGACGGCAAATCGGTCACATCAACGGTAATCATATCCATTGAGACACGACCGACGATCGGTGCTTCAACACCATTAACCAACACAGGTGTACCTTGCTTCGCTTGGCGCGGATAGCCATCGGCATACCCAATGGCGATTGTCGCAATTTTACGAGGTGATTCCGCGGTATAGGTTGCACCGTAACCCACCGACTCACCCGGTGAAATATCGCGCAACGCAATAATGGCTGTTTTCAGCGTCATAGCAGGCTGCAAACCTTGCAAACCCAGCTCACTCGGCGTTCCACCATAAAGCCCAATGCCTAGCCTCTGCCAACTATCAGCAGGCGTTGCTTGGGTAAAAATTCCGGCAGAGTTAGCAAAACTACTGAGGTTAGTTTTGACTGGATTAAACCGCGACTGTGCAACCTCATTACGAGGATGGGCAGGCTGATCGGCGCAGGCAAAGTGACTCATCATAACCGGTATAGGCAGTCCCTCTATAGAGGAGAACTGCTCCATTACACCCGCTACGGCATCTGCATCAAAACCGAGGCGATGCATACCAGAGTCCACTTTTAACCAGATCTGTGGTCGCCAATCGGTCGTCGACAGATAGCGAATTAGCCACTCAATTTGATAGTCACTGTGACAGACCACCCAAAAGTTTTGACGCTCACAAGAGGCTAACTCCTCCTCTGAAAAGCAACCTTCAAGCAGCAGAACAGGCGCTTTAAGGCCACCCTCACGCAGCTCTAGCGCTTCCTCGATAGAGGCAACACCAAAGGCATCGGCATCAGACTCTAAGGCTAGCGCCACCTTAACAGCGCCATGACCATAAGCATTCGCTTTAACCACGGCCAGAGTTTTGGCCTGCAGATTTTGCTGCTTGGCCAGTGCCAAATTATGTTTGAGGGCAGCTAAATCGATCTCAGCAACAAGAGGACGAGGCATGATTAGTCGGCTGTCACCATGATGGCATCGATCTCGATATCGACTGACTTAGGCAACTCTTTCACAGCAAACGCAGCACGCGCTGGATAGGGCTCGTCGAAGTAACGCGCCATCACCTCATTGACCTTGGCAAAGTGCGACATATCACTCAAAAGAATAGTCAATTTCACTGCTTCGTTGAGCGAGCCACCTGCCGCTTCAGCAATCGCTTTTAAATTTTCAAACACCTGAACGGCCTGCGCTTCGAAGCTTTCAGTCACCAGCTCCATCGATTCTGGAATCAAAGGAATCTGACCTGAGATGTAGACCGTGTTACCCACTTTGACAGCTTGTGAATAGGTACCAATGGCAGCCGGTGCATTGGGTGTAGAGATGGTGCTGCGATTAGACATGAAGCGCTCCTGATCAAGAATATTAAACTCAGGCCATTATCGCAGAGATCCTGGTTCTGACAAGTAGTAGAACTTTGTTTACTATTAGCCAACTAATTTGGGAGCCAAGATGAAACGCGCTGATCAACTACTGCTGGATAAAGGTCTGTGTGATAGTCGCACGCAAGCACAACGTACCATTAAAGAGGGGCGCGTTAGCTACCTTGATAAAGCCTGGCGCATCTTAAGCAAACCCGGCATCAAGCTTCCCGAGTCGACTGAGTTTCAGGTGACTCTGTCTGAAGTCGACCAGTACGTTTCGCGTGGTGCACTGAAACTGAAAGGCGCCGTTGAGATCTGCCAAATTGATCTTAACGATGTTCATGCCATCGATGTTGGACAATCAACCGGTGGCTTTACCGATTACCTCGTTCAACAGGGTGCCGCCTCTGTACTAGGTATTGAAGTGGGACATGACCAGCTGGCACAGAAGCTGAGATCCAACCCAAAGGTGACCTGCCTTGAAGGCTATAACGCGCGTGAACTCAAGCCTGAGCTAAAAGCACACAGCCCCACTGGACAGTTTGATCTAGCCGTTATGGATGTCTCATTCATTTCGCAAACCCTTATTTTGCCGGGACTTTGCCAACTACTGGACAGAGGGAGCTACCTAGTCACACTGGTGAAACCTCAGTTTGAGTTAGGAAAGGAGCACATAGGCAAGGGGGGAATCGTCAAATCGACGGATCTCTATAAAGAGCTGGAGGAGCGTTTTAAAACGCTGATGTCCGAGTTAGAGATGAGAGTAGTGACCTACATCGACAGCCCTATTAAAGGGGGTGATGGGAATCACGAGTTTCTGCTCGTCGCAGTAAAAGACCCGCTCACCCAATAATGGGGAGCGGGAAACCTGGACGGTTTAAAACTTAATTAATCGGCCTGACGACGCAGGAAGGCTGGGATATCCAAGAACTCCATATCATCAGTACCGGTTTTCTGTTGTACTGGCTCTTCCATCTCAACCGCCTGCTCGGCTTGTTGAGCCTGACGATTACGGATTACTGTTGGCAACTCAAGCTGGCTGAAATCAGAGGCCGTAGGTGGCGCCGTTTTCACCTCTACTTGAGTTGGACCACCGGTTGTCACATCACTGTTTACAACACGGGCACCCGCCTGTTGAGCCTGAGCTAAACCAGTCGCTACTACCGTGACTTTGAGCTCTTCACTCATATCTGGATCGATAACGGTACCGACCACAATGGTCGCATTGTCTGACGCGTACTCTTCAACAATTTCACCCACTTCAGCGAACTCACCCAGGCTAAGGTCCATACCCGCTGTGATGTTCACCAAAATGCCACTTGCGCCTTTCAGATCAACATCTTCAAGCAGTGGACTCTTAATCGCCGCTTCCGTCGCTTCTGCTGCACGCTCATCACCACGTGAATGACCAGTACCCATCATGGCCATGCCCATTTCAGACATCACCGTACGAACGTCTGCAAAGTCGACGTTGATCATACCCGGACGGATAATGAGGTCAGCAATGCCTTGAACGGCGCCCTTAAGTACATCGTTGGCTTCACCAAAGGCTTTGATCAAGCTGGTGTTTTTACCTAGGACAGGAAGCAGTTTCTCGTTAGGAATAATAATCAGAGAGTCGACCTGCTCCTGCAGCTCACGAATACCCTCTTCCGCGATCTTCATGCGTTTTTTGCCTTCAAATGGGAAGGGTTTAGTGACGACCGCCACCGTAAGAATTCCCATCTCTTTAGCCACTTCGGCAACGATCGGTGCAGCACCCGTACCGGTACCACCACCCATGCCTGCAGTGATGAAGACCATGTCGGCACCACGCAAAGAGTCGGCAATCTGTTCACGGTCAGAGACTGCTGCTTGACGACCAACATCTGGGTTAGCGCCAGCACCCAAGCCTTTCGTCATATCACCACCGATATGAAGGGCTGTACTAGCGGCCATTTTTCCAAGTGCCTGAGCATCGGTATTGGCACAGATGAAATCTACACCCTCTACATCCGACGCGACCATGTGGTTGACTGCGTTACCGCCACCACCACCGACACCGACAACTTTGATTACTGCGTTCTCGTTTGTATCTTCTACTAACTCAAACATATCTTCCTCCAGGTTTTATGTAAGGCAGGCCCGATCTTTGCCGGTTACTGCCCACTAAGCTCTGATTAAAAGTTACCTTTTAACCAAGATTTTGTTTTAGAGACCCACCCTTCTGATGGCTCTTTTTTAACTCGTTTTTTCTCGGGCTGATGCTCAGCAATATCGTCCGGCATCAAACCAAAATCGGTCATTGTTTCGGCATCCACATGCTGATCAAGGTCGTTATCCGCCGAGTAGAGCAACAGACCAATCGCCGTTGCGTAGATAGGGTTACTCAACAGATCATCAACACCGCCTACACCCGTTGGCTTAGCCAAACGAACAGGCATGTGGAATATCTCTTCAGCGAGCTCAACCGCGCCTTCCATCTTCGAAGTACCGCCGGTCAGGACGATGCCGGCTGCCGCTAGATCTTCAAACCCACTGCGGCGAAGCTCTTGCTGAACTAGGGTAAACAGCTCTTCATAACGCGGCTCCACCACTTCAGCCAGAGCTTGGCGTGATAGATCTCGCGCAGGACGATCACCGACGCTTGGAACTTTGATCGTCTCATCAGCACGCGCTAACTGCGCCAATGCACAGGCGTACTTCATTTTGATCTGATCGGCATGCTGCATTGGGGTGCGCAATGCCATGGCAATATCATTGCTGACTTGATCGCCCGCAACAGGAATCACAGCTGTGTGACGAATTGAACCTTGAGTAAAGATCGCGATATCGGTGGTACCACCGCCGATATCAACCATGCAGACACCCAGATCCTTCTCATCATCAGTCAACACCGCGTAACCCGATGCCAACTGCTCAAGAACTACGGCATCGATCTCAAGACCACAGCGGCGAACACACTTCTCAATATTCTGAATGGCGTTAGTCGCACCGGTAATCAGATGAACCTTAGCTTCCAAACGCACACCGGACATGCCAAGCGGCTCTTTGATGCCCTCTTGGTTATCAATCAAATACTCTTGCGGAAGGATGTGCAGAATGCGCTGATCCGCCGGAATCGCGACCGCTTGAGCAGCCTCAATGACACGCTCTACGTCTGATTGAGTCACCTCTTTACTCTGCAGAGCAACAATACCGTGTGAGTTTTGACTCGCAATATGGCTACCAGAGACGCCCACACTGACTGAGTGAATTTTGACTCCCGCCATCAACTCAGCCGCTTCAACCGCTCGCTGGATCGACTGCACAGTAGATTCGATGTTAACGACCACACCGCGTTTTAAACCGCGTGATGGGTGAGAGCCGACGCCCACGACCTCAATATCACCGTCCGTACCGATCTCGGCCACCATACAGACAACCTTAGAGGTACCGATATCAAGAGCTACAATCATTTTTGAATCCACGATTCACACCCAATTTTCATTACGTTTAACCATTGTTATGCGCTCTCCGGCGCGTACTCCAAGTGATTGACGATTTCGCGTAAAGCAAACGACGTCTGCATACGTGAAACATGCGGTAAATCACTCAAAACCTTTCGGCGCAACCGTTCAAAGTCACGCAAATCTCTTGCTGCTACCTTTAATAGATAATCCGCATCGCCGCTCATTAGGTAACAGGATCTGACACTCGGGACCTTAGCAACCGCACGCTCAAACTCTGATTGAGCCGCATCAGACTGGCTATCGAGCGTAATTTCAACCATGACGGTGGCGGTATAACCAACCTTATCGGGATCTACGAGTGCGGTGTAACCAGAAATGATGCCGTCTTTTTCTAGACGTGCGATACGGCGAGACACGGCCGAGCCTGAGAGACGAACGCTATCCGCGATCTCATTCGTGGTGCGACGTCCATCTTGCTGGAGCGCACGAATTATCTCCCAATCTTTTGCATCCACAGATTACAAATCCTAAAGCCAGTGATGACGATTAAATCGTCCATTGCTCAAAATATACACAACCCAACCAAGCATTCCAACACTTAACGCAAAATATTTGCGTTTATCTTTAATTTAATGAGAAATTTTTGCAAAAGCTACCAATGCAACCCATATAAATCATATAAATAACAATATTTTCTAATTTACGCACAAATTTTGCGTCATTATTGATAAATAGACAGTAACTTAATTATATTTACAAAAAATTAACGAAACTAATGCAAATTATAGATATGAAACAACAATACTAACACACAAATAAAACGCCAATAATTTTTAATTTATGCAAAATATTTGCATTAAAATTAGATTGTAAGCACAAAATCAAAATATATTATTGATAACCGGCAAAAAACACTCTCTTAGGTTTACATTAGATTTACACATAACATCGCAACATTTTTGCGTCTTAAGAACTAAAAACAAAAAACGCAGCCGAGGCTGCGTTTTTAGGTAGGACAAATTAACGATTAGGGCCAGTAGATATAGAGCACCGCAATAGAGGCCAAGGTAGCAGGAACTGTTAAGAATAGTGCCTTGGTAGCACCGATCAATTTGACCACCAATAACTGATGCACGATCGGGAAGGTGATGAACATTGAGCTCAATGGAATCGACCAGTGCAAGGTCTGAAATCCATAGGCCAGAGAACCCACCAGCGTTAGCGCAGCAAGATTACCGAGCACCACCATCATGACCATATTCTGCTTCACCGCAAACCATGCAGGACGATCAGATTCTGGCATTTTGTTGATGGCACCTACACTCAGCGCAGCCGACATTGAGAAGACGCCGGTTAACAGAAAGATGTATAGCGATTCGTTCATAGTTATAATCTCCTTTTAGCGATATTGTACGGACCTGCACAGAGATTAAAATGAAAGTTAGACAAATAATTTTAGGATCGCTCGCTGCACTTGCACTCACTCCAACCGCCAACGCTCTTAGCGATGAAGGAAAGCACTGGGTGTGCGAAACCGAGTCTCTCTATCGCTCGCTGTTGAGCGCACGTCTGTATGGAGTGGGCAAGGAGCCAGAACAGGGCTGCCAAACCCTACCTACCGGTGTCGCAATCAGCCAGCAAAGCTGCATTGAGTCTGATATTAAACTTTGCCAATACCTTTGGACCGAAGATGGAAAGAGCGTCACCATGTGGGGCAGCGCCATCATCTCCACCCTTAATCAATAACTGAGTATCCCATGCCTGACTTTCTCGTCGACGAACAGGTCGAAGACTATGCCTTTATCTCTACTTCAGCAGAGCCCGAACTCCTGCAGGAGTTGATCGACCAAACCAACCAAAATATGGGATGGCCACAAAAGCTATCTGGCCGCCTGGTCGGCCGAACACTTAAGATGCTCTCTGCGATTGCTCAGCCGAAACGCGCCCTTGAAATTGGTATGTTCACAGGCTATTCAGCGCTATCCATTGCGGAAGGCATGCCGGATAATGGCAAGCTTATCTGCTGTGAAACCAACCCACGCGCGATCGACTTCGCAAAAACCTTTTATGAGCGAAGCGAACACGGCAAAAAGATTGACGTGATCTTTGGTCCTGCCATCGACACCCTTGAAACTCTTGCAGATCAACTTGATGGCCCATTGGATTTCACCTTTATCGATGCCGACAAACGCAACTACCTAAACTACTACTTAAAGGTTAAAGAGCTGACTCGCCCAGGTGGCTTAATCGTACTTGATAACGTGCTCTGGTCTGGCAAGGTCATTCAACCAGAATCCGATATCGATGATGTGTTAGTTGAAACAAACCGACTGATTGCAGAGGACCCCGAGGTGGAAAACGTCTTTCTGACTCTGCGCGACGGTGTCAACGTCGTTCGAAAGCTCTAAATTGAACGTCATGCATATCTTAAGAAAAAAATTTCATGGGATATGCAATTTTCATGAAATCCACTCACGTTTATACTAAGCCACACTTAAAAGAAGCAATTGGAATAGAGATGAGCTGCTCACTTCAGGACAAATTAATCGGTACGGACCAAGGGGTTTATGTCATCGGTACTACCCCACCCAAAATGGGCACCGAAGATGAAGTGATGTCAGGCATTGCTGACAAGCTGCTGGAACGACTCGACCGTATCGCGTTCGATGGCATTATCGTTTATGACATTCAGGACGAGAGCACTCGCATCGACACACCTCGCCCATTCCCCTTTGCTCAAACACGTGACCCGCGCCACTACGCTAAATTGCTTCACGAAAAGAGCGGCTGCGGAACCATCACCTACAACAGTGTTGCTCAAGGTAGTCGACAAGAGTTTGAAGAGTGGGTAGAAGAGACGACTGAGACCTACCACCAGAACAATATCGTCCTGGTTGGCGCCCCCTCCTCGGAAGGTGACTACAAGTTCAGTTTGAATGATGCCTACCAATCACTGGAAGAGTCTCATAAAACAATTGCCCTTGGCGGTGTCTGTATCGCAGAGCGCCATCAGAAAAAAGGCGATGAACACGAGCGCATGGTGACCAAGCAGAAAGAGGGCTGTCACTTCTTCATCTCGCAAGCGGTTTATAACGCACAAGCGACCATCGACATGCTGACCTCCTATGCTCGTCGCTGCAAACAGCTCGATATGGAGCCGGCACGAATCATTTTGACTTTCACACCTTGTGGCAGTGAGAAGACCCTTGAGTTTATGAAGTGGTTGGGTATTTCGGTACCAGAGGCGACCAGCTACCGAATTTTGGATGCCGATCAGCCACTTAAAGAGTCTATTAAGATCTGTTACACCAACTTGCAGATGATTTTGGAATCTTGCGCCGAATTGGATCTACCGCTCGGCTTAAATATCGAGAGTCTTACGAACCGCAAAGAGGAGATTGATGCGGCAATACAGCTTTACTCTTTGCTGCGCGCCCGAATGGAACTGGCACTCTCGGAGCGAGCAATCGGCCTCTAACCGCCCGCTAACTTAACGGTAAAACCCTCTTTCTCTAAGAGGGTTTTAAGTTTGTCGCGGTGATCACCTTGAATCTCAATAATTCCCTCTTTGACAGCACCGCCTGAACCACACCCCTGCTTCAACTTTTTCAGAAGCGTCTTTAATTCAGACTCAACTCTTGGCACACCGGAAATGGTAGTGACGGCTTTGCCTTTTCGCCCAGAGGTTTCACGACGAATGCGAACTACCCCATCCATTGCGGCAATGCGCGTCTGCTCTGCCTGCTCTGAACAGATACAAGCGGTTAACGCTTCGCCACAATCAGGACAGAGGTTACCTTTTTCCGTGCTGTAGACGAGTCGACTAAGCTGATCTTGAAGTGATGCCATATTAAACCTTTATTCCTCCACCGATCTGTCGAGCAAGGTAGCTTGCATAGGAGTCGGTCATACCGCTAATAAAGTCCAAGGCACGCATGTAGCCTTGATAGAGCGACTCACCCGAAGAGGGGGCATGAATCCCCATCAGACCGATAATCTTTTCACTGCGATAACAGAGATCTTCTCCCTGCTTTTGGTGCTGCTCCCAGACCGCCTCGATAAAAGCCTCAACCAACACACCTAGAATAGTATAGGCACCCACCTCTAGCTCTGCTTTTCGATTGTCTGGAAAGACCCGCTCTTGGGCGATACGTTTCGCTGCAGCCAACCCATCTCTAACCATGGGATCGCCATCACTGAGAAGCTCACCCTGATATTGACCTGACAAGATCTCTGGCAGCTGATCGGCAAACACCTGCACCGCTGAGTCGACCATGTTCTCCATCGCTCGACCACGAAGTGCCGAAATCTTACGTCGTGCAGAGGCCTGGGTCGCGAAGATCTCATCATCAAACTCCAGGTCGCCGCAGAGCGTTAACAAGATAGGTTTAACCTCATCGAAACTAAGCAGGTTCAACTCAATAGCATCTTCAAGATCCAATATGGCGTAACAGATATCATCCGCCGCCTCCATTAGGAAGTTCAGAGGGTGACGCGCCCAGCGATCCTCTTCAAGCTGAGGCAGACCAAGATCTTTGGCCAGTGATGCTACTAAAGGAAGTTCCGCTTGATAACAGCTGAACTTACCCTTCTTACCACCGTGACGAGCTGTCCAAGGGTATTTCAATAGTGTTCCTAGAGTTGGGTAGGTTAAGCGCAGACCACCATCAAAGAGATGGTTCTCGATCTTGGTGACGACCCTGAGCCCCTGCGCATTACCTTCAAAGGTTTTTAGATCTAAAAACTCGTCTTCAGAGAGCTGCGAGAAACGCTGATCCTCTTGACGCTGACGGAACCAATCACGAATGGCGTACTCGCCAGCATGACCAAAAGGGGGGTTACCAATATCGTGAGCCAGACAGGCCGACTGCACAATCATCCCCAAGTCATCAGGCGATATGCCCTTTGGCAGCTGATCAGCAATCAACTCGCCGGCACGAATGCCCAGACTACGCCCAAGACTGCCTACCTCAATGGAGTGAGTCAGACGAGTATGGATGTGATCGTTGAGGGACATAGGGTGCACTTGCGTCTTACGACCCAAGCGACGGAAAGCACTACTAAAGATGATTCGGTCATGATCTTTGTGGAAGTGGCTTCGACCCTGCTCCGCCGATTCTACTTCGTCGTGACCATAACGTTTGCGCGTTAGCAGCCTTTCCCAATCCATTTACACTCTCCCAAAAAACTTGGAAGGAAGTGTGCCAGATCCTAGCCCTCTTTATAAGCGTCCAACGCGCGTTTTCGCTCAAGAGAGTAATCAATGATCGGCGCGGGACGACCAAACGCCTGCCCTGCCCCCGGCTTATGACGCTCTTTAGGCGGTAGCGCGGCCAGCTCTGGCAACCACTTCACAAGAAATTCACCTTTGGCATCGAACTTCTCGCTTTGCGCAGTCGGGTTGAAGATTCGAAAATAGGGAGCGGCATCAGCACCCACTGAAGCAGACCACTGCCAACCACCGTTGTTGGATGGGAAATCAGCATCAATCAGATGCTCCATAAAGAACTTCTCACCGCGGCGCCAATCGATGCCAATTAATTTAGTTAAAAAGCTGGCCACGACCATACGCAGTCGATTGTGCATCCAACCTGTTGTTAACAGCTGTTTCATCGCTGCATCGACAATCGGAAACCCTGTCTCACCCTGACACCAAGCCTGCCACAGCGGCTCACGATCCAACCACTGAATCTTCTGCTCAGTTTCTGGTCTAAACGGCTCAAGTTTAGACAGCTCTGGAAACGCAACCGTCAGGTGACGATAGAACTCACGCCAGATGATCTCATTGAGCCAACTGCTCTCTAACCAGCCATCGTTCTCACGCTCCTGTCTTTGAACATGCATCAACTGTAGTGGTGACACAGCACCAATGGTCAAGTAAGGCGATAACTGGGAGGTCCCGTTGATTGCTGGAAAGTCACGATGCTCTTTGTAATCCAACTCCCGTTCACGGACAAACTCGTAGACACGTTCACGGATCGCTTCGGTCTCAACGGGCCACAACTCTTTATCATAGGACAGTGGGCGCCAGCCAAGATCATCTGGAATCTCATCCGAGGGAACAGAGGCAGCTGGAAAAGGGATGTTCATCGCTTTAATTAGGTAGTCAAATCGAGGTAACGCTGCCCGCCATGCACGCGAGAATGGGGTATAGACTTTAAAGTCTGTGCCCGTTTGAGTTTTAACCTCACCCGGTGGAATGATCACCTCACCATGAAAGCCCTGACAGCTCACATCGGGTTGAAGGGCTGCAACGACTGCATCATCGCGCAACTGCTCATTTAGTGGATACTCGTGATTGAAGAAAAAGTGAGTTGCTGACAACTCTGTTGCCAGGTTTCTAATGGCACTGGCACAGTGATCAAAGTGCCCTGCCTGAATCACTTTTAAAGGCACATTCAGAGATTCAAGCTCGCCTTTAACCTGCAGTAACCGATCTCGCCATAGCCCCATACGTTGAGGCGATTCGTTATGTTCCGACCAGCTCTCATGAGTCAGACAGACAAGGGCCACCGTGGCCAATCCATTACGTTGCGCAGCTTCCAATGCTGGGTTTGCGGCTACTCTAAGGTCATTGCGAAACCAGACGATATTCATGTTTTCCCCAAAAAAAAGACCGGCTTTAAAACCGGTCTTCTTATTTCAATAGTGATTACAGACCAATGAATGGCTGAGCCAGACGACCCATAATACCTGTAAATTTAAGTGGCGCTTCAGTTGCGATCAGACAGATGCACTCAGAACCGGTATCAACGATCGGCTGGTGTTTGATCTCTTCATCAAGATCTGCGACATCGCCCTGACAGAAACGCCCCACATCGTCACTGTACGAGCCACGAAGGATCATCGTCAGCTCATTACCCTTGTGGGTATGGTGCGGCACCGAGACGCCAGGCTGAATTCTAAGAAGACGACACGCTCCCTCTCCAGGGAAATTAAAATCGTAATGTTGCACACCCGGGCCAAGACGCTTCCACTCAATGGCATCCAGGTCAGATCCGACAATTTGCGCCAGAGGTTCTGGAACTTCTGCACTGCCTTTGACTTTGACAGCTCGTTCAGCAACCACCTCTTCGCTACCATCGAGCATACCCAAAATGGAGTCTAAAGAGCCTTCGCTCATCGCTTGCGGTTGGATGTCAGCAAGTAACTCACCGCCGATACACTCTGCTTCCCAAGCTTTAGTTTGACAGGTCTTGCACCAGTGAAGATGACTATCAACCAACAGTGTCATACCATCAGACAGCGCGCCGGCGGCACGTGCCATAAGGGTAGCATCGTCAAGATGATGACTTATTTTCACTCTTCTTCTCCCCAATGAGCTTTGAGTTTGCTGAATGCCAATCTCAATCTCGATTTAACGCTGCCGAGCGGTATACCTAACTGCTCTGAAATTTCTGAATGACTCTTACCCTCATAATATGAGAGGTAGAGAACATGTGCCTGAGCTTCAGGCAACTTGGCGATCGCTCCGCTCATTCTCTCTTCGAGAACGGCATGCTCGCCGTAATGACGTTGATCGGGATCGATCTCTTCTTCAGGTAACTCGTATTCAACCGCTTTCTCTCTGCGAAGGCGATCGATGCATTGGTTTCTTGCCAATGTAAAAATCCAGGTACTGGCACTGGCTTTACTGCGCGTGTACAGGTGCGCTTTACGCCATACGGCCAGCATCGATTCCTGTGTCAGCTCTTCGGCTGCCGCTACCGGCATTCCAAAACGGATAATGTACGCTTTCACTCTGGGTGCAAAATGTTCGTATAAGCGGCTGAAATCCACTTTACTGCGGGTTTCAGAAAGCGACGCGAGCAGGTCTGACCATGCATCCCGCTCCTTCTTCTTTTTTTGCTCCGCTATTGCCACTGCTGCAGTCACATCAGTTTCCTCGGATCTGTTATCAGTCATCGCTTTCACTACGTTAGAGGGTTTATAAATGGATCACATTTTGAACAGTAAATAGTAAAAATTGACCGTTGGCCACTTTTTTGAAAATAACCGACATCTTTTGATCTATCAAGGTAGACTGTTCGTAACGAAATTCAAGCTTGTTTTTGCATGGACTCAATAATGAATGTAAGGCCTTTAAAACCATTGAATATCGCAGTTATCGGTTCTGGTATCTCCGGATTATCCGCCGCCTGGCTTTTAAGTAAACGCCATAACGTTTCACTTTTTGAAAAAGATGATCGCCTTGGCGGCCACTCAAATACCGTTGAGATCGACACTCCCGAAGGCAACGTTCCGGTGGATACAGGGTTTATTGTATTCAACCCCGTTAACTATCCCAATCTGGTCGAGTTCTTCAAATATCTCGAAGTAGACACTACCGATACCAATATGACCTTCGGCGTCTCACTAGAGAAAGGCAAAGTGGAGTATAGTGGCTCTGGCTTGGGCGGCTTTTTTGCACAGCGCCGCAACCTCCTCTCTTTTAAACATTGGGGTCTACTTCGTGAGATCTTAGCTTTTTACAAAGATTCTGATCGACTCCATAACGACCCTAGTCTGGCCGAATTAACGCTTGGACAGCTTTTGGAGCGCGAGGGTTACAGTCAAACCTTCATTAATGAGCACCTTCTGCCCATGAGCGCTGCAATCTGGTCAACGCCCATGGATAAGATGCTGGACTACCCTGCAGAGACCTTTATGCGTTTCTGCATGAACCATGGTCTCGTTCAAGTGAAGGACCGCCCACAGTGGCGTACAGTGATAGGTGGTAGTCGCCAATACGTTAATAAAATCGCTGAGCAACTGGGTGATGGCGTCATCTTGAATGCTCGCGTACACCGTGTCGAACGCGATGCTGACGGAGTTACTCTGATCGATCACCACGGACAGAAGCGTCGCTTCGACCAGGTGGTATTTGCATGTCATGCTGATCAGACCCTTGAGATGCTGTCTGACGCAACACCGGAAGAGCAGCGACTTCTGAGCGCCTTTCCTTACCAACGCAATCGTGCGCTGTTACACACTGACACTAACCAGATGCCAGTCCGTAAAGGTGCTTGGTCAGCTTGGAACTATCTGGCCTCAAGCGATCAAGGCGAAGGTGAGCTTGCAGTGACCTATTGGATGAACGCACTGCAGCCTCTGCAAACCAAACAAGATGTGTTTGTCACACTCAATCCTATCGAAGAACCTAAAGCCGATAAGATTCTTGGCAGTTTCCTATACGACCACCCTGCGTTTGATCAACGTTCCATTGAGGCACAGAAGGAGATTTGGGCCATTCAAGGTCAACAACGCAGTTGGTTCTGCGGTGCTTGGATGGGCTATGGTTTCCACGAAGATGGTATCCAATCAGGCCTCGCAGTTGCGGAACAGCTCGGAGGCGCTTTGCGACCTTGGACCGTCGACAACCCCAATGGACGTATTCATGTTCAAGAGCCCGTTAGAACAACGCAAACATCCGAGAGCGCAGCCTAATGTTTAGCTCCGCGCTCTATGAAGGCAAGGTGATGCATCACCGCTTCAAGCCTAAGCGTCACCGTTTCATCTACTCAGTTGCCTCAATGTTGATTGACCTTGATGAGCTAGATAGCCTCGACGCTAATCTGACTCTGTTCTCAAAAGAGCGTTGGAATCTATTTAGCTTTAAAAACCGTGATCATGGCGAAGGGAGCGACCGAGACCTCGCTGAACAGGTGAGAGAGCAGCTGCTGCAATACGAGCTGTCTGAGTATGGTCACAGTATCAAATTACTCTGCTACCCCAGAATGTTTGGGTACGTCTTTAATCCACTCAGTGTCTTCTACTGTTACGACTGTGACGGCAACCTTGGTGTCATTCTTTACGAAGTAAACAACACCTTCGGTGAACGACACAGCTACCTGATCCCAACCAACAGTAAGAGTGATCAGATTCGTCAAAGCAGTGAAAAGAGCTTTTACGTCTCTCCATTTATGCCTATGAAGGCGCCCTATCAGTTTCGCATGCTGGCACCCCATCAGCGAGTCTCTGTCTGCATTCGACAGTCCGACTCAGAAGGGTCCCTTCTGCACGCCACCTTTACTGGTAAACGAACTGAGCTGACGAACAGAACACTGCTAAAAGTCCTGTTTAAATACCCTTTGATGACCTTCAAAGTGATTGCTGGCATTCATTGGGAAGCGCTCCAACTCTGGCTTAAACGCGTACCACTTCAAAAACGAGTCAAAGGTACGACTCATCAAGTGGTTTTAATCGATAATAAAACGAGGGTTTCTGATGCGTCCTTCTGAATACACTACGACCCTTTCCAACCAGCAGCTGTCGTCTCTCGGTTGGTTCAACCGTCGCGCATTGAATCTGTTGCACAAAACACTCGATGGACAGATTAAAGGGCGACTGACTCTTGAGCTACCCAACGGCATGATTCATGACTTTGGCCAGCAGACAGATAATGAACATCACGCCATCATTAAGATTAATAGCTTTAAATCCTTGCGTCGTCTTGTCCGAGGTGGATCTATCGGCTTTGCAGAGAGCTTTATGGATGGCGAGTGGCAAACACCCGATGAGGTCAGCGTTATTCGCTGGGCTCTAGCCAACGAAAACTTAGTGAATGACATCCTAAAGGGCCACCCCCTTCTGCGTTTATTCAATCGTTTAAGCCACTTAGGCCGTGCGAATACGAAAAAGGGCAGCCGCAAAAATATTGCTTACCACTACGACCTAGGCAACGACTTCTATGCTCAGTGGTTAGACCCAAGCTTCACCTACTCCTCAGCTCTGTTTGAGAGTGATGAGACACTGGAAGAGGCACAACTCAACAAGTACCGAACCATTTGCCAGATGTTAGATCTTAAGGCCGGTGAGCATGTGCTTGAGATCGGATGTGGCTGGGGTGGTTTTGCTGAGGTAGCGACCAAAGAGTTTGGCGCCAAGGTAACAGGAATCACTCTATCAAAAGAGCAGCTCGCATTTGCCAAAGATCGAATGAGTCGCTTAGGTTTAAACAATCAGGCGGACCTACAGCTTATCGATTACCGTGACATCCAAGGTGAATACGATCACATTGTCTCAATAGAGATGTTTGAAGCGGTCGGCGAAGAGCACTGGCCAACCTACTTCGAGACACTCAAAAAGCGTCTTAAAAAAGGGGGAAGCGCGGTCCTGCAGATTATTAGCATTGCCGATGATCGTTTTGAACAGTACCGCAGCTCTGCCGACTTCATTCAGCGCTACATTTTCCCTGGCGGCATGCTGCCAAGCCCTACCGCGCTAGAGGGAGAAATCTTGTTAGCGGATCTAAAACTCTGTGAACAGAAGTTGTTTGGTTTGGATTATGCCAAGACCCTAGAGATTTGGCGCCGAAACTTCTTAAACGCTTGGCCAAGCATCAAGGCGACCGAAGCGTTCGATGAGCGCTTTAGACGCATGTGGGTTTACTATCTAGCTTACTGTGAGGGTGGGTTTAGAGAGGGTTCGATTGATGTCGGACTCTACAAAGTACAGCACTAAGCTATCGAAGAGCCAGATAGGATTTTATGCCCTTCCGGCTCTTCCGCTCTCACTTCCAACTCTAGCGCTCTATATCAACCTACCCACTTGGTACCACGAACAGTGGGGCTTATCGCTTGGTCTGATTGCACTGATTCTGTTTTTTGCAAGAGTGTCAGACCTCCTCGTAGATCCCTTTATAGGGAGGTTGAACGACCGACTATCAGACACAACTCAAAGATCGGTCATCATCGCAGGTGGGTTGATTTGTATCCCGTCTGCACTGCTGCTGATTTACCCAGCTGAATCCTATACTGCCATCTCGCTGAGTCTGGGATTAATCGGTCTCTTTTTTGGCTGGACGCTGATTCAAATCCCCTACCTAAGCTGGCTAGTACGTCTAAGCAGCGATGCACAAGAGCGCATAACGATCGCTTCGTTTAGGGAGTTTTTGGGGTTGATAGGCCTTCTGCTCTCCGCGCTCATACCTGCACTGATGGTCTATCTTGGTTACTCAAGCACCGAAGCACTCAGAGCCATTGTTTGGATTGCACTGCTACTGGGGTCCATCACACTGACACTATTGATGGCTAAGGTTCGTTTAAAACCTTTAAATAGAAAAGAGGACTCTCAAACAGATTCAGCCTCCACATGGCGACCGATTCAACGAAATCGCTTAGCCAAGAGACTGGCAATCTCTTGGTTTTTTAATGGTTTAGCGAATGGCGTTCCTGCGACGCTGTTTCCGCTCTACATCACAATGGTTCTTTTATTACCAGAGAGTGACCGAACACTCTACATTGCGATCTACTTTCTCTCTTGCATCCTCTCAATCCCAGTATGGATTAAGCTGACGCGAACCCTAGACCGAATCGATCTTTGGCGAACGGGTATGTTGATTAGTGCCGTCGTATTTGTACCCGCCAGTATGCTGGGTAGTGACACTGCTTGGTTATTCATTCCTATCTGTCTATTAACCGGTGCGATGCTGGGCGCTGATCTGGCGATACCTCATGCGATTCAGGCTGACGTCGCTGATTACCATCACTGGCGATTTGGACAATCCCAAACGAATTTGCTCTTTGCATTGTGGAACATGATCACAAAACTGGCACTGGCACTTTCAGCCACCCTCGCCTTTGGTCTGCTTGAACTGTTTGGCCAAACACCCTTAGTTTTGGCATTGATCTACGCACTTATCCCCAGCGTACTTAAAATCATAGCCGTGTTGGTCGTAAGAGATTTTAGGTTAAGCGCCAGCACACACAAAAAAATCAAACAGCGTTTAGCTCAGGAGACCATCCGTTGAAAAAAGCGATAGCAGTTTTACTGATGGTTATGTTGAGTGGGTGTTCACAGATGCAGATCGATCAAATCAGTCAATCGCAGCCAGCATTGAAGATTGAGGAGTACTTCAATGGCAAGGTCTATGCTTGGGGTATCTTCGAAGATCGTTTTGGCACCATCAGACGTCAATTTCAAGTTGAGATTGATGGTAACTGGGATGGCCAAACGCTCACCTTAGATGAACAGTTTCTCTATGATGATGGCGAGCGCGACCAGCGCATTTGGGAGATCACATCATCCAACCCAGGTCGTTATGAAGGCCGCGCAGATGACGTTATTGGTTCAGCAACCGGAACCAGCCAGGGCAATGCATTGAACTGGCAGTATGACATCGATTTAAAAGTGGGCGATGGCAGCTGGCGTGTCACCTTCGATGATTGGATGTTGCTGCAACAAGGCGGCGTACTGATCAACAGAGCCTATGTCAAAAAGTGGGGGTTCACGATTGGTACCGTCACCCTAAGCTTTATGCGCGGTGATGCTATGAAGGAAGCGCCATTTTCGCTTTGATCGAGCGCAGAATTCGTCCTAGAAGGGGTAGTTTCATGTACAAGGGTGCACTATCCCAATAGTCTAAATGTTCAGTAATCAATCCGCTCTCATTAATAGAGAGACGACTGACCCCCTCTGTTGTAAACACCCCCAATACAGGCAACTTTGCACGGAACTCCCACCGAACATAAGCCGCCTCTGGCTGTTCACACCATTCAAAGACGGTAAATGATGGATCCTCTGAGCGCTCAAACATATCGGTCAGAATTTCACACATCTTCGAAAAGCCACGAACGTCATTAAACGGATCGGCGAATCGAACATCTGGAGTCACCAGTGATTCAAACTGAGTGACACTGTCCGGTGTTAAGTTCTCAAAAAGCTCAACGTATTGTTTTACCGATGTTTGATTCATCGTTTAGTGACTCGTTTTACCAGAGGGAAATAGAGTTTGTAGGGCAAGTGCCGCAACAAGGCAAGTGTAGCAGCAAAGAGTTTAGGAAAGCGGATCTCAAAACTACGCCCTTTCAGCCCTTTCACAATCTCCGCAGCGGCTTGCTCAGGCGATATCAACGCGGGCATTTGAAATTGATTCTTGTCTGTGAGAGGTGTCTTAACAAAGCCCGGATTGATCAACCGTATATCGACCTTTGAATCCTCTAGCTCAACTCTCAGGGACTCGCACAAATTGATCAGCGCAGCTTTAGAAGCACCGTAGGATGATGCATAAGGGAGTCCTCGGTAGCCTGCTAGAGAGGAGATGACACCAATTTGCCCACCTGATTTAAGATAGGTAGGAAGTATCGCCTCCAGCAGGTAGACCGCCCCGAAATAGTTCACCTGCATTAGCGATTCACAGTTATCTGCATTAAATTCAGTGGCGGGCATCTCTTGGTGCGTACCCGAGCTGATGATGACTTTATCGGGCATGCACTCTTGGCAAATCTCGGCCCAAGCGTTAATACAGGAATCGCGATCTGTCACATCCAGAGGCATATATTGGCAGCCGATAGACTCGGCAAAGGTTATTAAGCGCTCTTCGTTTCGAGCACTGATTAGGACTTGATAGCCCTCATCCAGGTAAGCCTTAGCGAGCGCAGCGCCAATTCCGGTACTGCCTCCAATTATCCAAATTCGACTAGCCACGCTACTCCCTATTCTGAGCCAGAGAGGTCTCTTTAATCAGCTGACCTCCGTTCCATATCACCTGAATATCAGACCCATCCTTGGCTTTAAACTCAAGTGCTCGCCATCGCCCATCGCGATCGTACCAACTGACCGTTCTATCCAGATCACCGCCAAGGCGATAGCCATCCAATTGTACGGTTTCACCTCGGGCATCTAAGAGCGCAGAGCCCACAGACTCTGGTGAAATCTCATCCATATTACCGGTGATACTATTTAATACCTGCCGCTGATCAAGAATCTGCCGATACCAGTGATGGGTCGTCATTAACTCCGCTGGGTAGGCATGCACTCGCCCTTTTTTATCCACTGTCTCTAAAACATCGGATTTTTGGACGGCCGTGACCGATGACTCTTTTTTGTTGCTAACCGTTTTCACGTTGAGCTGCATGAGTCGATCATTTTGCCAAACCTCTTTAGCCTGGTATCGGTACTCATAGTTAAAAAAAACAAAGACTTTCGCCGTTAACTCCATCTCGATCTCGGCGGCTACCCGATCGTCGGTGATATCACTGAAACGAAGTGTGTAGTGACCGACCGGCTCACCTTTGCGATAGACATCGTAAGTGATGACTTCTGGGTAGAGCTTGGCCTGACCAACCAATTGAGAGGCATTCAGGATAGGCGCTAAAAAAAGCCCCATCACAAAAACAGACTGTCTAATTATTAACATCATAGTCTGGATTACGACACCGAGAGAAAAGTGGTTCTCAGCCGGCAAGAAATTGGGTAGTCTTAGACTAAAGAATTAGTATAAAACGACTTGGAGATAATCGATGCGTTTCAAGAACAATCTGTTCATCGCTTCACTTGTTCTAACCGCTCCGCTGGCTTTTGCTGGTCCTAAGGTAGTGATGCAGACCAGCATGGGAGAGATCAAATTTGAACTCAACGATGAGAAAGCCCCCATCTCTACCGAAAACTTTCTGAACTATGTCGACAAAGATCATTATGAGGGTTTGGTTTTTCACCGAGTCATTCCAGGCTTCATGATTCAAGGCGGTGGTATGGATGCCGAGATGCGTGAGAGAAACACGGGCAGCCCGATTAAGAATGAGTCGATGAATGGGCTGAGCAATGTTCGAGGTTCCATTGCCATGGCCCGAACCCAAGCACCTGATAGCGCCACAGCGCAGTTCTATATCAACACAGTTGATAACTTAGGTCTTGATGGACGAACCAATCGCCCTGGATATGCGGTGTTCGGCAAAGTCATAGAAGGGATGGAGGTCGTCGATAAGATTTCCGCGGTACAAACCGGCAATGTCAGTTACTACCGGAATGTACCAAGAGAGCCGATCACAATTTTGAGCCTAGAACGTATCGATTAGCGCGATAGGTTCACTTGGTTCAGCCTGCGCGCATTGGCAACGACCGTCACTGACGACAGTGCCATCGCTGCGCCGGCGATCATCGGATTGAGTAAAAGACCAAACACGGGATATAGAATACCCGCAGCAACAGGAATCGCCGCGACATTGTAGAAAAATGCGCCGAACAAATTCTGTTTGATATTGTTGACCGTTAATCGCGACAACTGAATCGCATCCGCTACCGCATGCAAAGAGTTCTGCATCAGTGCTACATCAGCAGAAGCTAACGCCACATCAGTACCACCACCCATTGCATAACCAACATCCGCTTGCGCCAGCGCTGGGGCGTCATTAATACCATCCCCAACCATAGCAACCACCTCACCCTCGGCCTGAAGTTGGGCGATTGTCTGCAGTTTTTGCTCAGGCTGAACACCGGCAATGACTTCACTAATGCCTGCTTGTTTGGCGATCGCTTCAGCCGCCACTGAGTGATCGCCCGACAGTAGTACTAATCGAAGACCCATCACTTTGAAACGCTCGACGGCAGATTGACTATCATCACGAAGGGCATCATTCAAAGCAAACAGGGCTAAGACTCGGCTGCTATTAAACAACCAGACCAATGAGGCGCCCTCTTCACTCCACGCTTCTGCATCACAGACAAAATCGGATGAATCGATATCAAAGGTTTCCATCCATTGCCCGCTACCCAAACGATAGGTTTCATCGTCAATGACCGCTTCCACACCAGAACCAGAGATCGATCTGAATTGATCAACCTCGCAAGCGCCTCCCTCGAGTGAATGACTTAAGGCTTTAGAGAGTGGATGCTCAGAGTGTGAAGCAAGCGTTTTGGCGATTGCTGCATACTCAGGTGCAGCATGCTGATGAGTCAGTGAGGGTTTGCCTTGAGTCAATGTGCCGGTCTTATCCATGACGACACAGGTCAGGTCTTGTGATCGCTGCAGGGCATCGCCCTCTCGAATAAGCACACCCATTTTAGCAGCACGACCCACACCCACCATCACTGCCATTGGGGTCGCCAGACCCAACGCACAAGGGCAGGCCACAATTAATACGGTCATGCTGGCTAGAGTGGCATAAGACCAAGTCGGTTCTGGACCAACAAACCACCAGAGTGCAAACACAAGCAGTGCAATAAGAATGACGACGGGTACAAAGATAGAGGCTATTTTATCCGCCAACTTACCCAGTGCAGGTTTGCTGTTTTGTGCCTCTCTGACAGACGATAGGATTTGAGCGAGGCGAGTCTTCTGCCCTACTTCGGTCACACGAACCAGTAAAACGCCCTCACCATTGAGCGTGCCTCCGGTCACTTGGTCATCTAACTGACGTTGAACTGGAACAGACTCACCGGTCAGCATCGATTCGTCAACATAGCTACTGCCTTCAACCACTAGGGCATCAACCGGTATCGTCTGTCCTGGTAGGACTCGGACCAGATCACCAGGCAGCAGGAGTTGAATAGAGACCTCTTTGGCTTCACCTTCAATCACTTTTAGCGCTGTTTTCGGTTGTAAATTCATTAGGTGACGCAAGGCTTCTGCGGTCTGATTTCGCCCCTTAGCCTCTAAGGCTTGACCCAGCAGGATGAAGCCAATAATCATAACTGAGGCTTCAAAGTAGAGGTGTCTGGCTTGCGTGGGGATCGACTCTGGAATCCATTGAATGAACATCAGCAGAAGTGCTGAATAGAGCCAGGCTACCCCGGTGCCCAAGGCAATCAGTGTATCCATATTAAAATCGAGACGTTTAAAACTCTGAAGCGCCCCTCGGAAAATATGGCCACCTGAGTGGAACATCACCATCGCGGAGAGTGTAGCCGTGATTAGGCCATTCACCAGACCCTCTGAACTCTCCACCGGCGGCATGAGGCCTGCCAACATCTGAACCATCAAAAATGCACCCAGGCCAATCGCAACCCAGGCATGAGTGAAGGTCTGTTTTAGCTCTTGTTGATTCTGTTGATCACGAGCCGCAAGATCCTCTTCATTCTCTATAAGAGCGGCACCGTAGCCAGCATTGATGATCAGTTGTTCAACCTCAGTGGTTGGAAGATTCGACTCAACAGTAGCTGTTCGATCGGCGAAGTTGATCGCAAAATCAGAGATATCATCAGAAGCATTCAAGGCCTTTTCGATTGATCGAACACAGCCGGCACAACTGACTTTTGACAAAGCATATTGATGGATCGTCATGACACACTCCTATCGCTGTATAGCGGCGTAATCACCCTGCAGTTCAAACACTGTCTGCTCATTACCCACGGCGACGCTGATTGGTAGCCGCGCACGCTGTTTCTCTTGAAAACGCTGCCAGAACTGCTCAACGACAGCGTCATCTGGCAGTGTCGCAACCGCTTTCAGGCGATCGGTGACAGGGGCTAAATAGCGCTGTTCGCTTTTGGCAATCATAACATCGGCATCAATGCCACGCTCTCTGAGCCATAAGGTCAGCAGACACCAACCGCTCAGTGTCGCGATGGAGGCTATGGAACCCGCAAAGCCCGTTCCCTTATCGTTCAGATTCGGTTCTAGCGGTGCACTAAGTTGAAGTTGATTGCCAGTGTAATCGATCTCATCAATCTGCATAGCAGCCGTTAATGGAATGGCCTGATGCAGCCAACTAAGAAACGCCTGATCACTCACCCGTCCACTCCGCAACATATAGGGACTGATCCATTTCTGGAGCTTGGCGATCTCGCATTGGTTGACCTAAATAGATGAAGCCGACGATCTCTTCATTGTCATTAAGACCCAATCCCTTCTGCACATTCGCATCAAACATCAGATCACCCGAACGCCACATAGCTCCGACACCTTGTGCGTAAGCTGCCTGAACCACAGCTTGCGCGGCACAGGCGGCTGTCATTACCTGCTCAATCTCAGGCACTTTAGGGTGCTGTTGTATCACCGCAATCGCGACCACGATCATCGGTGCTCGAAGAGGCATATTCAGTAGGCGATTTCGTTGCGCCTCTTCAATATCAGGATTCTTAACTAAGGATGCATCAAGGTAGAGCTGGCCTAAACGATCAAGCGCAGATCCTTGAATGGTTAGGAAGCGGTAAGGTCGAAGCAGACCGTGATCGGGCGCTCGCGATGCGGCCTGAAACATCAGCTCCAGCTGCTTTGCTGTAGGCGCAGGCGCTTCCAACATGCCACAAGAGGTACGCTGGGTTAACAGTTCAATCGCATCCATCACAGGGCTCCTTATTGTCGGCTTAATCGTGGATTTTTTGGCAAAGTATCGAGCGTACTACGGTAAGGGTTGATATCCAGACCGCCTCGGCGCACGTAACGCGCATAAACCGTCAACTCTTCGGGCTGACAACGCTCTAAAATATCCATAAAGATCGTCTCTACACACTGCTCATGGAAATCGCCGTGTTCACGGTAGGAGATCAGATAGCCTAGCAGACCCTCCTCATCTATTTTCGGTCCACTATAACTGATTTGAACGCTCGCCCAATCGGGCTGACCTGTCACTGGACAGTTGGATTTAAGCAGGTGAGAAATCAGTGTCTCGGTGACGTTTTCACCTTGACTTGATAGTAGCTCAGGAGCTGGTTCGTAGTGAGCCACCGTGATATCAAGATCATCAATGCAACGACCGTCAAAGGATTCAATCTGCACCGCATCTTGAGGAGAGGTCAACGTCACCCGAACCTGACCGCCCGCCGCGTCTGATAGATCTTTAGCCATCTGAGCAGCCACCTCATCAGCAGAGTCAAAGCGACTCAGATTGTAGGAGTTTAGGTAGAGCTTAAATGACTTAGACTCGACGATATGCGTCGACGTTGCTGGGATATGAAACTGAGCCAGTGCAACAATCGGTTTGCCCTTAGCGTTCAACCAACTGATCTCATAACTGTTCCAGATATCTTCCCCAAAAAAGGGCAAGGTGGAGCGATCAACGCCGCGCGCTTGCCAATTGATATCTCGCTCTATGGGGTAAAGCAGTGAGGGATCGTACTGATTGGCGTAGACCGTCTCTTTACCTAGGGGTGAGTGGAGGACCTTTTCTGGTTCGTTCATTAGCTTCGAATCCCCTTACCTGTGTTTAGAAGGTGCAGCGCAAAGCCACCTAACACTGCAATAAACAGAATGATCATGCCAAACGCAAAGGTGACGTCAATATCACTAACGCCCAAGATTCCATAACGGAATGTATTCACCATGTAGAGAATGGGGTTGAGCTGAGAGACCCCCTGCCAAAACTCAGGCAACAGTGAGATTGAGTAAAACACGCCACCTAAATAGGTTAGAGGCGTCAGAATAAAGGTTGGCACCACCGCAATATCATCGAACGAATTCGCGTAGATCGCATTGATGAAGCCACCCAATGAGAAGACGACAGCAGTCAAAAACAGAATGCTGAGCGTTACAAAGGGGTGCGCTAACGTCAGATCAGTGAAGAACAGCGACAATAGAGTGACGATGAATCCAACGGCTAAACCACGAGCAACACCACCGATGACGTAACCGGCCAAAATCACCCAGTTAGGCACCGGTGCGACGAGCAGCTCTTCAATGTGACGTTGAAATTTAGTACCGAAAAATGACGAGACGACGTTTCCGTAAGAGTTGGTAATCACCGACATCATAATCAGACCCGGCACGATGAACTGCATGTAGTCGAATCCATCCATCTCACCGATCCGAGAGCCAACCAGATTCCCGAAGATAATAAAGTAGAGCGTCATGGTGATCGCAGGCGGAATCAGTGTCTGAACCCAAATTCGAGTAAAGCGTCGAACCTCTTTCACTACGATTGTTGAGAAGGCAACCCAAAGAAGATTTCCGTTCATTATTTAGCCCCCTTGTGTTCAACCAGTTCGACAAACAACTCTTCAAGACGGTTGGCTTTATTACGCATACTAAGCACGGCGATGTTTTGCGCTGTTAACTGCGCGAATACGCTGTTGAGACCATGCCCCTTAGGCAGATCGACTTCCAGGGTATGCTCATCGACTAAACGCGCTTCCAAGCCATCGAGATCGGGGAGACTCTTAAGATCTCGATCAAGATCTAGAATAAAGGTCTCGTTATTCAGTTTAGCCAACAACGATTTCATTGAACTATTTTGAATAATTTCACCCTGATCGATGATCGCGATATTGCGACAGAGTGACTCAGCCTCTTCAAGGTAGTGAGTCGTCAGGATGATCGTCGTGCCCTCTTCGTTGATCTTGGTAAGAAACTCCCACATCGATCGACGTAGCTCAATATCCACGCCTGCAGTCGGCTCATCCAGAATCAGCAATTTAGGGTTATGAACCAACGCACGAGCAATCATCAGACGACGTTTCATACCACCTGAGAGTTGGCGTGCTCGATTGTCACGTTTATCCCATAAACCCAAGGCTTTTAGGTAGTGCTCTGCACGCTCTTTGGCGATAGAAGAGGGGATCCCGTAGTAACCCGCTTGAGTCACAACGATGTCTTCAACTTTCTCAAAGAAGTTGAAGTTAAACTCCTGAGGGACAATGCCCATGCAGAGCTTTGCTTGGGTCAGGTCAGAATCAATATTGTGGCCAAAGACTGACACACTACCATCCGTTTTATTGACCAAGGATGTGACGATACCCAAGGTGGTCGATTTACCCGCCCCATTGGGACCTAGCAGAGCGAAAAAATCGCCCTGCTTTACATCCAGATCGATCCCTTTAAGCGCTTTAAAGCCATTCCCGTAGGTTTTTTCCAACCCACGAATTTGAAGAGCAAGTTCCATTCAGTGCTAACCTTTGAGAAAATTAACTCAGTAACGTATTCATAGTTAAACGCAAATTATACAGACAAACAGGGACTATCCGTTGACCGATTTTCATCAATTTCATCTAAATCTACTGAAGCTTGGCTATAACAACCTTATAAAGCAGCCACCTTTCAACAGTGACGAAACCTTAACAACGGAGTCCGATGAGCTGCTTGCGCTGTTTGAACAGACAATCGCTGCCTACGAAGAGCACTCAGCGGACGCGTTTGAACTGGGCCAGACCCTAATGACGCGAATCGTGGGAGCATTCCCACAACACCTACCCCTGCTATCTCGCGATTTACTCTGGCTATTTGGCGGTGATTGTATTCACTATCTGGGCGATGAGGAGATTGCACAGTACCAAGCACTCGACGAAGCACGATTCGAGCAAGAGTCACAAGATGCAACAATCGACTATCTTCAGCTACGAAATATGATGATTACGCCGTTAGACGATAAGAGACATTAAGAAGAGGAGATTGGAGCGGGAAACGAGGCTCGAACTCGCGACCTCAACCTTGGCAAGGTTGCGCTCTACCAACTGAGCTATTCCCGCAAAAATGGCGTCCCATAGGGGGTTCGAACCCCTGTTACCGCCGTGAAAGGGCGGTGTCCTAGGCCACTAGACGAATGGGACGTCGTAGACAATACATTGGAGCGGGAAACGAGGCTCGAACTCGCGACCTCAACCTTGGCAAGGTTGCGCTCTACCAACTGAGCTATTCCCGCGGATGGCGTCCCATAGGGGGTTCGAACCCCTGTTACCGCCGTGAAAGGGCGGTGTCCTAGGCCACTAGACGAATGGGACAACACTTAATGTATTGCGTTCCTCTGTGAGGAGGCGCAAATAATACGGAGCACCCTATTAGCCGTCAACCCCTCATTTCGAAAAAATTACAATTTTCCTCGAATATTTGAGTCAACTGATTAAATTCTAGGCACCCTCCCCGTTAAAACCTCTAACCTGTCAAACGGTTGGCACGATAATCGGCAATCGCCTGCTCTATCTCATCCGTTGTATTCATGACAAACGGACCATACTGTGCAATTGGCTCACCGATCGCTTCACCCGCAATCAACATCAGTCTCGCCCCCTCTGCACCCGCTGTCAGTTGAATCGCATCACCGTCGGACAACTCGGCTGCCTCATGGATCTCTAGCTTATCATCAGCAAGATAACCCGTCCCTTCGAATAGATAGACAAAACCTGACAGGTTCTCAGCGACAGGCAGTTCAAGCTCGGCATTCGGTGATAAACGAACCTCCATAAAAATGGGCTGACGACTGATCCCTGACACTGGCCCAGTGTAGTGCTGACCATCAAACTCAAACGAACCCGCCACCAATCGAATGAAGGCATTAGGTAGTTGAATCTCGGTGATCTCCTCGGGTTCAATATTTTGATAAGCCGCCGGCTTCATCTTCTCGCTTGCAGGTAGATTGACCCATAACTGGAATCCGCGCATTAAGCCGTTCTCTTGCTGAGGCATCTCTTCATGAATCACACCGCGCCCCGCTGTCATCCACTGCACACTGCCTGGACGCAGGATCCCCTCATTACCCATATGGTCACGATGTTTCATTAAGCCATCGAGCATGTAGGTGACTGTCTCAAAACCACGGTGCGGATGGGCAGGAAAACCGGCAATGTAGTCATCAGGATCGTCTGACGAGAAGCAATCCAACATCAGAAATGGATCGATGCGTGCGAATTGGCTTTTGCCTACACTGCGACGAATCCGAACCCCAGCACCATCCATACTGTCGACGCCGGGCACTCGACGCTTAATCACTCGGTTCATAACGATTCTCCTTTTTATTGTCGTTTCAGCCGTTTACACAAACGCTGCTCGAGCCTGTTCTAGTGACTGATCTCGATGCGTATCCATCGCGAGCCCTTCAGCCAAAACAAGACGAGTATCTTTAAGCCCAATAAAGCCTAGGAACTGTTTTACAAAATCAACCTGGAAATCCTGACCCTGCTCTGCGTAAAGACCACCACGAGTTGCAACTAGGTATACGGGTTTATCTTCGATTAGACCTACTGGGCCTTGTTCTGTGTAATGGAACGTCACCCCAGCACGAGCCAGGTGATCAAACCAGGATTTAAGCTGACTTGGAATATTGAAATTGTACATTGGCAAACCGATAACAATCGTATCAGCCGATTTAACTTCAGCAAGCAGTGCGTCAGCAAACTCAACGATAGCACTCTGTTCAGCGTCACGCTCTTCAGCCGGACTATTCAATGCTGTTACTCGGTAAGCATCCAAATGAGGTACAGGATCACTAGCTAGATCACGCTCGATGACCACGCCATCACTGTTTTCATCCAGCCATTTATCAACAAAGCTTTTCGCCAGTTGCGCTGACTGACCATTGTCACCAAATAGAGAGGTTTTAATATGAAGTAGAGTCGCCATTTCAATATCCTTTTAAAAAATTATCTGTTTGAAGAGGTGATAATCTCATCTATAATTTCGATGATAAATAGCAAAATTTAGATTTATATGATCGATATATTAGATGGAATGAGATGATATCTTTAGAACAGTGGCAAGCTCTGATTGCTGTGGCGGATAGCGAAACCTTTGCGAAAGCAGCCGAATCAATCAATAAAAGCCAATCAACACTAAGTTATGCCATCAAACAGATTGAGCAGAGTACCGGCGTAATACTTTTCACCACTCAAGGTCGGCGTGCGGTCTTGACCACAGAGGGTGAACAGTTAGTTGTTCATGCCCGCGAGCTGATCGCACGAGCAACCCGCATTGAGACTCTCGCCAGTCAGTTTGCATTGGGCGCAGAGGCTCGTATCAAACTTCGTATTGAGGCAATTTACCCGAACAGCATCATTCTCGAGGCGCTAGAACGTTTTTCAAAACAGCAACCGCAGACCAAGATTGACTATCAACGCTCTGTTCTTAGCGGTTCTGAGCAGGCTCTGCTAGAGCGGAATGCCGATATAGTCATCGGTGGTCGCGTGCCACCAGGGTTTGTCGGTCAGAGTTTAGGACGATTTAGATTTGTAGCGGCCGCTGCCCCCTCTCACCCACTGCATCAAATTGAGACACCCATTACCCTCGAAATGCTTCAAGAGCACCGACAACTCGTCGTGAGAGACACAGGCGTTCGTAATATTGATGCGGGGTGGCTCGGGGCCAATCAGCGTTGGACGCTCGATTCGCCCGATCTCTCTATTGAGGCTGCTATTAAGGGTATGGGGTTCGCCTGGTACGCCGAAGCGCTGATTGCAAATCACCTCGCCAGCGGAGCGTTAAAACCCCTCAATTTAGCAGAAGGCAACGAGCGCTTTGCGGAGCTTTACCTAATACTGACGCATGGAGAAACATCCACTCCAGGAGTAAAAGCGTTAGCGCACCTGATCACCGAGGTTCAATCAGAGTTTTGTTGAGGCTCAATTCTTACTGGGTCAGATGTGTCTGATGCGCCTGCTGTATAGGGAGATTCTAATTCAAGCGAGGCTTTTTCAACCAACTCCGCCGGTAGCTCTTTCTGAACAGAAACACCCAGCTCTTTAAACTCAGCCGCCTGTTTGATGAGGTTCCCCTTACCTGAGTAGAGCTGACCCAAGGCTTTATCATAACTGGTGCGCGCACTGTCGAGCTTACGTCCAACATCTTGCATACTCATAAGGAAAGAGCTGAGTTTGCTATAGACTTTTTCTGCACGGTCGGCCAGCTGAGCACTGTGTTTGGATTGATCTTCAAAGCGCCATAACTGACGAACGATATTCAAAGCCGTTAATAGCGTCGTTGGCGTTGCCACCAGCACCTGCTTTTCAATCGCCTCTTGGAATAGCATCTCATTGTATTTGAGGGCTTCAACATAAGCCGACTCAATCGGCACAAACATCACAACCACCTCTGGCGAGTTGAGCCCATTGAGCTTGAAATAGCTTTTGTCGGATAGCTCTTTAATGCGCGCCTGCATCGCTTCAGCATGCTCTTTCAGCGCCTGAGTCCGTTCATGGGGATCCTCGGCATTAACATAGCGTGTGTAAGCAGACAGTGAGGTTTTGGCATCAATAATCAAATGCTTGTTCTGTGGAAGATAGACCACAACATCAGGGCGCTGTCTCCCCTCTTCAGTATTGATGCTGACTTCACGCTTGTAGTCTTTACCTCGGCGCAATCCACTGGAATCGAGGACATTTTCGAGCATCAGCTCACCCCAGTTACCCTGCATCTTCTTCTGACCCTGAAGCGCGGAACTGAGTCGCTCAGCTTCCGTAGTAATTTTCGCATTGAGATCTTTTAGCTGCTGCAGTTCCGTCGTCAGCTTGGAGCGCTGCTCGTTATCAAACTGGTGTATCTTCTCGATGCGCTCTTTGAACCCTTTCATCTCAGACGTCATCGGTTTTAACAGAGCGTCCAAACGCTGTTGGCTCTGCTCCTGAAAGCTCTTCCCTTTCGCTTCAAGAATCTCTTGCGCCAGCGCTTCGAACTCCCTTTTTAAAAGGGTACGACTCTCTTCCAGCTGTTTGATCTGCTGAGCGAAATGCACCTCTTTCTGCTCAAGTTCAGTGTCACGACGCGCTTTCTCTTCACCCAACTGCATTAGCTGGTTTCGTAACTGAGCCGACTGCTGCCTCTCAACCTCCAACTCGCCTTTTAACTCAGATAGACGGGACTCCTTTTCTGCAATCAGGGACTCTTTATAGGTCAGTTGAGACTCGACCACCGCCAACTTAGATTCAAGCTGCACTTGCTGTTGAGCCACCTCTGAAAGTCTATGGGCAAGGGATGAGCGGTGCCATAGATAACCCACAACTATGACAACAACACTGAAACCTAACGCGACTAACAACTCCAAAACCCACTCCTAAAACCGATCAAACAGCTTGTTCAAATTAAGGACACAGATTAACCTGTTTCAATAAGTGGACCCAAGCCCCCGAGTTAAGAAATAGAGCATTTAATGACGATAAAAACCGCCATCATTGGCTATGGATTTGCAGCTAAAACCTTTCACGAGCCTTTTTTAAGAACACTTGATGGCTATGAACTGATTGCAGCTAGCGGATCTAATGCAACCGAGGCCAAACAGTACTGGCCTGAGATGATCGCCTATCGCCACTATCAAGAGATGCTCGAATCGAGCAGTGCGGAACTCTACATTGTCACCACTCCAAACGATTCCCATTTTGAGATCACTCAGGCTCTGCTTAAAGCCGGAAAGCGGGTTATCCTCGACAAGCCCGCCTGCACATCGAGTTCACAGTTGAACGAGTTAATTCGTTTAGAGAAGGAATCATCGGGCTCGGTCAGCATCTTTCAAAACAGACGCTGGGATGGTGACTTTCTCACCCTTAAAAAGCTACTTAGGTCAGGTCGATTGGGTGAAATCAGACGTTTTGAGTCGCACTTTGATCGTGCCAGGCCAATCCCTAAAACTCGCTGGCGCGAACTTCCCGGTGAGGGAGCGGGCATCTGGTTTGATCTTGGGCCTCACCTTGTTGACCAAGCCTTGCAACTCTTTGGTAAACCCTCAGCCGTCACCGCGGATATCAGGACGTTAAGGGAGGGAGCTTCTGTTGATGACTATTTTGATGTACTGCTTCACTACTCAAACACAGTCGTTAAACTGCACAGCTCACCCTTCTGCTTTGGCCGCCCTCTAAGATTCGATGTTCAGGGAACCCAAGGTCGATTTGTGAAATATGCTATGGATCCCCAAGAGGCTCAACTCATTAACGGCAAAGCATTCTCTACGCCAAGTTGGGCCGCAGAGGAGTTTGCTAACTTTGGCAGACTGCATAACGAACAAGGCGATGAGAGGGTCACAACAGAGCTAGGCAATTACGCCCAGTTTTTTGAGCAGGTTAAAGGCTTTATAGAGGGTGTTGCAGACAACCCCGTACCTTTGGAATCTGTTGTCGATCAAATCGCCATTATTGAAGCGGGATTTCTATCCTCACAGGAACAGAAGAGTATCGAGCTCATTTAGAATGTATCGGTAGGTCCTGCACCTTCACGCACAATAACAACTTCGTCATTTGTCAGGTTTAGCACCGTCGTTGGATCCATACCACAGTAGCCGCCATCGATAACAAGATCAACAGCATGCTCTAGCAAGTCGCGAATGTCATAAGGATCGGTCAGGGGCATCTCTTCATCAGGCATGATCAGAGTCGTACTCATGATAGGTTCACCCAAAGTTTCTGCGATGGCCATGGCAATTTTATTATCCGGTATGCGAATCCCTATGGTACGGCGCTTAGGGTGCATTAAGCGTCTAGGAACTTCCGTCGTCGCGTTGAGAATGAAGGTATAAGCACCAGGAGTATGTGACTTAATAAAGCGGAACATACTGTTACCTAACTTTGCGTAGGTTCCAATCTCTGAGAGGTCACGACAGACCAGCGTGAAGTTATGCTTATCATCGAGCCTGCGAATACGCTGAATACGCTCCATGGCGTTCTTATCACCAAGGTGACAGCCTAGTGCGTAGCCTGAATCCGTCGGGTAGATAATCACTCCACCCTTATTCAGAATTTCAACAGCCTGTGACACCAATCGCGCTTGCGGGTTGTCGGGGTGAATCGAAAAGAACTGGCTCATAATAACTCCGTGCCGTTAGGCACATAACTGCTCAACGATGACTCGTTGCGCATCAAAATGGGGATAACGACCAAGTGCAGTCCAACGTTGATCGGGGGAGTGGAAGTCACTGCCTGCTGAGACCCAACAATTTGCTCGATCAGCCAACTTAATCAGTTCATGCTGATGACCAGGCGTTACGCCAGGATAGCTCACCTCTAACCCATCAGCCCCCGCTGAAAGCATGTCTGCCATCAGTTCACGAAGCTTAGTGAAGGTCATCTTGTACTTGGTGGGGTGAGCCAGAATCGCCACACCACCGGCCTCTTTAATCAGAGCAATACTCTGCTCGATGGCAGGCCATTCCGCTTTAACATCGCCCGCACAACCTTGACCTAAGTATTTATCAAAGGCCTCTTGCATCGACTCGACTTTACCCAGCTCTAATAGCGCCTGTGCAAAGTGGGGGCGACCAATTTGACCCTCTCCTGCATACTGTTTAGCGAGGTCAAACAGACCTCGAGCAACACCGCGCTTCTCTAATCGCTCTGCAATCTTCTCTGCACGCTGGTACCTGAGCTGAATCAAGTGATCCATATAGGATTCAAACTTGTCGGAACTAGAGTCAAAGCCAAGTCCCACCAGATGAATAACACGACCACGCCAGTCACAGGTCAACTCAACACCGTTTATAAACTGGATGCCGTGGCGATCTGCTTCCACTTTCGCTTCAGCCAATCCACCTAAGGTATCGTGATCCGTCAATGCCATGACCTTCACATCGGTTTTGGAGATGCGCTGCACTAACTCCGTTGGACTTAAGGTGCCATCGGAAACATTACTGTGCATATGAAGATCAAATTGACCAATTGCTGGAATCATCATTTTTAACTTTGCGTTTGAGCTTTTATACTGTGGCAAATTTTTCAGAGGTTCTTTATGAAGATACTACTCGATTTTCTTCCAGTTATCGTCTTTTTTGCGGTCTATAAGTTCACCAATGACATTTTGTTGGCGACCGCTGTTCTAATACCGGCAACGCTTTTGCAGATGCTCTACTCTTGGAAAGTTCAAGGCAAGATCGAGAAAATGCAGCTTGTGACACTGGTCTTAGTGGTTCTACTGGGTGGTGCAACACTCGCCTTTCAAGACAAAGCGTTCATCCAGTGGAAGCCGACCATCGTTAACTGGCTATTTGCGGTAGGCTTTTTAGCCACTCAGTTCATTGGTGACAAGACCGTCGTTGAGCGTCTGATGGGCTCAAGCATGGAGTTACCCAAAGCGGTATGGTCACGTTTGAATCTTGCTTGGGTCGTTTTCTTTGTTGCAGTCGGCATTGTCAATCTCTACGTTGCCTACAACTTCAGTGAAGAGATCTGGGTCGATTTCAAACTCTTCGGTATGCTCGGTTTAACCATCCTTTTCATCATTCTTCAGGGCCTCTATATTGCAAAACATGCAAAAGAGCCTGAAGCACCCACCGAAAAATAGAGGTGTTTATGTACTACGCTATTATCTCTGAAGATAAACCTAATTCACTGGATCGCCGATTGGCTGCTCGCCCTGAGCACTTAGAGAGACTTAAAGCATTAATTGCTGAAGGTCGACTTCTGGTTGCAGGCCCCCACCCTGCGATCGATTCTGAAGATCCGGGTGAAGCAGGGTTCACAGGCAGCCTAGTGATCGCTGAATTTGCCTCTCTGGAAGATGCAAAAGCTTGGGCTGATGCGGATCCCTACGTCGCCGCTGATGTCTACGCAGAGGTTAAAGTAAAGCCGTACAAAAAAGTTTTACCTTAAATCACATTTTTTCAAATCTTGGTCTACAGTTAAATTAGGGTTAAGACTCGCCCAGTTAATATAGGCATTAAGACTTAACAACAGGTCGAACAAGATAGGAATTAGATAATGAAAAAGATCGCACTCGCTACAAGTATGTTACTAGCTATTGCTAGCGGTTCAGCAATGGCCCATGGCGAAAATGCTGGCTACCTAGTCTCTGCAACCGATGGTTCGTTTGTCCGTGACGGTAATGGAAACTGCATCATGACTCCAAACTCAACACTTATGGAGCCGGCTACAGAATGTATGACTGCAGCTCCTGCTGTAGAAGAGGAGATCGCAAAACCAGCAGAACCAAAAATGGTCGAAGTCGAAGCTAAACGTAAATTTGCTGTCTACTTTGACTTCAACAGTACCAAAGTGGGCTCGCTTAGCAGCGTAATTGATTTTATTAAATCACTTTCATACCTTGAGAGCGTTAAGCTAGTAGGCTACGCAGACCGCATCGGTTCAGACGCTTACAACCAGAAGCTATCACTAGATCGTGCTACCGCTGTTGCATCAGAGCTTAAAGGCGCTGGCGTTACAGATTGGAAACTACGAGTGGATGCTAAAGGTGAAACAGCTCCGGTAGCGAACTGTACTGGCAAAGGCGCTCAACTAATCGCCTGTCTTCGTCCAGACCGCCGTGTCGACATCGAAGTAGCAGGTGAAAAAACTGAGAAGCAGATGTAATCTAAGAGTTACACACGCTTCAAGAGCCGGCGCGTAGCCGGCTTTTTTGTATTTAAGGTATCTGAAGATGTTTAAGACATTCGCTCTGTTTGCTCTTTTATCCAGCCCCCTAGTCATGGCCAACGACTATGAGCCGCAAAAGGTGGTGTATCACATCAACTATGGGGATGAATCACGCATTGGTCACACCTTCAGCAACATCTCAAATCATATTAATGAATTGGGTGAGGACAGTGTCGAGATCAAAGCGGTTATCCATGGTGAAGCGATCGAATACTTTATGTCGGCAGTTGACGATACCGCTAAACAGGGCGCCATAGATACGCTGAAGTTTATGGGGACAGAGTTTGTCATTTGCGGAAACTCACTGACCGGATACAAAATAGGCTACGACGCACTTTACGATGTCAGTGAAGAGGACGTCGTCAAAGCCGGACTCCCTGAAATCGTCCGACTGCAGCAACAGGGTTATATCTACGTTAGACCCTAGATGCCAACATAAGCTTTAGATACAAAAAAGCCGCTTCAAGTATGAGCGGCTTTCTTATGAGCAGGTGTTAACCCTCTGTCTTGGGAGGTTCTACTCCAAGACGCTGTGCAGCGATGACAGCTTGGGTCCGACTGTGGACACCCAACTTACGAAGAATCGCCGTCACGTGAGCTTTGATGGTGGCTTCAGAAACGTTTAAATCGTAAGCGATCTGTTTATTCAATAGTCCTTCCGTCAGCATCGTCAGTACACGGAACTGTTGTGGCGTCAAAGAGGCAATCGCTTCAGCAAACTTCTGATCCTCGTCTGTAACAAGGTCATCCATTGACTCTTCTAACTCCTCTGGCAACCACTCATCACCTTGAAGAACAGCAACAATCGCTTCTGAAATGGTCTCTAGCGGAGATGACTTAGGAATAAAGCCTGACGCGCCGTAATCGATCGCACGCTTCATAACATGAGTCTCTTCACTGCCTGAGACGACAATCACTGGAACACCAGGGTGTTGACCACGAAGGAATACCAGACCAGAGAAACCCTGAGCACCTGGCATATGGATATCCAAAAGCACCAAGTCAGCATCACCATGCTCTTCAACGGCATTCTGAACAGACTCAAGAGTATCCGCTTCGATAATCTCCACTCCGGAAACCGCTTGGGAAACCGCCTGTTTCAGCGCTGCACGAAACAGTGGGTGATCATCCGCAATGATAATTTTTTGAGCCAGTTGCATAGTATTCTCCGACAAGCCTAGAAAGGCAGTATAGCGCTTTTTTGTAGGGTATAAGTTAATCGAATAATGGATTAGTTTCCAGTTCAAATGGAAATAAAAAAACCCACGACGAGTCGTGGGTTTTTTAATAAGAGTGTTTAGCTCTTACGATTCATGCGGTTTTCGATCAGGTCATCCACCACACTTGGATCTGCCAAGGTAGAGGTATCACCAAGAGCACCGAAATCGTCTTCCGCAATCTTGCGAAGGATACGACGCATGATCTTACCAGAACGTGTCTTAGGTAGACCGGGTGCGAACTGAATCAAATCCGGTGATGCAATTGGACCAATCTCTGTACGTACCCAGTTACGCAGTGTCACTTTAAGCTCATCAGAAGCTTCCATGCCTTCCTGCAGCGTTACGTAACAGTAGATACCCTGACCTTTAAGATCGTGTGGGTAACCTACCACCGCAGCTTCAGCAACCGCTTCGTGAGCGACCAACGCAGACTCAACCTCTGCGGTACCCATACGGTGACCAGATACGTTGATTACATCGTCTACACGACCAGTGATCCAGTAGTAGCCGTCCTCATCACGACGTGCGCCATCGCCCGTTGTGTAGTAGCCAGAGAAACTAGAGAAGTAAGTCTGACCGAAACGTTCGTGGTCGCCCCAGATTGAGCGAGATTGACCAGGCCAAGAGTCCTTAATGACAAGGTTACCTTCACCTGCACCTTCAATCTCTTTGCCATCGTTATCCAGTAGCGCTGGCTGAACACCGAAGAATGGACGAGTTGCTGAACCCGGCTTAGTCGCTGTCGCACCAGGTAGAGGTACGATCATGATGCCGCCTGTCTCAGTCTGCCACCAAGTATCAACGATTGGGCACTTACCAGCACCCATGACACGGTTGTACCACTCCCAAGCTTCTGGGTTGATTGGCTCACCAACCGAACCTAGCAGTTTAAGAGAGGATAGATCAGAGTCGCCTAGAACATCTTCACCTTTCTGCATCAAGGCACGGATGGCCGTGGGCGCGGTGTAGAATTGGTTAACTTTGTGTTTTTCGATAACGCGACCGAAACGGCTCATATCTGGGTAGCTTGGAACACCTTCAAACATCAGGGTCGTTGCACCGTTTGCTAGTGGACCATAAACAATGTAGCTGTGACCTGTTACCCAACCCACATCGGCTGTACACCAGTAGATATCACCCTCTTGGTAATCAAAGACGTACTGATGGGTCATTGATGCGTAGACTAGGTAACCACCTGTGGTGTGCTTAAGACCTTTAGGCGCGCCAGTAGAGCCTGAAGTGTAAAGAATGAACAGTGGATCTTCAGCGTTCATCTCTTCAGGTGGGCAATCAGCAGAGGCTTTTGCCATCTCCTCTTCATACCAAACATCACGGCTCTCATGCCAAGCAACATCTTGATCAACGCGGTTTACAACAACCACTTTTTCACAGAACTTAGCTGCACCAGGGTGAGTCAGAGCTTCATCAACGTTCGCTTTAAGTGGAACCGCTTTACCACCACGAAGTGAGAAGTTAGAAGTCACAACCAGTTTAGAGTTAGCGCCTTCTATACGAGCTGCAAGCGCTTCTGGAGAGAAACCACCAAATACAATCGAGTGAACGGCACCAACACGAGCACAAGCCAGCATAGCGACAGCGGCTTCAGGGATCATTGGAAGGTAAAGAGTGACTACGTCACCTTTACTAATACCCTGCGCTTTAAGCACGTTGGCAAACTTACATACACGCTCGTGAAGATCGCGGTAAGTGATCTTTTCATCTTCTTCTGGGTTATCACCTTCCCAGATAATCGCAACCTGATCACCACGAGTCTCTAAGTGGCGATCCAAACAGTTTGCTGCAACGTTCAACGTACCATCTTCGAACCAACGGATATCAACATTATGAGTATCAAACGATGTGTGCTTAACCTTAGTGAAAGGCTTGATCCAGTCGATACGCTTAGCTTGCTCAGACCAGAACGCATCTGGGTTCTCAACTGACTGCTGGTACATCTCGTTGTATTTAGCTTCATCAGCATGGGCGTTAGCAGCAAACTCTGCAGATACTGGGTAGATCTTATCGCTCATTAGTTCTTTCCCTTAGATTGATTGGGTACGGCAATCATTGCCACACTCTATTTATTAAAGTGCAATATTTATAACCTGAGCTACCCTAAGTCAGAATTAGACATTGGTCTGTTCAAAAGGACTCTTTAGTCTAAGTAATTCAACAGAATCCTATTGCATAGTCGAAATGAGGCTTTAGAATTCACTGCCAGTGCCCCAGTAGCTCAGCTGGATAGAGCAACCCCCTCCTAAGGGGTAGGTCGGACGTTCGAATCGTCTCTGGGGTGCCAGTCTCCTATCTCTCTTTTCACAATGAAAAACAGATTATTTTTACTGATCAATTTGACAGATCCCAGACCCTAAACTATACCTTAAGTCATATGACATAAATGACCCGAAGGACAGTTGTACTGATGAGCTCTTTAGACAATAGCCGATACCTTGATCGGACCGAAGCCGCTAAGATTTTATGCGTGGATGATGAGGAGTCTGTCGTTAACTCGCTTCGCAGGGTGTTACGTTCAAGCCACTACGAAGTTATCGGTTTCACATCGGCACCGGAAGCCCTGAAGTACCTTGAATCCAATGAGGTTGATCTGATTGTTTCTGACATGCGAATGCCCGAGATGAGAGGTGATGAATTCCTGGCAAAAACCATGTCGATCACACCCAATACGGTTCGTATTCTACTGACTGGTTATTCAGATTTTGATATGACGGTGAGTGCCATTAATGAAGGTAGAATTCACCGCTACATGTCCAAGCCCTGGGACAATAGTGAACTGCTTGCGATCATTAACGAAGAGCTCGTTCAAAAACAACGTGATGATGAGAAACGTAATTACGATGAGCTAGTGAAAAGCCTAACTGCGACTGATCCACTGACCGGTCTACTCAATAGAACGGCTCTGATGGAGCAAGTAGAGGCTCAAGCGATTGTTGGCACGGCCTTGCCAGGCGTTGCACCCTCCTACCTAATTCTCTTAGATGTAGATAATTTTAGCTCTATTGTTGAGTCTGTCGGGCCTCAAACCAGTGAGGACGTTTTAAAATTGGTCGGCAGACTATTAAGCTTTAATCTTCGCTCAGGCGATATCATTTCTCGTACCGAGGACGATGAGTTTGGCATCATGTTGAATCAGTATGCTCCCGAGGACTGTATTAACGGCATTATGGAACGGGTCAGAATGAAACTGGCCTCACGTAGCTATCTAGTGCGAAACCAGAAAGTCGACATACAAATCACTCTAGCAGCCAAGGCAATCGATATCGGTGATGACCCTGAAGAGCTCTATAAAGCAGCGAAAAAAGCGCTGAAATTCGCAAAATCCGAGGGAAAGAATCGCTCAGAAATCGCTGACTAAACGCCTAGTAACAAAAAAGCCCGCTAACAAACATTAGCGGGCTTTTTTTATGGCTTGCTGTCTGAATAGCTGTTAAATATCTTCAGCTTTCGCCGCTGTTCCAACCAACTTATTGATCACTTCGACCAACTCATGATTATCAAACGGCTTATTCAAAATCGCATCGGCTCCCAAATCGATCGCCTTTTGGAGGGCTTCACTGCCCAATGCCGAGATGACCAATATTTTGGTTGAAGCTATTTCTGGAGTTTCGCGAACAAAACTCAGTACATCGTAACCACTTAGGCCCGGCATACTGAGATCCAAGGTCACCAGAATTGGGCGATCTTTCATCAGCTTGGTACCCGCTTGAAAACCATCAGCGGCCACCTCTGCGACCAAACCATGCTTACGTAACACTCGTTGTAATGCACGTGCGATGGCAGGCTCATCATCTACAACAAGAACCTTTCGACTATCTTCCTGCAGTTCAGCAGGAATCGGGATCTCATGCTCAACCAGAAAGGCTAAGAAGTCCTCTACGCGAACTCTGTTATTCCCTCGACCTGGAAGTTTAAAACCCTTTAAAGCCCCTCGCTCGATCCAACGAATGACGGTTCGTAAATTAACGTCACAAAGCTTAGCGATTTCACCTGTACTGAGCGTCTTCATTCTTCAATTCCTAAAGCGCAGATACTGCCTTTATACTGCGGGTCTATTTTCTTTCTCTATACACAGCATAGACGATAAAAAATAAAACGAAGTCACTTTTGTAAAAAAAGTTAGAGAATATTCAAAGTTCACAATTGTCAGGTAACAAAAAAGCGCCCGAGGGCGCTTTTTATAATGGTTAATCAAAGATTAACCAACAAACTTAATCATGACACCTGCAGCAACCGCAGAGCCAATCACACCCGCTACGTTAGGGCCCATGGCATGCATCAGCAAGAAGTTTTGAGGGTTAGCCTCTAAACCGATCTTATTGGAGACACGAGCAGCCATAGGAACAGCAGAGACTCCCGCTGAACCAATAAGTGGGTTGATTGCATTACCACCCTCAAGCTTATTCATCAGCTTAGCCATCAAGACACCTGCAGCTGTACCGATACCAAAAGCAACGATACCAAGGAGCAAAATGCCCAGTGTGTTCAAGTCCAGGAACTTATCAGCGCTCAACTTAGAGCCAACCGATAGACCTAGGAAGATCGTCACGATGTTGATTAGAGCATTCTGTGCTGTATCACTCAGACGGTCCACAACGCCACATTCACGCATCAGGTTACCGAAACAGAACATACCCAATAGTGGGGCTGCATCCGGAAGCAACAGTGCGACAAGAATCAACAGCGCTATCGGGAACATGATCTTCTCAGTCTTAGAGACATGACGAAGCTGGTGCATTGCGATCTTACGCTCCGATTCAGTCGTCAATGCACGCATGATTGGCGGTTGAATCATTGGCACTAGTGCCATGTATGAGTAGGCAGCTACAGCGATCGCACCCAGTAATTGAGGGGCAAGCATGCTGGCAACGTAAATAGCTGTTGGACCGTCAGCACCACCTATGATACCGATTGCAGCTGCATCTTGAACTGTGAAGTCCATGATACCCATCGCTGAAAGACCCACAGCACCCAATACCGTTGCAAAGATGCCGAACTGAGCTGCAGCACCCAAGAATAGAGTCTTTGGATTAGCAAGGAGCGGACCAAAATCAGTCATCGCACCAACGCCCATAAAGATCAGTAGCGGAGCAACACCCGAAGCAATGGCTACAGAGTAGAAGTTATAGAGCATACCATTGCTGTAACCCGCGTCAGCAGCAACCATAGTGGCTGCATGATGCGTAGACGGATTAGAGCCGTGGTAAGCATGCAGTATCTCGTGAGGATCCACACTGGTAATATTCAATGAAGCAGCCAAACCCTGAAGCACTTCAGGTTTTGCAAAGTGAACCGCATTCTCTACTGCAGAAAACGCGAGTCCAGCCTCGGGAATATTCGCCATGATGCCACCAAAACCGATTGGCACAAGCAGCAGTGGCTCAAAGTTTTTGCGGATTGCCAAAAAGAGCAACAACAAACCAACAGCGATCATAGTTACCTGACCGGCTGAGATGTTGTAGATGCCCGAGGCTTCCCACAGTTGAAGGATCTTTTCCATTAAACCGTCACCTCAAATTAGGCAAGAGTAACCAGAGAGTCGCCAACCTGAACGGCATCGCCCTCTTTAACGTCAACTGAAGTCACTGTACCAGCACGCGCTGCACGAACTTCTGTCTCCATCTTCATCGCTTCCAAGATAACAAGCACATCGCCCTCTTGAACCGCTTGACCAGCAGAGACCTGAACTTTCCAGATGTTACCGGCCAGTGGAGCTGGCACAGGCTCACCTGAACCTGCAGGCGCAGCGGCTGGAGCGGCAGGTGCTGCAGCAGCAGGAGCAACGGCTGTAATGTCACCACCTTCAGCCACTTGAACAACGTAGTTCTGGCCATTGACTGTGATTGTGTAAACTTCTGGTCCTGATTTCTTAGGTGCTGACATAGCTAGCGCATCCTCTAAAGTGGGTACTGGTTCAAACGCGTCTGGGTTACCGCGATTTTCAAGGAATTTAAGGCCGATCTGAGGGAACAGAGCGTAAGTAAGCACGTCATCAATTTCACGCTCACCCGTTTCTAGCTCAATACCCTTTTCAACTGCGATCTCTTTAAGCTCTGCAACAAGCTTATCCATCTCTGGCTCGATGAGATCAGCTGGACGGCAAGTGATAGCCTCTGCTCCATCAAGAACTTTGGCCTGAAGCTCAGCATTGTATGGCGCAGGAGCTGCACCGTACTCACCTTTAAGGATACCCTGAACTTCTTTAGATATAGTTTTGTAACGCTCGCCAACGAGTACATTGATAACCGCTTGAGTACCAACGATCTGTGATGTTGGTGTCACCAGTGGAATGTAACCAAGATCTTCACGTACTCGTGGGATCTCAGCCAACACTTCATCAAACTTATCCGCTGCGCCCTGCTCTTTAAGTTGACTCTCCATATTGGTCAACATACCACCAGGAACCTGAGCCACTAGAATGCGGCTGTCAGTACCACGCAGTGAGCCTTCAAATTTAGCGTACTTCTTACGAACTTCACGGAAGTAGGCTGCAATCTCTTCGAGTGCTTCTAGGTTTAGACCGGTATCACGATCCGTACCTGCTAGAGCCGCTACTACAGACTCTGTTGCTGTATGACCGTAGGTCATCGACATTGAAGAGATCGCTGTATCAACACGATCAATGCCCGCTTCGACCGCTTTCAGGATGGTCATATCAGACAGACCTGCCGTTGCGTGAGCATGCAGCTGAACTTCAAGCCCCGTCTGAGCTTTCAGACGAGATACAAGATCAAACGCACCGTAAGGGGTCAAAATGCCTGACATATCTTTGATGTTGATTGAATCAGCACCCATGTCTTCAAGGGTCTTAGCGTAATCCACCCACATGTCGATGGTGTGAACTGGGCTAGTAGTGTAAGAGATCGTACCCTGAGCGTGTTTGCCAGTCGCTTTAACGGCCGCAATCGCTTTCTCAAGGTTACGAGGGTCATTCATCGCATCGAAGATACGGAATACGTCGATACCGCTCTCTGCTGAACGCTCAACAAAACGCTCGACCACATCATCACCGTAGTGGCGGTAACCTAATAGGTTTTGACCGCGCAGTAGCATCTGCTGGCGAGTGTTTGGCATTGCTGCTTTAAGTTGGCGAATACGATCCCAAGGATCTTCACCTAGATAACGAATACATGAGTCAAAAGTGGCACCACCCCAACTCTCTAGCGACCAGTAGCCAATCTTATCTAGCTTCTCAGCAATAGGAAGCATGTCATCGAGGCGAAGACGAGTCGCAAACAATGATTGGTGCGCATCACGTAAAACTACATCCGTGATACCAAGAGGCTTATTTGCATCAGACATAAACTTAAGTTCTCTCTTGTTAAAAGGCAGTGCCTAAAATTACTTACGGTATTTATGAACCGCTGCCGACAATACAGCCAACAACTCATCATTGTTGCCTGCAGCTTGAGGCGCAGACGCTTTGGCTTTTGGCTCTACAATCGGTTCTGGCAAAAACTTGTTTACCAGCTTAGACATCAATGTAGTGACAATGACCAGCAGCGTAAGGAATACGAAAACGAACCCCATACCATAGACCATAAGGTTGAGGCCTTCTGATATCAGACTATTCATCTACTCTACTCCAATAAAAATAATTCAAAGGGCTTGGCATGATCCTTGGATCTATGCGCAAAGTAACCCCTACCCAACAGCATAGGGAACATTTATCCCATAGCCCCGCAGCCATATCAAGCCCACTTTGTATGTAGTGAATTTACAAAAAAGGTCGTTTTTTTAACTTACCAGTCAACTTACGAATGAAGCTGCAGTATTTACGCACTCTGTAACGGCGTATCTGTATCAGTTTCGAAATGACTTTCATTGCGACTAAAGAATGAGAAATTTCAGTTCAAAAAAAAATGCCACCGTAAAGGTGGCATTTCTTTTGAATATGGCGCGCCTTGTAATTTGAACCGACTGGTAGCGCTGCGGCTCATAAAAGCCCAGGTACTCTAGCGATGAAGCTTTGGAGGCACGATTGGCTCGGGCTGTCCTGCCCTCGGGGTTTCACCCCAGGCTTCGCCTGCCCTAAAACGCTCCTGCGTTTTAGTCGAACGAGCACGTTGACTCGGCTGGACACGTCAAGTTCAAAAAAAATGCCACCCTAAAGGTGGCATTTCTTTTGAATATGGCGCGCCCGGCACGATTCGAACGTGCGACCGCCTGGTTCGTAGCCAGGTACTCTATCCAGCTGAGCTACGGGCGCTGAAGTATTGCGTGATTCTGAAATGGCGCGCCCGGCACGATTCGAACGTGCGACCGCCTGGTTCGTAGCCAGGTACTCTATCCAGCTGAGCTACGGGCGCTTATTTCAGATGTTGGTCGATGAAAACACTAAAGAAGTGAAAACTCAAGATTGGCGCGCCCGGCACGATTCGAACGTGCGACCGCCTGGTTCGTAGCCAGGTACTCTATCCAGCTGAGCTACGGGCGCTTAATCTTGATGGCGGAGCGAGAGGGATTCGAACCCTCGATACGCGTAAACGTATACACCCTTAGCAGGGGTGCGCCTTCAGCCACTCGGCCACCGCTCCTGATCAACGGCGCGTATAGTACAAGAGAGGTGACTAAAGTTAAACCCTAAAAGGGAAAAACTTACGACTTTCCGCTATTTTCCTGCTCTTTTTCATCCAAGATCCTTTGGTAGATCTCTTCACGATGAATGGAAACATCTTTTGGTGCATTCACACCGATTCGCACCTGATTACCTTTGACACCAAGAACAGTGACACTGATATTGTCACCAATCATTAGAGTTTCACCAACTCGCCTTGTCAGTATTAGCATCAGCTTCTCCTAAATCCATTTAAGATAGGCGACCAAGTGATCGCCATGTGCGAATCCAATTATGCTAGATAGCGATTATTCAGCGACGCTGTCTGCTTGATCGAGTTCAAACGCACTGTGCAGTGCACGAACCGCTAGCTCCATATACTTCTCTGAGATTACTACAGAGACCTTGATCTCGGAAGTTGAGATCATCTGAATATTGATATTCTCTTTAGCCAGGGTTGTGAACATATTGCTTGCAACGCCTGCGTGAGAACGCATACCCACACCCACGATAGAGACTTTAGCAATCTTATTGTCGCCTTTCACTTCACGCGCACCTAGCTCGTTAGCCGTCTCTTCAAGGATAACCAAGGCTTTATCGTAATCATTACGGTGTACTGTGAATGTAAAGTCGGTCGTCTGATCGGCTGCTACGTTTTGAACGATCATATCTACTTCGATATTGGCAGACGAGACAGGACCTAGGATACGTGATGCAATACCTGGAAGGTCAGGCACACCCAACACCGTCAGTTTTGCTTCGTCACGGTTAAACGCGATGCCTGAAATAATTGGATTTTCCACGCTATCAGTTTCCTCTGTAGTAATAAGTGTACCGCCACCATCTTGGAAGCTAGACAATACACGTAATGGAACATTGTATTTACCTGCAAATTCAACCGAGCGAATCTGCAAAACCTTTGAACCGAGACTGGCCATCTCTAGCATCTCTTCAAAGGTGATTTTATCGAGACGACGGGCACCTTCTACCACGCGCGGGTCTGTCGTGTAGACGCCGTCGACATCCGTATAGATCTGACACTCATCAGCTTTTAAAGCAGCCGCCAGAGCAACACCCGTTGTATCAGAACCACCGCGACCTAGGGTCGTGATATTGCCGTCATCATCCATGCCCTGGAAGCCGGCTACAACTATGACGTTACCTTCATCAAGATCTGAACGCATTTTGCTGGTATCGATGCTTTGGATACGCGCTTTGGTGTGTGAGCTATCAGTATGGATACGAACCTGACCGCCAGTGTAAGACTTCGCACCTAGACCACGCTTTTTCAGAGCCATAGAGAGCAGTGAAATCGTCACCTGCTCACCCGTTGATACCAAAACATCGTATTCACGTGGATCTGGATTATCAGTGATATCTTTAGCAAGACCGATAAGACGATTGGTCTCACCGCTCATTGCAGAGACAACCACGACAATGTCGTGACCCTGATCCTTAAATCGTTTTACTTTGTCAGCGACTGCTTCAATACGCTCTACTGAACCTACTGAGGTACCGCCATATTTTTGTACAAATAAAGCCATCTATCTCTATTTCCAATTAACGCTGCACGATTAAAGTGCAGCTCTAACTAATTCCGGTACCGCAGCAATCGCCTGAGGAAGAGCCGCTATATCGGTGCCACCGCCCTGAGCCATATCGGGTCGACCACCGCCTTTACCGCCAAGTTGAGTGGCAAGCTCACGAATCAGATCACCCGCTTTTACTTGACCAGTAAGATCTTTCGTCACACCCGCGACAAGGCTAACCTTTTCACCATCGTGTGCTGCAAGCACAACCACACCGCTACCCAACTTATTCTTAAGCTGATCCAGCATGTCGCGAAGTGATTTAGGGTCAACACCTTGAACTTCTGTTGCCAAAACCTTGATACCGTTGATCTCAACAGCCGACGAGAGCAGCTCACCACTCTGGGCAGCCGCCAGTTTTGCATTCAATCGTTCAATCTCTTTCTCAAGGGAACGGCTACGTTCGTTCAATGCTTGGAATTTCTCTAGCAGTGAATCTCGAGAACCTTTAACCATTGCGCCGAGTTCACCCAGTAGTGACTCACTCTCTTCAAACCAGTTGAGAGCAGCAAGACCGGTAATCGCCTCGATACGACGCACGCCTGATGCAATACCCGACTCAGAGACAATCTTCATCATACCGATATCACCCGTACGAGAAGCATGAGTACCACCACAAAGCTCTACTGAGAAGTCGCCACCCATGGATAGAACACGTACTTCATCATCGTACTTTTCACCAAATAGGGCTTGAGCTCCGCGCTCCTTCGCAGCATCAATCGCCATGATTTCGGTTTCTACTGACGTATTTGCACGAATCTGTTCATTGACCATCTGTTCAACGGTTTTGAGCTCTTCGTCAGTAACCGCTTCAAAGTGTGAGAAGTCAAAACGGAGACGTTCATCATTACACAGCGAGCCTTTCTGCTGCACATGCTCTCCGAGCACGCGACGAAGCGCTTCGTGTAAAAGGTGCGTTGCTGAGTGGTTAAGAGCCGCAGCTTGACGACGAGCTTTGTTAACCAGTGCGTTAACTTGGTCTCCGAGCTTTAAAACGCCCTCAGTCACAGAGCCGTGATGGACATGGCTCTTACCCTCTTTTGTACAGTTTGCCACATCAAACGTACCGCGATCCCAAACCAGCTGACCAGTATCACCGACCTGACCACCCGATTCAGCGTAGAAAGGTGTACGAGTCATAACCACAAGACCGGACTCTCCAGCAGATAGCTCTGTGACTGATTCGCCCTCTTTGAAGATCGCTTCAATCTCAACACGATCTTCCAGAAGCTCATAACCAGAGAACTCGGTAACGCCATCGATCTCTAGCTTATCGTTGTAATCCACATTGAAAGATCCTGATGCACGAGCGCGCTCACGCTGATCAGCCATTGCTGCTTCAAAGCCTTCCATGTCAATGGTCAGTTCACGCTCGCGCGCAACGTCGGCGGTCAAGTCAACCGGGAAACCATAAGTGTCATAGAGTTTGAATACTGCTGAGCCAGGAACGACCGTACCCTGAAGATTTGCAATCTCCTCTTCAAGAAGTGCCAGTCCTTTGTCTAGGGTACGAGCAAACTGCTCCTCCTCTTTAAGAAGCACTCGCTCAACCTGTTCCTGCATTTTTGCAAGCTCAGGATAGGCTTCGCCCATCTCTTTAACTAGGGGCGCAACCAATTTGTAGAAGAAGGTTCCTTGAGCACCGAGTTTATTACCGTGACGAATGGCGCGGCGCATAATACGACGAAGAACATAGCCACGCCCTTCGTTTGAAGGCGTCACGCCATCAGTGATTAAGAATGAACATGAACGGATATGGTCAGCGATTACGCGAAGTGATTTGTTATCGCGATCCTTGGTACCAATTACTTCAGCTGTCGCTGCAAGTAGGTTTTGGAACAGATCAATTTCGTAGTTCGAATGAACGCCCTGCATAACGGCAGCAATACGTTCAAGACCCATACCGGTATCAATTGAAGGGCGCTCTAGCGGTGTCATTTCACCATCAGCAGAACGGTTGTACTGCATAAAGACAACGTTCCAGATCTCGATGTATCGATCCCCATCTTCCTCTGGGCTTCCTGGTGGGCCACCCCAAACATCAGGACCATGATCGAAGAAAATCTCTGTACATGGACCACAAGGACCTGTATCACCCATCGCCCAGAAGTTATCTTCATCAAGCTTAGAGAAACGCTCTGGGTCGATACCCATGGTCTCTTTCCAGATACGTTCTGCCTCATCATCACTGTGGTGAACGGTTACCCATAGACGCTCTTTTGGAAGACCCAAGGTTTCCGTTAAGAAGGTCCAAGCAAATCGAATGGCATCTTCTTTAAAGTAATCGCCAAAGCTGAAGTTACCCAACATTTCAAAGAAAGTGTGGTGACGAGCAGTGTAGCCTACGTTCTCTAGGTCATTGTGTTTACCACCGGCACGAACACAACGTTGCGAGGTTGTTGCTCGAGAGTAGTTGCGTTTATCGCTACCCAGGAATACGTCTTTAAACTGAACCATACCTGCGTTGGTGAAAAGCAGTGTGGCATCGTTGCCAGGGATCAGTGGGCTTGAAGAAACCACCTCATGTCCCTGACTAGCAAAATAGTCCAGAAATGCGTTTCGAATTTCAGCACTGGTCATCTTTTTCATAGAATCAGCCGAGTCTCTATCATCTTAAATTGACACCAAAATAGCCGTACCTAAATTGATACAGGTACAACCTTGGCAAAATAGCGAATAAGTATATACAAACTAGAGTGAAACTCGTAGGGGGTAGTGCGGGGGAATTGACCAAATTAACGGTGATTAGTCGTAATCGGGATCACTATTTTGATAACGAAATGCGTATTCGATTTCACCATAGTTGAAACCACGTCCAGCCATATGTCTAAACCATTTTGCTTTCACTTTCATATCTTCAGGAGGCTCTTCACCAAATTTGCGTTTTAGATACTCAAGCGCGACCTGCTTGGGATCGTCTTTGCGACTATCTAATAACTCTTCGATTAATTGCTTAGAAATTCCTTTACGACTCAGATCGAAAGCTATTTTCTTACCACCTTGCCCCTGATCGGATTTCACTCGAATGTAGCTCTCTGCAAAGCGGCTATCAGATTGATACCCCTCTTCAACAAGGTAAGTTAACACCCTCTCTATGAGTTCAGGTTTTTCACATCTTTTTGCAAGACGCTCACGTAATTGACTCTGCGAATACTCTTGCCTAGCCAAATAACTGAAGGCAAAGGACCTTAGCTCGGATTCTGTTTCTATAGGTCTCTTTTGTCGTTTTTGCATAGAAATAAAAAAGGGGCCGAAGCCCCTCTATTCTGTGATTAAAATTCTAACTCTGCATTAGTTTCAGAACCTTCATCACCTTTTTCAGGCTTGGCTGGTACAGATAGCAACTCTTTACGAATTTGTGACTCAATTTCGTTAGCGATCTCTGGATTTTCTTCCAGGAACTTGGCTGCATTCGCTTTACCCTGCCCGATCTTATCGCCATTGTATGCGTACCAAGCACCACTCTTATCAATCAGCTTTTGCTGCACACCTAGGTCGATTACTTCGCCCATGTGATAGATACCTTTGCCGTACATAATCTGGAATTCTGCTTGGCGGAATGGCGGAGCAACTTTGTTTTTAACAACTTTTACACGAGTCTCGTTACCGATAATCTCATCACCCTGCTTCACCGCACCAGTTCGGCGAATATCCAAACGAACTGAAGAGTAAAACTTAAGCGCATTACCACCCGTAGTCGTCTCAGGGTTACCAAACATGACACCGATTTTCATTCGAATCTGGTTGATGAAGACTAGCAAACAACCTGACTGTTTAACGGTACCCGTCAGTTTACGAAGTGCTTGAGACATCAAGCGTGCTTGCAAACCGACGTGCGAATCACCCATATCACCTTCGATTTCAGCTTTAGGCGTCAATGCAGCAACCGAATCGACAATGATCACATCAACAGCGCCCGAGCGAGTTAGCATGTCGGTAATTTCAAGTGCTTGTTCACCTGTGTCCGGCTGAGAAACAAGAAGCGAGTCGACATCAACACCAAGTTTCTCAGCATAAATCGGATCTAAAGCGTGTTCAGCATCCACGAATGCACAAGTTTTACCCTGCTTTTGAGCTTCAGCTATCACTTGCAGGGTTAGTGTTGTTTTACCAGAGGACTCTGGACCGTAGATCTCTACAACACGTCCGTAAGGAAGACCGCCTATACCTAGGGCAATATCCAATCCTAGTGAGCCAGTTGAAACTGCAGGGATAGCCTCACGAGGCTGCTCACCCATGCGCATGACTGCGCCTTTACCGAACTGTCGTTCTATTTGTGAGAGTGCTGCGTCTAATGCTTTCTTACGATTCTGATCCATGAGAAATTCCTTGAGCTGTCTACTGGCTAACTACTGTATTAATAACCAGTATTAAAGCACAGGTAAAAAATATGTCAAACAGGAATACGAAAATAATTTCATAAACGCTCTAAAAGCCCTGTAATAGCTGCATTTATGGTCGCCTGCCGAACTGCGGAACGATCTCCATCGAACGTAAAACAGCGCGCTTCTGACTGTTTATTGGGCATCTTCCAGGCAATCCATACAGTACCGACAGGCTTATCTTTACTACCACCAGTGGGACCAGCTATACCAGTCACAGCGACCGCCAAATCCACGCCCTCTTGATTTGCCGCCCCTTCAGCCATCGACTTAGCAACGGGCTCACTTACTGCACCCCACTGATCAATCAATTCGTTTGGAACACCCAATAAACGCTGCTTAGCTTCATTGGAGTAGGTCACTAGACCACTATCAAACCACTGTGATGAGCCCGATATATCAGTGAGCGCCTGAGCAATACCACCGCCGGTGCAAGACTCTGCCGTCGCCATCATTAATCGTGCATCAATCAGCTTTTTAGCCAACAGATCAATTTGCTTATTCATCACTCTTCACAGTCAAAGCTTTCATTAAAATTTATTGTTCTCGTCACTCGATAATCAAACAGATTCAAGTAGAATCTGATCTTTAGCTCGCTTTAATAATTGTAAATTTTATGTCCAATAGTCCACAAGATCTTTCCCAGCACACGCCAATGATGCAACAGTATTTACGCATCAAAACCGATCACCCACATGAATTTCTGTTCTATCGCATGGGGGATTTTTATGAGCTTTTTTACGACGATGCTAAACGAGCTGCCGAGCTGTTGGACATTTCGCTAACTGCACGTGGCAAATCGGGCGGTGAGCCCATTCCAATGGCCGGAGTCCCTTTTCATTCAGCCGAGGGCTACGTCGCCAGGCTGGTTAGACTGGGTGAGTCCGTTGTCATCTGCGAGCAAGTAGGTGATCCAGCCACCAGCAAGGGGCCGGTTGAGCGTCAAGTTGCTCGAATCATCACACCTGGCACATTGACAGACGAGGCGTTTCTAGAGGAGCGTCGTGATAATCTTTTAGCCGCCATTTATGAACATAAAAATCGATATGGCCTAGCAGTACTGGACATTAGCGCAGGTCGCTTTCATGTCTCTGAACTCGACACTTCAGCATTCGCACACTCCGAAATCGAGCGACTAAAGCCTGCAGAGCTGCTTGTCTCAGATGAGCTTGCTGAGCAAGAGTGGATCCAGTCGCTTCGTGGTCTTGGCCTGAGGCGCCAGCCACCTTGGGCGTTTGAGATTGAGACCGCACATCGAATCCTAAACGAGCAATTCAAAACTCGAGACCTAGTGGGGTTTGGCTGTGAAGGCATGTCACTTGCTGTTGCGGCGGCTGGCTGTTTAATGCAATACGCTAAAGATACTCAGCGAAGCGCTCTACCCCACATCAACAGTTTAATCGTAGATAAGGGTAACGAGGCGGTTCATATCGACGCCGCTACACGTAAAAATCTTGAGATCGATGTCAACCTCAATGGTGGTAGCGAGCAAACCCTGGTCTCTGTTTTAGATAGAACTAAGACACCTATGGCTGCCAGAATGCTGCGCCGATGGCTGCACAGACCCCTTCGTAATATCACTGCTCTACAAGAGCGACAGCAAGCCATCCAATGGATGCTGGATCAGTTCCGTTTTGAAGCCTTTGACGATGTCATGCGCTCAATTGGCGATATAGAGCGAATTCTGTCACGTGTTGCTCTGCGCTCAGCTCGACCAAGGGATCTAGAGCGTCTCAAATTGGCACTGAATGCGCTACCAGACATCCAAGAATTACTGACAGATTGCGAAGGCAATCGACTCATCCACCTCAAACAGGCTGTCTCTTCCTTTCCGGATCTAGCCTCGCTTTTGAGCCGAGCTATTAAAGTGAATCCTCCCGTTGTCATTCGTGAAGGCGGTGTCATTGCCAGTGGCTACGATGCTGAGCTTGATGAGCTTCAGGGCCTGAGTGAAAACGCAGGTAGCTATCTAATTGACCTCGAGGAACGTGAACGAGTTCGCACAGGCATCGCCACACTTAAGGTTGGCTACAATCGCGTGCACGGCTACTTTATTGAGGTCGGTAAAGCCCAACAGTTTGAACCTCCAGTAGAGTATCAACGCCGTCAGACTCTTAAGAACGCAGAGCGTTTTATAACACCGGAACTTAAAGAGTTTGAGGATAAAGCACTTAGCGCGAAAAGCCGTGCATTGGCCCGCGAAAAAGCCCTCTATGATGAGCTGCTCGATCTACTTGCCGAACAGCTTACTCCTCTTCGTTTATCAGCCGAGGCACTGGCAGAGTTAGATTTGCTACGCAACCTCGCTGAACGCGCCTCTACTTTGGAATACAGCTGCCCAGCTTTGATTAATTCGGCTAGTTTAAGGATTACTGAAGGTCGCCACCCTGTTGTTGAACAGGTGTTAGACACGCCCTTTGTCGCCAACAATGCCGAACTCAATTCAGAACGACAGATGCTGATGGTGACCGGTCCAAATATGGGTGGTAAATCCACCTATATGCGACAAATAGCCATCATTACCTTAATGGCTCAGATTGGCTCCTTTGTTCCGGCCAGCAGCGCGGAAATTGGCATCGTCGATCAAATCTTCACTCGAATGGGTAGCTCCGATGACCTGGCGGGCGGACGCTCTACCTTCATGGTTGAGATGACCGAAACGGCTAACATACTGCATAACGCAACAGAGCGCTCTTTAGTTCTAATGGATGAGGTAGGAAGAGGCACAAGTACATTTGATGGCCTATCACTTGCATGGTCCGCAGCAGAGTATTTAGCTAAAGAGTGTAAGGCTCTGACGCTATTCGCAACCCACTATTTTGAACTAACACAACTATCAGAGCTTATTGACGGCGTCGTCAATGTGCACTTAACGGCTGTTGAACATAACGACCATATTGTCTTTATGCATGAGGTCCAAGAGGGGCCTGCAAGCCAGAGTTACGGTCTGCAAGTTGCTCAATTGGCAGGTGTACCTCGCTCAGTGATTCAAAGTGCCCGATCAAAACTGATTCAGCTCGAAGAGGGGAGCCAATCTCAACCTCTTACTTCAACCAGCCTCAAAACAGCTGGAGCGGCATCACCACAACAAAACGATCTCTTTATCGCTCCTATTCCATCTGAGAGCGACTTAAAGTTAAAAGCATTGGATCCTGACTCACTCACACCTAGAGAGGCATTGGACCTAATCTATGAGCTCAAACAGTTAGTTGAGAAATACTGATCCGCTTAATCTATACTCAATAGAAAGCTGATGGGAGGTAACACATGACGTTTATCGTGACCGAAAACTGTATCAAGTGTAAGTATACGGATTGTGTCGATGTGTGCCCCGTGGATTGTTTTTACGAAGGCCCCAATTTCTTAGTGATACATCCTGATGAGTGTATCGATTGCGCACTGTGCGAACCTGAATGCCCTGCTCAAGCTATTAAACATGAGGATGACCTTCTCCCACAGGAGGATATCTACTACAAACTCAATGCCGAACTGAGTGAGCAGTGGCCAAACATCCGTTACCGGAAGGCACCACTCTCTGATGCTGAAGAGTGGAATGGAAAAACCGACAAGCTAGCGTTACTAGAGCGTTAGCTACAGCCTAAACAGCGAATCGACGTTAAGACCATTCTCTAAACAGATCGCTCTAAGCTTTTTGAGTCCTTCCACCTGAATCTGTCGTACCCTTTCGCGAGTCAGGCCGATTTCATTACCCACCATTTCCAGGGTCTGAGCATCAAAACCACGCAAGCCGAAGCGTCGAGAGATAACCTCGCAATGTTTTTCTGGAAGCGTGCCTATCCAATATTCTAGATTCTTGTGAAGGTCTTCATCGGCGTTATGGTCATCGGGGGACTTAACATTTTCATCCGAAATGGCTTCCGTTAGCGATCGACCATCCTCTGTTGCCACAATATCCAAAGACCCAACGCGTTGATTCAACCGCATAATCTTTTCAACATTCTCCAGAGGCTCATCTAGATGACGAGCCACATCTTCTGGGGTCGGCTCACGATCCAGTGTAAGAGAGAGCTCACGTGCAACGCGAAGATAGTTGTTCAACTCTTTAAGAATATGGATGGGTAGACGTATGGTTCGCGTCTGGTTCATGACCCCACGTTCAACCGCTTGGCGAATCCACCAAGTGGCATAGGTGGAAAAACGAAAGCCTTTTTCAGGGTCAAACTTTTCTACTGCACGAATAAGTCCAAGATTACCCTCTTCAACGAGATCCATCAGTGATAAGCCGCGATTTTGGTAACGACGCGCAATGTTAACCACCAACCTCAGATTAGCCTCGATCATTCGCGCACGGGATTTCATGCACCCCTCTTGTTGGATCGCTCTACCCAAAGATTTCTCTTCATCGGGCGTCAACAGCGAGGCAGCACCAATTTCATTGAGGTAGAGTTGGGTCGAGTCCAGCTGACCTGCTGAGATTAAATCTTCATGAGCGACACCGTCTTTACCACGACGAGAGTCGACGACTGTCTCATGCTCATTTTGATTATTATTCTGTTCGCCATCTAAAAGATCTAAATCATCTGACAACTCATCATTGAACTCAATCTTGCTGTCTGAATTCATACTGCACTCACTTCATCAAGCTATTGGGTGAGGGCTTGTTGAAACGTTCGGGCTATCGTTTGGGTAGATAGCGCAACGGATCAACCGGCTTACCGTCTTTTCGAATCTCAAAGTGAAGCATGGGAACCGTTGCTCCGCTGCTTCCAAGCTCAGCAATCACTTGCCCCGCTTTTACCTGCTGATTCTCTTTAACCAGAATTTTACTGTTGTGCGCATAGGCACTCAAAAACTCTTGGCTATGACTGATAATGACAAGATTTCCGTATCCTAGCAAACCGCTGCCGGCATATACCACCTGCCCAGGTGCTGCTGCTTTAACTGCATCACCCAGTTTGCCAGAGATATCCAAACCTTTATTGCCACCCTCTTTAGCTGAATACCTAGCAAGAATCTTGCCAGAATGTGGCCAACCCCAAGAAAAATTTGTCACGACTGGCGCAACTCTCTTTTTAGGTGATGGGGTTTTGTTGACTGATTGCTTAGCAACCGCTCTAGAGGGGGGCTTTGAAGGAGTAGCAACAGGGCTGCCTTGAGTTTTTAAAACCTGGCCGGCGTATATTAGATCTTTATCTTTAATGCCATTGATTGCGGCCAATCTTCTGTGATCGATCCCTAATTTAAAGGCGATACCAATCAAAGTATCACCCGATCGAACACGATACTCACCCGCACCGATGGTGGGTCGCTGAAGACCTAGTGACTGATCTGAAACTGGGGCATACCCTGTGCTGCAAGCAGAGAGAAGTAGCGCAAATGCAAGTAAAGCAGTGAGCCGCAAACAGTTAGCCTCTCGATGGCAGTCTATCGATTAACAGAACAACCGCTAAGCCAAACAGCATCAATAGAATGGCCAACACTAATTGAGATGGTTCACCCGTAAGATCTGTAAAGGCTGTTGGGGTAACATTCTGCTCCACGAGCGGCACCTGATGCCCTTTAGAGTTGATGGTGTAAGAGAGTGTGTACTTCCATGGCCACACCTTATTGAGTGAACCCAGCAAAAAACCTGACAACAGCGCTAAAGTCATTGAGCGATAATGATTGAAAGCCCAACTCAATACTCGAGAAAACGCCAATAAACCAGAGGCCGCACCAGCGGCAAACAGTGCGATAACAGCAAAATCAAACTCTTTAATCGCTGTCAGAATGGTCGTATACATCCCTAATAGAAGCAGAATAAAGCTACCTGAGATACCTGGAAGAATCATGGCACAGATGGCAATCATCCCTGCAAAAAAGACCATCAGCGCCGAATCAGGCACACTACTGGGCGACATGGAGGTCAACAAATAGGCCAACACCGCGCCAAGAACAAAGACGGACATCCGATTGGCGCACCAACCTGCAACATGACGAGCCACACTCCATGTTGACGCAAGAATCAAACCAAAGAAGAACGACCACAACAGAACCGGGTACTCGTCTAGGAGAAACAGAACCGTCTTCGCCAATAAGATGATACTGAGCGCGATACCGGCTACAAGGACCAACAAGAAGGTTCCGTTAACCTGTTTCCAGGCAGCCACTAAGCCTTTCTTAAAAAGAACATTCAGTGCTTTCAAATCGAAGCGACGAATCGAGTGAATGAGCTCTTCATAGATACCGGTAATGAAGGCAATAGTTCCACCTGAAACACCAGGAACAGCATCAGCCGCACCCATCAACATCCCTTTCAATAACAACTTAAAATATTGAAACGCTGTGCGCTGCTTATTTAAATGATCCATTGTCTATTAACTTACCAACCCATTGAGTAGAGGAACAAACTTAACCGGCTCTATCACTTTGGTCTCAAAATGCGAATCACTGCGTCGCAAAATGCGAACCAGTTTTTGCTCTTCATCTCCAACAGGGGCCACTAAAACGCCACCCACCTTCAATTGCTTCTTCAAAGATTCGGGAATAACTGAGGGGGCTGCCGTTACCATAATGGCATCAAACGGTGCCTCATGCTCGAGCCCCATTCCACCATCAGTGTGAAAAAGAGAGACATTACTCAATCCCAAGTAGCCCAGTACAGATGCAGCTCGCTCTTGTAACGGAAGAATTCTTTCTACACTGAAAACCTGCTGACAGAGCTGAGCAAGAACTGCTGTCTGATAGCCAGATCCCGTGCCAACTTCTAACACCTTATCTTTAGCACCAAACTCCAACAGCAACTCGCTCATTCTAGCGACAGTGTAGGGTTGAGAGATGGTTTGGTTATATCCAATTGGCAGCGCGGTGTCTTCATAGGCTTTATGCGATAGCGCTTCATCAATGAAGAGATGACGGGGCGTTTCAACGATCGTCTCTAATACCGCTTTATCGGTGATCCCTTGATCCTGCAAGCGATTGAGAAGCCTCTCTCTTGTTCGGCGTGAAGTCATTCCGATCCCTTCACGTAAAAGCTGTTGGGACACTATTACTGCTCCAACCAATCAGCCACCTGATCAAGATCAGAGTAGCGAGTCATATCCAGCTGCAGAGGGGTGACCGCAACATAGCCATTTTCAACCGCATAGAAATCGGTACCTTCAACACGATCTTTGGCTTCACCGACGGCGGCAATCCAATAGCGAGTTCGACCTCGTGGGTCTTGAGTAGGTAGTGGCGGTTCGCCAGCACTGCGGTGGCCCAAACGGGTAATTTGCACACCCTTTAATTGATCTATAGGGAGATCAGGAACATTCACATTAATGACGGTTCTCGGTGCAACCTTCAAGGATTCAATATTCGCGACCAGATCAGCCACTACCTGTGCGGCCGTTTCATAGTGTTTAGGGTGAAAATTGCAGGTCGATACTGCTATAGGTGGTAGTGTCAAATGACGACCTTCGGTTGCCGCAGCCACGGTACCTGAATAGACAATATCGTCACCCAAGTTTGCACCCGCATTGATACCGGAAACGACGATATCAGGGATATCACCATCTGAGAAAATCCCAGAAACCCCTAAATGCACACAATCGGTTGGCGTTCCATCGACTCCAAAATAACCACTACTATGCACAATTGCATCAAGAGGACGATCCAAGGTTAACGAGTTACTAGCACCGCTTCTATTACGATCAGGTGCTACAACCGTACAGCGGTGACCTGCCTCTTTTAGACGTTCAGCAAGAACCCGCAACCCCGGTGCGTAAACACCATCATCATTGGAAACCAAAATATGCATCTAGTTATCTCTTATCTATTATTGGCTCAATCCTAAGTGGAAAGGGTTACCAGACACACAGCTCACGCAAAACACTCGTGGCAAACGAGCCTGATGGAAGAGAGAAACTGAGTTTTACGACCTGTTCCTCTAGCACTTCCACATGCAAATCTCTTGGGACCAATCGCATACTGCGACGCTCTTGTCTAAGCCCAAGCGTTTCCAACCCCTCAGATATTTGAGGATACCCCGCGACGACCGACTTTTCTATCATCTGAGCCTTATCCAGGGAGTATAATTCGCCTTTACCCCACATCGGCGCAGTCAAATGCAGATCGCACTGATCGAAACGGGCTTTTTGATCAGGATCATTAGCGTCGTAACGATGAACTTTTTGCGTGAAGTCTTCGATCAAGACATCCCCATCGAGAGGGCTATCCCAGGTGCCTTGATCTATACGAGTGGAGATCACTCGATTGAATAGATAGGAACGCAGTGCCGAAATGTACATGCTGCGTTTGTTGCGCTGACGTTCAACCAACTCACCCGACAGGATAGCCAATCCTGAGTGAAGATTACCGAACGACTGACCAAATCGCTGCTCACCAAAGTAGTTAGGAACCCCTGATTCAAGAGAAGTCGCTTTATGCAGAAGTCGATTTACATCAGAGACCTCTCTGAGGGTAATCTCAAATCGGTTACCCTTAAGATGACCGAGTTTAATCTTGCGACGATGTTTACTCGACTTGAGAACATTGATCGTATCACCACCGAATAACGCCCAGTTAAGCACACGTCGAGATCCGGGCAGATGGACACTGAACCACTGCTCAGTTACGGCATGGCGATCTTTTTTACCTGCGTAGGCCACATCTCTGGGGCTGACCTGGCAGAAGTTAGCTAGCTGACGCGCCACCCAATCGGTGTTTTCACCGCGTTTCTGAATGTATAGGTAGTGATGTTCGCCTTCCCCCTCTGGTTCATACCCCAAATCTTCAACAACACGAAAATCCTCTGGTGCAGAACGAAGCTGTGCCTTCACATCGGGTTGGCCGTTCACATAGCTGAAAGGCTCTACAACAAATTCAGTCACTATCTATCTCCGATGGTGTCAAAGGCTTAACCACCTGATAAAAAGTCTCCTCTTTACCAATCATTCCCATTTCAGATCGGGCTCTCTCTTCGAGTGCTGACAAGCCGCGTTTTAGATCTTGCACTTCAGCTTCCAGCTCTGAGTTTCGCTCCAACAGCCTCTGGTTAATCTTGCGCTGCTCTTCAATATCGCTCTGTACCTGCCAAATTTGAGGCAAGCTTGGCTCTCCGAACCAGAGTCGATACTGAAGCGCCACTGCCATTAGGAGCAGAATTAACCAAAACCAACGCAAGCTGTTTTTCTCCACAAAAAAAGGGCCTAAGGCCCTTTTATATCATGTTTCTATTAACCCTGGCCTTTAATCTCAACTAGGCCTCGGTATGCTGCTGCAGCACCCAACTCCTCTTCGATACGAATGAGGCGGTTGTACTTAGCAACACGGTCCGAGCGACAAAGTGAACCGGTCTTAATTTGCCCAGCGGCTGTTCCCACTGCAAGGTCAGCAATGGTTGTATCTTCAGTTTCGCCAGAACGGTGTGAGATGACTGCCGTGAAGCCAGCATCCTGAGCCATTTTAATCGCATCCAAGGTTTCAGACAGTGAACCGATCTGGTTGAACTTAATCAAGATCGAGTTACCGATGCTCTGTTCGATACCACGAGATAGAATCTTAGTGTTGGTTACGAATAGATCGTCACCAACTAGCTGAACCTTATCGCCGATCTTGCTTGTCAGGCTCGCCCAACCATCCCAATCAGACTCATCCATGCCATCTTCAATAGAGACAATTGGGTAGTTTTCAGTCAATGCTTTAAGGTAGTCACCGAATCCTTCTGAATCAAACTTCTTACCTTCACCCGCAAGATCGTACATACCCTCTTTGTAGAACTCAGAGGAGGCACAGTCTAGTGCCAGAGTGACATCTTTACCCAACTCGTAACCTGCGTTAGCGATCGCCTCTTTAATGACAACCAGTGCCTCTTCATTAGACGCAAGGTTTGGCGCAAAGCCACCTTCGTCACCAACCGCTGTATTAAGGCCTTTAGCTTTAAGCACCGCTTTTAACGCGTGGAAAATTTCAGCACCGCAACGAAGCGCTTCGGCAAAACTTGATACGCCAACCGGCTGCACCATGAACTCTTGGATATCAACGTTGTTATCCGCGTGCTCACCACCGTTCAAGATATTCATCATTGGCACAGGCATAGAGTAGCGACCTGGAGTACCATTGATCTCTGCGATGTGTTGATAAAGTGGAATGTTTTTAGCTTGCGCAGCCGCTTTTGCAGCAGCAAGTGAAACAGCAAGAATGGCGTTCGCACCAAATTTGCTCTTATTCTCTGTACCGTCAAGCTCAAGCATCTTGTTATCCAGAGCGCGTTGATCAGTCACATCCATGCCAACTAGGGCATTTTTGATTTCGCCGTTCACAGCAGCAACCGCTTTAAGCACGCCTTTGCCTAGGTAGCGAGATTTATCACCATCACGTAGCTCTAGTGCTTCACGTGAACCGGTTGATGCACCCGATGGCGCACAAGCAGATCCCATGATGCCGTTCTCAAGAACAACGTCCGCTTCAACCGTTGGGTTACCACGTGAATCCAATACTTCACGTGCTTTGATGTTTGCAATTGTAGTCATTTCCCTAACTCCTAATTAGCTGTTCGCTTGGTACTCAAGCGCAGCGCCAATAAATCCTTTAAATAGACCGTGTCCATCACGTGGCGTAGAGGTAAACTCTGGGTGGAACTGACAAGCCACAAACCACGGATGATCTGGTGCCTCCACAACCTCTACTAATTCTCCATCCGTTGAACGACCTGAGATAACAAGCCCGGCAGCTTCTAGCTGTGCAACGTAATTATTATTCACTTCATAACGATGGCGGTGACGCTCAACGACCTCAGTTGAGCCATAGGCTTCAGCAACATGCGTGCCCGCTTTAAGATGACATAGCTGAGCACCTAGACGCATAGTGCCACCTAGATCTGAATCGTCAGTACGCTGTTCAACTTCACCGGTGTGATCCGTCCACTCAGTAATCAAACCGATAACAGGGTGTTCAGCTTCTGTGTTGAACTCCGACGAGGTTGCACCCGCCAAGCCCGCAACGTTACGTGCATACTCAATAACAGCAACCTGCATGCCTAGACAGATACCTAGATAAGGGACTTTGTTTTCACGAGCGTAACGTACCGCCTCGATCTTACCCTCAACACCACGCTCACCAAATCCACCAGGTACTAGGATCGCGCTGAAGTCCTTAAGGATCTCAACCCCTTCACGCTCAACACGTTCAGAATCGATGTATTCGATTTTTACTTTCTTACGATGTGAGATGCCTGCGTGTGATATCGCCTCGATAAGAGACTTGTAGGCATCCAGAAGTTCCATATATTTACCGACCATCGCGATGGTCACTTCACCCTCTGGATTCAAAAACGCATCGGCTACCGCATTCCACTCACCTAGATCAGCCTTAGGGCAATCCAAGTTGAATCGTTCAACAACGATCTGATCCAAGCCTTGTGCTTCTAACATCGCAGGGATTTTGTAGATGGTATTTGCATCAGGCAATGAAATAACAGCGCGCTCTTCTACGTTGGTAAACATAGAGAGTTTTTTAGCTTGTGATTCAGGCAGCGCAAAATCAGAGCGGCATACCAAAATATCAGGCTGAATACCGATAGAGCGCAGCTCTTTCACAGAGTGCTGTGACGGCTTAGTTTTAATCTCACCGGCCGTAGCAATGTAAGGCACAAGTGTAAGGTGCATGAACATAGCGCGGTTTGAGCCCAGCTCCACTTTCAGCTGACGAACAGCCTCCAAGAACGGCAAGGACTCAATATCACCAACGGTACCGCCAATCTCACAGAGAGCGATATCAGCATCACCTGCACCTTCGATAACGCGGCGCTTAATCTCATCAGTGATGTGAGGAATAACCTGAACAGTTCCGCCTAGGTAATCACCACGGCGCTCTTTACGAAGAACGTGTTGATAAATACGGCCTGTCGTAAAGTTGTTTCGCTTGCCCATGGTCGTACGAATAAAACGCTCGTAGTGGCCAAGGTCCAAATCGGTTTCAGCACCATCTTCGGTGACAAATACCTCACCATGCTGAAACGGACTCATAGTACCAGGATCCACGTTAATGTATGGATCGAGCTTAAGCATGGTGACTTTAAGACCACGCGCTTCCAAAATTGCCGCGAGAGAGGCCGAAGCAATGCCTTTGCCCAATGAGGAAACAACACCACCGGTGACGAAAATATAGCGCGTCATGCAGAACCTGTCAGATAGAGTTTGTAGGGAGTTCTAGCGAACTCAAGATGGGAAATCAGTCTACCAAAAGAGCGCTTTGGTAACAAACATCAAACGACCCAATTTAGTAAAAATCCGTCTTTAACGCAGACTTTTTCATCCAGCCATATTTCAGGAATCGCCACCACCTGACCCGACGAACAGACAATTGGCCAACACTCTCTTAACCAAGGTGGGATTCGATGCTCATTCATCAGCTTTTTAATACTGACATGCCCCCCGCGAGACTCAATGTAAACAGACTCACCTGGCTCTCGAGCTCGAAGAGTTAGTTTCATATCTACCGGCAGACCAGCCTCAGATCTAATGGCGCTCAACTGACCAGGACCAAATGTCACTGTCTCATCAGAGACCACCCACTCAATGGACTCACAGGGTTGACGTTCAATATCAGGTGATAAAAATAACTTCTCATCATAGGCGCGCAAAATCACTGTGGAAAATTGCCACTCACCCTTTGCCTTAACATCCAGCTTTGCAATCGATTCCAGCTGTTTCTCCGAGCCTACCTTCTGACCAGCAGAACTTAACCAGTGATAGAGAAGATTTTTCTTACGTGCCAGTGAGAGCTGCAACAGGAGTGCTAAGGAGAGAACCCCCTCCTCTAGCTGACAACGTTCAAGATCCATCTGCGCCAGCGCTTCATGCAATTCACTCGCTTCGCTCAAGCGTGACGCTGTTTTAGCCAGCTTAGATTTCCAGTCAGGCCATTGAGCGCTCAAAACACCCGACAACTCTCTACGAATCCAGTTTCTGGTAAAGCTTGTATCGAGATTGCTGGGATCATCCACCCAAGCAATGTGCAACTCTTTAGCCGCTGACTCGATATCAGCTCTTGTCGTATTCAGAAGCGGTCTGAAAAGTTCTCCTCCCCCAACTGTCCTATTTGAAGCAATTCCCGAAAGCCCATTAACACCTGAGCCTCTAAAGAGGTTAAAGAGGACCGTTTCGGCTTGGTCATCTTGGTGGTGGGCTAGCAGCAAAGCCTCTTTGGGCTTTAAATGCTTGTTAAATGCAGAGTAACGCGCCTGCCTTGCGCTCTCTTCAGACGAGGAGTCACAGGTCACTTTTACTGATTCAAAAGTGACACCCCATTCGGATGATGATTCAGCACAAAATCGCTCCCAGCTATCAGAGCCGCTTTGCAGCTGATGATTAACATGCATTGCTGACAAGCGATCAGGAGGGAGTATGTCAGAGCAGAGCTTAAGAAGCAGGCTTGAGTCTAGACCGCCGCTGTAGGCAACGACCCAATGCTCAATATGGGGATGTTGTAGAAAAAAAAGCCGCAGACTCTCTCGAATATCTGCGGCTGTTTTATTGCTCATTAACGACCAATTGCGCCGTAAGAGAGAATTCGCTGATAACGTTGATCCAGCAACTCTTGATCAGCTAGGCCAGTCAGTTTTTGCAGTGAGGCTTGCAACTGCTGCTTAAGACTAGCGGCCATCAACGCGGGATCACGGTGCGCACCACCTAGCGGCTCAGCAACAATCTGATCAACCAGACCCAGTTCGTGAAGACGCTCAGACGTGATACCCATCGCTTTAGCGGCATCTGAAGCACGCTCTGCGCTCTTCCATAGAATTGAAGCACACCCCTCTGGAGAGATGACTGAGTAAGTTGAGTACTGAAGCATTAGTAGCTCATCACAGATACCGATAGCCAATGCACCACCAGAACCCCCTTCACCAATCACCGTTGCGATAATAGGCGTCTTCAACTTAGACATTTTCGCAAGGTTAAATGCAATCGCTTCGGATTGACCACGCTCTTCAGCATCGATGCCTGGGTAAGCCCCTGGAGTATCGATAAAGGTCAGAATTGGCATATTGAATCGCTCTGCCATCTCCATCACACGGAGTGCTTTACGGTAACCTTCTGGACGAGGCATACCAAAGTTGCGACGAACCTTCTCTTTGACTTCACGACCTTTTTGATGACCAATCACGGCAACAGGCTGACCATCTAAACGACCAATACCACACACAATTGCCTGATCATCAGCAAAATGACGATCCCCATGAATCTCTTCAAACTCATCGATGATGTATTTGATGTAGTCCAGAGTGTATGGGCGTTGCGGATGGCGAGCTAATTGCGAAACCTGCCAAGCACTCAGGTCAGAGAAGATTGAACGAGTCAGAGAGTGACTTTTTTCACGAAGGCGCGATACCTCGTCAGAGAGATTGATACTCTCATTATCTTCGCCAACGTGTTTAAGTTCATTGATCTTTGCTTCCAGATCAGCAATTGGCTGTTCAAAATCAAGGTAGTTGGGGTTCATACAATTCGCTTCTAAAAGATAAAACTGATTGTTGAATTCTACCGCGCACGCAAAAAAGTAGCCACCCTAGGTGGCTAAATACTGTCAGGAAAACTAGTAGATCAGCGAGACGCTCTGATTACCAAACTGCTCGCGAAGTGATTGCATCAGGTCGTCATCAGGAGAGACAATCCACTCTGAGCCAAGCTCAATCCGACCCTTCGCCTCAGCACAGCTATAGTCAATCACAACAGGCATACCCTGCTGATAAGCGCGTGCTTTTTTCAAAGAGTCCTGCAACATTCTCAAGCTTTGTTGAGTTAATCCCTTTGCGTCGGCCTTAATCGTTAACGACTTCGCATAACGAATACGGGCATCCGCGACACTTAATACCTGCTGCCCACGCACCTTGAGGCCACCGTTATAGTCGTCTTGAGCCACCTCTCCTTCCACCACAATCACCTGATCTTTTTGAATCAGACGACGCGCTTCATCATAGGTTTCACCAAACAGACTCACATCGATACGAGCAGATCGATCATCCAAGGTTACAAAGCAGAGATTTTCGCCTCGCTTGGTCTTTTTAACACGCAGGTCGACAACCAAGCCGGCCATTTTTTGAGCTCGCCCTCTAGCCGGTTGAAGCTCTTGTAGTTTGCGAGAAACAAAGTGTTTTAATTCAGACTCATACTCATCAATAGGGTGACCCGTCACGTAAAGACCGAGGGTATCCTTCTCGCCATTCAGACGCTCTTTGTCGCTCCACTCGCGAGCATTCATGAACTGCTCGAAAGGATCGGCATCGACAACCTCTTCAGACTCACCAAACAGGTCGAACATTCCCGCATCTTGATTGCGCGCATCTTGATCGGCCGACTGCAAAGCTGCAGGTATAGCGGCCCACAACACCGCTCGATTGGGACCTAAGGCATCAACAGCACCAGAGCGTACTAAGGATTCAAGCACTCGCTTGTTGAGTTTTTTAGACCCTACTCGTTTACAGAAATCGAACAGATCTTTAAACGCTCCCGATTTCCGAGCCTCCATGATCGCTTCAACAGGACCCTCACCTACGCCTTTAACCGCTCCAAGCCCGTAGACAACCTCCTGATTTGGACCCACCGTAAATTTGAACTCACTCAAATTAACGTCGGGAAGCAATACTTTGAGCTTCATCTGACGACACTCTTCAATGAAGATCACCACCTTGTCGGTGTTCTGCATATCAGAGGACATAACAGCCGCCATGAATGGCGCTGGATAGTAGGTTTTTAGCCAAGCTGTTTGGTAAGAGACCAATGCATAGGCAGCCGAGTGGGATTTGTTAAATCCGTAACCCGCGAATTTTTCAACCAGGTCAAAGATATTACCTGCCAGTTTTTCATCAATGCCCTGAGCGTTTGAGCCCTCAATGAAAAGATGTCGCTGCTTCGCCATCTCCTCTGGTTTTTTCTTACCCATCGCTCGACGCAGCATATCCGCTCCGCCCAGCGTATAACCCGCCATCACCTGAGCGATCTGCATGACCTGCTCTTGGTAGAGAATGATGCCGTAAGTCGGCTCCAAAACCGGTTGAAGAGAATCCAGCTGGTAATCAGGGTGAGGCCAAGCCATCTCAGCGCGGCCATGCTTACGGTTGATAAAGTCATCAACCATGCCCGATTGCAAAGGACCTGGACGGAACAGCGCCACCAGTGCGACGATATCTTCGAAACGTGACGGCAAGAGACGACGAATCAAATCTTTCATACCACTGGATTCAAGCTGGAAAACCGCCGTTGTCTCAGCACGCTTGAGTAGAGCGTAGACCTCAGGATCCTCTAAATCGATCGCTTCAATTCGCAGCGGCTCTTCGCCTTCAATCTCTTTCTGTTTATTGATGGTCTCAAGTGCCCAGTCAATGATAGTCAGGGTTCTAAGACCCAAGAAGTCGAACTTAACGAGACCCGCTTCTTCAACATCATTCTTATCAAACTGGGTCACCAAGCCCTGACCTTCAGCATCACAGTAAGTTGCCGAGAAATCGGTCAGTTTGGTTGGAGAGATCACCACACCACCGGCGTGCTTACCTACATTTCGAGTAACCCCCTCGAGTTTGTAGGCCATCTCCATAATCTCTTGAGCCTCTTCACTGCCTTCAACGAACTCGCGAAGCGCCTCTTCCTGCCCCCAAGCTTTATTGAGTGTCATTCCCACTTCAAATGGGATCAATTTAGAGAGGCGATCAGCCAGACCGAAGGGTTTACCTTGAACACGCGCCACATCTCGAACCACCGCTTTAGCCGCCATGGTACCGAAGGTAATGATTTGCGAAACGGCATCTCGCCCATAGGTTTGAGCGACGTAGTCAATGACCTGATCTCGATTATCCATACAGAAATCGATATCAAAGTCCGGCATCGAAACACGCTCCGGGTTAAGGAAACGTTCGAACAGAAGATCGTACTCAAGTGGGTCAAGGTCGGTAATTTTAAGGACATAAGCGACCAATGAGCCGGCACCGGAACCACGCCCTGGCCCTACAGGAATACCATTCTCTTTAGCCCATTTGATGAAGTCCATGACGATCAGGAAGTAACCTGGGAAACCCATCTGGATGATGATATCCAGCTCAAACTTCAACCGCTCATCATAGGCCTTACGAATCTCAGAAAACTCTTCTGAGTTTCGATCAAAGAGAAAATCGAGGCGCTCTTCTAAACCGACTTCAGACACTCTCCTGAAGTAGTCATCCATCAACACCCCTTCAGGTATTGGGAATCTTGGCAGGTAGTAAGTTCCGAGTTCAATCTCGATGTTGCATCGTTTGGCGATTTCAACGCTGTTTTCGATCGCTGAGGGAATATCAGAGAAGAGCTCAATCATCTCCTCAGAGGATTTGAAATATTGCTGATCAGAGTAATCTCTTGGGCGCGTAGGATCATCCAAAGTGCGCCCCTGGTTAATACAGACTCGCGCTTCATGAGCATCAAAGTCATCCTCGCGGACAAACATCACTTCATTGGTTGCAACGACAGGACAACCCAGCGACTGGGCAAGCTCGATACTTTTATGGATGACCGTCTCTTCATCAGAGCGCCCTGTTCTAACCAATTCCAGATAGAAGGCATCTGGAAAAAGATCCATCCAATATTGCATACGAGCCTCTAAATCCGCCTGACCAGATAGGATCGCCTGACCTATCTCCCCACGGCGACCGCCCGAGAGCGCGATCACACCCTCAGATTTTTCAGCAATCCAGCTTTTATAGATAAGCGCACGCTCAGGGTCGAGTGACTGACCTTCGGCATAGGCTCTAGAGACCAGTTCGGTGAGATTACGATAACCCAAGCCGTTTTTAACGAGCAGCGTCAACTGGGTCGGTGGCGACTCCGGATCGGCATCATCTACCACCCAAAAATCGACCCCGCAGATTGGTTTAATCCCCGCCGCAGTGGCCGCTTTGAAGAACTTAACCAACGCATAGAAGTTGGTCTGATCGGTTAACGCAACAGCGGGCATCTGCGCCTGTGCAGCATGCTTAACTAGCTCTTTAACACGAACCAGACCATCATAGAGTGAGAACTCAGAGTGCGCACGAAGATGGACGAACGATGCGTCAGTCATTCTACTGATTCCCCTCTATTAGGCGCCTTACTGGCGCAAATGAACGACGATATTCCGGTAATACCCCGTGCTCTTGTATCAGTTGAAGATGAGCCGGCGTCGGGTAGCCTTTATGTTTGGCAAATTGATACTGCGGAAATTGTGCGTCCAATTCTAGCATTTGATGATCACGATGTACCTTAGCAATGATAGAAGCCGCACTGATCTCTGCGACTTTTGAGTCACCTTTCACTACCGCTTCAACAGAGTAAGGAATCTCGGGGCATCGATTACCGTCCACATAGACATGATCAGGCACTTGGGATAAACCCAACACCGCTCGCTTCATCGCCAGCATTGTCGCGTGCAAAATATTCAATTCATCAATCTCTTGCGGCGTTGCAACCGCGATTGACCAGCACAACGCTCGCTCTTTAATTTCAATGGACAAAGCTTCACGACGCTTTTCAGACAGCTTTTTCGAATCCATCAACCCCTCAATAGGATTGTTAGGATCGAGAATCACTGCTGCTGCAACCACATCGCCAACAAGCGGTCCTCGCCCTACTTCGTCCACACCGGCAAAGAGAGAGTGCTCAGCAAAGTTAAATTCTTGAGGCTGCATCAGCTTCTAAACTCCAATAGTGTGGATACAGCTTCTGCCGCTTGCTCATCGGCATCTTGGCGAATTAGCCCAGACAGATCAGAAAATTCCTGCTGCAGCGATTGAATGTAATGGCTATCCGTCAGACTTTGTAAAACCAGAGGCTCTAATACCTCGACCCTCACATCAGACTGAAAAATCTCGGGAACCAATGCTCTGCCTGCCAATAGGTTAGGCAGGGATACATAGGGAGTTTTTAGCATTCGAGAAATAATCGCATAACTCAGCGGGGCCATTTTGTAGGCCACCACCATAGGCGTTGAACAGAGCATCGCTTCCAGTGTTGCCGTACCGGACGAAATCAAAACTGAGTCTGCCGCCATCAAACACTCCTGCGAGGAGCCTTGAACAAGTTTAATCTTACTCTCTGCCTGAGCCTCTCGAATTAACAGGGCTATCTGCTGATAACGGGCTTCGTTAGCGGCTGGAAGGATGACCTGAAGATTGGGAATCTTACTGCAAAGCGCGAGTGCCGTTTCAATGAACGGGGGTGCCAACTTACCCACTTCAGAACTGCGACTTCCTGGCATCAGAGCCAATACGGGACTCGCATCACTCAGACCAAGAGCCGTTTTGGCTTGGCTTTGACTAATAGAGAGTGGCAGCTGAGTGGCTAATGGATGGCCAATAAACTGAGCATTAACCTGAGTATCTTTGTAATACTTCGCTTCAAAAGGGAGAAAGCAGAGCATCAAATCAACCGACTGTTCAATCTTTTTTAGACGTTTCTCTCGCCATGCCCAAACCGAGGGGCTGACATAGTGAACCGTTGGGATGGCACGCTCTTTTAGGACTCTCTCAAGACCTAAATTAAAGTCGGGAGCATCAATGCCAATAAAAAGATCGGGGGGTGTTTGCAACCACTTTTCTATTAACTTCTTGCGCCGTTTTAAAAGTTCGCGAAGCCGTTTTAAGACCTCCACCAGACCCATAACCGACAGACGCTCCATAGGAAACTCTGAATTAAGGCCCTGAGCAATCATTCGACGGCCTCCTACCCCCTCAAATGTGGCATTGGGATAGCGCTTCTTTAACGAACTGATCAACCCAGCGCCAAGAATGTCACCGGACTCTTCTCCAGCAACAATAGCAATCTTAATGGGTCTAGTTGAATTAACGGATGATTCCACGAGAGGAGTTACGAAGCGACTCAATCAATGGGGTCAATGCTGACTCGCCAGCTTCAAGCGACTCTAGTTGAGCGATCGCATCCGCAAGAGTAAGGTTTTTACGGTAGATCGTTTTATAGGCATTCTTAAGCGCACGTATCGACTCAGATGAGAAGCCTCGACGTTTTAGACCTTCAGCATTAATGCCGTGTGGTGATGCGGGATTACCGGTTGCAAGGGTGTAAGAGGGGATATCCTGGAGCACAACAGTACCGGCACCACACATAACATGTGCACCAATGTGACAGAACTGATGAACAGCTGTAAAACCGCCCAATATCGTATGATCACCAACATGAACATGCCCAGCTAAGGCTGCATTATTGGCCAAAATCGTATGATCACCGACAACACAGTCATGGGCCACATGGACATAGGCCATCAGAAGGTTATGACTGCCAATCTGCGTCAGGCTTTTATCCTGAACTGTTCCGCGGTGAATCGTTACGCCTTCTCGAATAACGTTGTTATCACCGATGATCAATTCAGTGGGTTCACCGGCATACTTTTTATCTTGGCAATCTTCGCCCACAGATGCGAATTGAAATATATGATTTCCGCTACCGATTTTGGTCGGGCCTTTGACGACAACATGTGATTCGATACGAGTATTTGCACCGATCTCGACATCAGGTCCGATGTAACTCCAAGGTCCAACCTCAACACCCTCTGCCAACTTAGCAGAGGGATCGATAATAGCTTGCGGGTGAATCAAAATCAGACCTTCCTATCAGCACACAGAATGGTTGCCGAGCTAACCGTTTCACCTTCAACCGTCGCTTTAACTTGGAACTTCCAGATACCGCGTTTTTCAGACAATACCAACGCTTCAAGCTGAAGGCGGTCGCCAGGCACTACTGGGCGTTTAAAACGCAGATTATCGGCACCCACAAAGTAGTAGATCGAACCATCCTGAGGTGTTTTATCCATGGTTTTAAAACCAAGAATACCGGCCGCTTGAGCCATCGCTTCAACAATCAAGACACCCGGCATGACGGGATTATCAGGGAAGTGGCCGTTAAAGAAAGGTTCGTTAACGGTCACATTCTTGTAAGCGACAATGGATTCACCGGGTGTTAGTTCTACAACGCGGTCAACCAATAGAAAAGGGTAGCGGTGCGGAAGGTATTTACGGATCTCATTTACATCCATCATATTCAGTTTTTAGCCTTATTCAGCAAGCTTTTTTACAAGCTTTTCTAGATTTTTAACGCGTTGGGACAACTCATCAAGTTGCTTAAACCGGACCACATTTCGCTTCCATTGAGCGTGAGGTTCAACCCCAGTACCCGATGAGTAAGCACCCGACTCTTTGATTGATTTACTGACCAAAGTCATCGCCGTGATGTGGGTTCGGTCGGCAATCTCTAAATGCCCCGTGACACCGCTCATACCTGCAATAGTACAATGAGAGCCGATACGAGTGCTACCCGCAATTGCAGTACAACCAGCTATGGCCGTTGACTCTCCGATCTCAACATTGTGTGCAATCTGAATTTGATTATCCAATTTCACACCATTAGCAATCAAAGTATCCGACAGAGCACCGCGATCGATCGTTGTGTTTGCACCGACCTCAACATCATCACCTAAAATCACACCACCGGCTTGGGCGATTTTTACCCAGCCTTGACCGTCATGAGCAAAACCGAACCCATCGGCTCCAATCACAGCACCAGAATGAATAATGCATCGCTTACCGATGGAAACTCCAGGATAGAGGGTTACATTCGCTTCAAGCCGTGTTGACTCACCGAGCAATACACCCTCACCTATGACCACGTTGGGACCCACATAGGCATGGGCAGCCACCTTAACTTGAGCGCCAACAATTGCACCCTCCGCAATCTGAGCAGAGGGGTCGATCTCGGCAGAAGGGTCTACTGTTGCAGTCGGCGCAATTCCAGCGACTAAAGGACCACGCCAATCAAACAGCTGCGATAACTTTGCAAAGGCTAGGTAGGGATTAGCAACGACAATAGCGCTATTGGGGACCAGATCAACGAACTCTGCACTGACTAGAACGACTTCAGCCTGAGTGTCTGGAAGCTGTTTTTGGTATTTGGCGTTGGATAGAAAAGAGAGCTGACCGATACCCGCTTTATCAAGGGTAGACATCCCAGAGATTAGACAATCACTACCAACAAGCTCTCCACCAACGCGAAGAGCTAAATCGGACGCTTTTTCGGAAAAATCAGTCAAACCCCAGTCACTCCTGGGCATTCAGGCGTTTAATAATCTCACCTGTAATGTCGATTCTAGGCTCAACATAGATAGCCGACTGACGATTGATAATCAGCGAAATATCGCCTTCATCAATAAGCGCTTTGATGACCTGATCCAACTTGGGACGCATACCCTCTAAAAACTCTTTCTCCATAGCCGCTCGCTGCTGCTGAAGCGCTTGCAGCTGTCGCTGATACTCGCCATACACTTTCTTAAACTGGAGATCTTTTTGCTGAATCTGTTCTTGAGTCAGCAGCCCCTTATTCAACTCAAAATCAGACTGCATCTTTTTAGCCTGATTTTCTAAATCACGAACCTGAGACTCTTGCTGGGAAGTGCTTTTAACTAAATCTGCGCGAAAGGCTTCTGCAGCATTACTCGACTGAAGCGCCGCTTGGACATCCAATACAACAGCCTGACCCGCATTCGCTACGGAGGTAGTAAAGATTGCCAGAGAAACTAAAAGTTTTTTCAACATCAGAACATACGCCCAATCGCAAACTGAACCTGCTCTTCAGTATCATCAGAAGAAGCATTCAGGGCTTTAGCACTTGAGATAGAGAGCGGACCGATCGGCGTGATCCATGATATGCCTATACCTGCTGAGTATCTCATATCATCAAAACTAGGATCATCCTGATATACAGAACCACCATCTAAGAAGAAAAGAGTACGCCAAGAGTCTTTATCTTCAACAAATGGCATTGGGAAGATGAACTCAGCAGAACCCGAAAATAGTCCATTACCGCCAATCACGCTAGTACCCTCTTTAGGCCCAATCGTATTAGCTGCATAACCACGGACACTGGTCAAACCACCGACAAAATAGTTTTCGAAGAAGGGGTAGTTACCGCCATCAATGGAGTCAGCGTAGCCAACGCGAGTGCGCAAAGCACCAACAAAGGTCTCTTGTCGGTCAAATGGGTAGTAGTACTTACCGGTGTAGGTCGCCTTCGCGAAACTCAAATCACCACCTGGAAGGGCAACTTCAGCGCTGAATGACTGGTACCCTCCCTTTGAGGGAAACATTGCCCTGTTCAAGCGATTACTTACCCATGAGCCGGTTATTTTATAGGTTAAATATTCAAAGCCCTCAGTACGAACAAAATCTGTAACATAATTTTGCGGAGCTATTCCCAAAGCTAGATCAGTTTGATCTAGGCCAAAACCAAAGCGAAGCCTTTGATATGCATCGATTGGATAAGAAAAGTTAATATCACCGCCAAACGAATTAACATCATAGTCGGATATATCGGCTGCAGAGTAATCTTTTTGACTTGCATATAGACTGAACCCTCTTCCTACGCCATCTAATGTGTAGTAGGGGTTTTCATATGCTACTGAAAAGGATGTAACAACATCTGACATATCGAAGGAAGCGTTAATACTGGTCCCTGACCCTAGGAAATTATCCTGTTGAAAAGCCGCTTGGTACCCCACACCATCAGAACTTGAATAGCCAACCCCGGCACTAATTTGCCCCAACAACCCCTCTTCAACATCAACAACAATATCAATTTGATCTTCAGCACCAAGAACCGGCTTAGTGCCAATAGAAACCTTTGAGAAAAATCCAGTTTTATCAAGTTCCTCTTTAGCCCGCTTTATATTGACACCGATTGCTACTGCACCTTCTAGTTGAGGAATCACACGCCGTATAACCTCATCAGCAGTAGTTGAGTTACCTCGAATTTCAATGCGGCGCACATAAGTCAACTCACCTGGCTCTACGAAGAATGTGAGATCAACAGCGTTATTACCCTTTTCTTCGGGGATTACAATAACTCTAGCGTTTAGGTAACCATAGGCGCTAACTATATTTCTAATCAATGACTGAGTATAAGTAGACAGCTTTTTTGAGTAGGTATCACCTTTAGAGACAAGCAGTGCCGCATTTAACTCTTGTGCATACTCGGCGATATCACCGGCCACTTTAACGTCACTAAGAGTGAATAACTCACCCTCGGTGATCGCTATCGTGATAAAAATCTGTTTCTGATCTGGACTGATTGAGACATCGGTAGAGTCGACATTGAATTTCAAATAGCCACGATCCAGATAAAAACTGGTCATACGCTCAATATCAGCACTTAAGCGCTCTTTTGCGTATTTATCGTTATCCGTCCACCAAGAGAGGTAGTTGGTTAAGCCTGAATCAAACAGGTCAAGCAACTCTTCATCGCTGAATACGGTATTTCCTATAATGTTGATCTTCTGAATAACGGCCGTTTGACCCTCTGTAATCTCAACATTAATCGCCACACGATTGGACTCTAACTGTTCAACCTCGGTAGTCACCTCAGCGGTGTAGCGACCGGCCTCATTGTAGACACGAAGAAGTTCTAAGCGGATTTTATCCAATGCAGCCCGTCGAAAAATATCTCCCTCTTGAACGCCAGCTTGTTCTAGAGCACCCATAAGCTGCTCATCTTTAAGCATGTCGTTACCTTCAAGACGAATCAGCGCAACGGACGGGCGCTCTTTAACTCGAACAATCAACACACCTTGATCTTTGAGTAGCTCTACATCATCAAAATAACCGGATTCGAACAGATCTTTTGTCGCATCATTGAGAGCTCGTTGATCGACAAGATCACCACGATTAATCGGAAAATTTCGGAATACAATGGCTGGATCAACCTGCTGCAAACCTTCGATACGAATGTCATCGACGGCAAAATCACTGGCAATAGCATGGACCGAGAAGATAAGTCCTAACAGTGATAAGAGTGTGAAGCGTTTCATCCAGTGATTCCTCTAGTACGCTTAAAGACGCGCTAAATCGTTAAAAAATGCAATGGCCATCAAACTAAACAACAGCGCCATACCCAACCTCATTCCGAAAGCTTGGGTACGCTCGCTGACAGGACGACCTCGAATCAGTTCTACAAAATAGTACACTAAATGACCGCCATCTAGCATCGGAATTGGTAAAAGATTTAGCACACCCAAACTGATGCTGAGATAGGCCAAAAAACTGATAAAGGATTCCAACCCTGATGATGCCGAAGCGCCGGCCACCTTAGCGATCGTAATTGGGCCACTCAGATTTTTCACTGAAATGACACCAACGATCATCTTCTTGATCGAGTCCAGCGTCAGTCCAATCATCTGAACGGTCTTTTCGTAGGCACTCACTAGAGCATCCACCGGCCCCTGGGAAAGATCCCTTAACATATAGTCTGGCCACTGAGGGACGACAACGCCGGCACCGATATAGCCAACTGACGCATCACTGCCAGGTCTTAGACCGGGTCGAACGATTACCTCTTCGGGCTGATCATCACGAACAACCTCAAATCGAAGATCGCTATCGTAAGAGGCTTGCACTTTTCCAACCAAAGCCATCCAGTTTTCGATAGGCGTATCGTCAATGCTGACGACCCTATCGCCCTCTTGCAGACCTGCTTTATAAGCTGGGCCATCAGGAGAGATTTGACCTATAACGGCAGGCACTTCTGGCTGCCAGGGTGACAAGCCAAAGGCTCGAAGTGGCGAAGTGGTCTCTAGATCAACATCCCAAGTTTGCAGATCAGCCGAGTAGTTTCTTAACCAACCAGAATTAGGTTCACCTGCACGAAGAGTTAATACACCTGTCTCACCCACTCGTGCTGCCAACGCTAAATTGATCTCCTCCCATGAGAGCACTTCTCGCCCGTCAATCTCAGCGATCTCATAATTGGGCTGAAGACCAGCTTGCTCTGCAAGCGAGTCAGGTGCAACGGCGCCAACGACAGGTTTTACAACCGTCACCCCCCATATGAATAGGAACCAATACGCAAAGAGGGCAAAGATCAAATTAACAAACGGGCCTGCTGCAACGATCGCGATTCGCTGATAGACGCTTTTGTTGTTGAACGCTTGAGATTTGAGCTCATCTGGAACCGGTCCTTCACGCTCATCGAGCATTCGAACATAGCCACCTAAAGGGATGGAGGCGACAGCATACTCAGTGCCATCTTTGCCCTTACGCATCCAGATAGGTTTACCAAAGCCGACAGAGAAGCGCAGTACCTTAACGCCACAACGACGAGCTACCCAGTAGTGACCCCACTCGTGAATTGTGACCAGTATGCCAAGTGTTATAAGAAGAGAGAGAACCGTTTGGATAAAATCCATCACTTACCCTTAAAGAATCGGAAGCAGTTGAATTCCTAACAAAAACAGCGGTGCAGCAGCCGTAAGACTGTCGACACGATCCAGTACGCCACCATGACCTGGCAGGATCACACCACTGTCTTTGATACCACGTTCACGCTTAAACATGCTCTCAAACAGATCGCCAAATACAGAGACAACCACCACCAAAGCAGAGAGCGCCATCAGCAGAATAATAGAAGTAGAAGAGAGACCTAAGACAATCGAGAATCCAAGAGCGATCATCATGGCTGCTAACAAACCACCATAAACCCCTTCACGCGTTTTGCCAGGACTAACTTTAGGTAAAAGCTTAACTCGACCAAAGCGCTTACCGGCAAAGTAGGCGCCTATATCAGCACCCCAAACCAACAAAAACAGCAGCAGTAGTAATAGATGCGCGCTCTCATGGGTTTTCAGACCCACCATCGCCACCCAAGCAGGGACTAGCACCAACAGACCGGTAATCAACTTAGTCACAGTCCCATCGATACCTAGGGTCTTTGGGTAGCGAACCACCCGAGTAATCGCAAACACCCAAAATAGCGCTGCGACAACTAATATAGGGAGCGTCAAAGCAGTAACAAATGGGTAGATCGCTGCGATTACCACTCCCACTAACGCCACAAAGAGCGCTCGCATGCGACGTGAATAGAGCGCGAAATTACCCCACTCCCAGGCCCCAATCATCATCACAAGCGCCATAACGATAGCAAACCCAGACAAAGGTAGAAGGAAAACCGAACCTAGCGCCAATGGCGCCAAAATTGAAGCGGTAATGACGCGCTGTTTAAACATGACTTTCGGCCTCCAGTTGCTCACTGGTTCGGCCAAATCGACGCTCACGCGTTTGGAAGTTATCAACCGCTTTGAGAAGCTCTTCGCGGTTAAAGTCTGGCCAGTAGAGATCGCTGTAGTAGAACTCTGTGTAAGCGAATTGCCAGATTAAAAAGTTAGAGATTCGCTGTTCACCGGCCGTTCTGATGCAGAGATCTGGCAGAGGCTGATCGGCCAGTGAGACATGCTTTGAAATAAGATCTGCATTGATATCGGTAGGTTCTAGCTCGCCCTGCTTGACCTGCTCAGCAATCTGCTGAACCGCATGAGCAATATCCCACTGACCACCGTAGTTAGCTGCAATATTCAGATTAAGCGCAGTACAGTGGGCAGTCGCTTGTTCGCCTTTTTCGATGCGCTGCTGTAGTGATTCGGAAAAACCAGACTTATCACCAATGACACGAAGACGAATATTATTTTTGACGAGTTTTTTAACCTCACGATCGAGGGCAAACTTGAAGAGATCCATCAGACCACGGACCTCTTTTTCAGGACGGCGCCAGTTCTCAGAACTGAAGGCAAAAAGAGTCAGAGATTCAACCCCTGACTCCATACAGCCTTGAATGACATCACGGACACTATCGACGCCCGCTTTATGACCGGCGAGAGACGGCAAGCGACGCTCTTTGGCCCAACGGTTATTGCCATCCATAATGACGGCAATATGGCGTGGAGCAGGACGTGTATTGACGGTGTTATCGTTATTATCGGCCATTAAAGGTCGTATCCTAATGCGCTGTGCGCGAATTTGATGGATTAAATCTCCATCAAATCCTTCTCTTTTTGAGCCAACAGCTTGTCGATCTCAGCAACGTGCTTATCAGTCTCTTTTTGAACCTGATCTTCGCCACGACGCGCATCGTCCTCTGTTATCTCTTTCTCTTTCAAAAGATCTTTAATATCACCGTTAGCATCACGACGCACATTGCGCACAGCCACTCGAGCATTCTCAGCTTCGCCACGTGCCTGACGAATATAGCCCTTACGAGTCTCCTCGGTCAGCGCTGGCATTGGCACGCGAATAACATCACCGGCTGTCGCTGGGTTAAGACCAAGATCTGATTTCATGATCGCTTTTTCGATCTCTGGAACCATGTTCTTTTCCCATGGGATGATCGACAGTGTACGCGCATCTTCAACCGTCACGTTAGCAACCTGCTGAATCGGCATATCAGAACCGTAGTAGTGGACCATCACAGAATCAAGAATGGCAGGGGTCGCACGACCTGTTCGAATTTTTTTAAACTGTTCTACAAGAGAATCAACGCTTTTAGACATACGCTGATCAGCGTCTTGAACAATCTCAGTAATCATTATTTATCTCCGTTAGCGCTACCGCTATCGATCAATGTACCCTCGTCGCCACCTACAACTAGGTTAACAAGAGCACCATGCTTGTTCATATTGAAAACGCGCACGGGCATATCGTGGTCACGGGTCAGACAAATTGCTGTCATATCCATCACACCCAGCTGACGCTCAAGCACCTCATCAAAACTTAGACGGTCGTAACGCTCAGCCGTTGGATCTTTCATAGGATCCGCAGTGTAGACGCCATCAACCTTAGTTGCCTTAAGTACAACATCGGCTTCGATCTCAATGCCACGCAGACAGGCAGCAGAGTCGGTTGTAAAGAAAGGGTTACCGGTACCAGCAGAGAAGATCACCACATCACCTTGTGACAGGTAACGCATCGCATTTCGACGATCATAGTGATCCACAACGCCGCTCATCGGAATTGCCGACATCACTCGCGTCGCAATATTACAGCGTTCGAGTGCATCACGCATTGCAAGTGCGTTCATCACAGTGGCTAGCATACCCATATGGTCGCCAGTCACTCGATCCAATCCTGCTTCACTTAGCGCAGCGCCGCGAAACAGGTTACCACCACCAATCACTAGACCGACCTGAACGCCGATACCCACTAACTGACCGATCTCCAGAGCCATTCGATGAAGAACTTTTGGATCGATACCAAAGTTCTCTTCTCCCATTAAAGCTTCACCGCTTAATTTCAGAAGAATTCGCTTATATTTGGAGTTAGGCTTGTTTACAGGCATGGGCACCCCCGGCAGGCGATTAAAAGAAGTGTGATAAAGGTATATCGAAAACAACTAGCCCCGCAAGTCGGCAGGGCTAGTTTAGTACAGAATTAGCCTTGCAGCTGCTCTGCTACCTCTTGAGCGAAGTCTTTCTTCTCAACTTCAATGCCTTCACCAACTTCTAGACGGGTGAAACCGTTGATGTCAGTACCAGCATCTTTGATAAGTTTGCCGACAGTTGTCTCTGGGTTCTTAACGAACGCCTGTTCAACAAGGCTGTTTTCAGAAAGGAACTTCTTAACACGGCCGATTGCCATTTTCTCTTTGATCTCTTGTGGCTTACCTTCCATGTCAGGCTGAGCCATGATGATCTCTTTCTCGCGATCAAGCTCTTCCTGTGGCATATCTTCAGGCTTACACACACGAGGGTTAGCTGCAGAAACGTGCATAGCAACGTCACGAGCCACTTCAGTGTCACCACCTGCAAGAGAGACAAGACAAGCGATACGGTTGTTGCTGTGTACGTATCCAGCAACGACTGCACCTTCAACAAGAGCGATACGACGAACAGTAATGTTCTCGCCAATCTTTTGAACTAGCGCTTCACGAGCCGACTCAAGGTCACCAGCCATTAGAGCTGCAACATCTGTCTGCTTATCAGCAAACGCTTTGTCAGCTACCTGGCTAACAAAACCAAGGAAACCTTCGTCACGAGCAACAAAGTCTGTTTCAGAGTTAACTTCAACGATTACACCGTAGCTGTTGTCGTCAGCAACACGAACCACAACAACACCGTCAGCAGCAGTACGGCCAGCTTTTTTAGCAGCTTTTAGACCTGAAGACTTACGTAGATCTTCAATCGCCTTATCAACATCACCACCAGACTCAGCAAGTGCTTTTTTACACTCCATCATGCCTAGGCCAGTACGATCACGCAGCTCTTTTACCATTGCCGCAGAGATATTTGCCATTTTGCAATCCTCATTTAAGAAATTAGTTAGGTAAATCTAAAAAAGGGGAGCCTGGCTCCCCCTTTTGAAAGTATGTAAGTTAAAGGTTACAAACCTAAGACTGAATTACTCAGCCGCTTGCTCTTCAACTTCAACGAATTCGCTTGCAGCGCCACCCGTTGCATCAGAACCTTCTAGGCACGCGTCTGCAACAGACTGAGCGTAGATCTGAATGGCACGTAGTGCGTCATCGTTACCTGGGATAACGTAGTCAACACCGTCTGGGTTGCTGTTAGTATCAACAACACCGATGACAGGGATACCAAGCTTGTTAGCTTCGTTGATTGCGATGCGCTCGTGATCTACGTCGATAACGAATAGAGCATCTGGAAGACCGCCCATATCCTTGATACCGCCGATAGATAGCTCAAGCTTAGCCATTTCACGGCTACGCATTAGCGCTTCTTTCTTAGTCAATTTCTCGAAAGTACCATCTTGTGCTTGAGCTTCAAGATCACGTAGACGACGGATCGACTGACGGATTGTCTTGTAGTTAGTTAGCATGCCACCCAACCAACGGTGGTTTACGTAAGGCATGCCCGCACGTGATGCTTCTTCTTTAACAACCTTAGCAGCTGCACGTTTAGTACCAACAAAAAGAATTTTGTTTTTGTTAGAAGCCATGTTTTTAACAACGTCTAGTGCGTTGTTCATAGCTGGCAGAGTGTGCTCAAGGTTGATGATATGAATTTTGTTACGCGCACCGAAGATGAACTTCGACATTTTTGGGTTCCAGTAACGAGTCTGGTGACCGAAGTGAACACCTGCTTTAAGCAGATCGCGCATATTTACTTGTGCCATTTGGTATTTCCTCTATGGGTTTAAACCTCCACACCCCCCATTTATCAACCCCTTAGGGCACCCAGACAAACGTGACGAAGTGTGTGTGTTTTAGTTTTAGTGCCGAAGCACGATTTTTGGGAGCGCAGTTTATACCATAAAGACTAACGTTTGAGAAGTAATTTTACTCCCTACCTACCTTTTAAATCGGATGTCAGGCTGAAGGCCAGACACCCAATTAAAAACCACTTAAAGATCTAGGGCGTCTGGCTTTCAGCCTGACATCCGCTTTCAAAATTACATAGCAAACTCCGGTAGACCAAAACACTACCTCCTGTACAATAAGCAGTATCAAAAACGCCTTCACTTTTCCGAAGCGCAAATCACCGATTTAAAAAGGATTCACCGATGACCATCAAGATCAAAACCGCTGACGAAATCGAAAAGATGCGAGTGGCAGGACGCTTAGCCGCCGAGGTTCTTGAGATGATCGAAGAGCATGTAAAGCCTGGCATCACAACCAATGAGATTGACCAAATTTGTCACAACTACATTATTGATGTGCAGCAAGCGATTCCAGCACCTTTGAACTACCACGGTTTTCCTAAATCCATCTGTACATCAGTCAATTCAATCGTTTGTCACGGCATCCCCAATGACAAAGCCTTAAAGAACGGCGACATTGTCAACATCGACATTACCGTGATCAAAGATGGGTACCATGGCGACACCAGCAAAATGTTCTTTGTAGGTGATGTTGCACCACATGCAAAACGCCTCTGCGAGATCACTCAAGAGTGTATGAACATGGGTATTGAGCTGGTCAAACCGGGTGTGAAACTCGGTGATATCGGCGCTGTGATTCAGAAACATGCCGAAGCAAACCACTACTCGGTGGTTCGCGAGTATTGCGGCCACGGCATCGGTGCAGAGTTCCACGAAGAGCCTCAAGTCCTCCACTACGGCAAAGCAGGAACTGGTGAAACCCTTGAAGAGGGTATGTGCCTAACCATCGAACCGATGATTAACGCCGGCAAACGCCAGGTTAAGTTAAACAAGCGTGACGGCTGGACTGTAGAGACAGCAGACCGTCGTCTCTCTGCTCAGTATGAACACACGATTTTAGTGACGGCTGATGGCCATGAAATTCTCACCCTGCGTAGTGAAGAGAAAGGCTAAATTTGATGAGCCAAGCTATCAAGCTGACACCCGTCCCCATCAATGGCATCGAGAAGTTTTTAGATATCAAACGGCTCGAACAAGAGATCAATGATGGCAACTTGACCACTGCCCTGAAAAGCGCAGTTAGACATGCTACGGAAACGATGCATGAGAGCTTCAAAGCGAAAGAGGATATTCGCAAGTTGATCTACGGTCGTGCCTGGGTGATTGACCAAATCTTACGAGTTGCCTGGCAACATTTCGATTGGCCAGACGAATCCAAAGTCTCGCTGATCGCAGTCGGGGGCTATGGCCGAGGGGAGCTACACCCCCACTCCGATGTCGACATTCTGATTTTGATCGATGGTGTTGAGGCTGAAAGTTTCGAGGAGACCATTAGCGGCTTTTTGACACTTCTTTGGGATATCAACCTGGATATTGGCTCTAGTGTGCGCACCATTGAAGAGTGCTATCAAGAGTGCCGTAATGACATTACCATCGCCACCAACTTGATCGAGTCACGCCCGCTGACAGGGGACCCATCCCTGCAACTAAAAATGTTTGAGCGCGTCACTCAGGATGACGCCTGGACAGACTCTGAATTTTTCAAAGCGAAAATGAAGGAGCAGACAGCACGGCACCAAGGCACCAACAACACCGAATACAATCTTGAACCTAACATCAAAAACTCCCCAGGTGGACTGCGCGATCTTCAAACCATCGGCTGGGTTGCCAAGAGACACTTTGGTGCCACCTATATTAGAGACTTAGTCAATCACGGCTTTTTAACGGAGTCAGAGCTTGAAACACTCAACAAAGGTGAACTCTACCTCTGGACAGTTCGTTATGCCCTGCATATGCACTCAAAGCGCCGTGAAGATAGACTGCTGTTTGATCACCAGCGCACTCTGGCTGAGTACTTTGGATACTCGGATGACAAAGGTTCGTTAGCGGTTGAACAGTTCATGAGCCGCTACTACCGTGTTGTTAAAGCGATGTCAGAATTCAACGGCATGCTACTGCAATACTTTGACGAAGTTATTCTTAGAGCCGATGTAGAGCAACAGATACAGAAGCTAAACTCACGCTTTATCGTTCGCGACAATTTTCTGGCCGTCGCACACAACAAGGTATTTGAGCAGAACCCTTTTGCCATCATGGAGTTGTTTGTTCTGATGGCACAGAATCCTGAAATTAAAGGTGTTCGTGCCTCGACGATTCGATTACTTCGAGATCACAAACACCTGATCGATGATGATTTCAGGTCTGACCTACGAAATACCAGCCTCTTTATGGAGCTACTGCGCTCACCTGAACGTGTCTCAACAGAGTTGAAGCGAATGAATCGTTACGGCATTTTAGGCCTCTATCTACCTGAGTTCGGTAATATTGTTGGCCAGATGCAACACGATCTTTTCCATATCTACACGGTTGATGCACACACGCTCAAAGTGATTCAGATGATGCGTCAGTTCCGGCACACAGAGTTTCGTGAAACCTTCCCTGTGGCTCATCGCGTAGTGAACAATCTACCGAAAATTGAGCTACTTTACGCGGCCGGCCTCTACCACGACATCGCCAAAGGTCGCGGAGGTGATCACTCAGAACTCGGCGCAGTCGATGCACTGGAGTTCTGTAAACGACACCACCTAGGAAAATGGGACAGCGCACTGGTCGCCTGGCTAGTGGATAAACACCTGATCATGTCGATGACGGCACAACGACGCGACCTTTCAGACCCTGAAGTCATTCATGAATTTGCTAGCATCGTGGGCGATGTGACACACCTGGACTATCTCTATGTGATGACCGTCGCTGACATCAATGCGACCAATAATGAACTTTGGAACAGCTGGCGGGCAACCCTGCTTCGTCAACTCTATGCCGAAACCAGGCGTGCTCTTCGACGCGGACTAGAGAACCCTCTGGGTAAAGAGGAGTTGATTGAACAGACTCAGTTTGAAGCACTGCAATCCCTTAAGCGATTGGGAGCCAAAGAGGAGCGCGTTAAAAATCTGTGGCAACACTTTGGGGATGACTACTTTTTACGCATCGACAGTCAAGCCGTTGCCCGGCACACACAGGCCATACTTGAACATGGCAACCAGCCATTGCCGGTTGTGACGCTGCACCAACACAGCTATCGCTCTCATGAGGGTGCGACGGAGATTTTCATCTTTACTGAAGATACGACCAACCTCTTCGCCGCAACGGTTGCCTCATTAGACCAGCAAAATCTCAGTGTTCAAGATGCCCGCATCATGGCAACCAATAACGGCTACACGCTCAGCATCTACATGGTGCTGGATGAGAACAATCAGCCATTGAATGACAATCCAGACTACCAAAAAGAGATTCAACAGCAGTTGGTCGATGAACTGGATGATCCCGCAGACTTCCCTGACATCATTCATCGAAGAGTACCGAGGCAGCTTAAACTGTTTCCGATCAAAACCAGTGCTTCAGTACACACCGATCCCAATCTGAAACAGACCGTACTTGAGGTATTCACAGCGGACCGCCCTGGTCTACTCTCTCGAATCGGACGTATCTTTGCGCAGTTTGAGATCAATGTTCACAACGCCAAGATCGCCAACATCGCCGAGCGCGTTGAGGATTTTTTCTATTTAACCAATGCCAACAATCAGCCGATTACTGATCCAGAAATCTGTGAGCAACTCACCAGTGAGATCTGTAAAGAGCTTGATCAGCATATGCAGTAAGGAACCGAGATGGAACAACAGACTAAAACAGAAATCGAAGCGGCGGTATTTCGCCGTCTAGTGGAGCATTTAGACAACCACAAAGAGGTTCAGAACATCGACCTGATGAACCTAGCCTCTTTCTGCCGAAACTGTCTCTCGAAGTGGTATGTTGCAGCGGCTGAAGAGCGCGGCAAGAGCGTTGATTATGAGCAAGCGCGAGAGCTTGTCTACGGCGAACCTTATGCTGATTGGAAAGTGAAGTACCAAAAAGAGGCCAGCGCAGACCAGTTGAGCAAGTTCAACGAAGTCACCGGCGCTAAGTAATCTTTTTATATCCAGGTGCTCAACCGAGCACCATCTTCTTTTTTACATTTCCGTACCACGAATCCAGATCTCTACTCGGCGATTCTGTGCACGCCCCTCTTCTGTCTCATTAGAAGCCAGCGGATAGCGCTCACCAAAACCGCGAGTCGCGATACGAAGAGCATCCACACCTACCTGTCTTAAATAGTTAGAAACAGCAGCCGCACGTCTTTCAGAGAGCATCTGGTTGTATTCAAATGACCCAGTCGAGTCGGTGTAACCATCCACATTAATGCTGGTCTTTTCAAACTTCGCCAACACTTTAGCGACTGAATCCAAAACCGGATAAAAGGCGTTATCAAAACGCTCATTGTCCACAGCAAAGGTGATATTACTTGGCATAACCAGGCGAATCTCATCACCCACTCGCTCGACGCGCACACCCGTCCCTTCAAGCTCTTGACGCAGTAGCATCTCTTGCTGATCCATGTAGTAACCGACCCCAGAACCAACAGCACCACCCAGGGCTGCACCAATCAGTGCACCCTCGGCACGATTACCTTTAGATACAATGGCACCCAGTACAGCACCCGCTGCTGCGCCAATACCTGCACCGCTGGTCGCATTGGCTGTTTTAGTTTGCTGTGTATAGGGATCGATGGTTTGACACCCAACCAGAGCACAACATACCGCTATAGAGAGTATTGAACCTTTCATCAAATTCCTCTTACATCTCTTAAATTCATCCTTTTCTATGCTCAGTGTAGCCTCAAAAGTCGAACCGAGCATGTGGGTTAACATTTTTTTACATTTGCCGCCTCAGCGTCTAGCCAGAACCTGACCTGCAAGTTACAATTTCCTGATATTTTTTGTGTCATTTATGGGGAGCAAGGCAGTGTCTCATTTACCGGTCATCGTTGGTTTTGGTGGCATCAGCCCCGCCGGTCGCTCCTCATTCAACCAAGGCTACAAACGCCTCATCTTTGAAACCTTGTCTGATAAAGATCAGCAGGATGTGTTACAGGATCTCGCCGTTCTCACCAACAGTAATGCAGATGAGCGGCAGGCACTGCTTGATGCCACCCTGATCCGTAAAATTCCAAGTTCATTCTTTGACGCAAATCGTGTCCTGATGAACAAGGCATCGAAGATCCATCCAGCAGGTGAATCCATTAAATTCACTCTGCGCAAACGTGATCTTCCGACCAACATCCCCGACAACTGGACATTGGCAGATACCGAGGCAGGCCAGGTCGAAGTCACCCTAACCGGTGCGCTCGACCTAATCTTCAACGATACACGCGTACTGCCTGTTCAGAGCGCCGGTATGTTGCCTGAAGGGTTTGAACCGGGTTCTCTATACCAATCACGCAACCATCCGCGCGCACTGCAAATGGCGATCTATGCAGCCTCTGATGCACTGGCCTCCACAGGTCTGGATATCGATAAACTGCTCGATACTCTGGCTCCTGATCAAATTGCGGTATTTGCCTCTAACTCAATTGGCCAACTCGACGACTTAGGCTTTGGCGGTCTCAATAAATACCCTGCGATTGGTAAGCGCACAACCTCTAAGCAGATGCCGTTGGGTTATGCGCAAATGCCGGCTGATTTCGTTAACGCCTACATGCTTGGCAACCTTGGCACGACCGGCGGCGCGCTCGGTGCCTGTGCGACTTTCCTGTACAACCTGCGTAATGCCGTTGAAGCGATTCGCACCAATAAGGCTGAGTTTGTTCTGGTTGGCGGGTCTGACGCCCCGGTCACTCCAGAGGTTATTGAAGGGTTCCGCGCCATGGGCGCATTGGCTGAAGACAAACAGCTTCAGGCACTGGATAAGCTCGCTTCACTTGCTGATGTAGACCACCGTTCAGCCTGCCGTCCATTTGGGGACAACTGCGGTTTCACCATTGGTGAATCGAGTCAATTTATTGTTCTGATGAGTGATCGCCTAGCGATCGAGACCGGCGCTCAGATCTATGCTTCGGTGCCTGATGTCTATGTTCATGCCGACGGTTATAAAAAATCGATCTCAGCACCCGGTGTCGGTAACTACTTAACCCTGGGCAAAGCGGCCTCTTTGGTTGAGAAGCTACTCGGTTCTGAAGCGCTACAGCAGCACTCAATGATTCAAGCGCATGGCACCAGCACACCACAGAACCGAGTGACTGAATCACATGTATTAAACGAGGTCGGTAAAGCGTTCAACATCAATGATTGGACGGTCACTGCGGTTAAGACTTACCTCGGACACTCTCAGGGCACTGCGGGTGGTGACCAACTGGTTTCAACACTGGGTGTTTGGGAACAGGGAGTCATCCCCGGCATAGTTACTACTCAGGCAGTAGCTAGCGACGTTCATCAGAGCCATCTTGAGCTACCTCTTCAGCATAAAGAGGTGGGTAATCAATTCATTTCTAACGCGTTGATCAACTCTAAAGGCTTTGGTGGCAACAACGCGACTGCGGTACTCATCTCGCCGACTGAGACGATTAACCTGCTTCAAAAACGTTATGGCGCTGCAGAGATGCTTGAGTGGCAGAAACGCTCAGAAGCGACAGTCGCTCAGGCTCAAGAGTATAACCAAGCCGCACTCAAAGGCACGACTCGACCGACCTACCGTTATGACTATGCGGTGCTTGCTGGTGAAGATTTAGAGATCACTCATTCTGGAATTAAAGTTCCAGGTCGTTCTTTGCCAGTCAGCTTCGACGTTTCAAACGCCTACGAAGATCTAACCTAAAGCCCCAAAAGAGCAGTCACATTGTGATGAGTTTGCTGAGCAATAGATTCAGTAGACTCACCACGTAACTCGGCGACTGCTTCAGCCACTTCTGCAACCCTAAACGGGTGATTTGGCTTACCCTGATGACCGCTTAACGGCATATCGGGCGCATCCGTCTCAAGCGCCAAGCTTGTCACTGGCAGTGAACAGACGACCCTTCTGAGTCGATTAGCTCGATCATAGGTCACTGCCCCACCAACACCAATCAAAAATCCCAAGGCAACAAGATTATCCGCTTGCTGCTGGCTACCCGAGAATGCATGGGCAACGCCACCTCTACGTAAACGGTGGCGTTTTAAGCGCTGCGTAATCAGATCGACGGAGCGGCGAACATGAAGCACAACCGGCAATTCAAATGCAGCCGCTAACTCTAACTGAGCATCAAAGAGTTTCTGCTGCCTATCTAATTGTGGATCTTCAATAAAAAGGTCTAATCCACACTCACCAATCGCAACAACGTCATCTCTCTGCTTAAGGAGCGTCTCTAGGGTCAAAAGATCTTGATCAATATCGTGCTGTTTTAGAAAACAGGGGTGCAAGCCAAGCGCCAGATGACGCCGAATGGGATGGTTAAGCTGACAGGTATGGATCACTCTAGGCCAATCGCTAGCCGTGACTCCGGGTACCAGAATATCCGTTACACCCTTTGCCTGTGCTTGATCGAGATGAGAGCTGATTCCCACTGCAAACTCGGGAAAGTCGAGATGGCAATGGGAATCAAAAAGCATGTTAGTGCTCGCGAGTAGCGCGGAACTGAATATCCGGCCAACGCTCTTCGGTGAGGTTTAAGTTCACTCGTGTCGGTGCCAAGTAGGTCATTAGACCTGCACCATCTTCGGCCAGGTTGTCATACCCTTTTTTGCGGAAGTCATTGAGCATCTTATCGTCAGCACACTCAACCCAACGAGCCGTCGCAACACTGATCGCCTCATAGACACAGTCCACTTTATACTCATCTTTAAGGCGATACATGACCACGTCAAACTGAAGCTGACCGACCGCGCCGAGAATCAGATCGTTGTTGCGAAGTGGCATAAACAACTGCACCGCACCCTCTTCGGACAGCTGCTGCAACCCTTTCTGAAGCTGCTTCATCTTCAGTGGATCAGTAGGACGCACACGCTTAAACAGTTCAGGAGCAAAGTGTGGAATGCCGGTAAATTTAAGCTCTTCACCTTCTGTAAAGGTGTCGCCGATTTGAATGGTACCGTGGTTGTGCAATCCGATGATGTCACCAGACCAAGCCTCTTCCACCGCCTCGCGATCACCCGCAACAAAGGTAACCGCGTCTGCGATACGAACATCTTTGCCGATGCGCGTATGTTTCATCTTGAGCCCTTTAGTGTATTTGCCAGAACAGATACGCATGAAGGCAATCCGGTCACGGTGCTTTGGATCCATATTCGCTTGGATCTTAAAGACAAAGCCTGTGAATTTATCTTCATCCGCCTGAACCTCACGTGTCTCTGTTGCACGATGAGAAGGGGCAGGAGCCCAATCAACAAAATCATGCATCATTTCTCGAACACCAAAGTTACCTAATGCCGTACCAAAGAATACCGGAGTCATGGTACCCGCTAGGTAGGACTCCTTGTCCCACTGGTGGGTAGCCCCTTGTACCAGTTCGATCTCGTCACAGAACTCTTCATAATCGGCACCCAACAGCTCACGAGCTTCGTCGCTATCCAAGCCTTGAATGATATTCTGTTCAGCAAGCAGATGCCCCTGCCCCTTGGTGAACAGGTGAATTTGATCCGTGTAAAGATTGTAGACCCCTTTAAAACGCTGACCGGCACCGATAGGCCAGTTAATCGGTGCGGCTTCAATTTTTAGTACCGATTCAATCTCATCCAAGAGCTCAATAGGGTCACGTATCTCACGGTCTAACTTATTCACAAATGAGAAAATAGGAGTATCGCGAAGACGACAGACATCCATCAGTTTAATGGTACGGTCCTCGACACCCTTTGCGCCGTCAACCACCATCAAAGCAGAATCCACCGCGGTCAATGTGCGATAGGTATCTTCCGAGAAGTCCTCGTGCCCCGGTGTATCCAGTAGGTTAACGATACGGTCACGGAATGGGAATTGCATCACAGACGAGGTGATCGAGATGCCACGCTCCTGCTCCATCGACATCCAGTCAGAGGTCGCGTGACGATCACTGCCTCGGCCTTTTACGGTACCAGCAACCTGAATCAACTGACCTAATAGCAATAGCTTTTCGGTCATAGTGGTTTTACCCGCATCAGGGTGGGAGATGATTGCAAAAGTGCGGCGGTTAGCCACTTGATCGTGAACTGCGTTTGACATGAATCGTTCTTCTAGAAAATTGAAAAGAGCCGTCGCTCAGAATTGGCGCGTATTTTCGCTGATTCTAAGCGATTAGACAAACGACTCGACCGTTTTAGAGCAGATTGACTAGGAACCTAGCTCTTCCGCTTTGGTTTCTACCGTCGGTTGAGGCACTTTACTGCCATCTTCACCGTAGATTTCACGAATCAGTCTTTGCAGGTCGACGCGCCATGGACGTTGACGAATACCGAAGGTATTCAAAATCTTCTTACAGGTCAGCACGGATGAAGTTGGGCGTTCGGCCCCCTCCTCTTCTGCGCCAGCCACCGGGCGAATTTTACGAACCGCCAGCTCCTCATATTGGCCAGCAGCAGCGATGATCGCCTCAGTAAATCGGTAGCGCGTTGTGATCTCTGCACCGGAGTAGTGGTAGGTACCCCAGTGATCAGCACCCTCTTCCAACTGTTGGATAATCGCCAAAATTACTCGAGCCACATCATGCGCAGCGGTTGGGCATCCACGTCGATCATCCACCGCTTCAATGGTTTTATACTCACGCGCTTTATCGAGCATTTTGGTCAGATAGTTGACTCCGGACTCACTGAATACCCAGCTGATTCTAAGAATAATGTGTTTAGGTTGATAAGCTCTAACATGCTCTTCACCGCGCAGTTTTGACTCACCAAAGGCTCCTAAGGGAGCCGGCTCATCCAGTTCAGTATAGCCACTCGCATAGTGACCATCGAACACGTAATCAGACGAGATATGGATAATTGGAATACTAAGGTCACTGCAGGCTTTAGCCAGATTAAGAGGCCCATCCGCATTAATTGCAAAGGCTTTGCCTGGGTGGGCATCGGCCGCATCAACCTGATTGAAACCGGCACCATTAAGAACGTAATGTGGAAGTACATCCGCCAATTTGGCTTCAATGGCAGCCGGATCAGTCACATCAAAACTGCGATGGTTGACGGGGATTATTTCGATATTTTCTAGCTTTTCAGCGACACGACAAAACGCTCGGCCAATCTGCCCTTCCGAACCGGTTACTAAAATTCTAATTTTATCGCCGTACAACTCTGAATCACTCCAACAACCATTAATATGAGTTTAAAAAGGGGAAACCGGCAGTGCAACCAGTAATTGCTGCTTCAGTCACACCCTTGCAGGTTGTGACTGCTGTGCGATCATTTCGATCAGAACTTTAGAGGTTAGATAACGCGCTTTGTCATTACTGCGTAAGCTGATAACCGAATCTAGAACATCGCACGCAGCGATTGAGATCTGTTTTTCCAGCAACACTTGAGCAACCTTAGCAAACTGATCACTCGACAGCCGGGTAAAGTCATAGACTTTACTGAGTAGAAGCAGATCGCCCGACTTCAATTTATCCAAAATCTTTAAGAGCTGAATGGGTTCAGAGGTCTCTTCAAAGGCCACTGAATCAAGCTCGATACCGGCCACTCGAGCACTGTCAGCCAATCGAGCCTGAAGCTGGGCTTTACCTTCATCGTCATGTATTGAGGCGTATCCAAACAGTGACATAGATCCTTAGGCTTTGATGCGTGTAAGACTTTCTTCAAGCCAGTCTACAGAATCCTTATGCACTTCTTCAACAGTTCTCTCTGTCGTTTCGATAGGTTTACTTATAAGCACATCAACCGTACCAGGGTGCTTAATAAAACCCTTTCCTGGCCAGAAACGACCCGCATTATGAGCGATGGCGACTAGAGGAACTTCACTGCTCACAGCCAACATAGCTCCACCTTTATTCCAACGACCTAATTCACCCACCGGAAGTCGGGTACCCTGAGGAAAAATAAGGATGGGCACACCCGCAGACAATTTTGCCTTACCTTGGTCCAGCAGTTGTTTTAGTGCGCCTCGACGTTTACTGCGATCAAGAGCGATCGGTTCTAGCAGAGCAAGCGCCCAACCAAAAAATGGGATTTTCAGTAACTCCTGCTTAAGGACCACCACCTGTGGCTGGATCAACAGCTGAAAATAGATCGTCTCCCACTCACTCTGGTGATTAGATATCGCAACATAAGCACCCGATGCAGGGAGGTTTTCTCGCCCCTGAACATTGACCTTAACGCCACAACAGACTCGTAGCCAAACAATGTAGAAGTTATTGATCGCGGTTACAAAATAGAATCTTGGTTTAAACGGCAGTGCACGAGCAACCACCAGACAGAGTGATGCCCAGACGATCGTCACTGGATAGAAGCCTGCGTAATAGCAGAGCGCACGAACAAACCCAATCAGCTTAGTCACTGCATCAACCCCCTGTCACAGGCGGGAAGAAGGCGACTTCATCACCCTCTTTAATGGGAGCACTTCTATCAGACATCTCATGGTTCACCGCAACCAAAACCGTCGACCCATTAATGGTTGAAGACCACTCTTCCCCGTGCATTGTCGAAAGATGATCAATCAAAGAGTCGACTGAACTGATACCTTCAGGAAGGCCGATACTCTCTTCAGAGCGACCGATGCGATCTTTTAAACTGGCGAAATAGACAATTTTTAACATGTAGCTTCCAAATAGTGCTGTTATTCAGCAATCCAGTGGCCCGATTTACCACCCTTTTTCTCTTGCAGAGAGACTTGATCGATCACCATACCTTTATCGACCGCCTTACACATATCATAAAGTGTCAAACCGGCCACAGAGACAGCGGTCAGCGCTTCCATCTCAACACCCGTCTGGCCACTCAATTTGCAGATCGCGCTGATCTCAACACAGCTCTCTGCTTCATTCGGCGTCAGCTCAACTTTCACACTCGACAGCATCAGAGGGTGGCACATTGGAATGAGGTCGGAAGTACGTTTAGCCGCCATGATCCCAGCAATACGTGCTGTCGCCAGTACATCACCCTTTTTATGACCGCCATTGACGATCATTGAGAGAGTCTCTGGCAACATGGTCACACGACCATAGGCTCTTGCTTCACGGAAGCTAACCTCTTTTTCAGAGACATCGACCATTCGAGCCTGACCCTTCTCATCGATATGAGTAAACTCTGACATCAGTGGCTCTCCGTTTGCGCATTGTTGTAGTTTAAAACCGGTTTAGCGTACATCGCTTTCAAAATATCTTTAGCAGCGCCATCAACCTGACTCAGCCTTGACTCAAGTAACGCCAGCCCCTCATCAGTTGCTTCACCTGCAGCGGCTAGATTGGTGGCATGCAAGCGGTAATTTTGGTGTATCTGACGGTCAATTTCTGCCGCCAGCTCTTCTGCCGATTCAAATTCACCTCGAATAGGCTCACCAAAGCCTACATGAACGCGGCCTTTGTCACCGACAATCCCTTTGACGATACTCTGAATATCTTCGAACTCACTCTTCTCATAAGTTCCGCCCTCAGCTTTGGCAGCCAACTCATTGGCTTTAGCCGAGTCACAAGGGTCTAGTTCGTATGCGATAGATACTGGGACAATATTGAGTCGCTCCACCATCTCAGAGAAGCTACGTTGCTTACGCTGAGACATATAGAACATTTTCAGTAGCGCTGGATCTGTACGATCGTCACCATCTTTCGCACGCCCTTCGCGCTGAGCGATCCAGACGGAGTGTCCCGTGGTGACACTGTGATCGATGTAACTAGAGAGCTGAGTTAAGGCCGTCATCATCTCACGTCCTTTAGCAGAACGGTTGACGATAAACGACTTGTTCAAACGCATCAGATCTGACACGTAAGGCTTACGCAGCAGGTTATCACCGATCGCAATTCGGACTGTGTCCATCCCTGCATGGTAGAGCATCCAATTGACGAACGCTGGATCCATAGCAATGTCGCGATGATTAGAGACAAACAGATAAGCATCCTCTTTATCGAGCTTATCCAATCCACTGCAACTTAACTTGGTCGTGGATCGTTTGATCATCTTGTTCATGTAGCTTTCAACAAGCTGTTGAAAATCACGAACGGTATCAACATCACCCATGCGTGCCGCTAGATACTGCTTGACGATGGGCCTTAAAAACCATCCCGCCCAACCTGAGGCTTTAGGAAACTGATACTTTGTAATGGCATCCACAAACTCATTATTGTGGAGGAGATCAAACAGAACCTGACCCACTTCATCATCGCGGTAGGGGCGAATCTCTTTATAGGGGTCGTCGTTGTTAACAGCAGTGTGACTCATAGATATCCAGTGTTATAGCAATAGGCGCTTATTTTAGAGCTTTAAGCGCTAATTAGCACCTGCCATCTACCTAAACAAAAACGGGGAGGGTTCATAGAACCATCCCCGTTTAAAAAATGAGTCGAATTAAGGACTATTTGGTCACTAATTCAGGACCCATGATGCTGTAGGGTAGCCAGGTCGAGATCGCTGGCACATAGGTCACAAGAATCAAGAAGACAAAGAGTACCGCGACAAACGGTGCGGCCGCCTTCACGACACGCGACAAGCTCATACCTGTAATCCCCGAGGTTACAAACAGGTTCAAACCGATCGGTGGTGTGATCATACCGATTTCCATGTTAACTACCATGATAATACCTAGGTGAATTGGGTCGATGCCCAACTCCATGGCAATCGGGAATACAACCGGTGCCACAATAACCAATAGACCTGATGGCTCCATGAACTGGCCACCGATCAACAACAGAATGTTGACTGCAATCAGGAATGACCACCAAGTAAAACCAACGTCGAGCATCCACTCAGTCACGTGCTGAGGAATACGCTCAGCCGATAGAGTGTGTGCGAACAACAGAGCATTGGCGATGATGAACATCAGCATCACTGTGGTTTTGGTACCCTCAAGCATGGTCTTACGGCTCTCTTCACCGAACAGTGATGGGAAGAAGGCTGTAATCAGAGTCACAAAGTTACGTTTCCAGATCGCTAAGCCTGCAACAAAGCAGTGAGCAAAACTCTCATTCATGGCGTGACTGCGCTTAATGGTGTAGAAGATGGTCAAGGCGATACTGACCACAGCACCCCAGATTGCACGCTCGCCAGCGGTTACCGTGCTATCTGGATCCGACGTCGCAAAGAACGACAGGATCATCCAGACTAAGAAGAGTGACACACCATAAACCGAACCACTGAAGCCGACTTTCGCGTGTGGCGCATCCGACTCAAGTACCCATGGCGTGTTTTTCAAAGGCCCCATATCGCGATAGATAAAGAGCGCAACAATAATTGAGTAGACCGCCGCAACAACCGCAGCCTCTGTTGGGGTGAATGCGCCTCCGTAGATACCGCCCATGATGATGACGATCAGGAACAGTCCCCAGAATGCATCCTTACCACCACGAACGATGGTACCGAAACCTTTCCACTCCTCTGCAGGCAGGTTTTTAATACGTGCAACCACGTAGATAGCCAGCATCAGCATACCGCCGGCAATTAGACCTGGAATAACACCAGCCAAGAACATACGACCTACCGACACATCCGTCGATGCCGCGTAAACGACCATAACGATAGAGGGCGGAATCAAGATACCCAAAGTACCCGCGTTTGCGATAACACCCGAAGCGAACTCTTTTGAGTAACCCACTTGGCGCATACCGGCGATAGCAATCGTACCGATCGCGACAACAGTCGCTGGCGATGAACCAGAGAGTGCAGCAAACATCATACAGGCCAATACTGACGCCATCGCAAGACCACCACGGAAGTGCCCCACTGACGCAATCGCAAAGTTAATCAAGCGTTTCGCAACACCACCGGTCGACATGAACGACGACGCGATAATGAAAAACGGGATCGCTAAAAGAGTGTAGTGTGTACCCACACCAAACAGCGAAATCGCTACAGACGACAATGAGTCTGTAGAGAAGAAAGTAATAAATAGAATTGAGGATAGGCCTAGCGCCACACCCACAGGAAGACCGATAAAGAGCAGACCCAATACCAGTGCAAATAGAATTAATGCTTCCATCAGTTCAGGCCCTTAATCTTTCAGTGCATCTTTGTGCTCATCAACAAGGTCTTCCGCCTCGTGACCAGCAATGAGGTGATGACGTGCACCGGTCCAAATACCGACAAACGCCTGCAGTGAGCGATAAGCCAACAGAGCCAAACTGATTGGCAGAATAACCAACACCAACCAACGTTGAACACGCTCTTTAACGCCGAACCACTCCATAATGAAGTCAGGCCAACGCATCTCTTCGACACCGATGTTGATCTTGTACATTTTAGCCCAGTACTCAATGGCACCACCGCGGACATCGACGCCCAAGGCTGCCAACCAAGCACTATCAAGAAGAATCAAGGCGTACATCAGCGTTGCAAAAGCTGCAAACAGCGACAACCACTTACCGACCCTGCTAGGTACCGCATTAAGAACGATATCGACACCCAAGTGGGTACCATTCTTAATACCGAAGCTCATCCCCATCAAAATCAGCCATGAGAACATCACCATGCTGAATTCAAGTGCCGCTGACCAACCGGTTCCGAAGGCGTAGCGAGCAATAACCTGACCAAAGGATACGGCCATGATCGAGAAGATGATTAGAACAAGGAAATTCTCTTCCAGTTTTTCCATAAATCTTGGGAAACGTTTCTCTAAGCCCCAGATCACTAGAATAAGAATTAAGAGGTAAAGATGCGGCCACTCCACGTCAGTACTCCAATATGTTGAGCTACATAAGCTCGGGAAAAGGAAAGGACGGGCTCTAAACGAGCCCGTCGATCATCAACCTAAGTTGATTAAGAGTTTGCAGCAGCTTCGATTAGATCAGCACCGATCTTATCTTCAAACTGTTTCCAAACAGGTTTCATAGCGTCAACCCAAGCTTTTCGACCTGCATCGTCTAGCGTGTTGATTTTACCACCTGCATCCAAAATGCTTTGACGGTAGTTCGCTTCTTTATCTTTAACACTTAAGTTGGCTTCGTTAGTCACGTCTTTAGCGATCGCAATGAACTGCTCACGAGCGTCTTTAGGCATAGAGTCTAGGAACTCTTGAGACGTCATGAATAGGTATGCAAGAAGCTGGTGGCTAGTCTCAGTCGTTGAATCTTGCACTTCGAAGAACTTCTTAGTGTAGATGTTTGACCAAGTGTTTTCCTGACCGTCTACAACGCCAGTCTGTAGTGCACCGTAAACCTCTTTAAATGCCATTGGCTGTGGTGAACCGCCCATTGCTGCGATCATCGCTTTAGCAACGTCAGAGTTCTGTACGCGGAACTTTAGACCTTCAGCATCAGATGGTTTTAGTAGTGGTTTGTTGGCAGAGAAGTACTTCATACCAGACATCCAGTAACCTAGGCCTACAAAACCAACATCTTCCATTGCAAGAAGAAGGTCCTGACCAGCATCAGAGTTAGTGAAGCGCATTGCAGCGTCCATATCTTTGAAGATGAATGGAAGGTCGAATACGCCAAACTTAGAAGTGTAAGAACCGAACTTAGATAGTGAAGGCGCTAGGATCTGTACGTCACCTAGTAGAAGCGCTTCAAGCTCTTTAGAGTCACCGAACAGTGTAGAATTTGGGTAAACTTCGATACACATAGTGCCGTTCATTTCAGCGTTTACACGCTCAGCAAGTTTGTTAGCCGCAACCACTTTAGGGTGAGTTGTACCACCAGTAACGTGTGAAAGTTTTGCAACGATCTCGCCAGCGTCACAGTTAGCCTGTGCAGTAGCAGCCGATACAGATAGAGCCAAGGCAGAAAGGCCAAGAGTTAGTTTTTTCATTATTTACACTCCAGTTTGTATTAGGTCACAACGACCTTGTAAAAAGCACTTTTGCAAAGCAGAAAACGTGCCAACAACCTAGATATATATTTATTTTCAACAAGTTAGTGAAAATAAATACAGGACATAAGACTTAAAGGAGGCATTAATGGCGGATGCTCGCCGAAGCTAATCAGCAAGAAGTGGCGGAAAACCGCCACTTAGCAATGCGATGGCTTACTACTGATTGTCGATGTACTTAGCCGCGTCAAATGTACGAATCCAATCGGGATGAAACACCATGACAGCGGTCATAAGAATGCCGTTAATGAGCCCCTCTGGGAACATAATCAACGGCAAGAAGGAGATGTACTCGTGATAAATCGTTTGCCAACTGTGGATACCTGACAAGCCAAGCACAAGCGACAGGGTCAACCCCGAGCTAGCGACTGCAAACCCACCACCAATAAAGGCGGCTAAAAAGAGATAGGCAAAGAAGTTAGGCGGGTATCGTCTCTCAATATATTTAAGAAGCGTGATGGTCAGTGTCGCTGGCACCACAACAATCGCAATTAAATTTATGGCCAGCATATCAAAGCGCTCCACTCCAACTAGAGTGATGCCGAGCATCGCAATCGCGCCAGCCAAGATGGCAAGATCCCAGCCAAACATCAGTGTCAACGCGGTCATACCCAAAAAGTGAACACTCAACCCTTCCGATAGGCCCGCTCTAAAGGTCCAAGTCAACATCAGCAAGACCATAGCGCCGAACAACAGATGCTGAAGTCGAGGCTCAGCCCAAAGCGCTTGAAAAGGCACACGTTTAAAGGCACTCCAGATAGAGGTAACCGCTAACAGTGCCGCTACCAGATGCCAAATAAGATTGATGTCTAAGATAGGATTTTCCATCTGTTTAATTTACACCGGTCGTGACATTAGGATCGCATCCTCCCTACCCTCTTGACCGATCAGCGGGTAGTAATGTTTACGCAGACCGTCCGTGACAAAACCCACCGATTGATAGAGACGAATCGCCGCCTCATTAGAAGCACGCACTTCCAACATGACACGGCTGATTCCATCCCCAGTGAACTGTTCAAGCTGATCAGTCAGCATCTTCGCCGCCCAACCTTCTCCACGCCGATCAGGCACTACGCCAATGCGGAGCAGTTCCGCTTCATCAAATAACCTTTGGTAGAGCGCAAAGCCGATCGGTTCGTTAGCGTCAAACAGTGTGTAGCAGGGAAAACGATCATCTTGAGATAGATACGTCTGCCATTGAGATTTTGACCAGTAATCAGGAAAGCACTGTTGATCCAGAGCAAACAGTTGATCAATCGTCATCACAGCAGGCATTTCAGAAGATAAACACTAAACCAGTGGCTGAAGATCAGACCAGATCTGCTGTTTAGCGCCAGGCATATTGAGCGCCTGCGAGAGTGATTGGGTCGTTAGATAGTTCAGTCCCGATTGTTGCAGTGGCAGCAGTTGCCCATGAGTCTCATCCACACCTTCACCAACCACCCAATTCGCAAGCCCCTCGCCAAACAGAATAACGGTCTCTAGACCAGACTCTTTCTGCATAAAGCTCAACTGTCGCTGCACATGTTTTCTCGCTTCATGCGGCCCCTGATCCAGGGTTTTACCGGCAAGCATAGGCCACTCAAGCGTAATCGGCAGTGTGATTGATTGTGGTGACTCTCCAAGAGCTTGAACAATGCCCGCCAAAAGACGCTTATGCTTATTGGAGAAGCCTTCGCGAGCACGAATGGGAAGATTATCGATTAGTAGGAGTCGGCCCGCTCGAGCCATAACAATTTTATAACGCGGCGCAGGTTCAAAGCTTCGTTTGACCGAAGTAGTGGGCGATGTTTGAGGCTCTTTAGAACTCTCATCAGCCGTCAACTCAGCAACGGCAGCACGTCTGATGTTAGAAGAACCTACCTCTGCCTCATCGGGAGCGGAGACCTCTAAGGCTTCACCAATCTGAGTAATCGCACGACGCTCAGCATGAGGCTCGACAGGCTTGTGTGCTTGTGGAGCCAACGCCTGCATCACCTCTTCATCGTCACCAAGGAGATCCGCAGGATGAGCAAAGCGATAGACCCAATCAGGCGAAGGCTTTGCTGCTGGCAAGATTTGACGAGGCATCCACTGCTGGATACCAAGCTGATCTAAATAGGCGGCTTGGATTCGAGCCTGCTGAACTGACATGATTAAACCTGTGGGTGCGCTTTTTCCGCGTTAGTATCCAGAAGATTGAGCGCATGGATATAGGCCTTAGCCGATGCAATGATGACATCGGTATCGGCACCTAAACCATTTACGATGCGACCACCCTTCTCAAGACGCACGGTGACTTCACCTTGCGAATCGGTTCCTTCAGTCACGGCATTCACCGAATAGATCAACAGTGTAGAGCCAGAGTTCACCTGTGACTCAATCGCTTTAAAGATAGCATCGACTGGACCACTACCCTCAGCACAGCACGAGTGCTCTTGCCCATCAATACTCACAACTAGATCGGCTTGAGGTGTCTCACCCGTTTGCGATGTCACAGATAGGTTGACCAACTGAAAACGTTCGCTTGACGCTTCGGCACGGCTATTGCTGACCAGCGCCATAAGATCCTCATCAAAGATCTCATGTTTCTTATCGGCTAACACTTTGAAGGCTTGGAAAGCGGTGTTTAGATCAGCATCACTCTTGAACGTAGTACCCAGCTCTTCAAGACGTGATTTAAATGCAGCACGACCTGAATGTTTACCCAATACCATTTTATTAGTCGTCCAACCGACACTTTCTGCGGTCATGATCTCATAGGTTTCACGGTGCTTCAGTACACCATCTTGATGAATGCCCGATTCATGAGCAAAGGCGTTAGCGCCGACAATCGCCTTGTTAGGCTGAACGGGGAAACCCGTCACGCTAGACACCAGTTTAGAGGCACCGACAATGTGCTGAGTATCAATATTGGTCTCAAGACCCATTACGTCTTGGCGAGTTTTCAGTGCCATAACGATCTCTTCTAACGCTGCATTACCGGCACGCTCACCCAAACCGTTGATTGTACACTCTACCTGACGTGCACCCGCTCCCACGGCTGCCAGTGAGTTGGCAACCGCTAGGCCAAGATCGTTATGACAGTGGACAGAGAAGATCGCTTTATCCGAGTTTGGAATACGCTGAATCAGTTCCCCGATCACCTCAGCAAACTGATGAGGCACGGCGTAACCGACCGTATCAGGGATATTGATAGTACGAGCGCCAGCGTCGATCACTTTTTCGATAATACGGCACATAAAATCCAACTCAGAGCGGCTAGCATCTTCTAACGAGAACTCGACATCATCAATCAGATTGCGCGCTCGCTTAACGGCATGTACAGCCTGTTCAACAACACGATCTGGCTCCATCTGAAGCTTGTACTTCATGTGAATCGGCGAGGTCGCGATAAAGGTATGAATACGACCTTGCGCAGCATTCTTCAGCGCTTCACCCGCACGATCAATATCCGCATCCAAAGCACGCGAGAGTGAACAAACTCGGCTATCTTTGATGTTGTCGGCAATATTTTTTACCGCCTCGAAATCACCGGGACTCGCAATGGCGAAACCCGCTTCAATCACATCAACTTTCATACGTTCAAGCTGACGAGCGATTCGCAGTTTCTCTTCACCGGTCATAGACGCACCGGGACTCTGTTCACCATCGCGCAGCGTGGTATCAAAAATAATAACGCGATCGTTGCTCATAAGGGTCTCCACGAATTTAGGCCGTAGAAATAATTTCTCTAACGGCTCGCTATAAAGAGTAATTGGCCTATGATAGCTTGATGATCGACCAGTAGAAAGGGAAGAGTAGTGAGTGAACCAATGAATGATTTCGATTTTGATCACTTAATTGATCGCCAAGGGACCTGGAGTGACAAGTGGTCTAAATACGCCGGTACAGACATACTTCCAATGTGGGTTGCTGATACCGATTTTCGCTCTCCACAAGCTGTGATTGATGCTTTAAAAACGCGTGTCGATCATGGCGTTTTTGGCTACACCCGCACACCAGAAACACTCAATCAGCTGTTTTCTGAACGCATGCAGCGCCTATACAACTGGACGGTCTCTGCTGAAGATCTAGTCTGGTTACCCGGTCTCGTCTGCGGGCTAAATTTAGCGACCCGCGCTTTAAGCACGGCTGAGCAATCCGTCATCACCGCCCAACCTATCTACCCACCCTTTATGTCCGCTCCCGCTCTCTCTTCGAGGGCGTTGATCACCATTCCCATGAAGGGTCGTGTCATTGATTTTGATGCACTAGAAGAGGCCATTACAGCAGAAACCAGACTGCTACTTTTCTGCAACCCACACAATCCTGGGGGTGGCGTCTACCGCCATGAAGAGCTCGAGAGGCTCGCACAGATCATTATCGATCAGGATCTATTGATCTGCAGCGATGAGATTCATTGCGATCTCATTTTACAACCTGAACTACAGCACACACCGATCGCGAGTTTGAGTGAAGAGATCGCCTCACGCACTGTGACGCTGATGGCGCCCAGTAAAACCTGGAACATTGCAGGGCTGGCCTGCTCTGTTGCGATCATTCAAAACCCCGAATTAAGAGCGCGATTTAAAAAGGTACGCAAGGGCATAGTGCCCGACGTCAATCTACTGGGCTACACCGCGGCAGAAGCCGCCTACTCACAGGGAGACGAATGGAATCGCAAGCAGTGCGAATATCTGAAGGGAAATAGAGACTACCTGATCTCTGAAATAGGCAAGATTCCCGGCTTAAGCATGCTACCTAACGAGGCCACCTACCTTGCCTGGATCGATGCCAATCAGCTTGGCGTCGACAGCCCACAACAACTGTTTGAATCTCAGGGTGTGGGACTATCTGATGGGGAGGATTTTGGTGCACCTGGATTTGTTAGACTTAACTTCGGGTGTCCAAGATCGCGTATTGAGGAAGCTGTTCGTAGGATGAAGCTGGCCGTCGATTCGCTCTAACAGCGCTCAAACCCGAAAGGGACAACCTCTTTGATACTGCTCGCGCCAACTTTGATCATCAGCAACCGATCAAAACCAAGTGCCACGCCGGCACAAGCTGGAATGCCGGATTCTAGGGCCGAGACTAAACGAGTCTCCAGCGGTCGTCGTGGAAGCCCTGAGGATTCACGCTGCTGATCGTCAGCTTCCAGCCGTTCAGCCTGCTCAGCGGGATCTCGCAGCTCCTGATAACCATTCGCCAACTCCATACCGCCCGCATACAGCTCGAAGCGGGCAGCCACTTTGACACCCTGATCATCCTCAACAACCTCAGCCAACGCAGCTTGAGAGGCGGGAAAATCAAATACTAGCACCGGTTCAATGAGTTTCGGCTCAATCAGATGCGACATGACCAGCTCGAGCCAAGTATCTTTGCGATCATCCGTAAAAGGGCACTCAAAATGGGGCTCAAGCAGAGCTTTTAACTGGTCAATGGTCGCTTGATGAGGATCCATGCCCACAAAGCGTTTAAACAGTTCACGATAACTGAGACGTTCCCAATGCTGCGGCCCCAGCACCGCAGTAACCAGAGCCTGAACTTCATCCATCAGCTGCTGCGCACTGAAACGAGGGCGATACCACTCAAGCATGGTGAATTCAGGATTGTGAAGCCGCCCTACCTCGCCATTCCTAAATGCTTTAGCCAACTGATAGATGGGGCCTGAGTCAGCTGCCAATAGGCGCTTCATGGCGTACTCTGGCGAACTCTGCAGGTAGTAACGCTGCTCTTCAGCCCCGGGGTAACTTGAGTAGGAGACTTCAAGTGAATCGATAAAAGGATCACTGACTGCCGCTTGTGACAGACATTGAGTATCCACCTCCATGACACCGCGTTCAGCAAAAAAAGCGCGCACATCAGCCAGCATCTTTGCTCGCTCACGAAGTGTTAAGATCTCTGCTGTAGGTTGCCAGTGATTTCGATTCATACAGACTCCAAAATTAGAACCAAAAACGGCAGCCGAAGCTGCCGTTTCTATTACAAACCCGTGTTAGGCACGGCTTACGTATTCACCGGTACGAGTGTCGATCTTAAGAACTTCACCCTGGTTGATAAATAGTGGCACACGAACCACTGCACCCGTGCTGAGAGTCGCAGGCTTAGAACCGCCCTGAGCCGTATCGCCTTTAAGGCCTGGATCAGTTTCAGTCACTTCAAGCTCAACAAAGTTAGGAGGTGTCACAGCAATAGGGTTGTCGTTAAATAGAGTGATCATCACTTTGTCACCCTCTTTCAACCACTGCGAACAGTCGGCAACGGCTTTCTCATCCGCAGCGTACTGTTCAAATGTGCTTGGCTCCATGAAGTGCCACATCTCACCATCACTGTAGAGGTACTCCATGTCACGATCCATCACATCGGCTGTTTCAGCTGATTCGTTCGATTTGAAAGTACGCTCCCAAATACGACCCGTCATAAGGTTACGAAGACGAACTCGAGTGAACGCCTGACCTTTTCCCGGTTTAACAAATTCAACTTCAACCATGTTACATGGATCGCCGTCGATCATCACTTTCATGCCAGTCTTAAACTGACCACTTGAAACGTTTCCCATCTCTTTTTCCAAATCATTGATTGAATGTTTGACGAGCATTCTACTTCAAAGCATAAAGCCGAAACTACCAAGTAAAATGCACTAGTTGGATTTATTATACCTCCAAACCAATCTGTAGTAATGATAATTGGTTAGTTTGTGTCTGATTAATCCAGCTTGTCACAAGTCATCTCCCACCCATTTACGACATTGGATTTTATAAGGGACATTGAGGCAAAAAATTTGTCTTCCCGCATTTTCTCTTCAATTAGAAACAGGTATGCAGAGTCAGCTCTGATATTCATGGCTTTAACAGTACCGTGCCAGCGCTCAAAAATTTTATAAGTTTCGGAATATTTCAGAGAAGTATTAGACACCTGAGAGACCGTAATACTATCCAATGATACCTTTACTAAAAATTGCTTAGCGAGATTACTAGTAATGTGATCGACATATTTTTCAGGGTCTGCTGATGTAGAGAATCCATCCATAGAACAGAAATAATTGTTGATTGAACCAGCTAAAGAGCTAGTTGAAACAAAAGCACTACAAAGCAATAAAAATACTATTTTCATAGATTCTCCTTACACCTCAACAAGTAGAGCCCATTGTAGCCGCAAAACATATGTAACAAACTTTTAATACATTAAGAGCATTGCTCATATTTATTAAATTGATAGTTATGAGCACCTCCTGTAAGATATGTCCATTACTCTTAAGATATGAGCAGGTGGCAATATGAGCACATTGATTGGTTATGCACGAGTATCAACTCAAGACCAAAGCCTAGAGCACCAAATAGAGGCACTTAATGAAGCTGGATGCACAAAAGTGTTCAGCGGCAAACATGGCGGAGCTTCAAAGACCAATGAAGATGCTCTAGCCCAGCTCACAGACTATGTGCGTGATGGTGATACCGTTGTGGTGACAAAGCTAGACAGGCTTGGACGTTCTCTGAGACAGGTTCTGCAGACTATTGAGACCTTGAGAGCCAAGGGCGCTTCTTTGAAGGCTCTAGAGCAACCAGTGGATACCTCCAAAGATGATGCCTTCAGTAACGCCATGCTCCAGCTCTTGGGTGTGTTTGCAGAGATGGAGCGCACATTCATTGTTGAACGTACACAAGCTGGCAGACAGGCCTCTGGTAAGCTAGGTGGCAGACCTCCTAAATTAGATGATGTGGCTAGAAAGTCCGTGAAAGCTAAATTTGCCGCTGGCGCTTCTAAGAACGCTCTCAGTCAGGAGTTCGGAGTTAGTCGCCTAACCATCAAGAGGATTGTTGAGGCGTAAATTTAAGCCTTGGCAATTTTGCATAGGGCGGGCCACCCATTTAGGCCGTTTTAGTTTTATATGTACCTCGCCAGATACATCAGGCTGCATTTTAGGATCGAAATTTTAAAAGAGGTGGCAATATCTCAAATGCGTCCTACGCTACAGTCTCCACAAACAAAATAGGAGCACATGGATATGCTTGCACTAACTATCAAGGACGGTGAAACACTTCACATTGGCGATGACATTAAGATCGTTATCAATAAAGTCAAAGGTTCGGAAACAAAGCTAGCTGTTGAAGCACCGAAGACTGTGAAGGTCTTGCGGGGTAAGTTGAAAGGTTGATACAAAAGTGCGACTGCAGATTATTTAGTCGCACTAATTTTCTTTAATCAAAGCTTTTCTATAACATTTGATTGATTGCCTACCATGATGCAGTACTCAAGCTCACCAAAGAAGGGGTGGAAAAAGTTTACTGTACCATCAACGACAACGTCATCTAGTTGGTCATCATAAGCAATAGCAGTATTGATGCCTTCTTGTCTAACTTTAAAGATGGTCTCCATTGCGTGGTCTTTGACTTCTTGATCCGTCTTGCCATCTTCTGTGTAGCCTGAGTTGTTTATATCCATCATGACCCCAAGACCAATTAGGCCTCGGGCGGCTTTATGGAATCTTTTCTCTTGATCTTGTGGGTTTTCAACAAAACCTGCCTCTGAGGCTAAGTACATTACTCCTAGGCAATGACTTATACCCATAAGAGTTTTATTGTAATCGTTCTCTGCCATTCCCTCCTCAATATTAAGGTAGGCATTGGCCTCAAATTTAAGAGACTCAGCATATGAGAATGTTGCTGTAACGCTTAAAATTAAAACTGCATATATTTTAGTTATCACTGATTTACTTCCTAATCGTCTTGTTTTGATATGAGCTTAACTATCAATCTTTTTACACTTGCCACGAGACATAATTGCAATGCTCCAATCAACTCCAGAGTTTAATAACCATTCAGCATATGTGCCCGTCAAAATATCAAAATGGAGAAGATACTCTCTGTCGCCACTAGAGCAATCCAAAAGATCTCTTTGGTCATTGATTTGTCGGTTACAATCTAAGGCGAGCCATTGATCTTTACTGCCATTAATTTCGTTTGATGAAATATCTGCAAAACTGAAAACCTTGGGCTGGTACTTTGAAACATCTTGGATTTCAGCAGTATCAGGCTTTGATGGAAAATGAGAAAGCGAACCTCTCCAAGTATCCATACAGGAATACTCAAGAGTTTCAGCTTTTAAATGACTTGTGGCTATTGTTAACAGCGCAACAAATGTTAGTAGTTTCAATTTTACCTCAAGCATGATTCCCTAAGTTATAAGTCCTCTTCTATTAAGAGTTCTTCCGCCTTTTTGTAAGCCACAACACCGACAGCTACAACAGCTCCAATAGCAATATCTTGCTTGAATGCCTCTGCTGACAAAGGATGTGACAGTCCGTATTTCTTAGTCATGCAACCTGTCGTTGTGGATAAGGCACAAACCACAATAACAATCTTAACTATAATACCGATGTGTTTAGTCAACTACTGTTCCACCCCATAGTTCAGTACAGTATTTCCTAGTGATTATTCGCTCTTTGCGACCTTTAGTTCGGCATCTAACCATCTCAGATTCTTGAGCAGAGTTTTCAATGGTTTTCTTGGTAGTTTTGCCTGTAATCATGTTAATGAGCTTTTGTGCTTGAGGCGGCATTTGCTCAAGCTTTTTACCTTTAAGACTTCTCATATACGCATACAGTGCTTTAGCTATACCCTCGCCTACAATCGCATCCTGGGCGGTACAGTAGTACGCAGTTTCATATAACTTACTGCCTTCCGATAACTTGTATTCTTTAGCTATGGCTTTTGTGAACCCTTTAGTAAGCTTTTTCTCATCTATATCTCGCTTACCTTTTTTATAATAATTGGCTGATGTGTCATAGTTCATGTTCTTTAGATTCATTGCTGAATAGAAGTCAATTACACCATCAGAATCCAAGTCTCCTCTACCAGTTCTTGTTGAAAGGTCAAAGCACAGAGAAGAGGCATTAATCAGCTCTTCGGTGGACAAGTAAGTAGAAGCTCTCATAAATGCTTTGCTGGCCGTGAACTCTCTAACAGCATCATAGGCTTCTATTTGATCTTCTAGAATGGGCTTGAGATAAGCTACCAAAGCCTCTTGAAGCTCTCGTGTATGAGCCCACAGCTTGAGGGTTTTACCGTCTTTTGTGTAAATAACACGCTCTCGATTTGCATTTACAGAAATATCACCCTTCAAGTTAAGAAGCTTAATCTTGTAAACTGCATAAATATTATTCCCAAAGCGGATATAGTAAGACTCTGGCATATCCTGCAGCTTTTCTATCAATAATTCATTTACTGCTAAACGTGCTTCCAATGGGGCTGGGTTATCAGCAGGAGGGTAAGGCGAGACATTTTGCTGAACGCAACCAGACAGGAATGTTGTAATACAAGCAATACCAACAAGCTGCATTAAACTCATAGAATGTTCCCTTTCGTTTTAGTTGCCAGGCTGTTCAATGAGCTTCATTCCCTCTTCAGTCTCAATATATCTATTACCCTGTGCATCTACATAAACTTGCGAGCAAGCAGTTATGAACAAAAGTGTAGTAATTGCCATAATAGTTTTAAACATCACGCCAAACCCTCTTAAATGCTTATAGGCTATCTTTATAGACTACTCTCTCTAGCTGATTACTGCTACCTTGATATGTAACAATCCATTCCCCATTTGCTTTTGTAATCTCAACACCATCACGCCAGTACAAAGTAGGCTTGTTAGCATTAACAGGTTTGCGGCCCTTGTTTAGGCCAGCCATTGCCAGAAACTCCTTTTGCCTAGTTGTTTCCATATCCTTCAAGAAGCTCTTGAGGTCGCTATAGCTAAACACAAGTGATCTCGGATTATCCGCTAGAAACTCAATTAGCTCTTCAACAGCTGGAGGTATAGAGTCTTCAATGCAAGCAGACTTTGCAGGTGTCATAGGCGCATGAGCAGTTAGTTTGTAACCGCTAAGGTCTCTAGTATCTAGCAAACCTGCTATAGCTTCATAGCCGCCTGATTCAAGCCAAGCTATATACCTTGTGAAATACTCTTCTTTTTCACTTCCACGTAAGCCTGTATCCCACTCAGCAACAAAGAACCTACGATCGTGTTCTTCAATAAACATGGGCGCACGGTTAGATAGCATAATTACTTGAGCAGGTATCTCTGCTTCAAAGGACTCACGTCCTTTCGGGTTTGCATCCATTACGTTCATTCCAGATAAGGCTTTGATGGAGTCATATAAGCGTGTATCAGCACCGACTTTGACCTCTTCTACGACTAACAATGTTCTTCCCCAGAACTGATATGAGGGCTGGCCTGTAATCTCCTTAACATCCGAACTTACCCGAATAGCGTCACGCCCAAATACTTCCATGATGGTGTCTTTAAAAAGGCTTTTACCCTGACCTTGCTGCTCACTGAACAGGTAAAGTGCGTGGTGTGCTTTATGTTTGGGCTTGGGGTTCTGGTAGCGATACGCTAGGAAGTCTAAAACAAACTCTACTTCTTCATTGCTGCCAAGCGCCAGCTGCAAATGCTCAACAAAAGGTGTCGCATCAACATTGGCGTCAGGTTTAATAGATGCGGGCTTCCATAGGTTCAGGTGGTACTTGTGGTTGCGATTAACTACCACGCCCTCATTAGGAGCGTAAATCTCACGGCCTGACCAGTACCTTAGTTGGTTGGTGTTTTCTACGATCTCTTTAGCAAGCTCGTAATCAATATCAGTAGCGTGTGCTAGTGCACCAATGACAGCACCCCTTTGCAGGTCTTTTTGATTGTCAGCCGTATCCACGTAGAGCTTTACAGTGGGGCTATCTTTAGCAATCAAGAACCGCTTAGCTAAGTAGTTCTCTGCTTGCTGGCGCTTTTTGTATTCAGAAGCTGTATTTGTTTCTTTTGGACATGGCGAGACAATGCTCACATTCACTGCTGTGTTCATAATTTATACCTAGATGTCTGATGTTCTGTGGTGTCTGCAGCTTTAGGGCAAAGCGGACAAGGCAGACGGGGATGTTTGCTGAAAGGTAAGGTGGTGCTGTATTAGAACTCGTTAGCTCCACTGCTCAATGCAGTCTTAATAGCCTGTGCCACCACTCTACTGGTGCTGTAGCGAACTAATGAGCCTTCGTTTATGAGTCTTTTAAGTTCCATTAACTCAGCCGTCTCTGCAGACGACAGGTAAATTACAATCTCATTAGCTTGCATACTTCACTTCCTCCTTAACCGCATTGAGCAATATTGCCCAATCAGAGTTCTCTTTAGCTGTGACGTACTCCAAATTGCAGAGCCTATTATCATCAGTAACAGCATTGATATGATTTACTTGGATGCGCTTTGAACCGTCTCTGTCACATCCACCATCTTCTAAGAATGTCCTAGCTACAATCCTATGCACTAGTTCTTGGTGTGGTTTTCCCTCTCTAGTCGTCAGTGTGACCTTCTTGTATCCATTGCCGCTATTTTGGGCTTTTAAGACGTGTGGTTCGGCTTTGTTAATCCTTGCTCCTCTTCCATTGAAGTGACTTACACAGCTGATGATTTCTCCTGTCGTTGTAGCTAAGTAGCCGTGATAGCTTGGTACAGGCAATGCGTAGTAGAGGCGATCTTTAACGATAATTGTGACTGGAGTTAAAGCCTTCAAAGTCTGTCTAGATGTCATTGTCCGTCTCCTTAGTGTTTTAGTTTGTTGAACAGATCTAGTTGCACTTCATCGAGCGGAGCGTCTGGGTCAAAGCCTTCATTGCTTGGATGACTCTGAAGGAAGCGTCCTAAGCGGGTCTGCTCTGCTGTAAACGAGTAGGGCATAGCCGCTGTGTATGTCGGAGCTTCATCAATCGTCTCTAAACCGATAAGAACGGCATAGGTGATTGCATCAGCTGTAGTGACACGTTTTTGCTTACCAAAGGCGAGCTGCAGGTGGTCTTTGATGTGGGATAGAGCGCCAACTTCAAAGTCATTGGCATCGTATGGAACACGAGTTAGGTTCGTCATGGTTTAAGTATCCTTTAAACGACAAAGCCCCAATCGTTGGACATAACGAACGTGCATACGAATACGCAGATTCTAATGACCTGATTAGGGCTAAGTTGTGGGTTGGTTTGTTTAAAAAAAACGGCTCTAAGCCGCTTTAAATATAGATTCTTTGTTTGGAGAACAGTATAGAAACTGGAATGAAATTTAGCCGAAGCTATAGGCATCATCGGCATTGAATCTATACATGTTATTATACCACACTTTTGTTCATTTGTCAAGACATATTGTATGTTTTGGTTATAAGGAATGGTCAAAATATGAACAGCTTTTAGTTAATGTGACGGGCTTTAAATAATAAGTGAGGCCGTTGTAAAGGCCGTTATTTCTATGAAGCCTGTACAGGTGCTTTATGCGCCCTCTCTTCCAACAAAATTTAGCGTTAAGCCAATTGCTTCTTCAAGCTGTTTAAGCTCGTCCTGAGTTCCATTTTCTAGTAGCAATGCCGCTCTCTGAACTGGAGATAGATCGCTTAATTCAAAACCTTCCCTCAGAGCAATATCCTCTATCGTTTTGAATAGTTTCTTTTCGGACAATTCATCCAAGAACTTAAATACTTGCGACCAGTTTGAAACCGCCCAATCGGCATCAAGAGGAGTAAGCCAAGTAGAGTCATCGCCCTCCTTCCAATGCAGGTCTTTTCTGATAAGAAAACTTCTCGGAGGATTCTTCTCATCAAGCACTTCAACCTGATGAGCAACAAGAGATCGTCTGTGCTTCAGAATCTTAAGCACTTGCCCCGCACTAGAAACTATTTGAGCGTCAATTAAGGTCAGCGAGTAGCCTGACAGCCTTAAAATATTTAAGAACTTTGAAGTTTCAGTACTAGAAAAGCCTAACAAACCCTCCGATTGAAGAAACTCTTCCTTGACAGTCATTGTGGCTCGTTGCTCCGCAGAGCTAACAGACAACAATCCCCGTTGCCCCTCAAGCTTATTTATTTTCTCTTGAATGTCAGCAATCTTTTCCTTCAACTGACTCCTACCAGTAACAGCAAAAAGGTCAGTTAGGTTATCGGCTTGTTCGTTCAACTCTGACAGCCTGACATCTATGGTGTGTATTTCTTGCTCATACTCGTTAACACGCACTGATCTAGTCCATTGTTGAAGTGCTTTGCGTGAGAACCTATAAAACGCCCACTCTCCTAGATGATACGGAAACTGTTTCTCACCACATGAATTTCCAACTTTTCCATATCTATTACACCTAAGGTAATCGTAACCATTCTTGTTAACTTTATGAGTACCAGCTCCGCAACCACATCGGATGAATGAACTTAATATGGTCTTGCTGGATGTTTGAGGTTTTGACTGCTTGGGTCGGGAGGACTTCAATAACTGGAGCGAATGGTAATCTTCTTCACTTATCAGAGACTCATAGGCGTTTAAAACCATCTCAGTACGGTCTTTATTTTGATACACACCGTAGACAGCTCTACTAGTAAGCACTGTTTCAACCGCTGTCTTACTCAATTTCTCACTGTATTGATCGTGCAAAAGTGCTGTAATGCCCCTGATAGAGTTACCCTTTTTAAACTCTTCAATAATAACAATGGCTAACTCCGCTCTATCAGGAATCAACTTACCTGTATTATCCAACCACCACGGAGTCTTATAAAACTTTACGTGTTCACCTTTTGCTATTTTCTTAATTTTCTCCCTATTAGCCGCTGAGATTCTCTCGGACAGTTTCCTTGAATAATCATGGGCCATTTGAACCTTGCCAACTAGCATATAAAGTTCGCCCATATTATTAGTCAATGACTCTTCGCTATATCTCTGAACGTGACCCTGCTCAAGCGTGACAATTTCTACACCACTACTCAGAATAGTACTTATAAGACTAATCATCTTGAGCGGCTCTAATCTCCCAAGGCGATCAAGCGCCTCAACTAGGATTACATCCCCTGTGTTAATTTTCCTATCATGGATAGCCTGAATAATGGAGTTCAGGCCAGCTCCGTCGGCCAGATGCTCGCCTTTATATCCTGACTTACCTAGATCACTAGCACTAAGATTGGAGAGTTGGTATTGAGGGTTTTTGGCCAGCCACTTATCAATACTTTCCTGTTGGCGAGCTACACTGCTACCATAGCGCTGTTGGTCGCTGCTGAATCTGATGTAGCGAATTGCTTGAGGCACTTTAAGTCTTCCATTATTTGGTACTAATGGCATCTTACTTCAAAGGAGAATCGGCTCCAACAGATCGTTTACATTCTTGGAAATTTTGGTCACTTCAATGATGCAGCTGTTGGACATTACGCCAAACTCTTGGCAAGACTCACTGAAAAGTGCCATCACCGATCCTAAAGCCTTACTGGAGAGACTGTCCCTACCCAACGAGCTACTCGAACAGGCTCAAGCGGCTAGCCAGCTCTTCCCATTGCGAGTCCCTCTTGAGTTCCTAAGCCGCATGGAGCTAGGCAATCCAGACGATCCTTTGCTAAAACAGGTCCTTCCGATCAGAGACGAGTTCATTCAAACTCCAGGTTTCACAGAAGATCCGTTAAACGAGAGTGATGCACGCCCGACTCCAGGCGTTGTGCACAAATATAAAGATCGAGCACTGTTGATCTTGAGCGGAGCTTGCGCCATAAACTGTCGTTACTGTTTTCGCAGACACTTCCCTTACTCTGACAACCAGCTTAGTGGGGAGCATTGGCAAAGGGCTCTCGCCTATCTAAAAGAGCATACAGAGTTAAGAGAGGTGATCTTCTCAGGCGGTGATCCACTGGTCACCTCTGATCACCGTTTTTCAAAGATGGTGGCGGATCTTGAAGCCATACCTCATCTCGAACGACTCAGAGTCCACACTCGCCTACCCGTGGTGATTCCATCCAGAGTAACCGATCAACTCAATGACACCTTGCATAATTCAAGGCTCAATTGCGTCGTGGTCCTTCACATCAACCACGCCAATGAGATTGATCAGAGTCTGAGCGACGCCGTCACCAAGCTAAAACAGAGTGGTGCAACCATTCTCAATCAAGCGGTGTTGTTAAAAGGGGTCAATGACAGCGCCGATGAGCAGGTCAGACTCTCACGTGCTCTGTTTAGCGCAGGCATCCTCCCCTACTACCTCTTTCTTTTTGATCCTGTCGCGGGGGCCAGTCACTTTGATATCCCGATTGAACAGGGTAAAGAGATCTTTACGCAAATGCAGAGAGAGCTACCAGGATATCTTGTTCCTAGACTCGCGAAAGAAATTTCAGGCAAAACATCAAAAACCTTGTTAATATCCAGTTAAGGTTTTTGGAGAAAACAACGTGATTGCAAAAAGAATAACAATGCAAAACGCTTTAAAACTGACCCTGCCAGCACTGGTATTGTCAGGTTGTATCAGCTTGCCAGACACAACAGCTAAGCTGACAACTCAACCGCCCATCACACCCACTCCACTACAAAAAACACTGGTCATTCACCAACTTCAGACGGAAGTCATCACCCCAAAAAATGTTGCTGCAGTCATCGATTTCAGTAATCAGACGGATCGCGACCTAGACTACGTGATGTTTAAGACGATCGCTTTCGACGCAGAGGGTAAGGTTATTCCTGCGATGAAGAGCGGCGATGATCATGCCTACTTGAGAATTGCAGGGCCTTTGTCGCCCGAGCATAGAACCGGCGATCAACAGTGGGATAAGGTCTGGGCTGACAGCTCGGTTAGCTGCTTTAGAATTGAGAGTGCTGAACTGATCTTTTCGGACTCAAGCGTAGAGGACTACTCTAAAGATCAGATCGAGCTCCAACTACCCACCTTGCAGCCTGCCATCTGTCAGCAAGACCAAGGGTCGCTGGCTAGTAACTGATTATCAGTTTCGCGAGGTTATTTACTCCGTGAGGGCATGACTGGAAAAGCGGTGACGGTGCCCTCGGCATCCGTAATACGAGCTTTTCCTCGCTTCTCAACCTCATCAATCTGAATAATGGCCTGCATCGGAACGAAAGAGCGTTTTACACCTGCGAACTCCTGCTGTAGACGATCTTCGGCAGGATCAATCAGCATCTCAGTGTGACTACCAAACACGAAACCCTCTAGCGCAACAAACCCCCACATATCAGCACTGTAAACCTGTTCAACGTAAAGCTCGTAGACTTTATCTTTGTTGATGTAAGTGACGCGATAGAGGCGTTTGGCATCGGCCATTGAGAATCTCCAATCAATCTAAACTTGAGTTGCCTAATCAGGTTAGTGGGGGCGCTCTAAACAATTGCAAGTTCGTTAGCGCCAAAGAGTGCGCTGAGGTATACTTCATCGCCCCAAATGATGGGGCATAGATTCAACGTAACGACAGGTGAAACATGACTAAAAAGCTCTTTATCAAGACACACGGATGTCAGATGAATGAGTACGACTCCGCACGAATGGCTGACCTTCTGGGCGATAGCCACAAGCTGGAGCTAACCGATAATCCAGAAGAGGCTGACGTCCTGCTTCTAAACACCTGTTCAATTCGTGAAAAGGCGCAAGAGAAGGTGTTCCACCAGTTAGGCCGTTGGCGTCTTTTGAAAGAGCAAAAACCCGGATTAATGATCGGGGTAGGCGGCTGTGTTGCAAGCCAAGAGGGCGAAGCGATTCGTGATCGCGCGCCGTTCGTCGATATGATTTTTGGCCCACAGACCCTACACCGTCTTCCCGAGATGATTGAAGATACAAAGGGGGGCAAGGTCGGTATCGTTGATGTCAGCTTCCCAGAGATCGAAAAGTTCGACCACCTCCCCGCTCCTAAAGTTGAGGGGGCAGAGGCATTTGTTTCAGTCATGGAAGGTTGTAGTAAGTACTGTACTTTCTGTGTCGTGCCCTACACCCGTGGCGAAGAGGTCAGCCGCCCGCTGGATGATGTGATAGCCGAGTGTGTTGAGCTGGCTGAACAGGGCGTGCGTGAAGTCAATCTACTGGGCCAAAACGTCAACGCTTACCTCGGTGCGACTCATGACGGTGATACGGCTGATCTGGCTGAGCTGATTCGCACCATTGCCGCGATTGAGGGTATCGATCGTATTCGTTTCACTACTTCACACCCTGTAGAGTTTACCGACAGCCTGATCGAGGTTTATGACGAAGTGCCGGAATTGGTGAGTCATCTTCACCTACCGGTTCAGAGTGGCTCTGACCGCATACTAATGGCAATGAAGCGCGGCCACACGGCGATTGAGTACAAGTCGAAATTACGTCGAATCAAGGCGAAGCGTCCAGATATCAGCTTCTCGTCGGACTTTATCATCGGCTTCCCAGGTGAAACGGATGCCGACTTTGAGGCGACCATGAAGCTAATCGAGGATATAGGTTTTGATACGTCGTTCAGCTTCATCTACAGCCGTCGCCCAGGCACCCCTGCGGCAGACCTGCCTGACGACGTATCGGAAGAGACGAAGAAACAACGCCTACACATTTTGCAAAGCCGTATCACTCAGAACGCTTTGCAGATCAGCCGCCGCATGGTCGGAACCACTCAACGCATTCTGGTCAACGGTTACTCGCGTAAAGACCCTGGCCAACTATCGGGTCGCACGGAGAACAATCGTGTTGTGAACTTCCGTTGCGATAATCCAGACCTGATTGGTCACTTCGCCGATGTCCGCATTGCTGAAGCGCTTCCGAACTCGTTGATCGGTGAGTTAGTTAGCTCCGAGCTGGATCAATAATGAGCGAAACACAATCTTTCCACATCAACCTACAGCCTGAAGATGGCGCAGCCTTGGCTAATCTAGTCGGCCAGTTTGATGAGCACTTACGTCTGATTGAAGAGCGCACCGGAGTCCAAATCGGTAACCGTGGATTCCAGTTCAAAGTTGAAGGTGCAATTCAGGCCGTTCGCCCGGTCTGCACACTGATTGAAGCACTGTACAAAGAGTCTCTAAACGGCAAACCACTTGCCCCATCAGACATTCATCTATCGCTACAACACTCAGGCATTTCACAAACTGATGTGAAATCGACTGCGACGGATGATGTCACTATTCGTACTCGAAAAATGACGATTCGACCTCGCGGGGAGAATCAGCAAAAGTACGTTCAGTCGATTCGTTACCATGACATTAACTTTGGTATCGGACCTGCCGGCACCGGTAAAACCTACCTTGCGGTTGCTTGTGCGGTTGAGGCCCTTGAGCGCGAAGAGGTCAGTCGAATACTACTGGTTCGCCCTGCCGTCGAAGCGGGTGAAAAACTCGGTTTTCTACCCGGCGATCTGACTCAGAAAGTCGATCCCTACTTACGCCCTCTCTACGACGCACTCTATGAGATGATGGGCTTTGAGAAGGTAGCACGCCTGATCGAAAAGAATGTCATAGAGATCGCACCCTTAGCTTACATGCGCGGCAGAACGTTGAACGGCTCGTTTGTCATTCTTGATGAGTCACAAAATACGACACGCGAGCAGATGAAGATGTTTCTTACCCGCATAGGGTTTGGCTCAACAGCGGTTATCACAGGGGATAAAACCCAGGTCGACTTACCACGCGGCGCCAGCTCAGGCCTTATTCATGCAATGCAGGTACTGGACGGGGTGAAAGGGATTGGATTTACTCACTTCGAAGCGAAAGATGTGGTTCGTCACCCTATCGTGCAGCACATTGTACGTGCTTATGAAGCGTACGAAGCCAAACATACAGACGAGCGTAAATAGTGATTCATTTAGAGGTTATTCGCGCTGTTGATAGCAACTCACTCCCGAGTGATGAGCAGTTTCAATCCTGGGCCGAATTAGCGGCATCACAGCTATCGGGCGAAGCTGAACTATGCATTCGTATCGTTGATGAAACCGAGAGCCAGACACTGAATCGTGAATATCGCGGTAAAGACAAGTCGACCAACGTACTCTCTTTTCCGTTTGAAGCACCTCCGGGCTTCCCTGGCAATATATTAGGTGATCTAGCGATTTGTGCCGCGGTTGTAGAGCGCGAAGCAACCGAACAAAACAAACAGATTCATCACCATTGGGCTCACATGGTGATCCATGGGGTATTGCATCTACTTGGATTCGATCATATAAAGGATGAAGAAGCCGAGGAGATGGAGTCACTTGAACGAGAACTGCTCGCTCAACTCCAAATCCCAGACCCCTATATTTGAGGCAACCACACACTATGAGTGAAGACCGATCGAGCGGCTCATCCAAAAGCTTTTTTAGCAAACTTGCTTCAGCTTTTTCGGATGAGCCCAAAACCCGCGAAGACCTGTTTGAAGTTCTTTATGAGGCCAACGACACTGGCCTACTAGACCAAGATGCGCTAACGATTGTAGAAGGCGCTATACAAGTGACCGACATGCAAGTGCGTGACGTCATGATCCCTAGATCACAAATGGTCTCGGTACAGATCGATCAATCTGCCCACGAATTTATGCCACTGGTCATCGACAGTGCACACTCTCGCTTTCCTATTGCAGGTGAAAACCCAGATGAGATCGTCGGCATTCTTCTTGCCAAGGATCTTCTTCCCTATGCACTGGACGGCCGCTTAGAACAGTTCAGTCTCGCTGAGCACCTTCGCAAAGCAACCTTCATTCCTGAAAGTAAGCGACTGAACGTCTTGCTACGTGAATTCCGTGTCACACGCAATCACATGGCCATCGTCGTTGATGAGTACGGCGGAATTGCCGGTCTTATTACCATCGAAGACGTGCTCGAACAGATCGTCGGGGATATCGAAGATGAGCACGACGAAGATGAAGACGAGGGCAACATCAAAGCCTTTGAAGATGATGGCTTCATTGTCAAAGCGTTAACCCCTATCGAAGACTTTAACGAGTACTTTGACGTCGGCCTACCTGATGATGAGTTCGATACCGTGGGTGGACTGGTGACACGTCAATTTGGTCACCTACCCGATAAAGGGGAGACGATTCGACTCGATGACTTCACCTTCACCGTGCTAGCGTCTGAAAACCGCAGAATTAGACTGCTACAGGTTAAGCACCACAAGGAGTAGTGATGCTGCTCCAGCCTCTTGTGAATAGGACTTTGGCGGTTGCTGCAGGGGCAATAGCGACACTCGCTTTTGCCCCTTTTAGTTACCCGCTATTAGCGATTGTCTCTATTGCCACCCTCTACTTGCTGACCCTTAAATCCGATTCAGCGTTCCTGATGGGTTGGCTCTATGGTTTGGGATACTTCACCGCCGGTGTCTCTTGGGTCTATGTGAGTATTCACTTACACGGTGGCATGGGTGTTTTAGCCGCCGCACTGATGACTCTCATGTTCACTGGCGCGTTAGCGATACTCTTTGCCGCACAAATTTGGCTCTACAAACGCCTGTTTACTGACGGCTCAGCACCAGGATTTGTCGCTCTTTGGATCTTGTTTGAATGGGTGAGAAGCTGGCTATTTACCGGCTTCCCTTGGCTGCTCATCGGCTATGCGTTCATCGATACACCACTTATCTCATTAGCCCCGATCGGCGGCGTGTGGCTAGTGTCGGCGATGGTTCTGATCATTGCTGTCTCGGCTTCCCATGTCATCCACCGTAAAAAACCGACCCCTCTCCTACTGATCCTTGCGATATTAGGTGCCTCTTACCTTATTCCGTCACACTGGACAGAGAGTTCAGAAAAGACCGTCTCGATCACATTAATACAGCCCAATTTAGCCCAAGAGTCTAAGTGGCAAATTGAGCAAGTTGATCGACACATACAGAACATTATTAATTTAAGCGTCCAAGCACCCGCTACCGATCTGCTCATTTGGCCTGAGACCGCCGTACCCAAATTAATAGGCCGCGCCATCAACCAGATCAGTCCGCTAGTGGAGATCCTCAACCAACAAGGCACCACGTTAATTTCAGGTTTCCCAAGAAAAGAGTGGAGTGAGAGCCAACAGCGAAACCTGTACCACAACTCGGTGGGCACGTTGACGGGTAAAATCAGCCTGTACGACAAACAGAGACTGGTCCCTTTTGGGGAGTACATTCCCTTTGAAAATCAGTTGCGAGGGCTGATCGCCTTTTTTGATCTACCAATGTCCAGCTTTAGCTTGCCAGAACAACCAACTTTTCAGGTAGAGACACCTCAGGGGTCGCTGGCGGGCGCAATCTGTTATGAGATCGCCTACCCAGAGTTGGTCAGAGAGAATGCCAATCAGAGTGACATGATTCTGACGCTCTCTAATGACACCTGGTTCGGCGGATCTCATGGCCCAGATCAGCACTTTGAGATCGCCAGAATGCGTGCTATCGAAAATGGTAGGCCCGTGATAAGAGCCACCAACAACGGTATTTCAGGCTTCATTGATGCCAAGGGTCAAGTCTTAGCGACCGCACCCAGATTCGAGACGGCGATCCTAACCCATGAGATCGCCCCAAGCATGGGCCAAACCCCCTATCAACAGCTGGGGTTGTGGCCAGCGCTTATCCTTGCTGCAGCACTGTTATTAGCCGCGCTATTTAGACATCGCTCGTTCAAACAGAACCGCTGAACAGTCACGACAAGGCTGTAATTTTTGACTCTCGCTCAGCATCTGCTTAGCTCCACACTGTGTACAGACAAACTGCCCAGGTAGTGCGATTTCACCGGCGGCGTAGTGTGCTTCACCGTGACTCAACTGTTCACGGAGCAACTCCTGCTCAATACGAGTTTTATCGGCCACTCTCATCAAGCGATCAACAATCCCCTTCTCCAATACGGCAAGATCCAGCTCTAACCAATCAGCCAGCGCTCCGCCGACCTTTTGAACACCGATTGAGAACTGCTTCAGATCACGCATTAGGTAGGCTTTTAGCAGGGCCGCTTCATCTGCAGACATATCAAGCGCTGTCTGCTCCAACTCAACCGTTTCATTGACCGCTAAGGTAAGTTTCTCAAGCGTCACTTCACTGGCACCATCGAGAGAATCCATCACTTGATCGACCAATTGATCATAACGGCCAGAATCGAGCTTATCTTGGTTTGTATCACTCATAAGTAAACTCCTTTTAAGAGCGGATTATTCAGCAGCCAAACCTGTCGGCGCGACCGCATCTGATGTATCCTATGCAGTATTGAACAGTATTAATGAAATAACCATTGAGCGGTGTCATTTCTTAGCAAAGTAATTTGCTCCAAGAACAATGATGCCGTTTTTATGTTTGCAGAATATAGAGACCGATGAACGAACAGTACCAACCCCAGGATATTGAGCCGAAAGTCCAGCAGCAGTGGGAAGAATCCGGCGCATTCAACGTTGAAGAGGATTCCAGCAAAGAGAAGTTTTACTGCCTCTCGATGTTCCCTTACCCAAGTGGTCGTCTGCACATGGGCCACGTACGTAACTACACCATCGGTGATGTCGTCTCTCGATACCAGCGCATGCAGGGCAAAAACGTTCTTCAGCCCATGGGTTGGGACGCCTTTGGTCTACCAGCTGAAAACGCTGCACTTAAAAACAATGTGCCGCCTGCTAACTGGACCTACAGCAATATCGATTACATGCGTAATCAGCTTAAACAGATGGGCTTTGGTTACGACTGGGATCGCGAGCTAGCGACCTGTCACCCGGAGTACTACCGTTGGGAGCAGTGGTTCTTTACTCGTCTTCTTGAGAAAGGTCTGGTCTACAAGAAAGAGGCCGAGGTGAACTGGGACCCAGTTGACCAAACCGTTCTGGCTAACGAGCAAGTGATCGATGGTCGCGGTTGGCGCTCTGGCGCGATTGTTGAGCGTAAGAAAATCCCTCAATGGTTTCTGAAAATTACTGACTACGCAGACCAACTACTGGAAGATCTAGAGAAGCTGGATCACTGGCCAGAACAGGTCCGCACTATGCAGCGCAACTGGATCGGCCGCTCTAAAGGGGTTGAGCTGAAATTTGCGGTGCCTAACAAAGGTGATCTAGAGGTCTTCACAACCCGCCCTGATACGCTGATGGGTGTTACCTATGTAGCCGTTGCACCACAACACCCTCTAGCACTTGAAGCAGCCGAAAATAACCCAGAACTTGCTAGCTTTATTGATGAGTGTCGTCACCAAAAAGTCGCCGAAGCTGACATGGCGATGATGGAAAAACGCGGCATGCCATTGGGCATCGAAGCCACTCACCCTCTCACTGGTGAAATGGTGCCGGTTTGGACAGCAAACTTTGTTCTGATGGATTACGGTTCAGGCGCTGTCATGGCGGTTCCGGGTCACGACCAACGTGACTGGGAGTTTGCAACCAAATACGGACTGAACATCAAACAGGTCATCAAGCCTCTGTCTGACGATCAGACTGTCGACTTGACGAAAGAAGCGTTCACAGAGAAAGGCGTTCTGTGCAACTCGGGTGACTTTGACGATCTAGAGTTCGAAATGGCGTTTAAAGCCATTGCAACTGAACTGAACAACAAAGGTCGCGGTCATACAACCATCAACTTCCGCCTTCGCGATTGGGGTGTTTCACGCCAACGCTACTGGGGCGCACCGATCCCGGTTGTTAACTGTAATAGCTGTGGATCAGTACCCGTACCTGAAGATCAGCTGCCTGTGCTTCTGCCAGAAGAGGTAACCTTCGACGGCGTCGGTTCACCGATTAAAAAGATGGAGAGCTTCATCAAAACAAGCTGTCCAAAGTGTGGCGCAGATGCAGAACGCGAAACGGATACCTTCGACACCTTCATGGAGTCAAGTTGGTACTTTGCTCGCTATGCAAGCCGTTACTCAGACAGTGCGATGCTGGATCCTCAAGCAGCCAACTACTGGCTCCCTGTTGATCAGTACATCGGTGGTATCGAGCACGCTATTTTGCACCTACTCTACTCACGCTTCTATCACAAACTACTGCGTGACGAGGGTCTAGTAAACTCTGATGAACCTTTCACTCGCCTACTCTGTCAGGGCATGGTTCTAGCCGATGGCTACTACTACGAAGATGAACAGGGCGGTAAGGTTTGGATCTCACCGGTTGATGTAGAGACTGAGACAGACGAGAAAGGTCGTGTGACCAAAGCCACTCATAAAGAGACGGGTAAAACGCTGATTCACGACGGCATGTCCAAGATGTCTAAGTCGAAAAACAACGGCATCGACCCTCAGGTTATGATCGATCGATACGGCGCCGATACGGTTCGTCTATTCATGATGTTTGCGGCACCACCAGAACAGTCACTAGAGTGGTCTGACTCAGGTGTGGAAGGTGCACACCGTTTCATCAAACGTCTCTGGAAACAGGCACACGACCATATCGCAGCCGGCCCAGCATCAACTTTAGACACGTCCAAGCTGAATGATGGGCAGAAAGAGCTGCGCCGTAAGACTCATGAAACCATCCAAAAAGTGACGGATGATATTGAGCGCCGCCAGACATTCAATACAGCCATTGCCGCTGTCATGGAGCTTTCAAACAGTATCGGTCGATTCAACGATGACTCCGAGCAAGGACGTGCTTGTAAACAAGAAGCGCTTAGCGCTGCTGTCCAGCTGTTGTCCCCGATCATTCCACACGCAGCCGATCAGCTGCTGACTGAACTGACGGGTGCAAGCCAAAATGATAGCTGGCCAAGTGTTGATGAATCCGCTTTGGTACGTGATAACATCGAGATGATTGTGCAGGTTAATGGCAAACTTCGTGCTCGTATCAATGTTGCCGCCGATGCCGATAAGGACACAATTTTGCAACTGGCCCTGGCTGAAGCTAATGTTCAGAAATACATGGAAGGCCTAACGCTGCGCAAAGAGATTGTTGTACCAGGCAAACTGGTCAACATCGTCGTCAGCTAGGAGTAAAAGATGAAGTTGTCACGTACGTTCGTTGCAGGTTTTGCCATGCTGTTTCTAACAGCTTGTGGCTTCCACCTAAAAGGGCTTTATGAGGTACCACCAGCGTTACAGAAATTAACTCTGGTTGAAAACACCACACAGCCCACTTCGTTAGGCAGAGAGCTGACAGCTCAACTGCAACGCAACGGCGTGACCCTCACATCCCGAGCTAAGCTTAAACTGATCGTTGAATCGGCACGCTACAATCGCCGCGCGGTGATTCTTGATGCCAATGCCGATGCACAAGAGTACGAATTAAGCGGTGAAGCTCAATTTGCCATCTATCAAGGTGATAGCACAGCGCCCGCCATTGAGCGCCGAGTCAATGTTCAACGCAGTGTTACCGAAACTTCAGACACCTTGGCACAAGAGACTCTGGAAGAGCGCTACCGCACAGAGATCAATCGTGCACTGGCTGAACAGATTATTCGCCAATACCTAAGTTTCGTTCCGCGCTAACCTATGAAAGTTAGAGTTGATCAGCTACCTCAGCAGCTCAACAAGCTAAATACCTCGCTACCGGTCTACCTTGTAACCGGGGACGAAACACTTCAACACGACGAAAGCTGTGACGCCATTCGAGCCCATCTTCGCGGTCTAGAATTCACTGAACGAGAGCTCTATCACATCGATTCCAGCTTTAACTGGGACAGCCTGATGGAGGCCGCCAATAGCCTCTCTCTATTTGCAGAGCGCAAAATTATTGAGTTACGACTCGGTTCACAAAAGATCAAAAAAGCCGAATCAGATCTGCTACAACGCTATCTAGAGAACCCTGCGCCCGATACGGTGATATTCATTTTGGCTGATCGACTCGATGCCGGTGCGAAAAAGAGCGCCTGGTTCAAGCTGGTCGAAAAGCTCGGGCTAGTGGTTGAAATCTGGCCCATTGAAGTTGACCAACTCCCGCGCTGGCTAGCGACACGCCTTCAATCTTTTCCAATCTCTATGGATCAAGAGGCGATCGGCGTCTTAGCCGATCGTGTAGAGGGCAACCTACTCGCGGCACAACAAGAGTTAGAGAAGCTCTCTCTGCTCTACCCCAACCAAACCCTTGATGCCAACCAGGTTGCCGAGGCGGTTGGCGACATGTCACGATTTGATGCCTTTGCACTTGCAGATGCGGCGATACAAAGACAACCTGCAAGAGTACAACACATTCTGCAGGCGCTAAGACAAGAGGGTGTCGAACCGACCTTCATACTCTGGGCCATTTCACGTGAGTTGCGCACGCTAAGCAGCGTGATTACAGAGATATCAGAAGGGAAGAATTACGATACGATTGCGAACAGACTGAGACTGTTTAGCAAACGTAAAACCGCTATTCGCAATGCCAGTCGTCAGATTAAAGTCTCGGAGATTGAGCAGTTACTGCGACTTTGTGGACAAGCTGATCAGGCCGTTAAAGGACAACTACCGACCGACCCCTGGTTAATAATTGGACAGATCTGCTTACGCCTAGCGGGTGTCGAGATGGCTTCACTCCATACCCAACACTCAGCCCCTTAAGCAAGCCTAACCACCTCAGACCTTAGCTACTTGGCTCCCGCAAAAGAGAGCTGCCGCCACGCCTCATAAACAACAATGGCACAGGCATTAGACAGATTCAAACTGCGTGAATCAGGGCACATCGGCAAGGTAATTGCATCGGTCGAATCGATGACACTCTGAGGCAGACCCCGTGTCTCCGGGCCCAATAGAATCATATCACCCGATGCAAAATCAGCATCGGTATAGGCGCGATCCGTTTTGGTCGTCATCGACCATACTTTTCTTGGGGAGACTGATTGAATACAGGCTTCTAATGACTCATGAACTTTCATAGAGGCAAACTCGGCATAATCCAATCCCGCTCTGCGCAGGCGCTTATCATCCAGCTCAAAGCCGAGGGGTTTAATCAAATGAAGGGAGAAACCCGTGTTAGCACACAGGCGAATAATATTTCCGGTATTGGGTGGTATCTCGGGTTCGTAAAGAGCAACGTGAAGCATATCGGCACCTAAACTGTTAGATGCCGATTGTAGCATTAAGCGACTCTAATCCGCCTCAATACCCAGCTCTTTTAGCTTGCGGGTTAGGGTATTTCGCCCCCAGCCTAAAAGTTCAGACGCATCACGTTTACGGCCACCCGTATGTTTAAGCGCAGTCTCTATCAACACCTGCTCAAACTGACGTTCAGCCTCTTTGAGGATGCCCCTCTCCCCTTCAAAGAGACGCTGATCAGCCCAGCCACGCAGTGCTTGTTCCCAATTACCATGAACAACAGGGCGTTCATTTGAGGACTCTAGAAGCTCTGGTGGTAAATCAGAGACAAGAACCTCTCGACCAGACGCCATCACGGTAATCCAGCGACAGGTGTTTTCCAGCTGTCGCACATTACCTGGCCAAGTCAGATCGCGCAGAAAACGCTCTGTTTCCGGCTTAAGAATCTTAGTCTCAACGCCCAGCTCTTTCGCCGAACGTGACAAAAAGTGGCGAGCGAGACGAGGAATATCTTCACGACGCTCATTTAACGAGGGGATGTGAACTCGAATCACGTTTAGACGGTGGAACAGATCCTCACGAAACTTACCCTCTTTAACGAGGTTCTCTAGGTTTTGATGGGTTGCCGCAATGATTCGAACATCAACTTTAACCGGTGTATGACCACCGACACGGTAGAACTCACCGTCAGCAAGAACACGCAAGAGTCGAGTTTGAGTATCCGCAGGCATATCGCCGATCTCATCAAGGAACAGTGTGCCACCATCGGCCTGTTCAAAACGGCCACGGCGCGAAGCTTGAGCTCCGGTAAAGGCACCCTTTTCATGCCCGAACAGTTCAGACTCAATCAAGTCATGTGGAATAGCCGCCATGTTCAATGGAATAAACTCATTACCCGCACGCGGACTGTGGCGATGCAGAGCATGGGCCACCAGCTCTTTACCTGTACCAGACTCACCATTGATCAATACAGTAATCGGGGAATGAGACAGACGACCAATGGCACGGAACACCTCCTGCATAGCCGGCGCCTCACCAATGATCTCAGGTGTATCATCTTCAACAATCACTTCGGTTTGTTGACGCTGCTCTTCAACGTGCTGCACCGCTCGCTGAACCAGCGCTACCGCCTCATCAATATCAAATGGCTTAGGCAAGTACTCAAAGGCACCACCTTGATAAGAGGCAACCGCGGAATCTAAATCTGAGTGAGCGGTCATGATGATAGTCGGAATGTCTGCATAATCAGCTTGAAGCTGCTCTAGCATCTCAAGACCATCAATGCCCGGCATACGAATATCGCTGATAATCACATCAGGCTGTTCACGCTTAATTTTACGCAGCAACGCATCGCCCGACTCAAACACTTCTGTCGCCAAGCCACTGCCAGAGATCGCTTTCTCTAAAACCCAACGTATTGAGCGATCATCATCTACTATCCAAACGGTTGCTGGCTTAGCCATCTCAACTCTCCAAAGGAATTAAAATTTTAAAATTTGTTGTACTGGGTTTCGAGGCGACCTCGATTAAACCCTGGTGCTGACCAATAACAGATTGGGCAATCGATAGTCCCAACCCAGACCCTTCCGCACGACCGGTCACCATCGGATAGAACACGGAATCTAAAAGATCCTTTGGTATGCCCGGACCGTTATCGATAATCTCTACGCAGCAGACCAGTCGATGCTGCTCTGCGCCCAGCGTAATTCGTCTGAGCGCTCGTGTTTTCATACGGATTTGCGGAGCGGCTGTTTCAGACTCTTTCAGGGCCTGCATCGCATTTCTGCAGATGTTTAAAACCGCTTGGATCAACTGTTCACTGTCGCCGTTAAACTCCGGCAGACTTGGGTCGTAGTCACGAACCAACTGAATCTCTTGCTCGCTTTCAACTTCAATCAGAGCACGCACACGCTCGAGCACCTCGTGAATGTTCACCGGGTGTATGTTGGGCTTCTTGTAAGGCCCCATCAGACGATCCACCAGATTTCTTAACCGATCCGCTTCATCGATGATAATTCCGGTGAACTCTTTAAGCCCCTCATCATCCAGCTCGCGCTCTAGCAACTGTGCAGAGCCGCGAATCCCGCCCAACGGGTTCTTGATCTCATGTGCCAAGCCACGCACAAGCACTTTGGCGGTGGCATGTCGATTCAACATCTCCTCTTCACGCTCAATTCGAACCAGGCGATCACGTGGGTGCAACTCCATCAGTAGAAACCCATTCGGTAACCTTGAGATGGTGTAATCCGTCATCAACTCGTTACCACCAAAGGTAATCAGAGCGGCTTCGCGTTTACTGACATGCTGTCCCGTCGCAGAGACACTCTCTAATAGCTTGAGCTCCTCTTCGGAACCAATAAAGAGATACTCGATGTGTGAATTTTTTAAGCGTTTAAAGCTACCCTCTAACAGAACCTCAGCGGCCGGATTCATATACTTCAACTCGAACTTCTGCCCCAGTACCAATACAGCCGTATTGAGGTTTTCAAGAATCAATTTGTACTGTTGCGATCCGAACATTAGGTATTCCCAAGGGTTTTGATGACTTAACAGCTCTACTCTAACGTTAAGCCTTAATAGCTCTACTTAATAAGCAAAAAGGTTGCCAACTCAGCGAAACCCAGTAACCACGGGCTTTTGAGTTTTAGCATGCACAATAGAATGGCATATATGAAGATATTATGCACCATTTTGGTGCGAGGTGTTTTGTGCGCATCCATGCGCCTGCAGGATACCGTTCGTCCTGGCATGCCCTGCTCCTGCACATCCTTTTGCTAGCAGGATACCGTTCGTCCTGAACATAAAAAACCCGGCAGGTGCCGGGTTTTTTGAATCGATAAGATCTTAAACTGAGTAGTAAAGATCGTATTCGATTGGGTGAGTTGTCTGGCTCACTTGAGCACACTCTTCACGCTTAAGTTCGATGTAAGCGTTTAGCATGTCTTCAGTGAATACGCCGCCGCGAGTTAGGAACTCGTGATCAGCTTCTAGAGCGTCCAGAGCTTCTTCTAGTGAAGAACAAACCTGTGGGATCTGAGCAGCTTCTTCAGCTGGTAGATCGTAAAGGTCTTTGTCTGCTGCATCGCCAGGGTGGATCTTGTTCTGGATACCGTCAAGACCCGCCATCATTAGCGCAGAGAACGCTAGGTATGGGTTAGCGATTGGATCAGGGAAGCGTGTCTCGATACGACGGCCTTTAGGGCTAGTTACGTATGGGATACGGATAGAAGCTGAACGGTTACGAGCTGAGTAAGCTAGCATAACTGGTGCTTCGAAGCCTGGAACAAGACGCTTGTACGAGTTAGTACCTGGGTTACATAGAGCGTTAAGCGCTTTAGCGTGCTTGATGATACCGCCGATGTAGTAAAGAGCTTCTTCAGATAGGCCCGCGTATGCGTCGCCAGCGAAGATGTTAACACCGCCTTTAGATAGAGACTGGTGAACGTGCATACCAGAGCCGTTGTCACCAACGATTGGCTTAGGCATGAACGTAGCTGTTTTACCGTAAGCGTGAGCAACGTTGTGAACTGCGTACTTAAGAATCTGAACTTCGTCAGCTTTCTTAACAAGGGTGTTACCTGCCACACCGATTTCACACTGACCAGCAGTTGCTACTTCGTGGTGGTGTACTTCTACGTGCAGACCCATCGCTGTCATCGCGTCACACATTGCAGCACGAAGATCGTGTAGAGAGTCTACTGGTGGTACTGGGAAGTAACCGCCTTTAACGCGTGGACGGTGACCTGTGTTACCGCCTTCGAATTTGCTGTTAGAAGACCATGCAGCTTCTTCAGAAGATACAGTGTAGCCACAACCAGACATGTCAGAGTGGAAGTGAACTTCGTCAAATACGAAGAACTCTGGCTCTGGACCGAACATAGCGCTGTCAGCGATACCTGTTGATTTCAGGTACTCTTCTGCACGCTTAGCAACAGAACGTGGATCACGCTCGTAACCAAGACCTGTAGCAGGCTCAACGATGTCACAACGGATGATGACTGTTGCATCTTCAGAGAATGGATCAACGATAGATGAAGAGTCATCTGGACGAAGGATCATGTCAGAGTCGTTAATACCCTTCCAACCTTGGATAGATGAGCCATCAAACATTTTGCCGTCTTCGAAGAAGTCGTCACCCATTTCGTGAACTGGGATAGTTACGTGCTGCTCTTTACCTTTAGAGTCTGTAAAGCGAAGGTCGATCCACTTCGCGTCAGTTTCTTTGATCAGATTTAGTGTCTGTTCAGACATTATGGCTCTCTCCATTATCAGATATTGCCAGACTAGTAGCCTTGGGTTTAAGCCTGCACCATGCAAGCTCAGTCTTCCTAACGAGCTAGCAAACAGTATGCCAACTCGAAAAAAGTCTTTATTTACGGTGATTTACCGCATCAGCAACGAATCACCAATGACAATAAACGCACCAATTTGATGCACACCTAAAACATACGCACCACAATGGTGCTTTAAACTATTACTAGTCTGTCGATGTGTGCCAATATGATACTCCAGCCAAAAAATTTTGCACTAGATTCGCTTCTAACAATTGTTCATATGGTCCAAATTTATTGGCTATTAATTCGCCTTGATCACGCTCGACGCGTATAATCCGCGCATCTTTAATTAATGAGACTCACCTCGTGATCGAAAATCTTCGCAATATCGCCATCATCGCACACGTCGACCATGGCAAAACCACCCTAGTTGATAAACTTCTAGAGCAGTCAGGTACCCTTGGCCGTCGTGATGAAGGCGCTGAGCGCGTCATGGACTCAAACGACCAAGAGAAAGAGCGTGGCATCACCATCCTTGCCAAAAACACCGCCATCACTTGGAACGACTACCGCATCAACATCGTCGATACTCCTGGGCACGCCGATTTCGGTGGTGAGGTAGAGCGTGTTATGTCGATGGTTGACTCGGTCCTTCTGCTTGTTGATGCAGTTGATGGTCCAATGCCACAAACACGCTTCGTTACTCAGAAAGCCTTTGCACGCGGCCTTAAGCCAATCGTTGTTATCAACAAAATCGACCGTCCTGGTGCACGTCCAGATTGGGTTATGGATCAGGTTTTCGAACTGTTCGACAACCTAGGCGCTACCGATGAGCAGTTGGACTTCCCGATTGTCTACGCCTCAGCGATCAACGGTATTGCGGGTGATGATCACGAAGCTATGGCTGACGATATGACGCCTCTATTTGAAGCGATCATCAAGCACGTTGATGCGCCTCACGTCGATACAGAAGGTCCATTCCAGATGCAGGTCTCTGCGTTGGACTACAACAGCTTTGTCGGTGTTATCGGTGTGGGTCGTATCTCACGCGGTAAGATCTCTACCAACACGCCTGTTAAAGTCATCGATTCACACGCAAAAATGCGTTCAGGTCGTATCCTTAAGATCATGGGCTACCACGGTCTTGATCGTGTCGATGTCGACAGTGCACAAGCAGGTGACATTGTCTGTATTACCGGTCTAGACGAACTCAACATCTCAGATACGCTGTGTCACCCAGATGTTGTTGAAGCACTACCAGCACTCTCTGTCGATGAGCCAACCGTCTCTATGACATTCCAGGTCAACGACTCTCCGTTTGCCGGTAAAGAGGGCAAATTCGTTACCAGCCGTAACATCAAAGAGCGTCTAGAGCGCGAATTGATTCACAACGTAGCACTGCGTGTAGAGCCGGGTGATAGCCCTGAGAAATTCCGTGTATCAGGTCGTGGTGAACTTCACCTATCGGTACTGATTGAGACCATGCGCCGTGAAGGCTTCGAACTTGGCATCAGCCGTCCTGAAGTAATTCAGAAAGAGGTAGATGGCGAAATCCACGAACCTTACGAGATCGTTATGATCGACGTTGAAGAGCAGCACCAGGGCTCGATCATCGAAGAGCTAGGCATGCGTCGCGGTGACATGACGAATATGGAAGTTGACGGCAAAGGCCGCTGTCGCCTGACCTTTATGATCCCTTCTCGCGGTTTGATCGGCTTCCGTAGCCAATTCCTAACCATGACGTCTGGTACTGGTATCATGAACTCAATCTTTGACCACTACGGTGTGGTGAAAGAGGGTGAGACGGTGACTCGTAACAACGGCGTACTGGTTTCGATGGTTAACGGTAAAGTACTGGGCTACGCACTCTTCTCTCTTCAGGAGCGCGGTCGCCTCATGATCGGTCCAAACATTGAAGTGTACGAAGGCATGGTCATTGGTATCCATAGCCGCTCGAATGACCTAACGGTTAACCCAACCAAAGGTAAGCAGCTAACCAACGTCCGAGCCTCAGGTACTGATGAGAACATCGTGCTAACGCCACCTATCCGCTTTACTCTAGAGCAGGCTCTAGACTTCATTGAAGATGATGAGTTGGTTGAAGTAACACCTGAGAACATCCGTATTCGTAAGAAGTTCTTGAAAGAGCATGAGCGTAAACGCGCTAAGCGTTAATTAATTTGCAATAAATGCAAAACATAAAACGGTGCCAATGCAAATTGAGCACCGTTTTTTTATATTCAAACGAAATAAACGGAGTAAACTAAAGTCCAAGAAATCTTGAAGTGACAAACTAGGAACCACCTAATGACCAACAGCATTTTTTACCGGGTCAGCCCTATTCTTTTTTCAATTATTGGTATGGCGCTTAGCCACAACCTATTCTTTATCATCCTCCCTTTAAGAATGCAGTCGGCGGGCATTGAGTCTTCACAAGTCGGTATTGCTATGGGTATGTTTGCCGCCGGCTCTATCCTGGCAGGGATGTTTGGCGCCAAAGTCGTCAACCGCGTCGGTCATATCCGCGCCTTTGCAACAATGGCTGCAACACTGTCGATCGTCTCAATACTGCACACACTTCTTGAATCGTTCATCATCACTTCCCTGTTAAGGGTCGTTGCAGGCTTCTGCTTCATCACCAGTTTTATTACTCTGGAGAGCTGGCTTAATGTCACCAGTGATAGCAGCAACCGCGGTAAACTGTTCAGTGTCTACCAGATATTCTTTGCTGTCGGATTCGGTTCAGCACCTTTTGTGATGAACATTTTCGAAGAGAGTGATTTTAGACTGTTCGGTATTATCAGCGCCGTATTAGCGATCGCTCTGATTATTATGTCGATGTCACGCATGCCAGCACCCGAGCTACCTGGCCGAAGCCGCCCAATGTCATTTGGGCAACTATGGAAGGTCTCTCCATCAGGTACTCTATCTTGCCTGGTGGCGGGTTCTATTGGCTCCGCAAGCGTATCACTGATCGCTCTATACGCTTACGATCGAGGCTTTAGCGGCACACTACTATCAATCATTTTAGGCTCCTATTTGCTTGGGGGCCTCATGACACAATACCCAACTGGCTGGTTTGCGGATCGTTTCGATAAACGTACGGTGGGCGCTGTATTAATGATGATTGGTGTCGGTGCAAATGCCGTCATCATTATCGATTTTTACAGCGCTCTACCCACCTGGTTCGTCACCTTCTTCTTCCTACTGTCAGGGGGCGCTGGGGCCGCTATTTTCCCGCTAGCTGTGACACAGGTGTTCGACCACATCGACAGTAAAGAGGCGATGCCTGCAACCAGTATGATGCAAATTCTATTAGGCGTCGGTGGTGTCGTCGGCCCTATCGTGGCGGGCGCTATGATGGAGTGGTTTAGCTCTGTTTGGCTCTACTTCTACGTCATTTCACTGCATCTACTGCTGATGCTCTTCTTATTAGTGCGTAAGCTCTTCTTGCGAACCGAACGTCTAGAACCCGCTCAGCCCTACCAGTTCACAACCAACCCTGCATCCGTGCCTCCTCTTGAGGAGTACGTGGCTGCAGAGATTGCAGAGCCGGCGCTTAAACTGTTGATTGAGGCACTCAAACAGAACCCGAAAGATCCTCAGCACCTAATAAAAACTGCACTGGAATCTGCTCACCTAAAAGCAGAAGAGGTAGCATTACAGATGGTATTAAAGCTGCCCAAACGAGCGGGTGAGTTAACCGAACACTTAGTCACAATCTATCCAGAGAATCGACTAAAGGTAGCTAAGTCATTGACCGACTTCTTTGATCTGCATAAAACCCGTATCAATTACGCCATTGTGGGAGGGCTTAAAACGGATGCGAGCCCACAGGAGATATTTGAGATCGATCGATTAATTGAGCTGCGTAAGAAACGCCTAGAAGATGCGGGGTTACCAGTAGAATGAGAACACTCTACCCAGAAATAAGTGCCTACCACAGCGAGCAACTGGATGTAGGCAAAGGGCACAGCCTCTTTTTAGAGCTTTCAGGCAACCCCAATGGCGAGCCTATTCTGTTCGTCCACGGCGGGCCAGGCGGTGGTTGTTCGCCCGAGCATCGACGCTTTTTTAACCCAGAACATTACAAAATCATTCTATTTGATCAACGCGGCTGTGGGCGCTCGACGCCGCATGGCAGTTTAGAAAACAACACAACGGAACACTTAATCGCTGATATTGAAAAGATTCGTACCCATCTCGGCCTAGATAAGTGGGCACTATTTGGCGGTAGTTGGGGTTCTACGTTAAGCCTTGCCTACGCACAATCTCACCCAGAGCGAGTCAATGCACTGTTTCTAAGAGGTATATTCCTCTGTCGACCTAGAGATATTCAGTGGTTTTACCAAGAGGGAGCAAGCTATGTATTCCCTGACCATTGGGAATCATTTATAGCACCGATACCGGCCGATCAGAGAAACGACATGGTCAGCAGCTACTATAAAGTTCTGACCAGTGATAATGAACTAGAGCGTATGGCAGCAGCAAAGGCTTGGTCTATTTGGGAGGGACGCTGCTCCACATTAGATCCTAACCCTAGTTTGGTTGACCACTTTGGTGATCCTCATGTCGCATTAGCCATGGCGCGTATCGAAGCACACTATTTTGCCAACAACTCTTTTATGTCTGAAAACCAACTGCTCAATCACTGTGATCGCATCAAAAAGATACCGACCTGGATTGTTCATGGCCGATATGACATGGTTTGCCCTATTGAGCAGGCACACCTATTGGCTAAAGAACTGCCTCAAGCAAACTTTGATATCGTTCGTGATGCCGGACACTCAGCCTTTGAGCCGGGCATTACAGACCGTTTAATCCATGCCACCGATCAGTATCTGGAGTTAACCAGCTAATGAAAGGACTTATTCAACGAGTCAGCAGTGCTAGCGTTGTAGTAGACGGCAACTGCGTCGGTGAAATAGATCATGGGATACTTCTTTTACTCGGTGTAGAGAAAGAGGATGACCGATCAAAAGCCGATAAACTACTCGACAAGGTGATCAACTACCGCATCTTTAGCGATGAATCGGACAAGATGAACCTTAGCCTTAAAAATATTGAAGGCGAGTTACTGGTGGTCTCTCAATTTACGCTGGTAGCCGAAACCTCCAAGGGCAAACGACCGGGTTTTTCAAAAGGGGCATCTCCAGCACTGGGTGAAGAGCTCTACAACTACTTTGTAGAAGCGGCTAACAAAACGGGGCTTAAAGTTGCGACCGGGAAGTTTGGTGCCGATATGAAAGTATCACTAACCAATGATGGGCCGGTTACGTTTTGGTTGGAGAGTTAGGAAACGTAGGATCGGTTTTGCGAAGGCCGCGATCAATAGGAGCGTAATTAGAGAATGGTGTCAGACCGGAGGTCAGACACCGGAGCAGTGAACTGACATCGGAGCACCGGGTCTGACCTCTGGTCTGACCCGACTATCTGATCCGGCAGAGATTCTGTTAAATAGTTGGAGCGGTCTTGCAAAGGCCGCGATGGGATTGGCAGTGGATCTCTTACGAAGCGAGCAATGACCTACAATAGGTTACGAACGGTGTTCGTAATCGCTTCGCGACGCCGTTGGCGCCTCCCCTGCGCACCTTCGGTGCATCTGTGGTCACATGGGCATTCGCTCAGAAGTCTCCTTGCGACTAAAAAACAAAAAACCCCAGGACCTTCCGGTACTGGGGTTCTTTGTTTATTAGGTGCCTGGCAATGACCTACTCTCACATGGGGAAACCCCACACTACCATCGGCGATGACGCGTTTCACGACTGAGTTCGGTAAGGGATCAGGTGGTTCCACGTCTCTATTGTCACCAGGCAAAA
>NZ_WBYP01000005.1:0-97827 GCF_013282935.1 Marinobacterium sp. xm-d-579
CGATGACATCGTCCAGTACTTCGCCGTTGCTCATAAGCGTCAGGGTTGGCAGCTTCGCGCCCGGTGTCACACCGACCGCTTCATCAAACACAACAGTCAGGGTGACTTTATCGCCAGGCAGGTAGTTACCGCTGACAACATCTACAGAGGCTACGCGCGGTGACACGAGGTCGTCAGCAATATCTTGCAGTGAGGTTTCAATAGTGACAGCAGCGCCAGCATTGGCAGTAGAAACGATCTGGCTATTAACACCTGAAGTGACAGTGGTCGCAGCGACAGAACCATCAGCGGCGAGAACTGATGCGCCATTTAAAGCAAAACCGGTGACTGACAGAGACGGGGTAGCGTTGTCAGTATCCGATACAAAGTAGTTGAATGTCAGTGTGGCGTCGTCGGTTTGACCGGCGTATGTCGCAATCGCGCCGTTAGACAACGAAAGAAAAGGCACAGCGCCGTTTGACACTGTGACACTGTCACTGAACGTTGCGCTGATAGGCACAACGGATCCGGAATTGTAGCGCGCTGATGGCACGCTGAAACCTGAAAGAAAAGTCATCTCTACCCCTAGATTTGCTCTTCGTTTAACTTCATTCGCCTCTGGCTAATAGTGACAACTAGTGACACCAATCCAACCAGGTTTGTCATTATACTGACAATTTGTCACTGATGTCAAACATGTCAGGTATTTTTTGTCACACTCGACTATGTATGACATGGGGTAGATATGCGGGGAACTACTTTAGGGCATAAAAAACCGCCCCGAGGGGCGGCTGTTGGATTCACGGATAACTGAATTACCAGTTGAACTCCCAGGTATCAACCTGTTGGGTTTCTGTGATGTGCGTCACCTTAAGCCCAAGCGAGACAGATCGATCTGACGATGCATCGTTGCCAGCCACATCGACACCGGCAAACGTGACTTCACCACTGGTAATGTCGCTTCCGGTTACTGCGTGGGTCGACACAACCACACCGTCGACGACTAACTCAAGCGAATCGCCTTCGGCTATATCGACAAGCTTAATGACGATATCAGGGGTAGCGTCCGCGTTAACACCACTGTCATCAACGGCGGCGTTAGTTCCGTTATATACAGTATTCGTACCGGTTATTATTTCCTTGAATACTGCATCTGCCGTGTCCGTAGGAGATGCGTCAGTCACAGTTACAGCGTTACTGCTAGTGGCTGAAAGATTACCCGCTTCATCCATTGCATAAGCGTAATATGTACCAGCCGCCAGGCCTTCGGTAGACAGATTGGTATCTGTGTTAGTCGACGTAATGGCGACCCGGTTAACTTTGTCATCTGCCAACGCGACTATATCAGCAAAGGTCGAGATTGCATCGTCGTTATTGTCGTTGATTAGATAGACAAAGCCTTTCTCATCTGACTGGACAACAACATCATCACTAGCATTACTCACAGATTGAGCAGCCATGACAAGGTTAGGATTCGTTGTGTCAACAACAATAGTCGTGCTGTACTCACTGGTCGCATCGTTTCTGACTCGAATCTTCAGGCTGGCACCGTCAGTCAACGCAGAGGCAAAGGTTATCATCTGCCACGGCCTGTTGTCGGAGAGGTAGCCCGAGTTCGAAATACTCGAAGAGGTCCAACTAGAGCCTCCGTCAAGAGAGTATTCAATCTGCTTGTTGTAGAAACCGTCAGGAGCATTGGCAATCGATACAATTGCTGACTCAATTGTTTGGGACGATATATGATTATCATCGAATGTAATCACTTCAGCGCTGTCGATCGTCACCGCTCCTAGACCGTTACTCAGCGTTATATACCTGCTACTGGAAATGGCGGGTGAAAAATCAGTGAAGCCATTTATGGCATCTGCCAACTTTCCAACCATGCTATTGTTTCCAGTGGCGCCACTAAGCGGGAAGGTTACGACTCCCGATGTGCCACCTGCATCTGTATAACTCACCCTCAGGATATCACCGTCCGACAAGTCAACTGTATCAATGCCGTTACTGACCACGCTAACTGAGGCACTCACCATTATCGGCGTGTCCGAGATCAACGTAACATCTAGTTCAAGCGGTTCAGGTACCAAATTGAAAGATTGGTGTGCAGCCGAACCCTTGTTACCCGCCACGTCAGCGATGCTTGCAAGCAGAGTAACCGCCCCACTCTGTCCTGCGAGATCAGACGAAGTCAGGTCGATATCAACATACCCATTTGTGATGTCATTGGCTGTCAATTCTATTGTTGTTAAGGCACTAACGGAGATCTCATCCACCGAGCTCTCGCGATCCAACGTCACAAGGTTGTTCGTCAGGGTAAGCGGCTCAGTTTGATCTACTGGCACGGTAAAGCTGATCTTCGCGCCGGATGAGCCCGGAGTTCCGATCACGGTGATAGTGATTCCACTATCTACACCACCCTGCAATAAGCTGAACGAGGTGCTGCTATCGAACATTGGATAAGAGACGTCATACTCATAGGTGTTACCACCGACCAATGACGGCGCACCACTAACTGACACATCGGACGCGTAATCGTTGATCGTTTGACTAGGTTGAGTAATCACAACAGCCGGCGTGCTTGCGGGTAGCAACACCTCGCTCCACGATGAGCCGTCCCACTGTATGAAATAGGCCTGTGGATTATCCAAGGTACCACGAGCCGCATTATCGTAGTAGCGCGCGCAGTGATAAGTGATGGCTGTATTCTGCAAAAACTCGTTTGCATTTATGAGGTTTATTAGATCGTTAGAACCAAAATACTCATCAAGATATAGACCCGATATAGGTTCTCTGTATCCTGCCGCGGCAAAGGCTGTATCGGTCATCTGATCTGCCGCAGTAATGATGCCATCACCATCTGTATCCACAGCATAAAATGCATCGTGCACGAGATGAGCTTCAATTAGCTTCAAGTTATGCGATGAGTTTAGCGTATAAGTAGTCACATCTGGCGATGCATCGTCGTAGGTTAGATACTCCTTCATTGTCCCGACAACGTTCACGCCACTCATTGCAACGCTGGCCGTAATGGTCTGAGCACCGTCGGCACTATCAAGTTGCACGTAGTCACCGGCACTCGTGCTGCTCGTATCCAAATTGACTCGAACGGTACCACCAGTGGAGTACAAATCGACATCTGTAATGCTCAACGGAGCAGTTACAGGAGCCGTCGTATCAAAAGTTATTGCCTGAGTGAATTCGGCTCCAGTGTTACCCGCCGCGTCAGACACCCGGAACTTCACAGTGGTATCACTGTTGAGATTCGCATCGCTAAAGCTCACAGCAGTAGAACTGATAGCAGTTGCGGCGACCTGGCTCCATGCAGCACCATTCCAGTACTCTAGAATTTCACCAGTAGCCAAGGCTGCCGAGAGTGTCGCACTGATTGTGAGGCCATCTACATCATTGGTGATGAAATCGCCTTGTACCCCCGAGTCATCACTGATAGTTATCGCAGTGACAGCCGTCGTGGGTGCTGTGGTATCCAGCGTGAAAGTAAGGCTCTGACTGGCAGAGACATTCCCGGCAACATCAGTCTGTCGAACCTCAACAACATAAGCTCCATCGGCCGAACCGTCGGTTGCCGGAGCGGTGTAGGTTTCACTCCACGAACTGAACGCCCCCGCATCCTTCTGCACTCGATATTCAACAATAGCGCCTGATTCTGCATTTGCTGGTGCAGTAATAGCGCCAGAGTTAGTTACTGCATCTGAATCATTGCCGGAGACACCGTTGGTACTGTCAACAGCCAAAGTTGCGTTTGGTGAAGCTACAGCCGTGTCGATGGTAATTAACTGCGAATCCACAGTTCCCGCCGTTCCGGCTGAATTCACAACCCGCATCTGTACTGTCGCTGTAGACGTTAAACTTGAGGCATCGTAGCTAACTGCAGTACCTGTTACTGAATCGCTGATATCAGTCCAGTCTGTACCGTTAGTTGAGAACTCAAGACGCTGGCCCGTTGCCAGCGCGGCATCAAGTGTCGCGGTGATGGTTAGACCGTCGTCGTCGCTGGTGATGAAGTCTGGAGTGGACGGTATTCCGGCTTTGACATTAAGAGCAGAAACGTCAATATCTGTCGCAGTTGGGCGAACCAATATCTCACTACCGGAACTGTAGAATTCATCTATCCCTACTGCAGCTTTCCACGTAGTTAACGCTGCGGGCTCGGGATTTCCTCCTCTGAAGGTCTGCAAAATCTGATATTGCAGAGTATAGATCGAATCACCCGGAGCCGGTACCGCAAAATCAGAGGTGTAAGTGGCTCCATTTAACTCCAATGTTAAGTAGTCACCAACCTGTACCGAGCTAATATCAATTAATACGTCCCCTTGCTGTCGATTGGGGTCAGTACTAACTGCAACAGCTAAATCTGCCATAGGCGGATATGCTGAGGTGTCATCCGAAATCGCATCGATCGTAACCGATGGAACTGGCAGAAGAGCGGCTAATTCCGCCGGCGTATCTGCGGCATTAACGCCGGCTGACACTGCCGCGGCGTTTAGCGCAGCAACTTCAGCGACAGCGACAGTACGGCCCAAGCCTATGGCGTTGTAATCATCGGCATCCGGTGCAGCACTGCCCTGATCGTCGATGTAATCCAAAACTACCTGCATCGCTGTCAATTTGGCGTGTGCCGCATCGAGCGCTGCCTGAATAGCCGATGCACTAAGCGTTCCGGTTATCCCACTGACAATCTCATTCGCAAGAGAAACAAGCTCTTGCGTCAAAGGCAGATCAGAAGATCCGTCGTTGTAGGTGTCTATGCCAAGAGCGAGATATCCAGTGAACGCGGGTAACTGAACCGTCGACATAGCCGTAGGATTTAACGCCTCAATAATAATGTTGAGGGATTGTACTCCCCAAACACCGGCGCTATCGATAATGTCCTTGCCAGCATTTGGTACGGACGGAGATGATTGATAATACTGCTCTCCTGAGTATCGTTCCGACACTACATAATCGGTTAAGCCAGCACTAGTCCATGCGTTTGGCAAACCGTTGAAAGCGTCGACAATTGCGTACAGACCGCCGTCAAAAGCTGGATTATCCTCATTTCCAGAAACCGACGTGTTCAAGTCAGTCGTATCAACTGAAATATCGGTACCAGTACCTCCCCTAATTGCTAGCGCAAAACGAGCACCATTAATCGTCGCATAGCGGTAGGTCACATTCGGACCTGAGCTTGGGTCAGGGTTAACATTTCCATTGACGTCTTCTTTGAAAATGTTCTGTGCTTCAGCCAAGGTCAAACCATCATTAGATCTTCCAACAGCGTTATCCCCGTTTCGGTCGAGCAAGTAATAGACTCGCCCACCATCAACGGTCACTGGCAAGATAAGATTGCCCAAACTACCCATATCAAATGTCGACGGTACGGGAGGTGTAACAAACTCTTCAAAGGCCTCCAGCGCGAGCGCAGCCGGCGTAATTGCAACGTTATTGGATAGCGTCACACTAGTTAGGCTATCTGAGTTCCCAGCCACATCAGTGAATTGGAAGTCCACCGTAACATCGCCACCAGCTGCCACTTCGGTATCGCCTGCCGAGACGATGTAGGTAGCTGAATAGGTACCATTACCGTTGTCCGTAACACCTTCTAGCGTTACACCATTGAACTTGGCTGCTGAGAACGTAATTCCAGTTTCGCCGCTCGCGGATGTAAGAGTAATTGCCACCGAGTCACCCACGCCGTAGGTTCCTGGAGCTACGCTCACCGACAGGTCAACTGCAGTATCTAGCGTCAGATTAATCATTTGCGTCGCGGTATTACCCGCAGCGTCAGTGTGCTTCACCTCAACCTTATAGCTGCCATTTGTGGTTGGCGCAGTGTAGGTACCAGCCCAGTCAGAGACAACACTGTCATCAGCTGCATTCAAAATGCGGTACTGCAGTGTATCCGAACCTGTATTTGTGGGTGCTGTAATGCCCGCCGTATCGGTTATGCCATCTGTCGCGCTGCTACCGCTGTCGGTGGTGATAAGCGCATCAGGCATTGGGATCGTTGAATCATATTCAAACGTGATTGTCTGAACTGTAGAAATGTTGCCCGCTTCGTCGGTCTGACGTACTTCTACTTTGTAGTTACCATCAGTTGTCGGCGCTATGTAGCTAGTCGACCAATCCGTCACGACAGCATCGGAGTTGTCAGCATCAAGCACACGGTATTCAACTACCGCCTGCGTCTCAGCATTGGTAGGCGCAGTGATAGCCGCACTATTTGTAAGGCTGTCATTCGCAGTACCTGAATCGCTTGTCAGCGCCGCATCGGTGGTAGCAGGAGGTGTGGTATCCAACACAAAGCTGGAAGTTGCTGCAGTACTTACGTTGCCTGCATCATCTGTCGCTACTACAGATACGGTGATCCTACCGTCGGTTAGCTGCGTCAAATCTGCAGAGGACAACTGTACAAATTGACCTCCGCCAGTTGCTGTCAGCGTTTTCTCAACTTCGTTGGAACCATTAGTGAAGGTTAAAGTGATCTCTGTGCCCTCTTCCGCAGAGACGTTGTAGAGACCCTCAGTTGCATTCAACGACGTGATCTCAGTTTCGGTCAATGCACCGGAAACAGCCCCATTAACCGCAAGACTTGGCGCATCTGGAACGACTGTATCAATCACAACAGGTTTCCCGGTTGGTACCGTCTCTTCACCCAGGGCATTACGAATCTTCAGTGTGATCGCCGCAGACTGGGTCAGCGTTGGATCAAGGTACGAGACAGACGTACCTGATACGCTAGAGCTAATGTCGACCCACTCACCTGCACCATTGAAGTACATAAGCTTGTGACCGGCAGCTAGTTCGGCGCTCAGAGTCGCCTTCACGGTCAAACCAGAAGTCTGGTTTACAATGAAATCACTCTCGGAGAAATCGGTGCTAATTACACCACCTAGTTCAATTTTGAAACCTGTGGTGGACATGTCAGCGCCGTCTCGGTCTCGGACATACAGGTTTCTAATCGAACCCGAGCTCGAATTGCTAGCTTGATAGCCGGCTGCGTAGATCTTTGCATTCAGCTGATTGTAAATATCGATGTAACTCGCATCACCGTTCCAAGTCGTATCGAATGTTGCAATTACTCCGTTTGAGTCACTTACCGTATACGTGCCAGAGCCAAAATCTTCGTAGTCAAAATAGATCGTATCGGAACTCGTGCTAACGCGAGTGTCGGATGGTCCAATCTCTCCAGATACATTTTCAGTGACCGTGTAACCAAGACTATCGAAGGTAATTGCCTGAGTCGGTGTTACTGGTTTCACCTCCTGCAATGCCACCGTCACATCAGTAGTATTGTTGAAGCTATCCGTGAATCCGGCTGTCACGGAGATAGTCTCAGTACCCGCAAACTTCGCATTTACCGCGGTGTAGGTGTCCATGTTATTGGCTGTCGACTTCGTAAAGTACGCAGCAAGCTCGGTATCGGTCAGTGCTGTTCCGTCAACCTTCACAACAACATCGGCATTCTCAGTTACCGTAAAGCCGTCATCATATGAGGCGTCACCTAAATTCACTACTGCGGTCAGAACTGGGGCATCAGGTGCCGTGGTATCCAGAATTCCTGTACCCGCCAGCTCGGTGGATGCGTAACCCAGGTTACCCGCCGCATCCTTAAGTGCGGCAGTAATAGAAAGGGTTTCGGTACCATCGAATGCATCGGTAATCGCCGTCGCGGTGTAGGTACCTGCAGGGCTTTCAATGATGTCAAAACTATCGGTAATGTCGGTTGAACCATCCATCAACACCACGGCTGCGGAGTGTTCGCCAACGATCGTGAGCACATTGCCGTCACTTGAAAGGGTCGGCTGGTTAGGACGATCGGCATCCAAGCTAAAGCTTGCAATATCAGAGCTGGTGGTTTGGTTGCCGGCCAGGTCGGTGGAGATCACCGATACTGTTATCGTGCCTGTGCCAAGGTTGTTTACATCCCCAGCCGTCAATACCAACTTCTGCGCGCTGCCATCATTGGCTGACAGTGTCTTCGTAACCGAAGTGCTGCTAGATGCATCACTTGTTAGGGTTACTTCGAGCGTTTCACCCTGCCCGCCTTGAACGGTAATGACACCTTCAGGAGCTGTGGCTTCTACGACACTTGCTGCATCATCGCTTATCGCCACTGGAATGACTACTGCGGGAGCAGACGGATCTGTGGTGTCGACTACGATATCCTGTGAGGCTGTTGCGCTGGCCTCACCAGAAAGATCCTTCACACGGATTTCGAGTGTGTAGGTCGCATCTGCGCTAAACGCAGTTGAACCGAATGCGATAGCGGTGCCGGTAATAAAGTCATCGGCAATCTGAGTCCAGGCACCATCATCAATACGGTACTCGGCCAACTGCCAAGCTTTCAGTTCAGCGCTCAGCGTTGCAGAGATCGTTTGAGCGCCGGTATGCGACGTGATGAAGTCAGTAGCAGAACCACCCGCATTATCAGCATCAAACGTATCCATGCTAATAGCGTCGATGCTAGCGACCGTCGGCAGTGGCTCAGCCACAAGGTCTACGAGGCTTTGAACGGCTGACTCAGTGAGCGTTGCTAGATCTTCACCGCTGTCCGTACCAATTGAGCTGTGCGCCAGAATTGCGTTCGCTACAGCGACATGACGCTCCTCCAGCGTTACCGCAGGTGAGCCAAAGGCGGTTATACCTGCATCTTGGTATTGCGCCAGCGACGGTGCAGCGACATCGACACCATCGGCTTGCGCGTACTCAGCGATTGCAGCTAGGGCTAATAGATGATACGAGCCTGTGGTGATCAGACCTTGGATATCGGTGAAACTGGTGTAAGTTCCTGACGCAGCATTTAGTTGCTGCAACAGAGCAGGAATTAGCTGATCCGTGATACGCGAGCCATCACTCAGTTCAAGGCCAGCTTCACGCAGATCATCGACATCAGGCGGAGTGTTGTTGCTGTCGGCAATATAGGCAGCGATTTTCGTCAGCGCGGTTGTCTGAGCCGTCATCACGGATGACGCAATTGCCGCGATCTCAGACAGATCTTCAACATTGCTTAGATCCGTTTCAGCGCCGAGGGCTTCGTTGAACAGCCTCAAGTTAGATGCATCGATGCTCAAGCCAAGCACCGCTGTATCGGTCTCTGACAACAAGACATCGGCTTCGTCATTGATCTTGCCTATTAGGCGATCTGTTACTGCAGTGAGTGCAGCGATCTGTGCCACTGTGGACACATCATTCTCATCCAGACCCGCAACGATCTCGCTGACGAGGTCGGCTTGCAGATCGGCCTGCGCATTATCTGCACGTAGGGTCACACCAACTCTGGTCAGATCTGTTGCAGCGATTGCGCCACTATCGATTGCTGCAACATCCAGAATGGTCTCCATGCTATCGAAAACAGCCTGGATTGACTCGCCCGTGGTCAGCGTCTCATTGGTTGATTTCAGGGCTGAGAGTACCGCATCCTCGCGGCCTGCAGTGACATCTAGACCCACATCTACAAATGTCTGGGCCCCCATAGCACTAGTATCAGCCTCTGCATCGCCTGCTGCAGCAATCAGCTGCCCATGAGTGGTGATGGCTATCGCCATCAAACTCTGGAGCGACGCCAGATCAGATACAGCACTCAGGTCTGTCTGCTGTTCAAGTACTGCCTGCAATGTGGAGAGGTTATCGGCAGTGATGTTGGTGACACCTAGATCTTCCAAATCGCTCTGAGCGATATCAGCTGTGCCTGCCACATTTGCAAACAGTGCCGTGGTAAGCGACAACAGTTCGTTAATATCAGCAACGCTTGCAAAGTCAGACTCATCCGCAGCCGCGAGAAGATCACTCACTAGGGTGAGCTGCACAGTTTGCGCTGTTAGATCAGCAACCGGTGTCAAACCAATGGCAGTCAGCATTTGCGCTGAAACGGCTCCTGTATCGCTGTCTGCGATATCCAACAGGCTATTAATCGCATCAACAGCGGCTTGGACGTTAGCAAGGGTTGTTGCACTGCTGGTGTTCTTCAATGCTGACAAAGTCACTGCCAGACGCGTGTCGTCTAGAGCGTCGATCCCCATGTTGGCAAAGGTTGTTGCAGTAAGCAGAGAGGTATCCGCACTGCTCTGCCCGGCAACAGCCGTGATGTCGGCGAAAGCTTGAACAGTGGTATTCAGTTTGCTCTGCAGTTCCGCCAGGGTTGAAACGGAGTCCACCGACCCAAGGTCGCTGAGCACCTTCTGTAGCGCCGGTAGGTTATCTGCGGTAGCTCCCTGAATACCCAAATCTAGGTACTCAGCGTCGGTCACCTGAATGTCAGTGTCACCGGCAGCACGTGTCAGAACGCGGTCGACAAGGTCAACCTCTACCTGCAGGTCAACAAGACGCGCAACATCGCTGAGCGAAAGTGTAGCTAAGAAATCTTGCAAGATAGCGACCTGAGCGGGTTGGGCACCGGCTGTCGCTGTCAATTCAACACCAATGTTGACGAGATCAGCCTCATCAAAACTTGGTGTACCGGACTGTGCTGTCGCTAGAATAGCGGTGTAGCTGTCGACAAGTGTCTGAACAGCAGCGAGGCCGGTCACCGTGTTACCAGTATTGGCCAGCGCGTCTTTAACGGCCAGAGCCATATCGTCCGCGGTTAGGCCCGTGATAGCGTCATCTGTGACGCCATCTACGCCCATTTCACTGAATGTCGCAGCATCAATAGCGGCTAACGCTGCGCTTGTATCCGATTGAGCTTGGGCTGTAGTTGTTAGCGCAACCACTGCATCAAAGGCATCAACCGCTGTCTCCAGCAGTGTTTCAAGGTTCGCGTATTGAACCACTGCAGCACTGCTGGTTTGATCAGCCAGCACCTTCAGCAGAACAGCACTTCGACTGTTGCCAGCGCTGTCGGCCAGCAGATCAGCAAACCCGAGTTGTGTTAGCTCCGCATCGGATATCGCGACGCTTTGCACATCGTTTGAATCTGCGAGTGATAGAACCTTCTCTACCGTGGCAACGTAGCTTTCGATCTTAGCGACTGTGTTTATCAGATTCGCCTGATCTGCCGCAGATTGTCCGTTTCCTACAGACGCAATAACCCCTTGCAACAGCGCTACCTGATCTTCTGAACGAGTCGCACTTAGGTTGGTGACTCCAATTATCTCAAACGCCTGTTCAAGTTCCGCAGCGCTTGGTTGAGCGCCGGTTGCGTAAACCGTGTTAAATACTTTGTTGTAGCTGCTGGCCAGGCTATCGATTTGAGCGTAGAGATCACCCTCAACTTCAAATCCATCGCGCACGCGCGCCAAGGAATCCAGTACTGCGCTGAGATTATCGGCACGCACTTCAGCCAAACCGATATCCGCAAATGCCTCGAGACCAGGTTCTGCCGCGTCAGCAGCCGACGAGTATGCGTGGATCAACGCAGATGCGGTGGTGACTTTGTTCACCAGCGCTTCGACGACGGCAACCGTCATCAGATCTATTGCGCCTAGTTCGGCATAACCGCTGGCGTTATTAGTGTCTGCGATGACTTGTAGCGTCGGATTACCCGAAGCATCGAGAACTTCAGCGCCTTCGCTATCAAGAACCTTCTCGTATCTTAGCGAGGTGTTGACGATGGTACTGCTTGCCGTGAACGTCGCTGTCCAGTTAATACCGTCGGTGCTGCTCCAGATTGGCGCACCCTCGGCAGCAGTGAAGTTACCGCCTACCAGTTCCAGTACGTCGTCTGGCAACTGCCCCACCCGCTCTGGGAAGCTGATCGTCACGACAGACGACTCCCCAGCCACCAACGCAGTTCTTGTGAATACAATGGTTGCCTGACCAAGCGTGTCAGCCAACTGATCAGCGAGTACGCGGTTGATCGCACCCATTTGGGTGTCATCAACGTTTTGAATATCCAGCGCTTCAAGCTGCGCTGTGGTAATACCTGAGGCTCCCTCTGGCGAACTCGTAAAAGTTGCCAAATCAGAGGTTGTTACCTGTACATAATCGCGGTTCAGACTGAGTGTGTCTGTCACCTCACCGACTCGCTCCCAAGTTGCAACCAGACTATCGCCTGATTCAGCCAAAGTGAGGGCAAATGGCAGATCGGCGTAGGCGTCCGCTGCCTGCAATTGCGCAAGCAGATCAGTGATGAGGTCGCCTTCGGACACATCTACCGTAAGTACAACATCACTAAACTCTAGACGGACTTGTCCTGGGGAAAGCTCAAATCCACTTTCAACAACAGTACCTGCAGGTGCGATTGCCTGTACAGCAAAGCTAGCAATATCGCCGCTCTGAACGACAGTCGAAGTGATTTCGCTGGCTGCAACAGTTTCAGTCAGGGTCGACTGGAAGGTTGAGTCGGGCTGAGGTCCAAAAGACTTGTAGAGCACTTGTACGTTGTTGCCGTCGGCAACCACGGTGTAGTTCTTAGCAGAATAACCAGGCTGCGCCTGAATTGCCGCGACCAGGTCACTGACGCTCGGGTTTACCACACCAGAGAGATCCAACGACAGTGCATCGCCACCAATATTGATCGCAAACACAGCGGGCTCTAGCGTGCCATCGGTGCTCACTGTCAGGCTTTGCTGCGCCTGAACCATGGCATCTGCCGTACCCGCTTGTAGCGCAGACAGATTCTTAACCGCTTCAGCTAGCGTGATAATTTTATCGCGGGTATCCACGGCGGTATCGCCATAGCGACCTGAGAGCCTGTCAAGAAGCTCATTCATTACAGCGCGCTCAGTAGCGGCAGTTGCAGGCAGAATATTATCGACGCTACCAATAATAAAGTCGTTGCGTGAAGAGCTCTCTGCGGGGTTACCCACCAAGTCAGCAGTGCTCGCTTGTACTTCGAATACTGCGCGAGGGTCATCAACCACAAAGGTAGGCTGGGGATCTTCGCTTTCGGCAGCAGCGACGGAGATCGCTTCGGTCAAATCTAACGACCATTCGAACTCAACGGTTCCATCTACAGTGTTGTAGGTGGCGCTATTGACAGTAAGCCCAGCGGGTAGCAGTGAATCGTTTATCACGACCGCGCCATCCACGATCTGCAGGAAGCTTGTGTCCAGCGAGTATTTGAAGCTATCGTCTAAGGAGTTGTTCAACAGCACATTGAGGTTGTCGCCTGGGCGAATACCCTCAATCGAGCCTTTTACAAGCAGGGGGGCGTCGCTTGAAGGCGCAGTAACCTCAGCAACTGGCGGCACGATGTCGACTGCTACTAGAATTGGGGCACTGAAGTCCGCCTCTTGCCATACCTGTGTTTCGCTTGCGGCTATTGCGAAGCTTACAGGGATACTATTGGCATCGCCTTGTAGCTCAATGATCTCCATCGGCACAGGCACCGAGATCGAGCCATCTTCAGCGATATGAGAGGCATCGATTACCACCTCAAAGATATTGGGCTGACCATCATGATCACCGCCAACGATATTACCCCAGCGCACAAAAATAGTGTCGCCAAGTTGAGCACCTTTAATCGGCAGCGTTGCTGTCTCGGCTTCCGCTAAGTTCAGACCAAAGCCCGAGGCTGCAGCGGCATCCATATAGGCCAGATCCATGAGATCGCGGTTTACGCCAACGGAATCGAGTGACTCGATGCTTGATGAAGCCTCGAGGGCTTCGACCAAAAGATCGGCACCGGCCTGTTGAATCGCAAAACCGGCTGTACCGTCGATGTTAGTGACAGGCTCAATCTGCTCTGCAAGCTCTGACAATGTTGCAGCAACAGAACCGCTGAGGCTGTCTCGCGCTGATAGCATGGCAAGCACTTGACCGTATTTAACAGATGCTTCGGAGACACCTTCTTCTCCTGGTTGTAGCAAGTCTAGGCCTGTATCCGCCTCAACTGCCGCAGCGTTTGTTACCGCTGGTGTAGTCGCAGTGATGTCATTTAAGCCAAAAATTGAACCAATACCTGCGTTGTACTGATCAACAGTTGCAACGTCGAGCTGAGCGTCAGGCCCATTGATCGCAAAGAATTTTGCAACGGCCAACTCAGTCAGAGGTGATACGGTCACGTCGACCGCACCCGGCCCAGTAACATTGAACATTGCACGAATAACGGTATCCAGGTCTTTCGCTTCACCGGTGTACTCGTCGATGTAATCAGGATCAGAATCCTCGTCGAGAACTTCAAGAATCACAGGTCCACGATAGCCCGCAGGGTAGGTTTCGCTTGGCGAGACTACGATGCTTGCTTTACCCGTTGCCGGGTCGATATTAATTACAACCCCATCTTCAAGAAGCGAATTACCCGCTTTGTCTAGCAGATCAATCTGAGCCGCGGAGTTGACGACGAGACCGAGCACGATCGATGGATTAAGCTCGAATGACTGAGTATCGACACGCTGCGTGTGACTGAGATCTGACTCAGAGAGGTTCTGAGCAAAATCGCCTAAGGCATCACTAGCGATGCTTACCTTCAGATCGGCATAGGTCAGATCGGGAATCTGAACGTCTACACTGAAGCGCGTCAGATCCATTTCACCCTGTTCATTGAGCTCAAAGCGGAAGTTCTCTGCTACTAACCCTGTATTCCAGCCGGGATCCGATTCAGTTGGCTGAGGCATCGCATGCAGGTTGCCATCAGAATCTTCGTAGGCACGAGGTGCAACCGAACTGCCGGGGATCTGAGCCAACTCGATCGAGAAGAAATCCAAAATCTCAGCTTCGTTATCAGCCACCAGCTGTGCAATTGCAGCAGTGTCCGATGGATCAATACTCTGGTCAGTCGCAAGAATCCAATCCATCACCTCTGAGAATTCAAAGGTGAAGCTAACGGCCTCTAGCGTGTTAACCACATCCTCACCGTCATCATTGGCAGTGAAGCTGTCGGTGGCAGCAGTAAGTTCCGGCGCTTGGGTATCGACCACCGCCGTGGTGTAGTTACGCTTATCGCTCACCATCTCAACAAGCGCGGGGTTACCGGCATCATCAGTCAGCACGGCTGACTGCTCTGCCAGACCGAGAACCTCTAGATCATCGCTGTTGATATCCCCCTCAGCGACGGTGTATTCAAATCGAAGGGTGTCTGTTCCATCTCCTTCGATGTAGTAAGCAAGCTGACCATTACTCAAGGTCAGTACTGGGCCATCGTAATCCTCATGACCTATTTGCGACTGAGTAACAGCGTTCAAGTCAACGTTGATGACAGAATCAAACGCCACTTCAAACGCAATCGTGGTGCCTGCTTGGTAGTAGCCGTCATTCGCTACATTAGTCGCAGCAGAGGCGCCCGTTGCGCTAGAAGTTGTCTCGACAATGCTGATTGTCTGCACGACCGGCGCATCCGTATCAACAACAACGAGGTTCGCCGATGTCAGAGACCCGCTCTTAATTCGGCTCACATCGAAGGCATTACCATCTAGGGCATTGCCGGCGGCATCCGCAATCACTCCGCCGTTCATCACTACGGCGTTAACTGCTAGCTCAGCTGCAGACTGGTGATTATCCAGTACGTCGTATCGGAACAGGAGTGTGTTCGAGTAACTGCCCGATACATAGCTGGCGACACCGCCATTCGACAGTGCCAAGGTAGGTCGGCCCGCCGTTGTATCGACTGAAACCCACTCAGTGGTATGCATTTTGATCCAGACTACATCACCGGTGTTGTACATGCCGATCTGTGCAGGATCCACCTCAGCGCTGTTGTACTGCGCCTCAATTGCACTGAAGCCAACAAGTGCCGGGCCCTCTGCGTCAACAATAACCGTGTTCTGTAGACGGTTAGACGATCCGAGCTGCGTTTGCGTCAGGTTACCCGCCTGATCAACAACCAATTTGTCATTCTCTAGGAAAGTGACAACCTGCAGGTCTCGGACCTGTGCATCACCCTCACTGAAGGTGTATTCAAAACGCCAGCTGTCAGTACCCGAGCCAGAGACGTAGGTCGCCGTCTCACCATTGGATAGTGTCAGCGTCGGCACTCGATCACTCGCCGGCTCATCGGCTCGATCCATTAGGGTCACCGCCTCAGAGAATTTAACGTCTAGGGCTAGCGTATCGCCGATAGCATAAGCACCGGCAACAGTTTCAATACCCTCGATGCGCGCGTTGACTGTATCAACAGGCTGAACCAGCACGTTAGAAGCAAGATTTGCGTTGAACGCCATATCAGCGACTGCACCATCAGCAACACGTACTTTTACCGGATCAGTGCTGTTGTCATTCGGTATAACAACGAAGCTGTACTCGCCTTCTGGCCGCCCGGAGTTATCAGGCGTTTCGAGACTGTCGAGATCAATCTCGCCGTTGAGAACATTGATCCAGCTGAAATCTTCAGGGGTGCCCGGGATGCTCGGTGCAATCGCAGAGTAACTAATCTCTCCCGTCTGCGCGTCGACTGTGCGTAACTGGACCGCTTCGGAGAAGTTGATAACGATACGGACTTCATCACCCTCACCGGCAATCCCTCGAAGGTCGGAGCGGATCTCTACCGTTGGGTAGGCACTGTCGAGTGTGTACGCAGCTTCCGCTGACGTTCCCAGACCATAATTTCCTGCCAGGTCCGACACCTGAGTCATATCAAGAGAGATAGACTGTTCACCAGCTTGAGTACCTTTGAGTGGTGTGAAACTACCCGTCCAGGTTACCCCGCCATCATCACTAGAGAGCGCGCCAAGCGAGCCATTTTCAAGATTGAAAAATTCGGGGCGCAGCTCTTTTACCGCTGCATCAAAGACGACTGTCAGCGTCGCCAACTCACCCGCACCGAGGGTCGCAGAGCCATCTGTATCTAGCAGGCTGATCTGCGTCACCTCTGGTCGCGAAAGATCGATCTGCACGCCACCCTGATCATCGGCTAGAGCGCCATCATTTGGCAGACTCAAATCGGCTGATTCACCCGCAACAACGCCGGTAAAACGGGCAAAGTTAGCGCGAAACTCATCGATTGCGAGCTGGGAAGCCTCGCCATCGGTTGCTCGTACTGTGTAACTGAAGACTAAGCGGTTTGGCGTTGAGGCTGCTGCATTGAATTGCGCAATTTCACCATTGCTCAGTTTCAGCTCTGGAGTACCCAGCGAATCGTCCATCGCAACGGGTTTGTTCCAACCCAACGCAATATCGATAATCTCGCCTGCCTGATAGTTCCCCGCGTTAACGGAGATGGTGTTGAAGTAAGGCGTTGCGGCATCAACGACGACATCAGAGCGGTACGATAAGCGGCTATTGTTACTCAGAATTGCCGGGTTAACTTCATTACCTGAGATATCTTTTAACAGCGCGCCGTTACCAATTAGAGCGTGGACATCGAGGTCTGAGGTGTCGAAATCGTTCGGTTGAACGACATATTTAAACTTGAGGTAACGGCTCTCATCGCCGCTTACATACTCAGCGACCGCACCGTTACTGAGCGCTAAGATTGGACTCCCGTTGGTGAAGTCGACATAAACGTTTTCGCTGAACTGAACCGTCAAATCGACCTCATCACCCGCGAGATAAAGCTTATCCTCAGCCGCGGTGATGGTTACGATGACCGGCGCGACACTGTCGATCTCAACGGTTCGCAGATCTGCCAGATTGGTACCGGGCTCTATCTGAGCTTTCGCGGCATTACCGGCAAAATCAGTAATAACTGAATTGTTGCGTACCAGAGCGAGCACATTGAGTGCATCTACCTGATCGTTCTCAACGACTGTGTACTCAAACACCAGTGTGTCGCTCTCACTACCGCTGATATAGCTGGCCTCTTGGCCGTTGTTTAGAGCGAGGAACGGACGGAAGCCGGTCGATGTATCAACCTTTACCTTTTCGTCATACTTCACCGCGATACGAATAGTCTCGTCCACTGTGTAAGGCGTAGTATCAACGGCAGTCACCGAAACAATCTGCGGCGGGATCACATCCCACGCGCGGGAAAACGACTGCTCCGCGTTTTCATTGCCTAATAGATCGGTCACTGTACCCTTGCGCAGCGCCACAGTGACTTCACCCGTTGGGTTATCAGCTAGCGGCTCTACCTCCAGCGTGTAGACCCGATTCGGGACTACCTCGGTAAAACCACTGGTCACTCGCAAACCGTTGGTAATTGTCAGGTCGTTGACATCGAAACCGACAACTTCTTCACCAAAATCGATGGTAAAGAGACGGTTATTATTGAACAGGATCTCTTGCGAGAAGCTGACTATCGGGCCTTGAGTATCGATGCTCAGAGGGTTTGAAGCGCTCAAGCCTACACCCGCGTTGCCAGAGTCATCAACGACCAGAGCGTTATCGAGTGTCAGCGTTACACCCTCTGCCTCCTGACCTAGGCTAGGGATGAATACCCCTTTCCAGACGGTTCTCGGTAGTTCGGTACCGTCCACCGCTACCAACGTATTCAGCGTTCCGTTAGAGACTGTGATAGCTGAGCGCGGATTCGATACCGGCTCAGCAAAAGTCAGAGTTACACCGACGGTTTCACCGGCGACAACCTGCGAGCTATCAAAGCTGATTTGTCCCTCTGGGCGGGTTGTGTCCACCTCGATATCGTAAGTAGTTGCAACGGCAGTAATATTACCCAGTGCTAGAGAGACCTGATCATTTGCATCAGCCAAAGAGACAACGTCCACACCATCGGCATTGAAACTCAGCACATCCAGGTCAGATGAGTCAGCGTCACCATCCTGAAGGGTGTAAATGAACTTGTAGGTGCGGGCATCTATCTGCGCAGCATAATTTGCAGTAGTGCCGTTACTCAGGCTGAGGTTCGGTGAACCATCGCCTTCAAAGTCGACCGGCTCAGAGAACTTAACCAGGAACTCAACACTGTCGCCGATAGAACGAACACCATTGGTCGATTGAATCGCGCTGATATAAGGGGAGCGCGCATTGATCTCAACATCGTTGAAGGTCGATAGATTATTTGCGCTGCTGATACGCAGATCGACATTTTGCCCCAAGGTGCCAACAAAAGCGCCATCGTTCTCCGCAACACCGAGAACCGTCAGATCCAACGTATCACGGTCGCTCGGTTTCACAACGTAGCGGAATGTCAGCGTATTTGTTCCACTTCCCCCTTGATAGGTGGCAAAACCACCATTTTTAAGCACGAGCGTCGGCACACCCTCGGTGGTATCGACGTTGACAACACCGGTCGTACGAACCGTCAGATCTAGAACATCACCCACCACAAACTGCTCGGTGTCGTTATCTAGATAGCGGACACTCTCGATCGTGATCGGCTCATAGGTCACTACATCCGGAGCATCTGGATTCTGGTCACCGAGTGATACAAATAGCGCGTCAGCAAGACCTGGCACTGGGACTTCACCCAGTCCGTTACCAGCTGAGTTACCATCACCATCAAGGATGGTACCGCCATTAAGTAGAATCGTCCCAACCTGAAGGTCAGCAACATTCATCGTCTCGGTAACAACAAACGAGAATGTGAGAGTCTGTGTGCCTGACCCTGCTGAGTAGACACCGAAAACGTCGAGTAGTTGTTCCCCATCGCCGGTCAGCGTCAGCGTGGGTGTACCGTTACGGCTGTTGACTAGCACAGGCTCATCAAAAACGACTTTGAAAGATACGGTTTCACCCACCAGGTAGTTGCCGCTGACAACCTCAACCGAACGGGCTTGCGGGAGAACAAGGTCGTTATTGGTTTCAGTGTTCCCAACGATGGCGATTTTATCTTGCAGCGTTAGGTTGGCATCATTTGCTAGGTCATCTGGGGTTGCACCGATCAGATAGACATCCCGGTCCTCAATCGCCACTGTGGTAACAGTAGAGTTGATAATTGCATCGCCCAAGTAGAATCCGTTAACGCTCAAGTCCGGCGTTGAATCGTCAGTCTCGGCTACGGTGTAACGGAATACAAAGGTATCATCGGAGTTTAACGCTGCAGTCGCCTCAGCGTCATAGATCGCCCAGCCGCCATTGGATAGATGGAGGTAGGTTAAATCCGAAGCCCCCTGGATAGAGACCACGTCATTGAAACGGGCCTCTATGAGCAGACTTTCATTGTAATTGGTCAGTATCTGACGCGCTGCAAACTGTTGAATTGTGATAGCCATTGTACTCTCCTTGCGCTAACAGCGCACTAGCCCTGCCACACAAGCAAAGCCGGTAAATTCTTTAAAATCTGATGCTTATATAACTTATCTAGACTTGGCTTTGATTTTTTCTATCTTGCGATACAGCGTGCGAACCGTGCATCCGAGCTCGTCTGCAACCGCCTTCTTATCACCGCCATGCTTCACTAGCAGTTCCTCGATAAACAGGAGTTCGCGCTCCTTTAGCGAAAGGTTTTCTCGCTGTGCGCGTTGAGCTGATGGCGCTGTTGATGAGACTGGCGAACCAACCACCGGTTGGGGTTGTGGGCGCGCCTGAGGTGCAGGCGCACTGCCCTGATCGGCTGTACTTAGGTCGTCAAGCGACTGATTGGTTGCAGAGAACTCCTGCAGTTTTGAATCCACGGTATCGGTATCAACCTGAGCCCCTGGAGCACCAGACCAACGCCCTTTTCGACGAGCATCGTTAAGCTCAGCCGGCTCTACTACCGGAGCAGAGTTTGCTTCTTGAGTGGTCAGGGTATGTGTCTCAGTCGATCGTTCAAGAGCCATTGGATCATCGGCGTTATCCACCATAGTCGATTCAATGCTGAACGTGCGATCCTGCAAGTCTTGGCTCTGGCTGAACACTGAGCCGCCGGTAATCGCGAACTGCATCACACTCTCATTGATGACATAACTCGTGGACTGCGAGATTGCTCGTAACAGGATGTTGCGCAGCTCAATCAGGTTACCGGTGAAGCTGTGCGAAAGCAGGCGGTTGTAGGCCGAACGATCCAACTGGTAAGGCTGACCCGGCGCAATTTCACGCAGGATATTTGCCGAGAGCAGATCGATATCCGCAATACGCTCGTTCAGTGTTGGCGTATTAATCACCATCTGGGCGAGCATGTGATACAGATCGTTTCTGAAACGACCCGCTTCAACAAGTGCGGTTAGGTTAGCGGACGTTGAACAGACAAGACGCACGTTGGATGCGATCACATCATTCGAGCCAACCGGCGTAAATACACCGCTCTCCAGATAGCGTACCAACTGTGCCTGCATATCCAGTGTTAGCTCTGCCACCTCGTGCAGATAGAGTGTGCCCTCTTCTGCCAAGAATACGGCACCTTTGCGCACCATCTCAAAAGCGGAGTTCTGCATGCCGAACAGTTCGATACCAAAACGGCTATCGTTCAGTGCAGTACAATTGACCGTTACAAAGCGGCCATCAGCCCTACGACTCGCCTTGTGAATAGAGAGCGCACACTGTCGGCGACCCGTTCCTACCTCACCGTTGATCAAGACGTTGGCATCCAAACGGGATGAACGCTGTAGGTTTTCAATCAACAGTTTGAACGCTTCACTGGCAGCCATGGCACACTACTCCTAATGTAATATTTGTCATATGTGGCAAAAATATTCTTGTTTGTCGCATCTGTCAAACTCCTATTTTTCACCAAATGACTGATTCAATGTCTTGACAACTGGCTTGAGCAGGTATGTCAGGACTGACCGGTTACCGGTCTTAATGTCAACCTGACCGGTCATACCCGGGATCAGCTCGACCTCTTTTCCAATCGATGTAAATACGGGGTTTGCAGGCATCATCAGGTGGACGATATAGAAGGTTTGCTCCTGCCCTGGACGGCTCCCATCTTCGACAACTGTGTCGCCCGAAATGAACTTGACGTTTGCTTCAATTGTCCCGTAAATGCTTGAGTCAAAAGGGTCAAGACGCAAAGTTGCCATTTGGTTCAATGACAAGTCAGCAATGTCTTTGGGCGCTACTTTCGCCTCGAGAAGTAGCTGATCATCTTTAGGGATAATCTCCATCAACTCTTCGCCCGCTTTGAGGACTGCACCCATGGTCGTGACGTTGATGTTCTTCACATAACCTGGAATCTGAGCCACTACATCTGAGCTCTCTACCATATCGGTGCGCTGGTTCAGCACTTGGCTCGACTGCGAGAGTTCATCGCGCGCTTCAGCTAGTTCGGTACTGGCTTTCTCACGGTATTCATTTATGCGGCTGCGCAGTTTTGCTTCAGCGTCGATGACCGCTTTTTCCGCGGTAAGCACCTCCATCTGATCCACATCACCGGTGGCCTTAAGCTGATCAACAATCCCCTTTTCGCGTTTAGCTAGGCGCAGGTTGTCGCGCAATGCGCTGACATCGTTGCGAAGACTCGCTTTGCGACTCTCGTAGAGTGTGCGTTCGATATCAACGATTTCAGCAGCCCCTTTAACGAGCTCCGGCTCAAACTGCGGCTCTTCATCAGATATCTCGGCAGTTAAGCGTGCGATTTTGGCTCGCAAAGCATACACACGGGCTTGGATCTCGTTACTTGAGGCTTCAAAACGCTTGGAGTTAATCTTTGCGAGAATCTGCCCCGCTTCAACGAAGTCACCCTCTTTTACATACAGCGCATCAAGAACACCGCCATCCACAGACTGAATCACCTGCACACGGCTCTGAGAAAACACTTTTGCCTGTGCCCGAACAAACTGGTCCAACTCGAAATAGTAGGACCAGGCGATAAAGCCTGTGAAAGCAGCGAAAACAATCCATACAACGGCTGTTCCGCTGTAAATCTCTTTAGTCTTAGCCATTGCTCACCGCCCTAGCGCTCTTTGGGCGCAGTTGTACCGCTGACGCAGGCGCGTCATTCGCGATCTGACCGTTATTCATCACAATGACTCGGGTAGCCAGATCCATCGCCAATTTAGGATTGTGGGTAGCGAAGAGTAGAATATCGGTCGGACGCATCCGCACTTTGATCGCCTCAACGACCGCCGCTTGAGTATTCGGATCGAGTGACGCAGTGGGCTCATCAAGCACCCAGACGCTGGAGTTGCCCACAAACATGCGCGCAATAGCGACGAGTTGCTTCTGCCCGCCCGAGAGACCAACACCGCCCTCGGCAATCTCAAGGTCTAGGCCTTTCTCGCTCTGATCAGCGATAGCGTTGAGACCTAGAAGGTTGACCACACTGAGAATTTTGGTGTCGCCGATTGGGCGACCCAGAGTGAGGTTGCTCTTCAAAGTACCTTTGAATAGTTCTGGGGTTTGCGGCAGATACGCTAGGTTCTTAGCGATGTATTCAGGGTCGAGTTCCCAAAGGTCGGCATCGCCCAGACGAATGCGTCCGGCACTGGGTTTGTAGAGACCGGCCAGCACTTTTAGAAGAGTAGATTTACCTGAGCCGATACTCCCAAGGAGCGCGATTCGCTCGCCCTGCTTCACCTCCAAACGCTCTACATTAAGGATCTTCTGCCCCTCTTCCGAGTACTGAAACTCCAGATTTTGCACGGAGATGCGAGCTGGGCGAACATCCGGATAGACATAGTCGACGCCCTGATTACGCTGTTCTGGAATAGCCCAGAATGCGTCTATCATCTTCATTGACTGCGCCACGCTCTCATACTGCACAAGATGACCTACCGCCTGGCCCACAGGGCCCAGTACTCGGCCACCCAAAATTGAACAGGCGATCATGCCACCCATAGTCATCTCACCCTGACCGATCAAGTAGACGCCGATAACGATCGCAATTACATATGAGACCTGTCCCATTGTTTGAGATGTAGTGGTCGCGTTGGTGGAGATACGCTTCTGCTTGAGGCTGTACTCGGAGATTGAGTCGTTGATCTCATTCCACTCATGCTCAAACATCTGGTAGGAGCCAACGCTTCGGATTGTTTCGCGTCCGCGAATACTATCGACCAAGACACCTAGCTTCTCGTTCGAGCGCATCACTAGGTTTGCCGCTAGGTCCTTGCAGCGCTTCTGTGCAATCAGTGCCATGATGATGCTGACCACCAAAAATGCGCCGTAAACAAAGGCGATCTGTCCACCGATAAGGTAGATAACACCGAGGAACATCAGTGCAAACGGCATATCCACTAGCGAGAATACAATCGTCGAGGAGAAGAACTGACGTACCGACTCAAGACCATTGATCTGGGCCGTCAGTGTACCAACCTGATTTGGCAGCTTGTCGAGCTGCACATTGAGAAGGCGCTTGTAGATGTCCGCTGAGATCTTCTTATCGATAAACGATGAGTTGTGATCGACAATCTTGGAGCGGGTGATTTTGAGTAGCCAGTCGACCATGTAGATGATCGATACGCCAGCCACCAACGAGGTCAGTGTCTCCATCGCCAAGGTCGGCACAACACGGTCATACACCTGCATCGCAAAAAGCGACGAAACTACAGCAAAGAGGTTAACGATGACCGTGGCGATCGCGATATTCACCAACCACACCGGATGCTCTTTGAAGTTCTTAAAGATCAGACCCTTGGTCGTGATGACCTTCTGCTCCGGCGCGCTCTCATAACTGGTCTGTCTGCGCTCTAGCCAAGTGACGACGGTTACAGGCAAATGCTCAGGTTCAAGCTCAACCTCATCCAGCGTGACCTGATCGATGATGCGATAGAGTGTGTCGCTCTTCTCGATAATCTTCCACTGTCCGTCATGGAAGATAATCCCTGGCAGGTTGCTATCTTGTAGCTGAGACGTTGAGGTATGCGCCACATTAAGATCATTTAGACCCAGACGTTTAACTACGAACTGCAAGGTCTCGAAGGGCGTAAAGTTTGTCAGCTCCTGGAGGTCCTCAAAGGCCTTATCCAGAGCTCCGACATCATATGTGGCGCCACTGTTCGCCAGCAGGGCCATGGTTAGTTCTTTAGTAATCACTGCTCAGGCCTCACTCGATCTTATCGTTCTTATCCGCAATGATCGGTCGATCACTGGGGTTATTCATTTTTGCCAGAATGGCTTTTGCTTCGGCCTTTTCTGCCTCCGAACCATCACGGCCGATCTCTTCGAGCAGCATCCGAGCCATCACTTCATCACCCATGTTCATGTAGACAATGGCTAACTGCAGCTTCTCGCTCTTGTCGGCGCCGGCAACTGCAGGCTTGGCTACTTTTTCTGGTTGTTGCTGAACCGGCGCGCTTGGCTGTGCCGGGGGTCGTGCCGGCGCTGGGGCAGGCTGAGTCGTCGGCGCCTGTGCTCGCGGCGTAGCTGGATTCACAGGGCCTGCGGGTTTAGCCGGATTAGCTGGCGGCGGCGCTGGCGGTACTGTTGGTCTGGCTGGCCGGGGTGCAGGCGCGCGCTGTACTGCTGGGGCCTGGGGCTCTTTGGTTGGACTAGCCTGAGCCTGTTCTACCCTCGCAGGTATCGCTGGGCGCTGCGGTGCTGGGCGCACTGGCGCTGGTTCTGGATCATTCCAATGAGGCTGTTGGGGGCTCGGTTGTTGCGGGCTTGCCTCTAATGGGTGCCAAGGTTGCGGCATCTGCACGGCCGCTGTTTGAGCCTGTGTATGCTGAAGCTGCTGATTGTGGCCCATCAGTGAGGGCAACGCCTTGAGTAGATCACTCATCATGGAATGCTGGTCGTGCTGCACCGAATGATGACGCGAGTCTGAGTTCTTGTGCATAAACAGCACGACAACAAACATCGCTAAGAGAAGTAGCACCGCCAGTGCGATAACGACAATGTAGAACGGGAACTGCTCAGTGCCATTGGAGACTGGTTGGCTGCTCGACTGCATCGGCGGGTAAAAAATCTGTGGTTGTGGAGCGGGCGTGGAGTAGATCGCCGCTGGCTGCATCGGCTCAACGACCGGCGCCGGCTGTGCCGCTGGGGTCGTCACTGAAGATGACTGCGCAGCAGGTGCTACAGCTGCCACAACCGGTTTTGATACGGCTCTTACCGCGGTTTTAGCGGGCTGATCGTACTCTTTAGCCGGCGCGAAATTTGCAGCTACCTGCCCTGACTGAAGCGACAACTCTACAGGATAGACGCGACGAAACTCTTTGAACTGCACATCCAGTATCAACGTGAAATTAGCACTATCGACTGGGGTTGATGTGGTAATAAGGTAGCGATTGACGCCTAACTTGCGCACGGTCGCGGTATTGAAAAACGCAGGTCGGGTGTAGCCAGCTTTTTGGTACTCCGCTTCTGATGCCACAGTGACGCTAACTGGGTCAGTAACAGATGAACCAAATTCGGCGACGCCATAGACCGGCTTACCGATGGACGGAAATATATTGAGTTTTAACCCCTCATTCGCCAAAGCGACATTGAGCCCTATAACCAGTAACAGAGCGACTAACGTAAGCAGTCTAATGAAGCGTTTGGCATGGATTGATGCCATATAATTTGAGTTAACCATAGATATTTACATCCGTTTCAGCGTCAATGTGGTCGACACCAGCGGGTGTAACGACCTGTGTGTTATTCAAAATTGAATCTGGTGTTGCAGGCTGAGCAGCTGCGACCGCATCGTCAGTTGTGCTCAGTTCCTGAATTTCGCCATCGATCAGCATCTCGAAATCGGACTCGTCCGAGAGGTAAGCTGAGAGGTCAAGTAGATCGGTATTCGGTTCAATCCCTTCGGGGGCGATGAACGGTGCAATTACCATCGGGTAATAGTCATAGAACTGCTCGAGTACCTGAGTCAGCTCTGGGGCAATCTGTTGCACGTATGGGTTTTCGCTTGCGGCGACGGCTTGAACAGCGTCGGCAATTAACGGGTCGAGCTCGCATTGATCTAAACCGCTCGCAGGGTCAAGCAGATCGAGCGTTGAATTGATTCCACCGGTAAGGTTATCCAGCGTAGAGAGAGCCGCTAATACCAGACCGTGGTTCTCTGCAGCAGAGATTCCGTCAGCTGTATCAAACCCATCCGCTGTTGTAACTGTGATTTGGCCGCGGGTGTCGGTGAGGCTAAACAGCCCATACAGCTGTGCCATCGCCTGATCATAAGCGGCATCCAGATCCAAAACGCTATTTGCCTCTGCTAAACGCAGCGCCAGCTCTGTCAGTGGCGTCACGCTGATCGGTTCAAGCGCTACTGAATCTTCGTAGTTGATGAGCGCGCGTAGACCAAATCCTGCCGTGGTTTGGCCGTAGTCCTTTAGCTCGCCGCTAAACTCATCGAGGTAATCAAGCTCTGCTGAGCCGTCCAGAATATTGATGATCGCCGGGCCGCTGTAGCTAGCTGGCATCAGGTCGACATAGTCGATTGCACCGTTGAGTGGATTGAAGTCGGTCTCGCCGAGGAGTTCGCCCTCTAGGGTATAGGCTTTGACAATTAGGGAGTCGGTGACGAATTCGCCGGCCACAATCCAGGTGCTCGTGTCACTGTTGTAATCGTGTACAGAACCATCGATATCGACAAACGTCGTTTGATCGTAATCGTAGTAAGATTTTGCGGTGTTATTGCTGTCCACGCCCGTAAGTTGGCCCAACACCAAATCAAACACTAACGAGCCACCTTTCAGATCATCAAGCGACACTCCATTGGAGGTCGCTAGATCAAAGACTAGAGTATCGCTTTGTGTCGCATCCGTGCCCGAAGTAAACGTGGCGACAATCTCATCTGTGCCTACCTTCGTGACATTAATTTCTGTGTTGGCGGGAATGATCAGTTGTTCGCTGTAGCTCAGCGTAAAGCTTGTTGTTTCTAGCTCCACTGTCTCGACAGTGGGTTGAATATTGTTAAATGACCACTCTCCTGCAACATCAATCGCTGAAAAAATGAGATCGGCGTTACCGCCGGCGCCAGTCAATGTAACGCCGTCATCGAGGACGATGGCGTGAACCGAGACTGTTCCAACAAAGTCAGTATCCATGGGCTGTGTCACCTGGAACAACAAACTGCTGGCATCATTTGGGTCGACCGATTGCAGTGCGGCGTTGAGTTCTTTCACCACTGGATTACCCAATGAATCAGCCCCAGTCAGGTGTAGTACAGCCTTGACCCCTTGTACATCAGACGGGGTCACCGGCTTATCGAAGGTGACTTGTAATGGCAATGTAGCACCCTGCAAGGGCGAAACATTCCATTCGGCACTGATCACTTGCGCAGCATTTGGAGCAACATCGGACACAGCGACAGTCAATGTTTTGTCTGAAAATTCATCACCATTGCTTGCGCGAAGAGTAAAGCTGAAACCATTGCTCGCATTGCTCTCGTAATCTAAGTTCTCCAGCGCGGTAATTGCACCCGAACTTGAATCAACTGAGAAAGGCACGGTGATAATTGGCTCGTCATTCACATCGAGCTCTGAATTCTCAACGATCGAATACTCAATAGTTCCGTTAACGCCAGATGCCAGCGTTGCGATACTTGGCTGGAAGGTTGTCCCGGCCAGAACTTCTGGGGTCTCAATATTTTCTAGCGCTGAATCAAACACTGGATTGGTGCCGTCATCCAGTACAGCGACCGTTAACGGAAGGTCCTTGGGAACGCCCTGCTCATCGGTTGCACGAATTCGGAAGTTGAGCGTAGACAGCGTTTCATAATCGAAAGTCACGTCATCTTTGAATACAAGATCCCAGTACTCCGGCGAATCTGCATTCTGCGTGATGGTAAAGAAGTCAACGGATCCGTCTAACAGAGTCAAAACTGCAGCGGGATCATCAACGCGCAACTCCCAAGCATAAGCCGAAAGATCTGTATTCTCTTCAACTGTCGCAAGACTCAAGCGCATTTCGGAGAGTTCGATACTCTGCCACTCACCAGTGGCGATATTTCGCTCTTTCAGGGCAACGAAGTTAGCTGCGGTACCGCTCTCATTGACATCCAAGCGCACATTTTGAGTAGCCGTTTTACCGTCTGCTCCAGTGGCGATAAGCGTGAAGGTATAGACGCTCTTTAGATCGTAATCTGGTGATGCATTGATACTGACGTCACCGGTATCTGGGTCGACGGTCAGGAGTTGGAAGTCACCGGTACGTGCTAGCGAGAATACAACTTGATCCGACACATCACGCTGACTATCGTCATCATAGATGTCAGTAACTGTGCCCGGACTGTAGACCAGCGCGCCCGCTTCCACATACTCCTCAACCACACGCACAGCATCGTAGTCATCCTCAGCAGTACCATCATCTTGGAATTGAGGTGCGCTCTCATCCAGGTTACCGATATGAGCTGCAATGCTGGCTGTTCCGCCGATATTACCTGCCGCATCGACGGCATTTACCGTCAGGGTTATCTCTTTCGTATCCTGATCAACCAACCGATCTTGAACCAAGGATTCGAAGTCAAATTGCCATAAGCCGCTGACTGCGTCTTGGCGGATACTGACACCGCCGGTATCAGGGTTAATTTGGAAATATTGCTGATCTTCGGCGCTCAGTTCGTATGTGATTGATGAGGTATCGTCCGACTGAGCGATGAAGAACAGAGTGGACTGATAAGGCTGATTCTCCAGTAATTCAATCAGACCACCAGTGATCTCATCGCCATTGGAATCAACAAAGATAGGAGCCGTAGGCGGCGTCGAGTCAAAAGTAAACACACCGCTTTTCGTCGGCACACCAATAATTAGGTCACCGGCTGAGTCCAGCATTCTTATGCTGTAGTTGATATTGGTGTTATCTAGCTGCGCGGATTGGAGTGCGGTTAAGGCGGTCAGATCGAAAGTTGAACTGCCCAGATACCCCGCACTGGTAACGCTCGTATCGATTGATGCAACGAGAGAATCATATCCATCCAAGGTAAATTCAATTTTTGCGCCAGCCGGCGACGCAAAGCTGAGAATAGAGAACTCTGCATCAGGACGCAGCACCCCTTCAGTTGTATCCACACCCAGAATTGAGGCACCTACGTTGTAGGTGACCGTGGTCATCTCATCAACCGGTGAATACTGGGGAATCTCATTACCCGCAAGATCACTGACTACCAGTGTGTCGAGGAAAACCGCGTCCGGGGCAATGTTCAGCGTTGTATCGTCAACAGTGACACCCTGCACCACGAATGTTAGTTCTGAGGTGACACCGGTTGTGTCGGCTGGAACTACCAGGGCTGCTTGATTCGGCTCACCAACTAGATTGGATAACTGCAGATAGCTGGCGTCTGTTTGAGCAACTAGCGTAGTCCAGTCGATAGTTGCACTGGCATCCAACTTAGCGACTACTGTGACGTCTGCTTGGTCATTTTCATCAATGACATAGCTGACCAGCATCTCGGAAAAATAAGGGAGACTGGTGTCGATCGTGTAATTTCGATCCAGAAAAAGAGAAACCTGATCTCCGGTGTTACCGCTGGCATCGACTTGGTAAGCTTGAACCTGCTTTGACGTTAGGACACCCTCGGGCAGTGCAATGGTCGTTACGTAAGTGTCGCCTGAACGAGTCCAGCCACCAGAAGGGGGAAGAGCTTCGATAAAGGTCTCCCCTGCATCCAGCGAGTAATTGAGAACTGCGTATTTCTCCAACCCGAAGACCTGAACGATCGAGGTACGTGTGATGCCATCCGAGGCAGAGGCGCCTGTATCCGTTATCGAAAGTGAAAGCTCGCTCGGCGCAACCGTGTCAACCTCGGGATTAAACAGCTCCAGAAGTTCAAGTCCATTGCCAGCCAAGTCAGCGTAGGTGTCGGCTGGTATTACAGCCGAGCCGATTCCCTCGAACGGCTTATCAAGCACAAAGTCCGCAGTAAATTTCAGCGGATTTTGTGGGTCAACTATAGGGGCAATAAGGGTGTTTTGATCATCAACGGCAAGACTCAAACCACTTATTTGAAGACCTGAAAAATCAGGCGGCCACTCAGCCAATTTTTCAGAAAACAGGATGTTCAGCTGATACATACCAGCGTTGTTCTCGGTCAGGGTCTCAGTGGTATCTATCCAGAGTTTGACAGTCGGTGCGGCCTGATCAATATCCAGAGTTCCTGTGCTCTCCAAGCCAGATTCAGGAACTACGGCTCGAACATCAAAAGACGTTTCACTCCCCGCTGCTGGTTGTACCCATTCTCCGCTTACGGGTACCGCCGTTGCTAAATCAATCGACCATGCACCATTAACGACCGTGACATCCTCAAAGGTAACGATAATCTGCTGATCGGTCCCAATAACGGAAACATCTAACGTCTCACCCTGTTTTAAATTTGCTGTACCGCTGACCGTCGGCGAAAGCTGGCCGCTAACCGAATCAGTCACTACGGGTGCGACGGATGCACTGAGATCAACAGTGAAATCATCTACGGCTAAATCACTGCTCATCAACTCCGTACCATCAAGGTACATCGCGATCCGTGCTGTGACTGTGTAGTCGCCATCGTTAAGTGGCAGGCTTAATTCAGTTGCAAATCTTGAGGTTTCTAACGGTGTTGCTGTTGCAGTATCGAGCGTCCACTCGTATACGCCCGCCTCTGTCTGACTGGCAACCGGTGTCACCTCGTATTCAATCAGCTCTTCACCGGTTGAGGTGGTTTGGCTCAGTTTGACGATGAGTTTGAGATTTTCATTCAGCTCAGGAGATGTGCCGGTGAAAACAGGTGACTCGACATTGACGATCGCTAGATCGTTGACTGTCGGACTTGGCGGCGCCACTCGCAGCTCGCTGGTCGTTTCATCTGTTGAACTTAGCTGCGACTCACTATTCGTAACAGTTGCCTCTACGTCGTAGATAACACCCTGCTCCAGCTCTGAGAGTGTGCCAGAGACAACATCAAGATCCTCCGCGCGTAGATTGAGGGCCCAATCGCCATTCTCATCGGGTGTGACATTGACAACGACGCCATTCACGGCGACGGTTAATTGCTCGCTCGCCCCCAAAACAGCCGTGCCCTCAATGATGGGGAGCGTGTCAGACACGTTTTGTGTGTCGACCGTAGGAAGTTCAGGCGCCGTTGTGTCACTCTCATCAACATCTAATACTTCGATTGTGATGGCTTTTTCAGTGACATTTCCGGCGATGTCAGTCGCAATCAGTGTCAGCTCATAAATATTGTCGCCGTCGTCATCGCTCGGCGCTTCAAAATCGGGTGCCTCTTTAAATTTGATGGCACCGGTTAGCGAATTAACCGAGCAAGCAGCTTTGTCAGCACCATCGATAGAGTACTCCAGGGTTGTTTCATCCGTTGCAAGCGCAACACCTATATCGGCACTGTCCAGCAGAGAATCTGTCGTTCCCTCATCAAAACTGAGTGCAAGCTCATCACTGTCAAACACAGGCGCGATACGATCGAGCGTGATGCCGACATCATTTGTAACAGTGGCGTCTGACACCAGCGTCGCAACCATGTCATACAGCCCGTCATCGAGGGCCTGCAGTTCAGCCGCTTCTATTGCAAACAGTGCTTTGTTATTGCTGACAACCGCTTCGTAAGTTGTACCGGCAAACTCCAATTCGATGGTTTCGCCGTTGTCTATGTTCGCTGTTTTAACCGTCACAACGGCATCGTCAACATCCTCATCGATACCAAGCTCTGTTCCGAAAGTTGTTACGATACTGGTGATACTCGCGGCAGGTGCCGCTACTGTCCCACCGACGCCACCAACGCTAATGTTGATATCCCCACCCTCCGGCGTAGGGGCAAGGAGGGCAGCAGCGGGCGCCGCAGCACCCATCGCCATCATCGCAGGACTGATACCACCCGCAGCAGCCGCTGGTGCGGCAGTTCCAAACATTGGGATCGCACCTGACAAACCACCGTAAGAGGCTTGCATCAGGCCGGGAACGTAATCGGGGAAGTAGACCTCAGTCTCGGGTCCGAAACTGGCCAGCATTGTCTGAGTGCTATAGGGCGTGCCCATGTCACCGAAGAATTCACGAATTATGACAATGGTGCCATCGGGTAGAAGCAGTTCTAGATTGGGTCCGTTTTGTCGCCCCTCTACAAACGGAATCGGACTGAGAGAGGAGCCGTCCAATAGGGTATAGCTGGCCCCTGCTCGTGCGAGCAGCTCACGCATTTCGGCCACATCGTACACAGTCGATGCGGACTCGAAATCTTCTTTGATCAGGACCTGCCTTTGGTCAAGGATCATCGTGCCATCGTTACCCTAAATTGGTCAAAACTATGTCAAATTACAAATTGACACACTTATGACAATTATGTCAGGTATGGCAAATAGCGTCAACGATAGACGTGACACTATTGTCAATGATGGCAAAAATAGACGAATAACCTTATTAAAATCAATATCTTGAATGAACCTAGCGTTCAAGCAGGGCTCATTAAAAATATGACACACAGGCGCGAAAAATGGGTAGAAGATCCATTCTTGACAGAAAAAACAATATGAGTGTCAGTCGTAATCAAACCGCTCCAGCAGAATACGATCGTCAGATACGCCCTTCTGTTTGAGTGCCTGATACACCTGGTCCATCATCGGTACAGGCCCGCAAATAACGAAGAGCCAAGTGTCAAACTCAGCGTCGGAAAAGCTCTGCTCAATCAGCTTCTGATCGATTAAACCGACCTCACCCTGCCAACCCTCAGTTGGCTCTGACAGCACAAGTATTGGGTTGTCATCAGCCAGCTCGTCACGACAGACAATCTGATCCTCAGTCCGGTTAGCGTATATCAGACGATACGAACGCGGATCATCGGTTTGTTTGAGTTGCTGAAGTATTCCAAGTATCGGTGCCACACCCACACCCCCTGCAATCAGAGCAACACCGGGTTCCGAGCGGCCATCGACGATCAAACTACCATAAGGGCCATCCAAGTAAGCACGCGCACCCACCTTGGTTTCACCGAGCGTTGAGGTGAAATCACCGAGCTCTTTGATCACAAAACAGATCTCAGGCCCCTCTGCGGGTGCCGACGCGATAGAGAACGGGTTCTCGCTGATTGAGAAACTTGAATGACCGAGCTTCAACCAGGCGAACTGCCCGGCTTTGTAATCCATCCCCGGATGCCCATCCGGCAGCAAACTCAAGCGCCACTGTCTCTCTGACAACCTTTCCACCCGACTCACCTTCCAGGGTTTGCCCAGTTGTTGAATGGGCGAAATCAGATAGCGGTACACTAGCGTCAGAAGCGCAATCAGCGCCATGACTTGCCATAGCAGCGCTACAGTTTCGTGTGCCGCATACCGCCCCGCAGACAAGGTATGGTGCAGAAGGAGTCCAACCAAGGCTGCGGCGATTAAGCCGTGCAGCCGTCGCCAGGTCTCATAGCGATAGTCCAGCGACGAGCGCCAGACTGCCAACACAACAAGCACTGGTAGCAAAATAAAAGCGATCACACCTGTCGAGATCGCGGCAAAGTCAGTGGCGACTGCAAATTGACGCGTGCTGTCCCACGGCCAAGGGCCTGTTGTTGGGGTCGATTCGTAAAGAAAGGGATGAAGCAGAGCAGCGATCAGCGCACACCATCCAATGATGCGATGAAACCTCATCGTTGCATCCATGCCAACCTTGCGTGAGAAAGATTTAACCCGGCCAGACAGAACAAATTCAGAGAGGATCATCGCGAACGCAAGGATACCCAATACTGAACCAAGCTCTTGCCAGAAAATGCGTGGATGACCTACGAAGTACCAGGAGGCCAGCAGGGGTATTGCAATAATCAGTACATAAAAACCTATCAACAGTCCCTTCTTCATCTCAACCCCTCCGTAACGCCCCGTATCAAAAACTCTCAGTATCAATATAGGTCAACGTTACGATAGCGGGCTAAACTAAACGCCATCTGCCCAATCCTGCGTACCAACCCAAACTAGTGACAGGAGGTTTTTACATGTCGAAAATCAATGTTAAACGCCGCTCCCTACTAACTGCCGCGGCACTGCTCCCGTTGGCTCCCGTTGCCAATGCGCTTGCTCCAACCCCGTCAGCAATGGAGGGACCTTTCTACCCCACCTCTTCGATGCGCTTCGATGATGTCGACAACGATCTGGTAAAGATCGAAGGTGCGGTAAAAGCCGCCGGCGGTGAAGTAATTCAGCTGAACGGTAGACTCGTAGATAGCGATGGGGATGCCATCGCCAATGCGATCGTAGAGATCTGGCAATGTGACGCGACGGGTCGCTACTTGCATACGGCGGATCGCCGCGCCGAACCACGCGACGCTGGCTTTCAAGGGTTTGGCCGCGCCCGTACCGATGCTGAAGGGCGCTTTACGTTCAGAACCATCAAGCCTGTGCCCTACCCGGGCCGCACCCCGCATATCCACGTGAAAGTGATTGACCAAGGGTTTGAGCTGCTCACCAGCCAGCTCTACCTCGAGGGCCACCCCGGCAATACGCGCGACTTTCTATTCAATCGTATGAGTAGCGAACAGCAGCAACAGGTCAGTATGCGCTTTGAGCAGGATCCGGCGCAGACAGAGGTGTTACTGGTGGTATAACATTCGCTAGAATTAAGTTCGCCCGAGAGCCCTTCAATGACAAAATTTTCCAAGCTTGGCTTAACACTCACGCTAGCTGCGATGCTCAGCGCGTGCGGTACCAGCCCCACCGGTCGCAGCCAGCTGATGCTGGTCTCACCCTCGCAGGCTATCAACGCCTCCAAAGCGGCTTATACCCAGATGTTGGCCCCGCTCAAAGATGAAGGCAAAGTAGACACTGATGCAGAGGTGGTTAAGCGCGTACAGACGATCGCGGGGCGTATTGTCTATCAAGCGATCGAGCGCTTTCCCAACACCCGTAACTGGGATTGGAGCATCAGCGTTATTGATGACCCAGAGACTGTAAACGCCTGGTGTATGGCAGGCGGTCGCATGGCCATTTACACCGGCTTAATTGAGAAGCTAAATCCAACCGATGATGAACTGGCTCAGGTGATTGGGCATGAGGTCTCCCATGCCTTGGCCAATCACACGGCGGAGCGTATGTCTGTGGCGATGGCGACTCAACTTGGGATGTTGGCACTGAGTGTTGCAACCGAGAACAGTGAATACCGCGATCTTGCGCTTACAGGTGCGCCTTTGGCCGCTGCAGTCGCGATTACGCTGCCCAACAGTCGGACCGGCGAGCTTGAAGCCGATCGTCTTGGCATGGAGTTGGCTGCGCGCGCCGGTTACAACCCGAACGCTGCTGCCACCCTCTGGCAGAAGATGGGCGCTAATAGCAAAGGTGCTCCGCCCGAGTTTCTAAGTACCCACCCTGCCCCAGGAAACCGCCAACAGACGCTGGCAAACTTGGCACCGCAGATGACGGGCTTATACAACCCAACTGCAGCGGCCCTTACCTACTCGTTTAACTAGGTTGCAAAGACAAGAGCGGACTGAGATGCAAACGAGCTCATCGCACGAGGCACATAGCTTTGGATTCACTGGCGAAGTCTGGCGCTGGGAGTCGGAGAAAGCCTCTTGGTTCTTCGTCACCCTGCCCATCGAGACCGCCGAGCAGATTCGCTTCTTTTTTCCGTTAAGACGGGGCTTTGGCAGCATTCCGGTTCAGGTACAGATAGGCTCCAGCTGCTGGAAAACCTCTATTTTTCCCGATAAGAAGTCGGGCTCGTTTATCCTCCCACTCAAGGCACCCGTTCGCACCAAGGAGGGCTTTGGAGAGGGAGACGACATCTCTGTGGAAGTGACCGTCTCACCTTAAAAAGCGCCATGCTCTGGCTAGTGCAGCTGCTCATGCGAATATCGCTTGAGCATCTCTAGATCGACTCGTTCCAACGCAGCGATATTTGTGGAGCTAAGCTTTACCGGCGGCGCACAGTGGAAAGCCTCCGCCTCAAGCCATCGCGAGGCACACAGGCACCATGAGTCGCCAGCCTTTAGACCCGGGAAGTCATACTCCGGCCGAGGGGTAATCAGGTCATTACCGCGACTCAATGAGAACTGCAGAAACTCGTCGGTAAGAATCGCACAAACGGTGTGTGAACCACGATCATAGGCATCGGTATTGCAGCAGCCGTCACGAAAGTAACCGGTCATTGGGTCGCAACCGCACTGCTCCAACGCCTCTCCCAACACGTTTTTCTGTTTCTCAGCCATCATCCACTCCTAGACGTCTTGACGTGAGTACGCATGGCGCTCGACAAAGGATTTGAATACGCTCGCGTGACGCTGCAAAAACTCGATAGTGGGTTGATCTACGATTTTCCCAGCCTGCACTTTCTGATTCACACCAGCAATCATTACCTCAGGTTTATTCATAAAGTGAAGGTCCAAGTAGACGCCCACCTGACGCAGGTGATACTGCATCCGGGCCGTGCCTTGGTTACCGGGGCTCGCACCAATGATTGTGGCCGGCTTGCCTGCAAAGGGCTGAGGTTTGCAGCGCGACAGCCAATCAATGGCGTTCTTGAGCCCACCGGGTATCGAAAAATTATACTCGGGGCTAAAAAAGATCACGCCATCAGCTTCAACTATCTGAGTTGACAGCTTCTCAACTGCTGGGTGACTCTCATCTTCCCCATCGTAAAGGGGAATACCTGCAATAGATCCGAGCTCCAGCTCAAACTTACCCGCTGCAATCTCGCAGTAATGATTAAAGATTTGTCGATGCACGCCATCGTCACGACGGCCGTCCTCAAACTCAAAAAACAGTTTTTTATCGAGCTTTTGACTTGTAAGTTCAAAGAGTAGTGAGAGTATCTTGCTCACTAAGGAGCCCTCCACCCTTGGTGTTTAGTAAATCAATTAGGCTGCTCTCGAGCGGCCATCTTTTTTTGTACTAAACTCAAAGCAAGGAGATCATATGACTAAGCAAAAGTGGATTACATCTATCACATCAATCTGGCTGACCATTTTGACAGGGAGTTTTTTACATAACGCGCTTTTTGCAAACACAAGCACGATAGACTGGAACATATTCGATGAATTCATAGTCATCGCTACACCGTTACTCATTGTATTGATGCGTTCAAAACTACTGACACTTCATAGGCGTGCTAAAACATTCACGGTCTATAGATGGATATTCCTGCGTACTGGTATGCTCGTGATTGGATTAGTGACCCTCCTCGCGGGACTGTTCGGACTAATATTCAGTGCCAGAGCGATTCAGGTAACTTCCAATCCCACCTATCACTCTCAGGACCAAAAAGACCCATTAGGGAACGACTCTCAAAATCCTAACTTTTGGTAAAAGAGTATGAAGATCTCATTAGCGAGATTTGTAGATCATTATTCATCATCCATTTTTACCAACCTCTCCTGAACTACCACCCATTGAACCAGGTACACGCGTTGATGAACTGCCAAGAGTGCCTGAAGTCGGACTAACAGGGTTACCCGACATACCTGATCTGGGTGACCCCCCTACTGACTGAAACCCTTTCGCCAATGCTAATCCAACGCCTGTCATAATCATTAACCAAATAATGGGAAGAATCAGAATGATGCCATAGGAGAGCATGACACTGATGACCGTTTCCAATGCAGAGGCCTCACTTGCATCGGTGGACGTCAATAAGGCCAGACGGTGCTGGAATAGATTACCCAGCCCTAAAATCGCGTGCATGAACTCCAACGTGAACCACATGCCTGCCATCGTAAAAAATGCCTTAAAACGATAAGACGTAAACACCAACACGATGGGTGTCGCAATGACAATCACAGCCTGAATCAAAGCAATAATCATCGGTATGAAGACCTTTACGGCTTTATTGGCTGTCATAAGCTGAGCGGCCTCTATGGCTTGAGTGCTAGCACCCACCGCTGCCACGACATTCTCTGCCATGCCAATGACGTTATTCATTATATTACTGACACTGAAGCCTTGATCTTGGTATAACTGTGTCTCGGCACATAGGAACTTTGCCCTGCTCGAGTGACGGCGTCTGTGTTAATGCCCTGAACCTCAAGCACCGTTCCAGACCTCTGAGCAATACGGGTTAGTACCGCGTTCAATGGGTTCTTGCTTATCAGGCTGATGATTTCTTTCATCCCGGATGAATCCATAGGCCTCTTGATTATGGAGATAGGCCTCGGGCGATTGATAGAACGTACCGGGCGTTTGGAGAAAAGTTTTCGAGCCTAACCAATCAACATCCCAAAGCTTATTCAGCGCAGAGCGATCAACTGGTATCGTGGTTAGCTGCTCACGCGCCACGCTGTAACAACCCGATTCGAACTCGCCGATGCGTTGAATCAATTCAGCATCATGAATTTGTGCTTTTGCTGTTTCATACAGGTAATCGTTATAACTGTATGAGCAGCCCATTGACCGGATCGCAGCATGGGTTAAGCCCGATGAATACTGCGTAGTGATCCCCCAAAGAAGCGGTATTCTTGCTTCGTGAGCCGACGTCAGATAAGAACCGAAATCAGCCAAAAGAGCATTACCTCTTAAGGAACACGAAGCTCCAGCTTTCCCTCGCTTTGAACAAAGTCGAGGTGTTTTAGAAAACTCATCCCTAACAGAACAATCTGACTGTCCAGCTCAGGTACAATCATTGCGGGTACGTTAGCCATGGAGAGCCCACCCAAGCTAACCTCCTCCAACTGCGTTAAATCGACGGGCACTCGACCATTGGCGGTTATCGCAAAGCTTTTGCCCTCACGGGGTAACGAGAGCTCATCGGCCAGAGCATCTGAAAGTGACACATAGGTCGCACCGGTATCAACCACAAAAGAGACAGGGTATCCATTGATCGTACCGGGTGCTCGATACTGCCCTTTTCGATCGGCAATCAGGCGAACCTGATCGGTGCCGTTTGCCAAAGATAGTTGTGCATTGGGATGATCGCGCTGTTCAAGATAGGCGTTAAAGCCATAGGTAAGCATCACCAGAATAAGAATCCAGGTCATATGCGCAGAAAAACGGGCCATTTTACGCTGTGTACTCGGAACCTTATTCACACAAAACCTCTCTAGAAAAGCGCTCTCTGTTTATCTATCAGATCATTAAAGCTGGCACCAAGAAAGGGTAATACTGTGTCAGCGACCGGCTCTAACTGTTTAGAGACATAGTGTTGATAATCAATGATTGATTTACGACAGATGGTTGGTTCTGGACCGTTAACTGTCATGACGTACTCAATAGGGTCGCCTCGCCCTAAACGCACGTTTAAACCCTGCCTATCTAGGTATGACTGCATTTTTTTAGCCGCTTTCACATGCGGTGGATTACTGGCCTGATAGGCATCTAGAGGTCGTCTTAGTCGACGACGATAGGTCAATTGATGATCTGCATTACCGCTGAGTAGTTGCTCCGTGGTTTCGACGACCAGATCACGCCAAGACTCGTCATTGAATATTCTGGACAACAACTCTGTCTGGAAGTTTTTGGCCAAGGGTGTCCAATCGGACCTAACCGTCTCCAACCCTTTAAAGACCAATTGATCCTCACCACCCGATCTCTTAAGACCCGCATAGCGTTTCTTAGTGCCCTTCTCAGAGTGACGCATGGTTGGCATCAAAAAACGTTTGAAATGAGTCTCATATTGCAGCTCAAGTGCACTCTCTACACCGTATTGCTGTTTAAGGTGCTCTTGCAGCCAGTGGTTAGCTTGATCTGCCAATTCAGCACCGTACTGTGCGATATCACCCTGTTGGCAGTCATCGCCCAACCAGACAAAGACTGAATCGGTATCGCCATAAATCACCTGATGGCCCCGTTCAAACTCAAACCATTGCGCGGTTTTTTGCAGGAGCTCATGGCCTCTCAACGTAATTGCTCCCGATAGGTTCTGATCATAGAAGCGACACAAATTGGACCCTAACACCCCATAGCAGGCATTCATCTGTATCTTGATCGCTTGTGATAACGCAGAGTTACCTTGCGCCTTGGCTCGATCTCGGGCTAACCAGAGCTCTTCAATGATCGCGGGAAGAATGGCCACATCGGCATTGAACTGCGCACCAAAGAATCCTGGTACTAATGATGCCTCTGAGGCCTCACCCGCCAGAGCGAGTGCTAAAGGATCCACTGAGAAGGTACGAATGATACTGGGATAGAGGCTCTTAAAATCGAACACTAACACATCACGATAGAGTCCGGGTTTAGACTCCATGACAAACCCACCAGGCACAGAGAGGTCACTGCGACCTGAGGCATAAGGAGGTGCTACATAGCCAGCGCGATGCAGCTTAGGCAGATAGAGATTATCGAATGCCGCTTGGGAACCACCCACTTTGTCCAACGCCAAACCAGTAAGACGAGTGCGTTCGATAAGATACTCAAGCAACTCCGCTTTTTTGAAGATCTCTAACACCAATCGACAATCTTCAATGTTATAGGTCGCTAATGCTTGTTTATCCTCTCTAAAGAGTTGCTGTATCTTCTCACCACGATCGTAAGGGTTATCAATCGCTTTACCACGCCCCAGCAGTGCCTGAGCGACACTCTCTAGGCTGAAGCTATCAAATTGCCAGGTAGCCCCTTTTAAAGTCTCGATGCCGTCGATGGCAACACGACCAGCAATGCGACTGAACCAGCGACCATTTTGACCAACATCGACGTGCATCTCACTGCTATCACGTCCAAGTTTGAGTCCAACTCGATTAGCCTTAGCTCGCCGTGCTAGCACGCGCAGATCAAAGCCAATCAAATTCCAGCCGACGATCAAATCAGGATCCCAATCTGCCACTATCTCGACAAAGCGTTGAAGCAGAGTTCGCTCATCCGAGCAGCCCTCACACCAGGCTAGTTCGGGTGCCTCACCATTAAATAGCACAAGACTCTGATCGCCCTGCTGCAAACCTATAGAGAGCAATTGATTGGCATTTAACGTGGTTTCAATATCTAACGAGAGTAGTTTTAAATCAGGTGTAAAATCATAGGGGCGTAACTCAACCCCTTTAACAGTTTCGAACTGAACAGCCCCAGTGCGAATAAACCGTTCCATCAAGTAGCGATCAACCGGCCTGATATCCTCTTCCATGAGAGCAATTTGTTCCGCCTCGAGTCGTTTTAACACTTCCCAGTAAACTTTTAGGCTTTGGCAGTAGAGACCCATGACCGGTTTTAAAGAGAGGGATTTCAGTTCTAAATGACGCAGCGTCCAACCCGATATATCTTTCAGACAGGACTCAATGGCAGCTTGATCAATAGCGAAAACAAAACAGACCGCTTCTGCATGTGTGACGGTAACCGCATGAGCCCCCTCCACCCCAGTCAACCAGAAGGTGTATTCAATACCCTGCGAACCATCTCGCTGAGTTCGAGTAAGAGGGAAGCCAGTGATTGGCATAACCGCGTTAGACACCGAAAGGGGTGACTACCTCTAGTTCAGGGAAGTGAGCCAATAGATCACTTAAGGACTCTTTCTGGAAAAGCAGCTTCAAGTTAGGCCCCGCATCCATGGTGAAATAGACCTCCAACCCCTGCTCACGAAGGTGCCACACCTTATGCATCGCCTGTAACGACTCTGGTTGCCAATAGACGAGCGGTGGCCAGCTGGAAGCAAACGTGGCATGCATAGACATAGCATTATGCTCTGCCGTAGAACCCAACAAGGTAAAGTCCTTATCTGAGATCGCCTGATGCAGCTTCGACAGATCGGCATTTGCTTGAGCGGGCCAACTGTTATAAAGGTGGGAGGTCTCCTTGGTGCGCTGCATCCCAGATCGGCTATCAACGGACTTTTCGCCGATATCTACTTTGACCAGACCGATTCGAAGATCATCCCAGGTCGCATCAATCGGGTGTGCATGACTGTCCAAGCCATCTTCACGGTGCCCCATGTGCCACTCTACAAATCCATTAAAGATGGATCGACAGGCACTGCCGCTCCCCATACGCGCAATCATGGATAGCGCTTCATTGGATAGATGAAGTGATAGTGCATCGTTCATCGCCAACGTCAGGGCCGCAAAACCAGAGGCAGAGGAAGCGAGGCCTGCCGCGGTAGGAATGTTATTTCGAGTCTCCACTCTGAAAGCGAGTGACTTGTTACCACGAAAAAGATCGATGAACCGACTGACACGACGTGCAAACTGTGAATCCTGGTGCATCTGTTGGCCGTTTAACCATACCTCATCAATCGGCTGATCAATCGGCGTTACTCGAGTTCTAGAGCCCAAATCATTCAATGAGACAGAGAGGGAGGGGTTGATCGGCAAATTAAGTTCAACATCTCGCTTGCCCCAGTACTTACACAGAGCGATGTTACTCGGAGCAAAGTGTTCCGATGAAGCGGAGACAGCCCCCAACTCGGGCAGCACTTTAGTCAGTACTTCTTGCTTAGTCATCACATTGACTCCTGTTTGAGACCTACACTGTGTATCGAGACGGGCAGATGTTGATAGGGTATCTCTGAAGGATTGGTCAAACCTAACGAGATGACAGAGTCACCCAAACCAGATCCTGAAATCTTAGCACCCAGAACACCAGACTGCTGACGCATTCTAAATTGCAGGTCTGCTAAATTAGCATCACACACTCCTAGCGCATCCATAAGCCCTGAGTATTGATCCATCAATTGCCCTAGCCGGTTCCACTCTTGTGACTCTATCGCTTGTTCTGCTGCGCGAGTCACCTGCCCCATTAATTGATAGATTGAGGTATAAATATCGGGATCGGCGTCAGCTCGCTGATTTACCAACGCAATCACCTCAGGTGTTTTCATCTTGTACCCGACGTAGAAGAGATCAATATCAGGGGTGCCTTTCAGTGGACGCACCTTGGCACCGTTCATTTCGTAGGCGATCATACCGCCCCAAATTGAAGCGGCTAAATCGGTGCCCGAACCACGACCGCCTTGAACCCTGTGAACGGCCTCTAGAGCCTGTTTGAATACCTGTTCATTGGTCACCGGCTCATTACAAAAGTTTAACAGGCAGGCAACGGTTGAAGCGGTGACAGCGGCCGATGAACCCAGGCCAACTTGATCTGAAAACTGACTGGAGACGGTTAAATCAAAACCCTGTTTTAGCTTGGATTGACATAGCTGAATTGCAGTGACCATAAAGCTGAACGTTGAATCGTCTGCTAACTCACTCAAAGCGCTCTGGTAACGGCCCAGTTCCGATTCAATAGTGACGACCTCATCCACTCGCGGGATCAAAGAGACAGACAGCCGGTTACCAACGGCCAGAGCAATGGCAGGTTGACCATGCAAGATGGCATGCTCGCCCATTAACATCAGGTTACCGGGGGCCGAATAACAGATCATACATCGTCTCCGAGACTGACACCCTGACCATCCGATTCAACCCGCCCCCAGCGCATCAAAGACGGTAACTTCAAAGCATCCGGTGTTTGATTAGGCAGATAGGCCAGCACAAGCCCACCGGCATCACCGGATACCGCACCAGCACCAGCGATTTTAGCCACACCGCCTAACCTCTCGATCCGCTCAATCAATGCGGCGACTCGGGCGGGCACCACCCCGATACGGTTTAAAAGGCGGTGGTTATCTTGAATCGCAGAGAAGAGCTGATCGAGATCGGTTTGAGCCGTTTCGATACGATGCGTCACAGCAGCAAACTCACTCCATATATCCGACTGTTCAAATTGGCTGCGAACACGCTCGACACAAACTCCGGTACTTGTTGCAGGAGTTCCGGTAAATATCCAGTACCAGTCGTTATTAAAAATATCAGGCAACAGACCCAATCGATTCGCTTGATCCTGCTCCACCTTGACCAAACCCCCCATGGTTACTGTAGCGGCATCAATCAAACTGCCGCGACCGTGTTGTAAGCGTTCGCAGTGCCGCACCTGCTCAATCAAAGTGGCTAAATCTTCATGTTTGGAGAAGAGTTTCAAGAGTGCAGCGAGCAGAGCAGCAGACGAGCCCATACCGGCACCCACCGGAATGTCCGATTGAATATCAAATTTGCCGCGCGGAATGCGTTCAAGGTTACCTAGGATACGGGCCACATCAACGGTGTAGAAAATCAACTCTGCCGGTCGAGAGAAGATCTCGCTGATGGAGCGTTCACCTCGAAGGTAGCCATCAAACGCCGCATCCAATTTATGACGAAGAGTGGAAAACTTTTCCAGAGCCATCTCATGTGCTCTGTCTGGAGTAAACCAGCTAAGTCGAGGCAGAAGATCGGGAGTAAAGTTAACGGTCAAACGCTGTTTAACCGAGAATGCTAGAGCTGGAGCACCGTACACAACGGAGTGCTCACCACTTAAAATAATTTTTCCGGGAGCACTTGCAACCGACATGACTAACGTTCTACGTACTCACGTTTATGATCGCTAATCGCCGCCAAGCGGAAGCGGCCCTGTGTATCGGGTGCAATCACATGCTGCCCACCATCACGTGGATCAGGGTAACGGTAAAGGGTGAGATACTCTTCGTAGCTCAATTCAGTTCGATCGTTTAGCAGCTCAGCGTGGCGGCCTGTATTCAAAGCCGATTGGTAGCCCGCCACCACCTTAGCGGTGAAGAACTCACTGACCGAACCCGAACCATAACTGAACAGTCCGATACGTTTATCGGTTAAATCTTCGTTAAGTTGCTCAAGGAGGGAACAGAGCCCAATGTACATTGACGCTGTGTAACAGTTACCAATCAAACGGTTGTAGATAAGTGTTGGTTCAATCTGAGCAGCAAGCTCTTCCGGAGATTGACCCGTTTTATTGACACGGGCCAACTGTGAGTGAGCTTTCTGTGCCATCTTGCCAAAGGGTAAGTGGTAGCAGAAATAGTCGATATCACCGTAGCGAACGGAACTCTCTTCACAGAAGTTTTCCCAGCTACGTTTCAAAGATGTTAGGTAAATTTTGGTCGAGTATTTGCCATCGACCAGCGCCGTTGTACGGTAGTTGGGACGCCAAAAATCCATCACATCTTCAGTGTGAGTGCCCGATTCTGGTTCAATCTCTAGAACTCTCGGGTTTGCTTTGATCAACATTGCAACCGCACCACAACCTTGGGTGGCTTCACCTGGAGAGTCCAGGTCGTAACGAGCCACGTCAGATGCGATCACAAGCACCTGTTTACTTGGGTTACGAGCAACCAGTGCACAGGCCATTTGAACGGCCGCTGTTGCACTGTAACAAGCGTGTTTAAGCTCAACGACACGGCAGTGACTGTTCAATCCCAACAAACGATGTACATAGACACCCGCCGCTTTGGATTGATCAATACCGGTCTCAGTGGCAAACAGAATCGTTGAGATGGCATCAGTTCCAATGCGTTCAACAATAGGAAGCGCAGCGTTCGCCGCAAGCGTAACGATATCCTCATCATGCGCCGCCATCGCCATCTTCTCTTGACCGATACCATCGTAATACTTGTTCGGATCAGTGCCTTGACGTTCAGCCAGCGTGCGCAAATCGAGGTAGTAGCTCGATGTATAGAAGCTGATTTCGTCGATACCTACGGACATACTTTGATCAAATCCTTAAAACTGTTCGATGACAAGCGCTCGCTGACCCTTAAGCGCTGTCGTACTAGGCACACCTAAAAGAAACAGTGCCGTTACATATTCACGTTTTATACGTTCAATTACGTCGACAACCGCATCAGCCGATTGCATTGCAGGTTGCAGTAGAGGTGCTGCAAATCCCCCCAACGAGGCGCCGAGTATAACAGACTTAGCTAGATCAATCCCATTACGTAGACCACCGCTGGCAATTAACGTGCTCTTATCTTGCCAAGACTGACATTGATCTAACGCCACCGGTGTCGGTAATCCCCAATCTTGGAATAGTAACCCAAGGTCATCCTGATCACGACGATGATGTTCGATTCGACTCCAGGAGGTTCCGCCGCTGCCTGCCACATCGAAATAACGAACGCCTGCTCGGTAACCAAGCTCCACATCGGCGGCCGACAGGCCAGAACCCACCTCTTTCAACCAGACTGGAACGGACAAACCCTCGACAATCTGCTGGATCTGATCGGCAAGATTCTCGAAATTACGGTCACCCTCAGGCTGAATGGCTTCCTGCAAAGGGTTCAAGTGAAGATAGAGAGCATCGGCTTTCAGTAGGTCGACAGCGGCCTGACACTGCTCCAGTGAAAAACCATAGTTGAGCTGCACAGCACCAACATTGCCGATCAATAGCGCATTGGGAGCAACCGATCGAAGATCAAAACTACTCCTAGCCGAATCGTCACTGAACATCACTCGCTGCGAACCCACCGCCATCGCCACGCCACAACGCTCGGCTGCTTCAGCGAGATTACGGTTAATGGTCCGGATCAACTCATGATCGCCACCGGTCATCGATGAAATGAGCATGGGGAAGCTTAGCGATTTACCCAACAATTTAATGGACGGATCGATCTTTTCGAAATCAAGCTCTGGCAACGCCCTGTGCGTTAACTTGATACGATCGAAGTAGCGCGCATCACGATCGGTCTCGGCATCCTGCAGAATCGCATTGATGTGCTCAATCTTCCGATCGTTGGTCAACTGACTCATTTGCGTTCCATCTGAAGGTGCGACTGCATCAGCTCACCTGGGTTAGTCTGCGCAGCAATAAGCGACAGCTCACCACACAGAACCGTCGCACCACAGATTGCAGCTAATCGACGAGCATTAGCACCCGGCTCACGATCATCTCGACAGCCAAGGCGTTCTAGGTTCTCTTCTACAAAGTCGATCCCTTTGCCGTTACCGACACTGCCGACGATGAGGTTGGGTAGCGTACAGCTGAAGTAGAGATCGCCGTTGCGAACCTCTGCGTGAACCACACCTTGTGAGCCCTCAATGATATTGGCCGCATCCTGCCCTGTTGCCAAGTAAAAGGCGAGCAGCATATTGGCGTAGTGCGCATTAGCACTGCGCAAACCACCAGCGATCATTGTGCCGATCAGGTTTTTCTTGATGTTCAGATCAACAATTTTTTCCGGCGTAGAGTGAAGGCGGCGCTCAACAATATCTCGTGGAATCAGGATTTCACAAACCACATACTTTCCACGACCAAGAATACCATTAACAGCGGTTGCCTTTTTATCGGAGCAGTAGTTACCCGATATGGAGCTGTACTGAAGGTGTGGATACTCTGTCAAAATCCAAGGAATCAGATGATCAGCGGCGTTAGTCACCATATTGTGACCAGAGGCATCACCTGTCGTAAACTCAAGGCGCAGGTAAATAAGGTTACCAACCACCTGTGAATTGATATCAATTAACTTGGCGAAACGGCTCGATTTAGCCACTACCTCATTGAGGTCATCCATTCGTGCTTTTAGAGACTGGATCGCTTGGTGCGCTGCATAAGCATCTTCCGCTTCAAGCAAAATCGAGCGAGTCATACGCTCATCAATCACACTGACTTTAATCCCCTCTTCACAGAGTGTAGAGATACGTGCACCACGGCCAACGGATGGCCATAGAGGGGTTTCGTAAGTGGCTAGAGGAACACTCAACTTCTCTTCAATCAGATGACCTGACAGTTTCATCGGACCGACCCAGCGCATTGGGATCGGAGCTTGAAGAATTTTGTGTGTTTTCATCCGCTGAAAATCCAATAAAAAAGGGTTGTAGTAACAACCCTTTAGGTTCAATAACTATCTAGAAACAATTTTATCGATCACATCTACCTGATGCAATTGATTGAACTCATAACAGAGCTACTGAGATCACTAAAAAAACAAAAAACCCGAGTCATCAATCGATGATTCGGGCTTCGATTTAGCAACCTAGGCTAGTTGACGATCAGTCGAACTTACGACCTTTGCTAGCTGCGATACGCATACGAAGGGCATTCAACTTAATGAAGCCTGCAGCGTCTTTCTGATCGTAGGAACCTGCATCATCTTCAAAGGTTGCAATGCTCTCGTCAAACAGACTCTCTTCAGAGCGACGACCAACAACCGTCACGTTACCTTTGTACAGTTTGACACGGACTTCACCGTTCACGTACTTCTGGCTCTCGTCGATCATCGTTTGAAGCATCTTGCGCTCTTCTGACCACCAGAAACCGTTGTAGATTGTCTTAGCGTAACGTGGCATCAGCTCATCTTTTAGGTGAGCCGTTTCACGATCCAGTGTAATCGATTCAATCGCACGGTGTGCAGGAAGCATGATGGTTCCGCCCGGTGTTTCGTAACAACCACGTGACTTCATACCTACAAAGCGGTTCTCTACGATATCAAGACGGCCGATACCGTTTTCGCCGCCCACCTTGTTAAGGTAAGTCAATACGGTAGCTGGAGACATCTCTTCACCGTTGATCGCAACAATGTCACCCTGACGGTAGGTCAATTCAAGGTAAGTTGGCTGATCTGGAGCCTCCTCTGGAGAAACAGACCAACGCCACATATCGGCTTCAGCTTCTGCCCAAGGATCTTCAAGAATGCCGCCTTCGTATGAGATGTGAAGCAGGTTCGCATCCATAGAGTAAGGTGACTTTTTCTTTTTGTTAGAGAAATCGACTGGGATGTTGTGAGTTTCACAGTAAGCCATTAACTTCTCGCGCGAGTTAAGATCCCACTCACGCCAAGGTGCAATAACGTGCACGCCCGGTTTCAGTGCGTAGGCACCCAATTCGAAACGTACCTGATCATTACCTTTACCGGTCGCACCGTGTGAAATCGCATCGGCACCTGTCTCGTTGGCGATCTCAACCAGACGCTTAGCGATGAGTGGACGAGCGATCGACGTACCCAGTAGGTATTCGCCTTCGTAAATGGTGTTCGCGCGGAACATTGGGAATACGTAATCACGAACAAACTCTTCACGAAGATCTTCGATGTAGATCTCCTTGACGCCCAACGCTTCGGCTTTAGCTCGCGCTGGCTCAACCTCTTCACCCTGACCAATATCAGCAGTAAAGGTTACAACTTCGGCATTGTATTCATCTTGTAACCAACGAACGATTACAGAGGTATCCAAACCACCAGAATAAGCTAAAACGACTTTTTTAATGTCGGACATTGACGACTCCAACTCCATGCTCGCCCGATCAGGGCAGAGGTTAATACGGCGCACTGAACTCATGAATCAGACAGCACTGAAATTTATGGGCGGGAATTATAGCGAACATTTAAATAAATATCAGTAGATCTGAGTTTTAACTCTGCCCTTATCCATTGGATTTGTTAAACTCCACAAAACCCCATCGAAGAGTAAGGATCTACTGTGCCAAATTCGAAACAGCGTCACCCAATGGCAGACCGTTTCCGTGGTTATCTTCCCGTTGTTGTTGATGTTGAAACAGCTGGATTCAATGCTCAAACCGATGCTCTCTTAGAGATTGCAGCGGTCACTCTGACCATGGATGAAGAGGGCTACCTGATCGTAGATCAGTCAATTGAGGCGCACGTAGAGCCTTTCGAAGGGGCAAACCTAGAACAATCGGCGTTGGATTTCACCGGCATCGACCCTTGGTCGCCGGATCGTGAGGCCGAGCCAGAACTCATGGCGATGGAGAAGATCTTCAAGCCTATCCGCAAAGCGGTTAAAGCGCATGACTGCAAACGAGCCATTTTGGTTGGACATAACGCCCACTTTGATCATAGCTTTGTATGCAATGCAGCTGATCGTTGTGACATCAAGCGTAATCCATTCCACCCATTCTCCACTTTTGATACCGCCACACTGGCGGGTCTAGCGTATGGCCATACGGTCCTCGCTAAGGCGTGCGATCTCGCCGGAATTAGCTTCGACAACAAACAGGCGCACTCCGCTCTCTACGACACAGAGAAAACGGCCGAGCTATTTTGCATGATTGTCAATCAGTGGAAAGAGATGGGGGGATGGGACATGATGCTCGCCCTCAGAGAAGAGAGCGAGCTGGACTAACAAGCGTCAGCGGGGATTAACCCTCAGCGTTGTCACCCTCTTCAGATTTAGCCGCTTCAGAGACCAATGTCTGTAGTTCACCGCTCGCTGCCATATCACAGATAATGTCACACCCGCCGACTAGCTCACCATTAACCCACAACTGAGGGAAGGTCGGCCAGTTAGCGTACTTTGGTAGTTCTGCACGAATGTCAGGGTTCTCAAGGATGTTTACGAAAGCAAAACGTTCGTTACACGACATCAACGCTTCAGATGCACGTGATGAAAAACCACACTGAGGAAAGCGAGGTGTGCCTTTCATGTAAAGAAGAATGGCATTGCTTTCGATCTGTTCTTTAATTGTCTCTAAAGTGCTCATTAACTCACCTCTTAAATCTCATTGAACGAATGGGCGCACTATACAGTAAATCTGAGTAAAAAACTCGGTTATAACTACTCTAAGATTGCTTATTTTGTAAGCACAAAATAATATTAGTCTCCAGCGACAGCCACGGCTGTCTTTTTGCGTTTTATGGAGAACACTTTCAATGACCATGACCCCTGTAATGCCCACCTACGCTCGGTTACCTGTTGCTTTCACCCACGGTGAAGGCGTTTGGTTGTACGACACTGAAGGGCGACGCTATCTGGATGCACTCTCTGGCATCGCAGTTACCGGTCTTGGTCACGCTCACCCTGCCGTCACTCAAGCACTCAGCGAACAAGCCGCTAAACTGATTCACACTTCCAACCTGTACGAGATCTCTCTGCAACAGCAGCTGGGTGAAAAGTTATGTACAGAGACCAATATGGAAGCGGTCTACTTCTGTAACTCCGGTGCGGAATCGAATGAGGCTGCAATCAAGATTGCTCGTAAATACGGTAACGACCGCGGCATCACTAACCCGTCTATCATTGTGATGGAGCAGAGTTTTCATGGCCGCACCATGGCAACGCTGTCAGCCACTGGAAATCGTGCCATTCAAGCCGGGTTCGAACCACTTCTGAGTGGCTTCGTGCGCGTGCCATACGATGATGTTGAAGCGATTAAGAAGGTCGCATCAAACAACCGGAGCATTGTAGCAATTCTTGTAGAGCCCGTTCAGGGTGAAGGTGGCGTGCACGTCCCTACCGACGGCTACCTAAAAGCACTGCGTGAGATTTGTGATGAGAATGAGTGGCTGCTCATGCTTGATGAGGTTCAAACAGGTAATGGACGTACTGGCAAATACTTTGCCTTCCAACATGAAGGTGTACAGCCTGACGTATTGACCACAGCAAAAGGTCTAGGCAACGGGGTTCCTATTGGTGCCTGCTTGGTTGCAAAACATGGCAACCATGTATTCGGTCCTGGTAACCACGGCTCAACCTACGGTGGTAATCCATTGGTATGTGCGGCGGCGCTTGCCGTTTACAACACCATCCAAAATGAAGAACTGATGGCCAATGCGATGGCTCGTGGCCAACAGATTCGTGATGGCTTGGCCTCTCGCTTTGCCGACCTTGAAGAATTTGTTGAGGTACGAGGCAAAGGGTTGATGATCGGTTGTCAGTTCAATACTGACATTGCTGGCTTAGCTAAACTTGCCTCTGACAATCAGCTATTGCTCAATGTGAATGGAGGAGGTAAGGTTATTCGATTGCTACCACCTCTAATCATCTCTGAGTCTGAAGCAGAGCAACTGATAGAGACTGTATCTGAGCTAGTTCATCAGCTACTTGCAAAGTAATCAAAACTAACTTTATTTAGGATATCGTCAGCCATGCATTTGGCTGACGTTTTAATTTTTATGGGAACAAGACACTTTCTAACTCTTCTAGACCTAACGCCTGAAGAGCTTAACAAACTGATCAATCGTGCGATTGAACTCAAACGCATGCGCAATGCGGGAGAGATCTACGAGCCACTCAAGAATCGCGTTATGGCGATGATCTTTGAAAAGTCGTCTACACGAACACGTGTCTCCTTCGAAGCAGGCATGGCACAGTTTGGTGGTCATGCGATGTTCCTATCCCCTCGCGACACCCAGCTGGGACGCGGTGAACCGATTGAAGACAGCGCTCGAGTCATCTCTAGCATGGTTGATGTAGTGATGATTCGCACCTTCAGCCACGAATTAGTTGAAACCTTTGCAGCCAACTCCAAGGTGCCGGTCATTAACGCGCTGACCGATGAGTTCCACCCCTGTCAGCTACTTGCCGACATGCAAACCTATCAAGAGATCCGAGGTTCTATTAAAGGTAAGACCGTGGCATGGGTTGGTGATGGCAATAACATGTGCAGTAGCTACATCAATGCGGCTCGCCAGTTTGATTTCCATTTAAACGTCGCTTGTCCTAAAGGTTTTGAGCCAGATGCAGAGCTACTCGCCGCAAACCCTGGTCGTGTAACAATTACTCATGATCCTAAAGAAGCCGTTAAAGATAGCGACCTGGTTGTAACCGATGTTTGGGCATCAATGGGACAGGAGGAGGAAGAGGCTCTTCGTCTGAAGCGTTTTGATGGATTCCAAGTCAATACAGCATTGATGGATCTCGCTAAACCGGATGCTCTATTCATGCACTGCCTGCCGGCTCACCGCGGTGAAGAGGTCAGCGACGAAATGATGGACGACCCACGTTGCGTTGCATTTCAAGAAGCTGAAAACCGCCTACACGCCCAAAAAGCACTTCTGGAGTTCCTTCTAGTAGGCATTTAACCCTTTGAGTAAGCAGTCCATGGGCTGCTTACTTGATATGGTCTATACTGGCCTCAATGCAATTAGCTGGAGTCAGCCATGATCGATCTTCGACATCTTAAAACTCTTGTGGCATTAAGAGATGCCGGTAGCCTTGTCGAAGCTGCAGAGCGGGTTCACTTAACCCAATCGGCCCTTTCACACCAAATCAAAGATCTCGAAGAGCGCCTAAACTGCTCGCTGTTCATCCGCAAAACCAAACCGATTAGTTTCACCTCTGCTGGTCAACGCATACTATCGTTGGCAGATGACATTCTACCGATGATCCGAACAGCCGAGCGTGATATTGCTCGCTTAGCGGGTGGTGAAGTTGGTCGTTTGAATATCTGTATTGAGTGTCATAGCTGTTTTGATTGGCTCATGCCAACCATCGACTCATTCCGCAAGAATTGGCCTGAAGTTGAGATGGATCTCTCAACCGGTTTTACATTCCAGCCACTGCCAGCACTGGCTCGTGGTGATATTGATCTTGTCATCACATCGGATCCAGAGCCAAGAAACGGCATTCACTACGTTCCACTGTTCAGTTACGAATCGATGCTCGCCCTAAGCCGCCAACATCGACTCAATGCTAAAAAGCAGATTGAGCCGTCAGATCTATCGGAGGAGACCTTGATCACCTACCCCGTCGATCAAAACCGTTTGGATCTGTTCACACGATTTTTAGACCCAGCAGGTATCGAACCTCAAGAAATTCGCACGGCGGAGTTAACCGTTATGATGGTGCAGCTGGTTGCTAGTGGTCGAGGCGTGGCTGCGCTGCCAAACTGGGCACTGCACGAGTATCTTGAAAAGCAGTTCATCGATGCCAAGTCTTTAGGTGAAGAGGGTTTGTGGTGCACACTCTATGCGGCTATCCGCGAAGAGCAGAAAGAGTCAGACTTCATGCTGGACTTCCTAAGCACCGCGCAAGAGATCAGCTTTAAACGACTCAACGGCATTAAAGCCGCGATCACCAAGTTCGAAAACAACGATGAGTAAAGCTCAAGCCGTTACACTCTCGATTGAAGCGATCAGAAAAGAGATGGTGCGCTTATCACTCTGGGAAGCATCGCCACCGCCCCAGGAAGCTTTAAGTAGTCAGCAACCCTTTTGCATCGACACGCTTGAGTTTACTCAGTGGTTGCAGTGGATTTTAATCCCTAGGCTTGAAGCCCTTTTAAAAACTAAAATTCCTCTGCCTGACTCCAGTGCCATCCACCCCTATGCCGAAGAGGCACTGAAGAGTCGTACAGAGAACGCCCAATTAATCGCTCAGATTCAACAACTCGATAGAGCACTCAGCGGGGATACTAATGGCTGAAAGCTACGGTCTATTTGAACAGATACTGCTTATTTTCATTGGTGCCGTTGTTGCCACCACCCTGTTCAGACGTTTAAAACTGCCAGCCATTTTGGCCTACCTAGCTATGGGTGCCCTGATTGGCCCGTTTGCGCTTCAAGTTGCACACCCCGACCAGATGGCGCTTCTTTCAGAGCTTGGCGTTGTATTCCTTCTGTTCATGTTGGGTCTTGAGTTCTCATTGCCAAAAATGATTGCCATGCGCAAAACCGTTCTTGGCTTAGGTTCAGCCCAAGTCATTACTACCTCCGCTATTTTCATCGGCTTATCGCTACTAATGGGGATGGAGTTGGCACCCTCCATCGTTCTAGCCGGTGCGTTAGCCTTATCTTCTACAGCCATCGTGACCAAAGAGCTCATTCGACTCCAGCAGCTAGGACAACCGCATGGGCAGCTATCCTTCGGGATTCTGCTATTTCAAGATATTGCCGCGGTCGTCTTTCTGATCTTAGTTCCTGCGCTAGGAACCAGCACCGCTGAAGCTAGCGAATCAATCATCTGGCCACTACTGCAAGGCGCTGGATTGCTACTTTTACTTCTTATTCTTGGGCACAAAATTCTTCCCGCACTGTTTAATGAGATTGCCCGTGAACGCTCGGATGAGCTCTTTGTCCTAGTTGCACTGGTCACTGCTATGACGGCAGCTTGGATTACTCACGCAGCGGGCCTATCAATGGCTTTAGGTGGCTTCTTAGCGGGCATGATGTTGGGCGAGAGTCACTTTAAGCATCAACTTGAGAATGACATACGCCCATTTAGAGATGTGCTGCTTGGCCTCTTCTTCGTCACTGTGGGTATGCAGCTTGATCTGTCTGCGCTGGTTGAAAACATCCACTGGGTTATTCTAACGACTCTGATGCTGGTCACGGCGAAAACCCTCGTCATTTTGCTGCTAGGTCGTCTATTCGGTAATAACGCAAACACCTCCCTGAAAGCAGGCATCAGTCTAGCTCAAGGCGGTGAGTTTGGCTTTGCCCTACTCGCGGTTGCTCTGACCTATCACGTGATCGACAGTGACCTAAACGCTGTCTTAGTCTCCACCATTATCATTTCGATGGTCATTACACCTAGTCTATTAAATAAAGCCGATTGGATCGCAGAGCGCTTTTTCCCAACCGAAAACAGCACTGAGTCTGTGCCAGAGCACCAACATGCTGATGCCGCCAGCCAACATCACGAACTCGCCGACCATGTCATCATTTGTGGCTATGGTCGTGTTGGACAGATTGTGGCTCGTTTTCTGAAGCAGATGGGGATTCAATACGTAGCCATCGATCCGGACCCGATTCGCATTAAAGAGGCCTCTTCAGCCGGTGAGCCTGCCTATTACGGCGATGCCAAACGTGTCGATATTATGCGAGGCTTAGGAGCTGCGAAGGCTCGCCTTATTATTCTGACGCTGCCTAACCCCAAGTCGAGCCTTGAGACGTTAAAACAGATCAAGCGCGAATTCGGTGATATCCCAGTACTCGTTAGAACCCAGGATGACTACCACTTAGAGCAGTTTCAGATATACGGTGCGGCAGAGGTGGTGCCTGAAGCGCTTGAAGGCAGCCTAATGTTGGTCTCTCATGTACTCACACTACTGGATGTTCCCGCCGATATCATCAAAGAGCGCATCCGTTCGGTAAGATCACAACGTTATCGGATATTGCATGGTTTCGTGCACGGCGGACAATCCCTGAAAGCCGATTTAGACCCAAGCCGTGTGATTCAGAAGCACGCGGTTACTCTCTCTGAAAACGCCTATGCTTGTGGCAAAACCCTGGACGCCCTTGACCTAGAGTTAGAGATCAGCTCACTGATTCAACAGGGTGAGGAGATCGATAACCCATCGGGTACTCTGCTACTTAATGAGGGTGACACTTTGATTCTGACCGGATCGCCTAGGGAGATTGAACAAGCAGAAGAGAGGATTCTGCTCGGCAACCTGTGATTCGCTCGCCGACATGGTAAAATCGCGCGCTTAGAAAATGGAGTCAGCGATGAGCGATCAACAGGTAACTTTAACCGCACTATTCAAACAGGCCGGAACCGCGATGCGTATCTACGATCTCGGCCGTCGTATCAGAGCATTCAGTGCTGACGAGTTTGAACGCATCGAGACTCAGGCCACCCCTTACCCTACTCCCTACCTGCAGCACGCCTGGATCGCGCTGCTACTTTGGAATCCTAAGTCTGCTGATGAGAATGCCGTCTGGTTTTTGAAGTTACCGCTTGATGAGCAAGGGTTTCTGCTCAGCGCTGTACGTGATGATATCGTCAATCGCCTCCTACAAAACGTTCAATCCAGTATCGACGGTGTTCCAACAGAAGACAGCCTAAAAGAGAATCCTTTCGCGTTTAAACCAAGCGATGAAAAGATGGCACTGTTTCATGCCAAAGCGGCTCTGGATAACCACCAAGCAGCATCAGCCTATTATGAGCCTGTGCAGCAATTTATCAGCCAACCCAACCTTGATACAGGCTGGGAGAACTTGTCACTGCAGGGCTTGGCTGATTTTGTTGTAAGACTGGAACAGTCCGGTAACGAAGCCACTTTAGTGAACGCACTGAATCAGCTTCCTGAAGGTTTACACGCACAGGTTTTAGGGCTGCTTGAACATGTGAAGCCTAGCAGCGATCTATCCGAAAAGCTGTTTCAGCAGCTAACAGAGGCATTAAGCGAAAACAGAGACCCTGTGCTTATCTCACTTCTTATCCGTGCGCTCTCTAGTGCTAAAACAGAAAGCCATACGCATCAGGCGATTGAAGCTGTTCTCAATAGCAGAGCAGCACAGAGTGCTGAGCTGCTCGCTGCGATCGCTACCCGTTGTGAGAACGCGCTGCTTGAGCCAACACTTCTAACTCTGTTTTTAGAGGCTCTAGCTAAGTGTGATGCCGGGCAGAACGCCTTCAGTCGTATCCTAGCAGACTTGATGTACCTGCCGGTGCATCGAGTCTTGATGGTTCAAGCGCTTCGCTCATCCTCGGTGTCCGATGCACTGAAACAGGCAACCGATCAAATGTTCGGCCCACACTTTCGCCAACCACAATAGGCTCTTGCAATGAACAGTGTTCGCGCTATCGCTCACCGATTAACTCGTCAAACTGGTGATCAGTCATTTCACCTAAAAGAGCAACCTATTGGGTCAGAACTGAATGCCCGAAAACTGCTGAACGAAATCGATCAGGTCTTCACCCGCAGGGCCACCAAGCGTTATGGCCGTTTTGCGGATGAGGCAACGAGCTTCAAAGGACTCCTGCTGAACTGGCAAGAGAAGGGTCTGGACCTGACTCAATTCAGCTCCAAAGTCGTCGAGCTGTTAGCCGTGATGTTCGAGAGTGAGGATTTAGAGACGGATGGTTACTGGGCGTTCATCGAGCAAGATGAGACCGAACTGCACGAACTCTGGATAGCTCAATTAAAACAGTCTGACGGATGGTGTTTTGATGAGAGCAATGAGCTGATTGAATCAGAACAGATTGAGTTTTCAAAAATGGGACTCTGTTGCTGCATCGATCTTAAGCGCCTTTTTGACCCTAACGCCAGTCGCTACCTAACCTTAGGCTTCGGTTTTGGTGACCGTTCTGCCACTCGAGCTTTGGCTGAGTTTATTGGCTTCTTCGATACGGTGGATACCCAAGCTGACACAGAACGCTTCATGGAGGTAGTTCGTGACTACAGCGCCAATATGCCGGAAGAGGCTGGTAAACGTTATCAGAAAGAGGTTGCCGAGTTCTGTATAGAGCAATCCAAAGCGGGGGAGACCGTAAGTTATCGTGACCTAACTGCCTCCGTTGAAAGTGACCAAGAGGTTGGGTTTGATCAATACATCGCCTCTGAAGCCCCAGAACTTAAAGAGCAGTTCATTCCCGATCGCGCCAGTCTGAAAAAATACGTTCGCTATACCGGCAGAACGCGTGAGGTATCGATCAGTTTCAGCAATGAATCGCTCGGAAAATCGATCTCTTTTGATCCTAACAGTGAAACTTTGACATTAAAGGATCTGCCTGCGAACCTGATCAAGCAGCTCAAAGAGCAACTCGAGCCAGAGATTAAGGAGTAACCGATGCACTTTTTCATCATCATCGCGGGGGTCGCTTTCTTCATCTATTGGAAGTTTTTTAGACCTCGCCAGTTAGAGGTGTTTATCGTCTCGGTCATTGCCACAATGATCACGATGACGCTGGTTGCCATTGTGTTTGATGATGTGAAATTGGGCTTTCTCTTTTCGGTATCGATCCTGGGGTGGAGTAAGCTGTTTGACCAACTGATCAGCGATCAAAATGCTTCGAAAATGTCGAAGCACCTTAAACGCTTTCTTGGAAGAAAATAGTACTCTTGGATCTGACTATTGAGTAGTCGGCAGCGTCCAACCACGATCTTGAGCCGTTGCTAAACTCTGCTGGTACTGTCGCGAGCGCACATTGGAGCCCTCAGGCAGGGTCAGGTAATAGAGCAATTTGCAGGCCTCAGCCTCATCGATCTGATGGGTTTTAGCAAACTCGAGCATGGTGGTTGCATGCGTCACTTCGCTTTTGTCTTCAATCGCAACAGGCACCGGTTGATCAATCGTCTCACCAGCACGCACCCGCTTTGAAATCATATCGTAGTAGTATCGAAAACGTGGGTAGATATTGGCTTCCGCCTCCCCTCGAATCTCATACCAACCGGTCTGCTTAGCCGCCTCATATACTGCAGGGTGAGACCAACCGTGATGATGATCACCCGCGTATCGACAAGCCTCTTGGTAAGCTTCATAACTGCTAGGAAGACCAAAGTCTGCTCCAACCTCTTTTAGTATGTTGAGGAACTCTGAGATGGATGGCATCCAAGCTAAGGTCTCTTTACAACGATTAATAGCCGCTACCAGTTCATTTTCACCATAGCCAGAGATGCTCATTGCCCACTCACGTTTGGCAATCATAATCTCCTGCTCGGTTTCAAAAGCACTTTTGAATTTATGGCCATAGATCGCCATGAAACGAGCAAACACCATGTTGACCATCGCTTTGGTCTCTTGGCTGATCAGCTCGCGTTGCGGCGCCTCATGTTCCGGCGTACTGAGTGAGCGATTACCAGTCGAGGTTTTTGAGGTCCATGACGGCTGCGGTAACCCGTTTTCGGTTTTCCCGAGTATCTCGTCGACTTTTTTCATGCTGCCCACCGGCTTGTGAAGATTCGTTAAAACGTTCAGCTTTAGCCGAACGGCTCTCTTGATCACGAACGGCACGTTTTACCCAGGCTAAGAATTTCTGGTTCCAAACGCTCTGGTGATCAAGTTTATCCAGATAGTAGAGTGTAAATTCATCAAGATGCGATTCCGCAAATCGAGCTTCAATACCATGCTGCTGAAGCAACTGATAGAAACTCTCATCAGGCCTCCAAGAGACATCCATACGAATTTGAAGTTTGCGTTTCTGTTCAGCCGCTTCGAAAATTTCGTCCAACTCATTGGTTGATCGACGCCAGCCACCACCAAAACTGGGCGGCACGTTCCGTCTAGAGTTTGGCAAACGATGAGTTTGAGGTCGAGCAGCTGTCGCCTGGATGGCTGCAGGCGCTTGTTTTGTCGCAGGCGTTGCTACGGATTGAGAAGCTCCCTTTTCAAAACTAATCAGCAGTTGATCATCAGATACTTGCAGACCAAACAGGGATTCAGATGCCAGCGTGTAAAGATGCTCAAGCAACTGTGCCTCACTCCAGAAGGGGCAGCGCTCCTGCAACGCAGACAATGAGAGAGTTAACTCATCTGCTTTGACAATAAGGCGGTACTGTTCAATCAGACCCAACAGCAGCGCACCATCCACACCATACTTGGATGCTAGGGATGGGGAGACAGATAGAGGCTGTTCGGGTAGATCGTTCATCAATACACTCTCAAAGTTGATCAATTATTTTAACAGCGCCGATTGATCCATAACAGTAGAAACCTCATTACTGTTTGAACTCTTGTGGAAAGTATCCCGTTTTTAAGTAGACTGAATTTAGTCTTAGTATAAGAGTGACCTATGTTTCCAGAGAAAATGAATCCCTTAAGGGCACGCCGTTTAGGGATTGATACACACCACGAACCCAACATCTACCTTCGTTCAGACAGTTCTGTCTGCAAATCGGAAGGGTTTAACAGCCTAACGCGCGTCCTCGTCTCGACAGAACAGAATCACATGATCGCCACGTTGAATATCGTGACGGGAGACCTAATTGACGAGGGGGAGATCGGACTCTCTGAATCGGCTTGGGAGAAACTTAAACTGATAGGACATGAGTCCATATGGCTGTCTCACCCAAGGCCTGTTCATTCGCTGTCGCATGTGCGATCAAAGGTCTATGGCCATAAATTAAATGAAGAGCAGTTTAGCGAAATTATTAATGACATCGTTGATGAACGTTACGCTGATGTTTACTTAGCCGCCTTTATTACCGCCTGTGGTGACGACAAGTTAGATGATGAAGAGATCACCTCTCTCACGCGCGCAATGATCAATGCTGGAAGCACTATTGATTGGGGGCTAGATCAGGTCCTAGACAAACACTGTGTGGGTGGTTTACCCGGCAACCGCACCACGCCCATTGTGGTCTCCATATTAACGGCTGCAGGCTTAACCATTCCCAAAACCTCTTCACGAGCAATCACCTCGCCGGCCGGTACCGCTGACACCATGGAGACGCTCACAGATGTCAGTCTCACCTTAGATCAGATGCGAGAGGTCGTTCACTCGGAAGGAGGTTGTTTAGCCTGGGGAGGGTCCGTGAGGCTGAGCCCTGCTGACGATCTACTCATTCAAGTAGAACGCGCACTCGATATCGACAGTGAAGGACAGCTGATCGCCTCTGTTTTATCAAAAAAAGTAGCCGCAGGCGCGACCCACGTTTTGATCGACATTCCAGTAGGGCCAACCGCTAAAGTTAGAGATGATGAAGCCGCCGATAAGCTAGCAAACAGTTTTAAACGAGTGGCTGATAACTTAGGTGTCACCTTAGCCATTGTTAAGACAGACGGGACTCAACCGGTCGGTGAAGGAATTGGACCCGCTCTTGAAGCGCGAGATATTGTCCGAGTTTTAAAATGTGATGAGCAAGCACCTCAGGATCTGCTAAATCGCGCGGTCTACCTTGCCGGTGCAATGCTCGATTTAAGCGGTAAAGTATCACCTGGCGAAGGTGAAAAGCTCGCCAGAGAGTTGGTTACAACGGGGAAAGCTTGGGAGAAATTTGTTGCCATCTGTCAGGCGCAAGGCGCTTTTAAAGAGCCACCTATAGCCCACTATCGTTACGAAATGTTAGCGGAGAAGGATGGCACTCTCGCCACTGTTGATAATCGTATCCTAGCTAAAGTCGCCAAGTTGGCCGGTGCGCCAGCTGATGCGGCGGCGGGGGTTGATCTACACGTTAAAGTAGGCGATCTGATCAAACGTGGGCAGCCCATGCTAACGATTCATGCTGAACACATTGGCGAGCTAAACTACGCGGTAGACTATCTGCAATCACACCTACAAATTTTAACCTTTGGTGAATAGGTGACTTATGAAAAAAACCATTCTATTTAATCTATCTCCAAGCCACCCTATTCCGGAGAAACTCGCTGAAGCTACCGGTCTACCACTAGGTCAATTTGAAATCCGTCACTTCCCTGATGGGGAGACGTTTCTCAGGGTTGATACCGACGTAGCAGAATCCAACGTGGTTATTTTCTGCGACCTATACCAACCCAATGAGAAACTTTTTCCATTACTCAGTTTTGCAGAAAATGCTCGCGAGCTAGGCGCTAGCAATATCTGTCTGATCACACCCTATCTTCCGTATATGCGCCAAGACAAACGTTTTCATACTGGCGAATCGATCACCTCTAGACACTTTGCTAAGCACCTATCCCTCGCCTTTGATGCACTGATAACGGTCGATCCACACCTACATCGTTATCCAACACTGGATGCGGTTTATACACTCAACGGAATGGTCTGCACGGCGCAAACGGTGATTACCGAGTTCCTAAAAACGCAAACCGACAACTTATTATTGATCGGCCCTGATGAAGAGAGTGAACAGTGGGTAGCTGCCATCGCAAACGCATCTAATCGCCCCTATCAGATCCTGTTGAAAGAGCGATCAGGTGATTACGATGTCTCTGTGACAGAGCCTGAACTGGCCCAATACAGAGGCTATTGTCCTGTATTAGTCGATGACATCATCTCCAGCGGCAGAACCATGCTAGCGACCATTGAACACTTGGAGTCAGCGGAGATGGGTAAACCTTTGATCATCGGAGTCCATGGTATTTTCGCTAAAGATGCATATGCACTATTGAAAGATATTGCCGAAATTCACAGCTGCAACAGCATTGTCCATGAGACGAACTCATTAGATCTGACACCGGTCATAGCTACGCAATTGATGGGCTATCTTGAACAGCTGTAATGGGTAGTGATTTAAACGTTAAACTGATCGAGGGTTTTCTCAGTTCTAAAGAAGCAGATGCACTGCTCACAGAGCTCACAGACACCTTAGAGTGGCGCCAAGAGAGTATTACCCTTTATGGAAAAAGCCACCCTATTCCAAGACTGCAGTGCTTTGTAGCATCAAAAGGTGTCAGTTATCGTTACTCTAATCTGACAATGGAGGGTAGCGGCTTTCCGAACATTCTCGAATCCATTAAAGACAAAATCGAGTCAACGGCCAACCACACATTTAATGCCGTTCTTTGTAACCTCTATCGAGATGGGCATGACAGTATGGGGTGGCACAGTGATAACGAGCCAGAACTGGGCGAACAGCCTGTCATCGCGTCACTGTCACTAGGGAGCTCTCGCACCTTTCGATTTAGAGATCTAAAGAGTAGAAAAGAGACCGTCGACTTTGAACTCAGCCACGGCTCTCTGCTGATCATGAACGCTGGAGTTCAAGAGTATTGGGAGCACTCAGTGCCAAAACGTCTTCGCGTTAAACAACCGAGAATCAATCTAACCTTTCGACTAATCGATCCAGCTCGCTAGCCAACGCATAACAGGTTCTGCTGGCTCAGGATCTTTATTGGCATCAACATAGAGCGGCTCAACCAACGATTGAGCCTTCAGATTTGAAAACACTTCAAACAGTCGTTTGGCCGCCCCGTTGAAATAGTCATAACTTGAATCCCCTAACCCTACCAATGCAAAGCGCTGATGGGTTAAATCGGGCTCTTCATCTAATAGATCACAGTAGAGCGGCATCAAACCGTCTGGGATGTCTCCCATTCCTGTCGATGCCGTCATAATCAGCAGGGAAGCTGATGGATCAAGATCAGAGAGCTCGGGTGTATCTAGCCATTCACACTGATGTCCCTGAGTGGTCAGAAATTCCTGACACTCATCAGCCAATTCAATAGTTGAACCATAAACGGTACCGACGATGATTTGAAACTTAGACATCCAATAACCCTGCTGGAGAGCCGCTTATATTAGCAAAGTTAATAAATAACCAAGAGATCTATAACCAAACTAGTTAAGAAAAACTTAACCTAAGCAGCATCTATTATTAACGCTTATACCTAGCCTATTATTAGGAACAGTTAATATAAAAACAATAGAGGATCACTGATGAGAAACCCACTGTTTCACCCAATGAGTTACGACATGGTCAACGACAATGTTGTTAGAACACGTGCCGCTTTTCTATTCTTAGTACCCGTCTCTATATTAGTCATCTTCTACAACACCATAAATGGCTCGGCTTTCATTGTTGATCCCAGCACACTGGAAGATACTTGGGAAACCAACATGGCTGGGCAGATCATCTACTCCGCTGAGGTCGTTCGCCAGGTCTACGACTGGACCCCACAAACTTACCTATTGCTCTATGTCCTTTGGGAGATGGTGCTAAGTCAAAGCAAACGCACCGCTTGGCTCTGCCCTCTGTTCTGGATTTCCGCTGCCATGAACCGTCACCACAAGCCGGTCTACCGCCCATACCAGCCTAAGAAGTTTGCTTGGAAGATTGGTACCGCACTGGTTGCAGCCTGCCTTCTCTTCTTCAATCCGGTACCGGTTGCCGAATTTGTAAACAGCCTCACAGGAAGTGAACTGCTGACAACCACACAAAACTGGATGCCTCGCTGGACCCCGCTAGTGACCATTCCTCTCTGTCTAACCTTCATGTGGCTTGAAGCCGCTGCAGGTTGGTGTGCCGGCTGTTGGTTCCACTCGGTGCTGGTAAAAGTTGGTATCTTCAAAGAGCACTGTGACACCTGTGTTGACAGCAGCAACGACTAAAAGACGATAGCTAGTTCACTCAAAACCTTATAAATTGTGAGGATCTTATACGATCTATACGGTCCTCACTGACATCCCACATCGATCACGTTTTAATTCGGTACTCCCTTTCACTGCTCTGCGTGAGGTCTTTAAAGAGGGGTACCGTTTTGATCATTTCATCAAAGACCTACTCGCCGGTTTAACTGTCGGTATCATCGCCATTCCGCTCTCTATGGCACTCGCCATTGCCAGCGGTGTACCTCCACAGTACGGTCTCTATACAGCGATCATTGCCGGTATATTGATCCCTTTAACCGGTGGCTCTAGATACAGCGTTTCAGGCCCAACGGCTGCATTCGTAGTCATACTCTATCCCGTTGCTCAAAGTTACGGCTTGAATGGACTTCTACTCGCAACGCTTCTGGCCGGTTTGATCATGCTCACGCTCGCTTTCGCGAGGTTAGGTCGGTTGATTGAGTATATACCCGAACCGGTGACTCTCGGCTTCACCAGTGGCATTGCCGTCGTTATCGCAGTATTGCAACTCAATGATTTCCTAGGCCTTCATATAGCTGAAATGCCTGAATTCTTCTTTGCCAAGCTTGTCACCCTGTTTGACCATCTTCCTGCCATTCACACCGGGGAGCTCGTTGTCGGGGTGGTGACACTGGCCTCATTGATCATTTGGCCAAAATTTAAAACGCCCATCCCAACCTATCTTCCAGCAGCCATTGTCGGAACCCTAGCGGCTTTTCTCTGGGGCTTTAACGAGATAGAGACTAGCTGCTTCTCGCTGACCGTCATCTTTGACATGGTGATCGCCATTTGCGTGGGCGTCGTGCTAGCGGCACTGCTCTTCATGCGAGACATAGCACAGATGACCCAAGTAAAAGATATCAGTGGGGTGCGTAAACATGTCCCTAGGCCGCTCTCTGAAAGAACCGCCGTCTACAAAATCAACGGTCCGCTTTTCTTTGCTGCCGCTGATCGAGTTTTTGACCAACTGGAGCACCTAAGCCAAGGAAAACAAAAAATCATCTTATACCTAGATGGTGTATCGATACTGGATGCCGGCGGGCTGTCGGCACTTGAACGTTTCATTGAACGTCGAATTCAGGATGGCTGTGAAATCGTTTTGGCAGATCTGCAGTTTCAACCGTTAAAAACTGTCTCTCGATCTGACCTGACACCTCTACCGAACCAGTTAAGTTTTACCGCCACCTTAGCAGAAGCGCTAGATCTGATAGAATTCACAACATAACCATTTCGAGAGAGACTATGGCCACCGCATCTGCAGTACACATTTTGGTAAAGACCAAAGAGGAAGCTTTGGCGATATTAGCTGAGCTTAAAAAGGGCAAGAAGTTCGATCAGCTCGCTAAAAAACACTCTATCTGCCCATCAGGCAAAAAAGGCGGTAGCCTCGGTGAGTTTCATCGTGGCGATATGGTCAAAGCCTTCGATGACGTGGTCTTTAAGCGCCCTATTTTAAAGGTTCATGGTCCTATCAAAACCCGTTTTGGCTACCATCTAATTAAGACCCTCTACCGTAACTAAGGTAAAAGCCTATCTAACCAACCAGAAACAGTGTCGACCAACTCAGATTTATGTGTTTTGAAGTAGTGCTCTGCCCCTTCAACAACCAGCTGTGCAGACTTTGGATTACCTGCTTTTTCCAGCATAGCCAGACGCTCTGGCGCTTTTCTGATGACAGCTGGGAAATCCTCACTGCCATAAAGATCTAAGACTGGCATTGGCATTTTATCAAGCTGAAAGGGCTCTACCATCGGTTGTTTGTAATCAGTGGCTCCCATCCCGATTCCGATATAGGCATCAAATGAGGCTAAGCTCGCTTCAGGTTGATTCTTAATCCAGCGCTGCGCCATGTGTGAACCACAACTGTGAGCGAGCAAAACAACCTTTCCGCCCTGCTGTTTAGCAAACTCGGTAGCAGCCTGGAAACGTGGAGCAGCATCATCAAAGATATCGACGTAGTCAAAATATTTAGCGCTCTTTTCCAGAACCGGAAGTTGAATGCTGAGCGTATTCCAACCCGCTTCGACCAATCCCACTCGCAAAGGGTTTACAACGCTCTCCCAGTCGGCGTGATAACCACGTCCATGAGCGATGATCACTGTCCCTTTTGGCTCGTCGGCCTCCATAAAGATCGCTAGAAACTCCCGATCACCGTCACTGAGTTCTATAGGGTCGCCATCAAAGATGACATCAACTATTTCATCCACCATCCGTTGTTCACGCTCAAGATCAGGGACTCGTTGAGCATGAGCGACAGTGGCAAGCATCGATACCCACAGTGTAAATGCTAACGGGAAGGTAGATAGGCGCATGACAAACTCCTAAGATGAATCAGACAGGTTAACTGTATTAAAGCAGAATACGAAAAGGTGTAAATATTGAGTCACTTTTAAAATAAATTAATAACTTAGGGAACTTTTCAGGAAAACCTGTCTCTATATAGATAAGTGTCACAATGTTCATTAATGGTACAAAAGCAAAGTCCAATGAGAATCATCGCAACCTCTTTAATCTGCTCAACACTGCTGGTAAGTGGATGCTCTAGCGTGAGTTACGACACGGCTCATAAGCTACGTATCAATGGCGATGTAGTCACTGCCCAATGTGAATCATCCATGTCAACGGTCACTGAGCATGAGAAGTTAAAATGGGGACGTAACATTGCAACGCCTATTTTGACGGTAGCGACCGTTGGATTGGCACCCATCATCATCGGTGCCAACGCAGCCTTGGACTATGTCGATCGCAAAAATGCATCCAACATGTTGGAGAGTTGCGGCAAGAATCCACTCAATGAAGAGCAGATACTTGCCGATGTTGGTACTAACGCCATGGTAAACGTCGCATTAGGCGCGGTTGATGTGGGTGGTGTGCTATCACCTGTTAGCTCAAACGCCGCGAACTAAGTTTCTACTCTGTGCCCAATCGATACGCATCGTGGCAGGCTACACACTGCGACGTAAGATCGGCCATTTTCAGAAAAATCTCCTGACTATCTTCGGTAATTTCCGCATCCCTGAGCGTCGTAGCTAATGCATTGGCTTTAGTGTGCATCCCGTGACCCAACATCTGCATTCCAGGAGGCATGTACTCTCGAGCCGAATGCAGACCATTGGCGCCGTGACTGTTGCCAAAACCAAGATGCTGCTCAATCGCTTCTGCAGCCTGAACATAGTCTCCAGAGGCCACATTCATTAGGGCTAGGTTTACCCCCCTCAGGTGGTCTCGCATGTTCTGCAAAGTGAGATGGTATTCAGCTTCAGGAAACAATACGAGTTCTCTCTGGTCATTGACGACAGGTGTAGCCTCCTCTTCAGACATGCCGAGATGCTTCATCATCATCTCGTGATCATGTTGAGTCATTTTGCTGTGATCAACGGACATCTCTGCCATTGAGTGGCTAGAAGCCGTCATCAAAAACAGGGCTAATGAGAGTGGAGTCAGTTTTTTCATGCCAGGACCTACGAAGTAATTATTCGATCAAAGAATAATAGCAGAGGTTAAAAATTAATAAGACTTTTCCAAAGCAGAAGAGGATAATGGTAATAAGACTCTTGTTTATGGTTATAAAAAGTAAGAGTCGCTATTAACACTGAGGAAAGATCATGAAAAAGCTTTTAAGCATCGCTACCGCTGCAGTATTTGCGGGTACCACATTAACTGCAATCGCCAGCGACGAACACATCCAGCTATGGGACAAAATGAACGCTTACACCGTTGAGCTTGAAGATGGCCCAATGGAGATCACTCGAGTTAAAACTCCACCTGCATTGATTAAGGGTTACCTACAACCAATGGTTCCAGCAGAAGGTGTAACGCCAGTTGGTGAGATCGATGTGATCGAAGCGATTGGTAAAGAGAACAACATGATCGTTGATATGCGTATGAAAGATCACGTTCTTCAACTAGGTACCATCCCTGGATCTATCAACATTCCATACACTGAAGTTGCCATGAACATGGATCAATTCGGTTGTGAGAAAAAGGGTGAGGGTTGGAGCTGTGCAGACGTTACAACTAAGATCTACGCTTTCTGTAACTCAAGCACCTGTCCACAAAGCCCAAGCGGCATTCGTGCCATGATCCGTGAAGGCTACCCAGCAGAACTGATCTACTACTACCGTGGTGGTTACCAAGATTGGACCATTCATGGACTTACAACGGTTGAGGGTGACCTCTGATAGAGAGAGTGAACTTATAAATATTCTAAAGAGGCCTTAGAGCCTCTTTTTTTATTCCTGTTCAATGAATAAAATAGGCTAAATTTTGATCAGGAACATGAATTGAAAACCTACTCTCTAAAAGCCCTTATTATCTCAGCCGTGTTATTGGTCAGCGGCGCTCTCAAAGCCGATGATTCTGCTAGAGCCTTCTACCAACTTGCAGAGAGACCGGTCACACTGATTGATATGGGCTTTTACAGACTCAACCTTGATCTAGATAAGCAGTTAATCCCGAATATTGCAGATCTTCTTAATACCCGAGACGAGCAGATTGGCATGCGCGCCTACATCTCCTCTTCACCTGAAACCGATATTATTTTAATCGTTGAGACACGCCTTAAGGGTGCGTTTGATGATTCCCGAAGTACGCGAAAAGCAAAAGCACTGTGCGACAAAATTACCGCTGAATCCGCACTCTATTTCTTTAGAAATCCTTTAATCGATTACTTTCAGACATTTGACCCATTTGAAGAGCCACTACCTAAGGAGTTAGCGGGTCATCTTGAAAGCGCACTTCGCCTCAGTGCGATTGTACCCACCAAAGAGGGGTTACCTGAGTATCGTTGCATGCGCCCGCTTAAACTTCGTTAAAGTTCAACGATTCTGCGCTTAACACCGCTCAAGGTGAACGCATCACGATCGGCGGCCGCCGGGAAGCGAGATCGATACTCCATAAGATCGTCTTTATTCAGCGAAACAGATTCGATCGTTGCTTGAAACGGTTCACTCTCTTTTAACAACTCCCCATCAAAAGAGATCACCAGGCTGTCGCCAGAATACTCCAGTCCATTTCCGTCCGTACCGACTCGATTGACTCCAACAACATAGGCTAGGTTCTCCACGGCTCGCGCCTGAAGCAGAGAGCGCCACGCGACTCTTCTAGCAGCCGGCCAGTTAGCCACATAGAGAAGCAGATCATACTCATCACAATTTCTTGACCATACCGGGAAACGAAGGTCATAACAGACCAGCGGCATAATTCGCCACCCTTTGTAGTGAATAATGACGCGCTCTTCACCGGCCGAGTAGTGATTTGGCTCATCACCCATAGTGAACAGATGGCGTTTGTCGTATTTAGCGACACGCCCCTCAGGGGTGATAAATAGGAAGCGATTTCGAAACTCCCCTGCCACAGAGACGGAGAGACTGCCTGCCAGAGCTTTCCCGCTTTGAGACGCGAGTTCAATCAGCCATTGTAAGTTCTTACCATCAATCGGTTCTGCACAGGTTTCAGGTGACATGGTAAAACCTGTCAAAAACATCTCAGGCAGAACGACTATATCGCAACTATCTAAAGCTAATATCTGCTCATCGATAGCCTTACGGTTGGCCTGAGAGTCCTCCCAAGCAAGATCGATCTGAAAATAGCTCAGCGTTAAATTCGACATAGGCGTTCAATCGCTTTATCAAGGGTGTCATCCGCTTTGGCGAAGCAGAGACGAATACAACCTGTCTGCTCACCGTTTGAGTAGAACGGCGAAAGAGGAATGGCTGCGACACCCACCTCATCAATCATACGCAGTACAAATTGATCATCAGGCTCATCGCTGATCGCAGTGTAATCTACCAACTGAAAATAGGTACCACTCGAGTTGAGCAGTTTGAAACGGCTGTTTTGCAGCCCCTTAGCCAATCGATCGCGTTTTTGCGTAAAGAAATCCGGCAGTGTTCGTGGGTAGTCTGGCTCTTCAACCATAAAGTCCGCTATCGCATGTTGAATCGGGGTGTGGCTTGTGAATGTAACGTACTGGTGAACCTTGCGCAGCTCTTTGGTTAATGGCGCAGGCGCAACACAATACCCAGTGCGCCAGCCTGTGACGTGATAGGTTTTGCCGAACGAGGAGACAATGAACGAACGCTCAATCAACTCTGGATGTGTGTTCACACTTTGATGCACCTGTCCGTCATAGACCAGGTGTTCGTAGACCTCATCACTGATGATCAATATGTCGGTGCCTCTGACAATGTCTGCCAGCGCATCTAAATCGGATCGCTGCCAAATAGATCCCGTCGGATTATGTGGCGTGTTAATGATGATCATACGGGTTTTAGGTGTGATGGCTGCTCTTACCTCATCCCACTGCACCGAGAAATTGGGCGGTAGCAACTTAATATGAACGGGCACTCCACCATTAATCTCAATGGCAGGCTGATAGCTATCATAGGCGGGATCAAAGACGATCACCTCGTCACCGGGCTGAATCACAGAGGTAATCGCAGAGTAGATCGCCTCTGTTGCTCCTGGCGTTACAGTCACCTCATTGGCTACATCCAAATCTCGACCATAATAGTTTTTCACTTTGAGCTTAATCTGTTCCAACAGTTTGGGAACACCGGCCAAAGGGGCGTATTGATTGTTGCCTGAGGTAATCGCACGGCCAACGCCGTCTAGTAACTTCTGTGGGCCTAGGTAATCTGGAAAGCCCTGTGACAGGTTGATTGCCTGCTTTTCAGCCGCTAATGCAGACATTGTTGTGAAGATGGTTTCACCGACAGAAGGCAGTTTAGTTTTGGGGTAGTTCAGCACGCTTGGCTCCTAAAACTCTCGTATTGTGGGCTCTTTTTTTATCGCTTTTTTTAACCGTTCGAGAACCTGTGCAATGCGCTCTCGACCTTTTCGATCATATAGATAGTTGGCGAGACCTTCACTCGCTTTTTGTTCGCCATCAAGTCCTTCATGTATCCTGAGGCAATCAATCCTTGCCTCTTCCAGTAGTGGATCTGACTGTATTGGCAAGCCTAGAAAGAGATCCCACTCGGTCACTTTGGCTTCCCCAGAGAGCACACGTTCAAGTAGATTGATCACCGATCCTCTTGTTGGGCGATAACTGGGTGTTCTGCCAAAGGTCAGTGCCGCGACCAACAGTAGAGTTGCCAGCAGAGTAAAGATAAATACTGGCAGTATGGACATCAGTGCACCCTATGCATCTCATGATCAATCAGACGTTGAGCCGCGGCGTGGATTCGCTCTTGGCATTCAACCTCCACTTTCAGCATCTCCATCTGAAATTTTCGCTGTGACTGTTTATCCAACGCTTTCCAATCTTGAAGAATTGGAATATGGGAAGTTTTACCGTAGACCTCTTCAATCACTTGGTAGTCAGGGTCTTGATGCAGCGATGCGTCATAATTATCAATCATCACTTTCAGACGCATGCACCCCTCCGTCAAAGTGATCTTGTCATCGTGCAGTATGGCATTAGAGATGATACGAATGCTCTCTGTTAGGTAACGTCGATTGGCTGCTGCCTCTACTGCCAATTTCTCCTCCTGCTCAGCTAGTTGTCGTGTAATCTCTCGCTGTTCACGCAACTGTTTGGTAATAAACCAGGCCAGCAGTGCAATGGCTATCACACCAATTAAGATCAGGGTGTATACTAGACTCTCGTTCATTTTCACTAATCCATTACCATGTTAATTCTCGATTCAAACGCACAGCTAGGAACTCTTATTGAGGAGCTCTACTTAAAACCAACCGGGATGACTGCAGAGCAAGCTGCTGAGTTATGCGGTCTTGATACGAAAGAATTTAGCGCTATTCTAGCCGGTGAGCTGCCAATGAACCACAAAAGAGCACTCGCTCTTTCTCGTGGTTTTAATACCCACATCAGTTTTTTTCAGAACTACATCCCTAGCAAATCCGATCAATAACTCAAAACCGGCCGACCACCGACAAACGGCTTGAAAGCTGATAACATTGCGGACTTTCGTTTTTAATACCCTGAAGGTCCCAATGAGCCCATCATTACACTACAACTGGTTCTCTAACGTACGTGGCGACATCCTCTCTGGTTTGGTTGTTGCTTTGGCTTTGATTCCAGAAGCGATCGCCTTCTCGATCATTGCAGGCGTTGACCCTAAAGTCGGCCTATACGCCTCTTTCTGTATCGCTGTCATCACCGCGTTTGCCGGTGGACGCCCTGGCATGATCTCGGCCGCCACGGGGGCCATGGCCCTACTGATGGTCACCTTGGTGAAAGAGCACGGTCTTGAGTATCTTCTGGCAGCAACTCTATTAACGGGTGTTATTCAGATTGGTGCCGGTTATCTTCGCTTAGGCTCGTTGATGCGCTTTGTATCCCGCTCGGTAGTGACCGGGTTTGTAAACGCTCTGGCGATCTTGATTTTTATGGCGCAGTTACCTGAGCTCATTGATGTTACTTGGCACGTCTATGCCATGACCGCAGCAGGCTTGGTGATTATCTACACCTTCCCCTACCTAACCACTAAAATCCCATCACCACTGGTCTGCATCCTTGTTTTGACCGCGGTTTCAATGGCACTTGGACTGGATATTCGTACGGTAGGCGATATGGGTGAACTGCCTGACACACTCCCTATTTTCCTATGGCCAGATGTGCCTCTGACACTAGAAACACTGTGGATCATCCTTCCCTACTCACTACCTCTTGCAGTCGTAGGTCTTCTTGAGTCTCTTATGACCGCCACCATCGTTGATGATCTTACTGACACGTCAAGCGATAAAAACCGTGAGTGCAAAGGCCAAGGCCTTGCCAACATCGGTGCTGGCCTGTTTGGTGGCATGGCAGGCTGTGCGATGATCGGCCAGTCAGTGATCAACGTGAAATCAGGTGGTCGAACACGCCTATCAACACTGATCGCAGGTGTGGTTCTGCTAATACTCGTTGTTTTCCTAGATGAGTGGGTCTCGCAGATTCCGATGGCGGCACTGGTGGCCGTGATGATCATGGTCTCTATTGGAACCTTCTCTTGGGAGTCGATCTTTAACCTACGCAAACACCCAATGTCGACCAACATCGTCATGTTGACGACGGTCGCCGTCGTTGTGGCGACTCACAACCTAGCCTTTGGCGTCTTTGCCGGTGTGCTGTTAGCGGCCCTATTCTTTGCCAACAAAATTGGTCAATTCCTCTACATTGGCAAAGAGGATTGCGAGGGCGAAAACCATCGTGTCTATCGTGTTGTCGGCCAGGTATTCTTCAGTTCAAGTGATAAGTTCACCGCTGCGTTTGATTTCAAAGAGGACACAGATCGTGTCACCATTGATCTATCACGTGCACACTTCTGGGATTTAACTGCCGTCGGCGCACTGGATAAGGTGATTCTTAAATTCCGTCGTGAAGGGATTGCGGTTGATACCGTTGGTTTGAACGAGGCGAGCGCGACCATCGTGGATAAATTCGCCGTACACGACAAACCTGATCAGATCGATGAGCTGATGGGACACTAAGGAGTATTTATGACTCAAGTTGTAGCCTGTATTGATGGCATCGGTGAACGCTCAGAAGCCGTGTGTGACACGGCCGCTTGGGCGAGCCGAGTTCTTCAAGCACCTCTTAAGCTTCTGCACGTTCTAGATAAACGTGAATTCCCAACGGAAGAGAAGAGTCAACTCAGTGGCACCATTGGGCTCGGTGCCCGCGAGTCTCTTCTAGAAGAGCTCGCCTCTCTTGATGAGCAGCGTGGACGCATTGCCCGTGAACAGGGTCGTGTCATGTTGAATGCCGCTCTAGAGAGAGCCAACCAAGACCGCGCATTCGAACCCTCAACCTCACAACGTCATGGCGACCTGCAGCAGACCCTTGAAGAGGAGCAATCAGATACTCGTCTGCTCGTGTTAGGCAAAGGCGCGCATGGGGATGCAATGGGGGTTCATATCGAACCGATCATTCGCGCACTGCATCGCCCTATTCTGATTACAGATACAGCACTGGTTGAACCCAAGCGTTTTATGATCGCTTACGATGGTAGCAAAACCGCTCGTAAAGCTCTGGATATGGTTGCCAAAAGCCCACTGTTAAAAGAGGCTGATTGTGAGCTATTAATGGTAGGGCCAGCGACATTCGACTTTAAACAGGAGTTGGAGATCGCTGAAAAGGTCCTAGTGGAGGCTGGCTTTAATGTGAATGCCACATTAGCGGCAGGTGAAGCAGAAGAAGTTATTCTGGAGCATGAGTCTAAGACGGGTTCAGAGCTGCTGGTAATGGGCGCTTACGGACACTCGCGTATCCGCCAGATGCTGGTTGGCAGTACCACTACCTCACTTCTAAGACGAACACCGACGCCCGTCCTTCTGTTGCGTTAGTCTTATCTGTTTTTGATAGCATTGCCTAGGAGGTTTAATACCCTCTTAGGCAATGTACATAATTACTTTTGAGCTTGATACTGCTCGAACGCCTCGATTGCTTGTGCACCATAGACCATTGAAGGTCCACCGCCCATCAACATAGCAACCCCAATCATATCGTCAAGCTCTTCTCGAGTAACACCAGCGTTGGTCGCGGCATTCATATGGTAGGCGATACAGCCATCACAACGGATCGCAATTGCAATGCCCAGCGCAATAAGCTCTTTCGTTTTAACATCCAACACCCCCTCTTTCATGGTGCCTTGATGCAACGCAGCAAAGCCTTTTCGCGCACCGTTCGGCAGCTTAGCGGCAAATTCATTAAGGTGATCGCGATATTCTGGGTAGTTATGACTCATAGCCTGCTCCTAAATTAAGTTAGAAGCATAATAGAGAAGTGGGTAGGAAAGGTATTGAGATAGGTCAGTTAAATTAGAATTCTCTAAATTAAGTGCATAGATTCTAATAGGGCTTCAACTAAACCGATCAGGGCCAGACCAATAAAGAGTCCCGTTATCCGTTTAATCGACTCTTCACTAAAACGTGAAAAGAGCTTAGAGGCCAACGGCAAAGAGACCACACAGCCGACCATCAAGGAGGCCACCAGTGCATAATCCATGACACCGCGGCTACCAAAGGTGATTGAGACTGCCAGTGATAGAATCAGTCCAACAGGAATCGACGTCGCTACGGCAGATTTTACAGAGAGCCCGCCAGATGAAGAGAGTGCTGGAACCACTAGGACTCCGCCACCCACACCCGTAAGACCCATCAAAAAACCAGTGATACCACTGAGCCAAGAGAGGCTGAGTCTGCTTAAATATTCTTTAATCCGTTTAGTAAACATCGAAGCGAGAGAGAGCAGGCCAGCAAGAAGAACGAGTAGCATCAGCACTCGATCCACTGTCACTCTCATCTCTGGATCCGAAACGAGTGTTAAGCTCAAGGCACTGAGGATGGTGACCGGCAAGCATAGGTAGAGAAACTTTCGACCAACCGTCCAGTTAACCCCACCCTGCTTCGCATGACCAACTGTCATCAACACCTTCGCTAAAAAGGCAAAGAATGAGCCACTGGCAACCGCCAATGTTGGATCCAGATTAAACAGAACAATCAGGGAGGGAACCACCAGAACGCCAGCGCCAACACCCGATAAAAAGATCAGCATCGAGAAGAAGAATCCTGCCACAATTGCATAAGGATCCAGACTACTGAAGAGAGAGAGTTCCATCACATTGTCCTAAATTAAAAACCGCAGCTTATCGCTGCGGCATATCTGCTCGACCATAACCCAAACTAACAGAAGCATCGTCAGGGATGCTTGGAATAGTATCATTCCAATCCATCCAAACTTGACGCATCTCAGCCAGTTTATCTGGATAGTTCTTAGCTTGGTTCGCACGTTCGCGTGCATCGTTGACGACATTGAATAGATACTCATGCTCATCAACTTTCAGGTATTTCCAATCGCCCATACGGTAGGCACGCTGATCACGGTGATTCATACGCCAGAAGAGAGGACGTTCAAAGCTCTCAACTTGACCCGTTAGAACAGGTGTCAAATCTACTCCGTCCGTTGCGTAGCTTGGGTCCGCTTCGCCGCCACCGATCTTCATCAGAGTGTATGACCAATCCATTGTCATACAGTGCTGAGTCGTTTTCTGGCCAGCCTTAATGCCCTTAGGCCAACGAACCACCCAAGGGACACGAATACCGCCCTCTGTTAGGTCCATTTTACCGCCGACCAGAGGCCAGTTATCGGAGAAACGCTCACCACCGTTGTCGCTGGTAAAGACGATCAAGGTATCCTCTGTTAGGCCCTGCTCTTCAAGCGCAGCCATGATGTTCCCGATCCCCTCATCCATGTGGTGAATCATACGTTGATAGGTATGAATGTTACCGCCATCAAGATGGAAAAGATTGGTGATGTTTTTAGAGACCTCTTCGTCGTCGCGCGTCTCCCAAGGCCAGTGTGGCGCCGTGTAGTGAAGACTTAGGAAGAAAGGTTTACCGTTTTTCGCATCATCTGCTTTACGGTTTACAAACTGAACCGCACGCTCTGACAATAGATCCGTCAAATAACCCGGCTCATGGTGCTCCTCTTCATCAATGTAGAGGTCATGGTCACCCTTACCACTGACATGGCTAAAGTAATCTACACCACCCGCCATAATGCCATAGAACTCATCATAGCCCGATTTGAGTGGGCTGAAATGAGGTGGGTAGCCAAGGTGCCACTTGCCGATTAGACCCGTGTTGTAACCCGCTTTTTTTAGCTGTGAAGGCAAGGTTGGGATTTCTGGTGGTAAGCCTAAACGGGGGTCACCTTTTGATCGACTGTTGATTGGCTCTTCCAATGCACCGCGCAAGCGGTACTGATAAGCCATAGTCATTAAGGCAAATCGTGTGGGTGAACAGACGGGGGAGTTCGCATAACCGTCGGTAAAGATCATACCCTCTTCTGCCAAGCGATCGATGTTTGGAGAGATCATGCCAAACTGTGCTTCACGACCACCGTAACAGCCCAGATCTGCGTAGCCCAGATCATCAGCAACAATGTAAATAATATTGGTCATAGTGCCCCACCTTCCTTAATAAGGCTGTTAAATCCAAGAATACGACGGTGAGCAAGCAGGATAAGAACCGCTCCACCAAGACCGACTAGATCCCAGTAACCGTCAGGAACAAACATCAACACGACACAGCTGATCCGCAGTGCAATTTCGAAAATATTCAGTTTTGACTTATCAAAGCCGATCAAAGCGCTAGAGAGAACCGGAATGCTGACGAGCAGTTTCAGCATCAACCAGGCCCAAGGTAACCAAGCGAACTGAAGATTTTCCTGATCGACACTCAGCATCATTGGGTTGTAAGCAAACATGAAAGGTATCAAAAAGATCATAATACCGATTCGAGAGGCATCAACGGATGTCTTAATTGGACCACCTCCCGAGATCGTTGCCGCAGCATAAGCTGCGATAGCAACCGGCGGTGTAATGGCTGAACCAACCGCGATCATGAATACAAACATGTGAGCCGTTAGCGTGTCCAAACCGAGCATCTGCATCGCTGGAATCGCGATTGTTGCTACCGTTACATAAGCGGGTAGCGTTGGCATACCCATACCCAAGATCACACACCCTACAGCTGCAACTAACAACGAGATCATTAAAGAATCAGTCACGACCGAATTCAACAGCACACCAAATTTAACCGGCACCCCTGTTGCGGATAGCGCAGAGATAACGATCGAAACTGCAGCGATTGCCATCAGAAGGCCAGCGAAAGTAGAACCGCCATCTGATAGACATTTAATTAAACGTGCTGGCTGCTTACGTATTGCCGGGTTAATAAAACTGAGTGGGAACAGAATTGCCAAAGCCGTAATCGAAGCACCCGATGGAGACATCCCCCTAATAAGCAGAACCACAATGATTAAAAGTGGACCAAAAATCATCAAAAGATTCAGGTAGTCTTGCTTCTCTGGAACAGGCGTTTTAGCGATATCCTCTTCGTTCGGTTGAATCCCCAAACGCTTAGTCTCGAAGTAGATCATCGTGCAGACACTGACGTAGTAAGCTACAGCAGGTACTAATACAGCAACAATGACTGTCAGGTAGCCAACACCTGCAAAGTCAGCCATAACCAGCGCAGCTGCCCCCATAATAGGTGGCATGATTTGACCGCCAGAAGAAGCAGAAGCCTCTACTGCGCCAGCAAAGCTCTTTGTAAAGCCTCGGCGCATAATCATAGGGATAGTGACAACACCCGTACCCACAACGTTGGCAACCGCGCTGCCTGATACCGTACCAAATAGACCAGACGACATTACTGCAGCGTAAGCAGGGCCACCCGCCGTGCGACGCATCCAGTAGAAGGCGATACGAATCATCGACTCACCGGCACCCACGCCTTCAAGTACAGCGCCAAGAATAATGAACGGGAATACCGTCGTAATAACGATAGAGAAGGTACTACCCATCATGCCCGTATCAAGAGAGAAGAGAAGGTTCTGTGCCAACATCTCTTCAACACCACTATTTACGGTACGTAAAGGCCCCGGCCAAAGGTGCCCTGTCCACATATACGCAATTCCGATCACCCCAAGGATTGCAACCGGAATGCCCCAAATACGCCAACAGAAAAATAGAGCACCTGCAGCCGAGCAAACTGCGACCCACATCTCGTATGAGCCAAATAGGAACATTGCATCATCAATATCGCGCGCGACGAAATAGAACTCGAAGCTACCCCAGAAGAGGCCAGCAGTAGCTGCCAATCCTGTAAGAAGAACCCACCATGGCGTTTTCTTGCTTGAATCAGCCAGATCAACCAACACCATCGCTACACAAAGTGCGAAGAAGGTAGGTCGGAACCAGTGCATAGGGAAAGGCCCTAAACGGAAATCACCAATAGCTGGAAGGATATTTGCAAGGCCGTAGAAGGCCACCACAATACCCAAAACAAAAGCGATCGACTTTTGCACAGTAGCTGCGAGAGAAGTATTCATAATTAAGACTCTAAATAAGCGAGGCAAAGCTGCCCCGCTTTATAGGTAACGAGTAACTGAATAGTTACTTAAGGTTTGCAGGAACTTCAATACCCTGCTCTTCGTAGTACTTGATAGCACCAGGGTGAAGTGGAGCAGTTACACCTGTAAATGGGCTGTACTTAACTAGGTGGTTAAGTAGACGGTTGTCTTTACCCATCTGCTCACGTGACTCCATGTAAACCTTAGTCATTGTGTAGGCAAGATCATCAGACATCTTCTCGTTCACACCGATAAACATCAGTGTTAGGAATGCGCCTGAATCAGTCTCATTAGCTTGATCTGGGTAGGTACCCGCAGGAACGACAGAAGCTTCCATACCCAATCCAGCTTTAGGCTGTGTACCTTCAGGAATTCCTAGGATCCGAATTGGACGCTTAAGGCTTAGCTCAGCAACAACCTGCGAGCCTACTGGGAAAGAACCTACGTAAACGTCAAACTGGCCATCCTGGAAAGCCTGAGCTGCAGCACCCCAAGGTGCTTTGATGCCCTCGTATGCATCTTTAGCTAGGCCACCCGCTGCTGCAAGAGAGGTGATCTGAGCGTTAGCAGCACCCGCTGGTGGACCGATGTATACGCGTTTGCCGGCTGCATCCTTCCACTCGTTGATGCCGTTATCAGCCCAAGTGATCGCGTGGTAAGTACTGCCAGGGAAGCCGTAGAGTGCACGCACAGTTTTAGCCATTTCAGCGCCTTTCTCAGCGCCCATCTTCTTGTAAGGGCCTTTACCTACTGTTAAGGCTTTAAAAGCGCCTGGTGGAATAACGGCTGAATCTAGTTTGCCCGTAGCTACTTTTAGTAGTGACTTAGTCAGTGTCTGACCCATCGCTAGCTGAACATTGACATCCTTATCAGCAAGGTAAGAGGCCATAGTCTGAGGCATTAGACCGACAACAGACTGAGCAGTTGCTGCTTCCATACTGATATCTGCTGCTTGTGCAGTAACTGACGCGAGGCCTAATGTAGTCGCAAGGACAGTTTTACGAAGTGCGTTCTTGAACATCATTTAACTCCAAGGGTTATTATTTTTAGAACTTAGCCAGTCTAGTAGATTGCTTATAAATGTGTAAAATGCATTTTTAAATAGCCAAATTAAAAAAAACGTATGGATCCAAAACACCTCTATTATCTATCGGTGGTCCTTGAGAAGGGCTCTTTGACAGAAGCCGCTAAACATTTAGCACTGACTCAGCCAACCCTGACTCGCACCATGGCGACACTGGAGATGCAGGCTGGAACACAGCTGTTCAGCCGAAGTCGATACGGCGTTAAAGGAACTCCCGTTGGTGTCGCCTTGGCTCGTGAGGGTCGAACGATCAATCGAAGCATGGAGGCGGCACGATTTCATGCATCGCGTTACAGAATTGGTTTGGACAAAGAGATTCGCATTGGCATTGGTCCACTACTGTCGGCAACCATCATGCCAGACGCCATGAACTCACTGTTAGAGCGGCACCCTAAGGCCTCATTGACGATTGAAGTCTCTCGCCCAACGGCTGTCATTGATCATCTAATCGATAATCAACTGGATATTGCGATTGCACCCTCTGCGTCTGACAAAATGATACCTGGCTGTGACCGACAGCTCCTCTTTACTGATGAAATCGCCATCTACTGCAGTAAAAACCACCCTTTAGCCGACAAATCGGATTTAACGATTGAGGATTTAGCGGCAGCGAATTGGTTAAGTCTTGGCCACGGGTCACCTTTTGAACGTGAGGTGATGGAACTGCTTAAAGAGTCTGGTCTAGCAAAAATACGTACTCAGATTGTCTTTCGTAATGAGGGGTATCTTCTGTTAGAGACTCTTCGTCAAGGGAAGCATCTGGCGGTATTGCCCAACGTGCCGATGCAGGTATTTAAAGATTCTGAAGAGTTTAAGCGGATAGAGTTCAAACGAGAGCTATCTCAACCGAGAAATATCTATCTTTGGGCGCGTGAAGAGATGCTGGAGAATAGCATCTATGAAAGTATTAAAGAGGTGATGCTGGCACAAGCAAAGACACTCATCGCCAGCACTCAGTAGGATTAATTAGCCTACCTTTTCACCTTTGGCTTGTAGGTCAGCATGGTAAGATGAGCGGACCAATGGTCCACTGGCAACATGACTAAAGCCCATCTCTTTTGCCAACGCCTCAAACTCTGCAAACTCATCAGGTGTGACAAATCGATCAACCGGAAGGTGATCACGGCTTGGCTGTAGGTACTGCCCAATCGTAATCATGTTGACGTCATGTGCACGAAGATCCTTCATCACCTCAACAATCTCTTCGTTCGTTTCGCCGACGCCGACCATCAAACCAGACTTGGTACGCACTTCTGGACGCAGTACTTTGTAGCGTTTTAGAAGCTCCAATGACCAAGCATAATCAGCCCCTGGGCGAACCTGTTTGTAGAGACGAGGCACTGTTTCTAGGTTGTGGTTAAAGACATCGGGCGGAGTATCTTTAAGGATCTCCAATGCGATATCCATGCGGCCACGAAAGTCAGGCACCAGGGTCTCTATTTGAATAGAGGGCAGACGTTCACGGGTTTCACGAATACAGTCAGCAAAGTGCTGTGCGCCACCGTCACGTAGGTCGTCTCGGTCTACAGAGGTAATGACCACGTAACGAAGACGCATATCCGCAATCGCTGTGGCTAACTCAATAGGCTCGTCTGGCGATAAGGCATTAGGACGGCCATGTGCAACGTCACAGAACGGACAACGGCGAGTACAGATATCGCCCATGATCATGAAGGTCGCTGTACCATGAGTAAAACACTCACCTAGGTTTGGGCAGCTCGCCTCTTCACAGACCGACGCAAGTTTATGCTTACGCAGGGTATCTTTGATGCGCTTAACTTCAGCATTAGAGCCCATGCGGACACGAAGCCAATCAGGCTTACGTGGCATATCCTCTTTTTCAGTCGGTATTACCTTAACCGGAATACGTGCTAACTTTTCAGCGCCACGCAGCTTAACTCCCTGCTCCGCTACACCCTTAGGTTTGATTGTCTCTTCACTCATTCGCTATCCCATCCATGAATAGTGTGCCACTCTGCGTAGCCAATTGCGTTTGCCAGATATTGTACTAGTTCAGACCCAACCTTTTCTACTTTAGTCGCAGAAGGATCAAACCTTGATAACTGTGTCATCTGAAGCCCTGCATAGCCACAGGGATTAATTCGTAAGAAAGGCTCAAGATCCATATCGATATTGAGCGCTAAACCGTGAAAGCTACGACTCTTGCGTACGCGCAGTCCCAGTGAACAGATCTTGTCTCCATCGACATAAACACCCGGCGCATCTGGTTTTGCGGCGGCTATGACTCGATAATCCGCTAACAGAGAGACAACCGAATCCTCCATCAGTGTGACCAGATCTCTAACACCCAACTTATTACGTTTTAAATCAAGCAGTAGATAGATCACCAGTTGACCCGGCCCGTGGTAGGTAACCTGACCCCCTCGATCGACTTGGACGACAGGTATATCACCGGTGCCCAACAAATGCTCCGCTTTACCTGCCTGCCCCTGGGTAAAAACAGGCTCATGCTCTAACACCCAGAGCTCATCCGCTGTGTCTGCTGTCCGCTCATTAGTAAAAGCCTGCATCCTATCAAAGGCTTCTAGATAAGGCTGACGCCCTAAATAGCGAACGTTTAGAGGTAGATCAGATACCACTAAAGCACCATTTTGACACGACCTGACGCCTTCAGATCGGTATGAATCTGCGCCAACTGCTCTTCACTGGTTGCAGTGATCAATACACGAACTGAGGTAAAGCGTCCTTTACTACTAGCATTGATCTCAACTTTAGACTCATCCAAATCCGGGTCGTAAAGTTTCATGGTATTAACCACGAAATCTCTATAGTCCGGTGCACTGTCACCGACCACCATGATTTTGTAGTCAGGACAAGGAAACTCAATTTTAGGAGCTGTAGGTTCGCTCATAGGTACCTCTAAAGTGAACGAAAGGTGGCTCAATCAGTGACTAACCGAACAACCCTTGGAAAAATAGAACAATGCTGTGCCAGATCGCTTTCACGAAGCCTGCCTCTTCAACAGACTGAAGCGCAAGCAAGGGCTCACGAGCAACCTCTTCACCCTCTAGTGTGACTAAAAGATGACCTACCACTTCACCCGCTGCCAAAGGTGCTTCAATAACCTCTGGAAGGTCTAAGGTCGCGGCTAACTGATTCTCACTGCCGCGAGGAATAGTTAACGACAGATCACCACCCAAGCCGAGAGAAACTGAATCGGTTACACCCTTCCAGACTTTTGGCTTGTTGAGCTCTTGTCCCGCTTTGTAGAGAGGGTAATTTCTGAAGAAACGAAAACCGTAAGCCAACAGCTTTTGACTCTCTTGGGCACGAGCTTGATCAGACGTCGTTCCTAGAACCACAGAGATCAGACGCATATCATCACGCACGGCTGACGATACCAGGCAGTATCCCGCCTCTTCCGTATGACCCGTCTTGATACCATCGACCGTTGGATCGCGCCACAACAGACGGTTACGGTTAGGCTGTTTGATATCGTTGTAGGTAAAGTACTTCTCTTTGTAGATAGCGTACTGTTCAGGGAAGTCCTGAATCAACGCACGACCAATCAACGCTAGATCTCGTGGTGAAGAGTAGTGACCCTCAGCAGGTAAACCGGTCGCATTTTTAAAGTGGGTATTGGTTAGACCCAAACGCTCAGCATGCTGGTTCATCAAATCAGCAAAGGCCTCTTCACTCCCGGCCACATACTCAGCCAAAGCAACCGACGCATCATTCCCTGACTGGATAATGACTCCACGAAGCAGATCCTCTAAACGAACTTGGGTCCCTTCACGAACAAACATACGTGACCCTTCCGTTTTCCAAGCTTTAACGCTGATTGGCACCAGGTCGTTAAAGCTGATGTTACCCTCAGACACTTCGTGCTCAACAATGTAGCTGGTCATCATTTTAGTCAAACTCGCTGGTGCAAACTGACCATCTGCACCTGACTCAGCAATAATGTCACCCGTCGAGGCATCCATTAAGACATAAGCTGTTGCCGCTAATTGAGGTGGTGGAGGCAGAACGGCTGCCTGAATTTGAACCGTCGCAACCGCGACAAACAGTAGAACTAGGGAACGAATCTTTGAGTGCATCTTTACAACTTTTAAATAGGTTAAAACAGTTTAGGGGGATTTTATCAGCAATGGCGATGAATAGCCCATCGACTCCAAACTTTGCACCATTGAGTCAATCGATAGTGTGTCAGTCAGCGGTCCAACGAGCACTCGATGAAACTCTGCATCACCCTGGCGAACTCTCTTGATGACAGCTTGGACGCCATCCATCGCTGAGAGTCGACGTTGAACCGATAGTGCCGAACTCTCTTTACCAAAGGATCCTACTTGCAGGAATGCACCGGTCTCGTCAGGTTTTGGCTGTTGAAGAGACGCAACAGGTTGAGGCGTTTTCTCTACTGTTTCAGTGGTATCAGCAAGATTTCGAGCATCAATGGCCTCGACCCTAACTCGACCGGTACCCTGCTTCAAAATTTCCAAACGCGCCGCAGCTGAGTAACTTAGATCGATCAAACGATTTTCATGGAAGGGGCCGCGATCGTTAACGCGCACAACAACCGACTTACCGTTATCCAGATTAGTCACTTTTGCGAAGCTGGGAATGGGCAGGCTCTTATGTGCAGCAGACATCTTGTAGATGTCGTAGATCTCACCGTTAGAGGTTTTGTGACCATGAAACTTCAGGCCGTACCAAGAGGCGATACCCTCAGCTCTGTAACCAATGTGCGAAGGGAGCACATTATAGCTTTTACCCCAGACCTCGTAGGTCGAACGGTTGCCCCCACGACTGTAAGGTAGGTCGACAGGAACAGCATCGGCCACATTGGATACATCCGGAGGATTATCAGGGGCAAAGTCTTTGCGAACTTTATATCGACCGCCTGCCGTTTCACGATCGTAGGTAGGCGTGGAACTACAACCCACCAAAGCCAAGGCAAATAGAGCAACGATTACTTTCAGCGTGAATTTTGTCACCGTTAACCCTTGTTGATCTCAAGACGAATAGCTTCGCTCAGTTCACGAACCGCATTGGCATAGAGACGACTGTGATTGTAGCGAGTGATGACATAGAAATTATGCAGTCCGAGAAGGTATTGATCACCTTGATCGCTGCTCATACGCATCAGTGTTGCAAGTTGATCGTCTGCAACTTCACCCTTGGCAATCACTCCACGTTGACGCCACTCGCCCAGTGTAAGCTCTGGTTTAAGGCCCTGGTTAAACCACTCTGAATCAACACTGCCGTTCAAAAGGACGTCACTGACAATAGGCTCACCCGCACGCCAGCCATGACGAGCAAAGTAGTTCGCCACACTACCAATCGCATCAACAGGGTTACCCCAAATATCGCGCTGTTGATCGCCGTCAAAATCGACGGCATAAGCTAAGAAGCTTGAAGGAATGAATTGACCATAACCCATGGCGCCAGCGTAAGAGCCTTTCAAAACACCGGGTTCAACACCCTCTTGGCGTGCTAAGCGAAAGTAGTCACCCAACTGCCCTAGGAAGAAGTCGGCACGTTTAGGGTAGTCAAAACCCAAGGTCGACAGCGCATCCAAAACTCGATAATTGCCAGTGATACGCCCAAAGCGTGTCTCCACACCCATGATCGCTAAAACTATCTCAGGCGGAACGCCATAAACTTCTTCAGCCCTTAACAGGGTCTCTTTGTGCTCTTTCCAGAACTGAATGGCTTGGTTGATACGACGCTGCTCAATAAAAATCTCTCGGTACTCGCCCCAATTTAGGCGGCGCTCTGCTGGACGGCTGATCGCATCAATAATGCTCTGCTGATACTTTGCTCGACCTAACACATCACGAATGTAACTCTCTTCGAAACCGTCAGCCTTCAGATCATCAATCAATATCTGAGCTCGTGGATGGGCCTCATAACCAGCAAAAGAGGCTGTTGATACCGCTAAACAACCCGCTAACACCATCGTTTTAAAACGTTTAAGCATGCTTATCTCCAAGCAGTCATCTTATTATTCTAGCGTCGCAACATCGATTTATGGGTATGAATCGACATCAGAATTCCGAAACCTATCATCAACGTCACGATAGAGGTACCACCATAGCTCACCATTGGTAGAGGGACCCCTACGACCGGCAGAATACCACTGACCATGCCGATGTTGACAAAGACATAGACAAAGAATGTCAGCGTGATACTTGCAGCTAGCATACGGGAAAAACTGTCAGGTGCCTTAACAGCGATCATTAAGCCACGACCTACAATTAAAAGGTATAGAGCGAGTAGCACCAATACCCCTTTCATTCCCAGCTCTTCGCCGATTACTGCAATGATAAAGTCTGTATGAGATTCAGGAAGAAAGTCCAGTTGAGACTGAGTACCACTCAAGAAGCCTTTACCTGAGAGGCCACCCGAACCGATCGCCGTTTTAGACTGTATGATGTTCCAGCCCGAGCCAAGAGGGTCGCTCTCTGGATCTAAAAATGTCAGCACCCTCTGTTTCTGATAATCCTTCATGATCATCCAGAGCCCAGGCAGTGAAGCCGCTACAATCCCAGCACTCAGAAAGATCCAGCGCCAGTAGATTCCCGAAAAGAGCAAAATAAATACACCAGAGGCACCGATCAGCAGCGAGGTACCAAGGTCCGGTTGCTTCATAATCAGTGCAAATGGGATCGCAATTAAGATCAAACTCACTATGATCGCTTTGAAGTTGGGTGGCAGTGTGTAGCGAGCGATGTAACCCGCCACCACAATAGGTAGTACCAGTTTCATTAACTCTGAAGGCTGAAAACGAAAACCGGGCAGCGCCAACCAACGTTGAGCCCCTTTAGCACCGACCCCAAACAAGATAACGCCAACCAACAAGGCCACTCCTAGTAGGTAGAGCCAGGGCCCTACCCTCATAATCACCCTTGGAGGGACTTGCGCGAGAAAAATCAACGCGGCAAATCCTGCAGCCATGCGGATGGCCTGACGCTCAACATAGGCCCAGTCTTGCCCTGATGCACTGTAAAGAATGACCAGCCCTGCTATACAGAGCGCCAGCAATAGTAGAAGCAAGGGTAAATCTAGGTGAGTGTAACTCCACAACGAGCGCTGCTTGCGAAGTCCTGACTGATCTGGCGAGACGGAGCGGTGGAAATCTTTAGACATTAATCATCTCCCAACTCACTGGTGTAATCGCCCAGTAACCAAGCATCAATCACTTCACGCGCGACCGGTGCTGCAGCTCTAGAACCACCCTCGCCGTTCTCGACGACTACCGCCACTGCAATTTTAGGATCATCAGCCGGTGCAAAGGCAACAAAGAGTGCGTGGTCTCGCTGACGTTCTAGCAGAGCCTCTGAGTCATATTCAGCATCTTGAGCAATGCCGACCACTTGGGCCGTACCTGTTTTTCCTGCCATGGTATAAGGCGCTCCCGCACCGGCTTTTCGAGCCGTACCGTAGGGAGCATTCACCACATTCACCATACCCTCAATTACCTTTTCAAAGTACTCGGGGTGATTGAGTTCAACATCGGGTAGTGTCGGCTTCTGTTGTAGCTGTTGGATAATCTCTGTCTGTTCCGCCGTTAGCTCATTTTCAGCGATGAAGCTCTTGATCATCTGTGGACGCACCCACTTACCTCGATTGGCTAACACTGCAGTGGCGGTCGCGAGCTGCAGTGGCGTAGCTATCATATAACCCTGCCCAATACTTAGATTGAGTGAATCACCGGGGTACCAAGGCTGTTTCTCGCGACGCTTCTTCCACTCATTGGATGGGAGAATAGCTCGGCCCGCTTCAGGCAGATCCAGACTGGTGACCTGTCCAAAACCGAAACGCCCTAAATAGTCACTGTAAACATCAATCGATGTTTTAGAAGCCGTATCATAAAACCAGACATCACAAGACTCAGCCAATGCGTGATTCAGATCGACTCGACCGTGACCAGATTTCTTCCAATCTCGCCATTTCCGACCATTTTCAGAGAGTTGATAGAAACCTGGATCCCAAACTTTGTGATCAATCGGTACCGATTTAGAATCAACTGAGGCAAGCGCTGTGAAGGGCTTTAGCGTTGATCCCGGTGGGTAGGCTCCACGGATGGCCCGATTATAAAGAGGCTGATCTTTATCATCGCGAAGCGCATTGTAGTTGTCGAACGATATACCTGTTACAAACTCATTGGGGTCGTAAGAGGGGTTGCTCACCAATGACAAGATTTCACCGGTTTGGGGTTCAATCGCTACAACCGCAGCTCGCTTACCCTCCAACAGTTTCGCTGTAAACTGCTGCAGCTTTAAATCGAGACTTAACTGGATATCCAAACCTGGGGTTGGGTCCTCTTGCTCCAAAACACGCATGACTCGGCCGCGCACATTGGTTTCAACACGCTGCAAACCGACCTGTCCATGCAGTAGCGGCTCGTAATATTTCTCAACCCCAAGTTTGCCAATATAGTGTGTTGCAGCATAGTTATTAGGGTCTAAGGTTTTGAGTTCACGCTCATTAACACGCCCAACATAACCAATGGCATGCACCAGTGAATCAGGGTGAGGATAGTAACGAACAAGATCAGCTTCAATCTGTAGCCCCGGTAGACGATAGAAGTTCACTGAGAGCTTAGCGATCTCCTCTTCGGTTAAGCGAGATTTGAGAGGAACGGTGGAGTGTGGACGACGACGGTGCTTAAGGCGCTTTTTAAAGCCTTCTACCTCTGCCGCAGAGAGCTCTACTAGAGAGGCGACATCCTCTAATAGCGAATCCACATCATCGACCTCCTCTTTAAGGAGCGTCAAACTGAAGCTAGGGCGGTTTTCTGCCAACAGTTCGCCATTACGATCGTAGATAAGACCTCGTCTGGGGGCGACTGGCTGAAGTTTAATGCGATTGTTTTCTGATAACAGAGAGAATCGATCGTGCTCAACGACCTGCAAGAAGTAGATGCGACTGACCAGAATGGCCATCAGCACTAAAACGAAAAGAAACGCGACGACTGCTCGGTTAACAAAGAACCGATTCTCTTTCTGGTAGTCGTTAAATCGTCTCTGATCCATCTAACTCACTTATGGTAGGGATGACCTTGAAGTAAGGTCCAAGCTCGATATATCTGCTCAGCAAGAATAATGCGAACCAGCGGGTGCGGTAAAGTCAGCGCTGATAGCGACCACTTTTGATCGGCAGCGGCGATGCATCTTGGATCAAGACCATCGGGACCACCCACCAAAAGCGTTATATTATTTCCTTCCATCCGCCAGTTTTCAGCCTGTTCTGCAAGCTTTTCTGTCGACCAGTTCTTGCCATCAACACAGAGAGCGATCACTCGATCCCCTTTTGGGATGGCCGCCAACATGGCGTCACCTTCAGAGCGCATAGCCCGTTGGATATCAGCCCCTTTGCCACGATGGCCAGGCTGTAATTCAACCAGTTCTAGCTGAAAATCAGAGGGAAGACGCTTGCAGTACTCTTGGTAGCCGTCCGTGACCCATTTTGGCATCTTAGTGCCGACTGCAAGCAATCGTATGCGCATAAGGCTTAGGCGTCGCCTACTGACCAGAGGCGTTCAATGTCATAGAAATCACGAGCATCTGGCATCATCACGTGCACAATGATGCTACCAAGATCGACCAATACCCAGTCACCAACCGTTTGACCTTCAATACCCATAGGCAAAAGACCCTGCTCTTTCACCTTGTCGATCACCTCTTGAGCAGCGGCTGCTACTTGACGCTTAGATGTACCACTTGCAACCATCATGTAGTCAGTGACGGTAGAGCGGCCACGAACATCGATTAGGTTGATATCTTTTGCTTTCATTCCCTCAAGCGCATCTTGCACTAGGGCGATCAATTGATCATCTTGCATGTAAATTAAATTACCTTTCATTGGCGTCATAGAGACGCTCATTTCTAATAAAATTCCAAACGCTGTCTGGAATTAAAAATCTGGGGTTTGAGCCCCGCTTAATAATCTTTCTAACCTGAGTCGCAGAGACATTCATCGGAGTCAACTGATGCATCGCCAAATGACCTGAAGGACGAAGGCTTAACGCTTCTAAATCCTCAACCCTATGCTGATCAATAAAGCACTGAAGCTCTGAATCAAACTCAGGTTCATAACCGGGTCGAGCAACGATCAACAAGTGACCGAAATCCGTTAACTGCTGCCAATGGGACCAACTCTTAATGCCCAGCAGAGAGTCCATCCCCATCACCATTATTATGGGCAAATCCTCACCCACTTCGGCACGTTTTTTCATCAACGTGTTGATGGTGTAGCAAGGCTCATCACTGATCAATTCACAATCATCAGCAACCAGTGCAGGCTCCGATTCTACCGCTAGCCGAACCATCTCAAACCGCTGCACGGCAGAGCCGCCGGTTGATGCTTTATGGACTGGCTCACCGGTTGGGACCAGATTAATGTGAGGCACATTGAGCACCTCCTGAAGTTCTAGCGCAGTTCTGAGATGTCCATAGTGAATAGGATCAAAGGTACCACCAAAAAGAACCAGAGGAGGTTTCTGCATTACTTACGAACCTGCCCTTCTCCGTAAACAATGTATTTCTGAGACGTCAGCCCCTCTAGACCGACCGGCCCACGAGCGTGAATCTTATCCGTAGATATACCGATTTCAGCACCTAGGCCGTATTCAAAGCCATCGGCAAATCGAGTAGAGGCGTTGATCATGACAGAGCTGGAGTCGACCTCACGCAAAAATTGACGCGACAGCGTGTAGTTTTCAGTAATGATCGCGTCGGTATGGTGAGAGCCGTAGTGATTGATGTGCTCAATTGCACGATCAATACCCTCAACAATTTTGATTGAGAGTATCGGTGCCAAGTACTCCGTCGCCCAATCCTCTTCAGTCGCTCCATTAGCTTGAATAATGGCACATGTCTTGTCACATCCACGAAGTTCTACACCCGCCTCAGCGTAGGCTTCAGCTAGCTCTCTAAGAACCTCATCAGCAACCGATTCATGAACCAGCAGTGTCTCCATGGTGTTACAGGTACCGTAGCGATGAGTCTTGGCATTGATGGCAATATTGACAGCCTTAGCTAGATCAGCCTCTGCATCAATATAGACATGACAAATACCGTCGAGGTGTTTAATAACAGGCACGCGCGCATCGTTCGTGATACGCTCGATCAACCCCTTACCGCCACGAGGCACGATAACATCCACAAACTCTGGCATAGTAATCAACTGACCAACGGCTTCACGATCCGTGGTTTCCACCACCTGTACAGCCGTTTCAGGCAAACCAGCCTGTTTTAGGCCCGCCATAATCGATTTAGCAATCGCCTGATTAGAGTGAATTGCCTCAGAACCACCGCGAAGAATCGTAGCGTTACCCGACTTTAGACAGAGACTGGCGGCTTCCATTGTGACATTCGGGCGTGACTCATAGATGATGCCTATTACGCCTAGAGGAACACGCATCTTACCTAGCTGAATTCCGGATGGCAGAAAACGCATGTCGGATACATCACCGACAGGGTCTGGTAGAGCGGCAACCTGACGAAGACCCTCGATCATGCCATCGATACGCTCTGGAGTTAGCGCTAGACGATCCAGCATCGCATCATCAAGCCCACGAGCCTTTCCAGCCTCAAGGTCTTTCTGGTTAGCTTGAGTGATCGCATCGCGATCGGCATCAATAAGTTCAGCCATTGCAAGCAATGCACTGTTTTTCTGTTCTGTATTAGCACGTGCTACGACACGTGAAGCTTCGCGCGCATTCGCACCAAGCGTCTGCATGTAATCCGCTACATTCATCAGGTCTTTACCGATCAATTTATTGAGAATTCTAGTATAGCGTGACAGCGATCAAGAACCCACCAATAACAAGAAATTACGCCAGCAAAAATTGCTTTTAATGCCTATGAAATAGTTACAAATTTTAGGAACCAACTGGTCGATCGGTCGAAGACAGACTGGTATTATGAAACTCTTATTTTGTGTACTGGAAACAAAGGCATGCTTGAACAAGACGGCGAACAATACAAAGGTTACCTACGTTGGTACCAACGCCCTGCCTTTGCTGCAGCCATCGCTCTGGTTTTGCTCTTCTCTTCGACCTTGGTTGGCTCCTATCTGTTGGCCAAAAATGCCGCAGAAAACGAAGCACTAAAACAGGCCAAAATTTGGAGTAACAGCGCCTCCATGCTGGTTGCCCCTCTGATTCTCTCTAAGGATTTGGTCAGCCTTAACTTTGTCACTAACCAGATTGCAGACGACCCCTTCGTAGCAGGCATTCAAATCACCGATAGCCAGACCATGCGGTTAGCCGCGGCTGGCAAGCAAGAGGGTGTCCACACAGCAAAATCTATCGCACCTAATAACGAAACCATTGCTCAATTAGAGGTCTGGATCGACCCAACTCCCGTTCAGCAACAACTCAATTACCAGACGGGACTAATCAGCAGCGGCGCTATTATCGCTTTTCTGTTATCACTGTTTATCTATCGCCGGCAGAGCAAACTTCTTGAAGAGGAAGTGGCTTATATTGAACAAATTGAGCAACATTTTGACGATCAAATCACAGACTCAACGGAAGCTCAGGAAACAATCGACGACAGCGATGAAGAGGTTTATGAAGACGGTGTTGAGGCAGAAGCGCTAATCGAACAAGAACCAGAGCTAGACTATCAAGAACAGGACACTGAGTTCAACTCCCTAGATAACCACCTTGGATCCGAGGCGGAGACAGAGATTGAATCGACTATTGAGACTGAAGTGGACACTGAAGTAGATTACGATGACATAGGCAATTTCGGATCCGCGTACGATGACCCGATTGTTGAAAACAGCACTTCAGATGAGCCTAGCGAACCTAACTTTGAAGAAGTTCACGAGCCAAACACTGATGAGGCAGACATTCCGCCTTGGGAACCTAGCGAAAATGAGACGATGGTAGAGACCAATGAACCTACCAACATTGAACCGCCAATCGTCAAAATGCAGATAGATGAGACCGATAAGGATGAGATCGATCTGGTTGAACTTCTAAAACCAGAGAGACGCGAACCGAGCGTACCGCCCTTCAAGCCTCTATCAAAAGAGCCCGAACAAGAGCGTGAAGAGCCCAGCTTTGAAACGTTGATGTTTGATACAACGCCAGAGCGCCAAGAGCCCGTGAAGAAACTGGCGCGCAAACTGCCTATCATCAATGAAGAACAGCTCGATCTATACACCATTGAACAGGAGCTTGATCTGTTAACACCAGCCAGTGAAGCGGCCTACGTTGTCCTGATCGACTTTACCAGCCCCCACTCGGCGCTGATCTCCAATGAAGAGCAGTTACAGATCAAACGCACTTACCGAACACTGGCGAACTCCGTTGCCAATATTTACGAAGGCGAGGTCTCCGCACTTGGCGAAGACATACTGATTCAGTTTGATAATGCCAGCGAGGATGACGAGCATGGCGTTAATGCGGCTTGTGCAGCCATGCTATTTGCCCAACTTGCCCGTTCGTACAATAGAAGTCGTTCAGATCAGCAGGAGCCGATACTGAACGTCCACACCGCAATTGTAAGAGGTCAACAGGGTCGTCAGGATAGAATGGCCGACGAAGCCCGCTTCTTAACTCGCTCAACCAAAACAGATCGATTGATTAGCCATACAGCACTCTCAGAGGCACCCGATCTAAAAAGCGGTGTTCTATCAACCGCTGAGATCAAACGCGAAGATGAGGACAAGGTGCTGATCCTATCGTTGAGTAAAAGCTATCAAGATCTGTTAGAAAAACAGGGGCGTTATCTTCTGGCAAAACTGGCACAGCAGGCCGCACAGTAATCTTCATAAACCGCACATTATTGATTCAACAAAAAAGGGAGCCAGCGGCTCCCTTTTGATATTTAGGTAGTCATTACTCTACCGATAGATGGCTCACTCGCTGATAGCCCCTTGGCAGTTTATTGCCTCGACGACCGCGCTCTCCACGGTAGTGTTCTAGATCGGCTTTGGTCATTTTAAGGTACTGCTTACCCGCATGAACCAGAAGTTCCTGATCTTCATTAAGAACAGCCACAGCAACCATCAACTCTTCACGAGCTTGAGCCCTTGCCGACGGGATGTTAATGATCTTATTACCTTTACCTCGTCCCAATACAGGCAGCTCAGAGACTGGGAACACCAGTAGACGCCCTTCAGAAGTTACGGCAGCGATCAAACCATTTTCGCTATCAGAAATGGAAGCAGGCGCTACGATATTGGCCCCTTTGGGTAGCGTCAGTACCGCTTTACCGTTTTTCGTCTTACTGGTCATATCACCTATCGACGTGACAAAGCCATAACCAGCATCTGAAGAGAGAAGAACCTTATCACTCTCTTTACCCGCGGTTAGTGCCTCTATCGAAGCACCCTTTTGCAGACTAATGCTACCGGTAACAGGCTCGCCTTGCCCCCGAGCTGAAGGCAGGTTATGAGTCTCTAATGTATAACTGCGCCCCATACTGTCTAGCAGGATCGTCGGCTGGTTCATGCGCCCAGCAATCGAGAGTTTATAACAATCACTCGCTTTGTAATTCAGAGTAGCCGGATCAATGTCATGCCCTTTAGCAGCACGGATCCACCCCTGTTTAGAGAGGACGACGGTAACAGGATCAGAGGTAAGCAGATCTTTATCACTGAACGCTTGAGACTCTTCACGCTCAACCAGAGGAGAGCGGCGATCATCGCCAAACTCTTCAGCAGCCTGTTCAATCTCCTCTTTAATGAGATTACGCATCAACTCATCAGAACCAAGAATAGATTCAAGTTTTTTACGCTCTTCATCTAACTCAGACTGCTCTGCACGGATCTGAAACTCTTCCAGTTTCGCCAAATGACGAAGTTTGAGATCGAGGATGGCGTTAGCTTGGACATCCGTTAGACCGAAGCGCTCCATCATAACCGTTTTAGGCTCATCCTCGTTGCGGATGATTGCGATCACTTCATCGATATTAAGATAAGCAATGATCAAACCATCGAGGATATGCAGTCGATCTAATACTTTCTGCAAACGGAATTCGAGACGGCGTCGAACAACCTGGGTACGCCAAGTAAGCCACTCCGTTAAGATCTGACGAAGATCTTTAACCTGTGGACGGCCGTCAATGCCGATCATGTTGAAGTTAACTCGGTAGCTTCGCTCTAGATCGGTGGTTGCAAACAGGTGAGCCATCAACTGCTCAATATCGATACGATTTGAGCGTGGCACAATCACGAACCGAGTCGGATTCTCATGGTCTGACTCATCACGCAAATCGCTAACCATTGGCAATTTTTTCTGCTGCATTTGAGCTGCAATCTGTTCAAGCACCTTAGCACCAGATACCTGATATGGAAGAGCCGTAATGACAACGTCACCATCCTCAATTTCATAAATAGCACGTGCTTTTACAGAACCACGACCGGTCTCATAGATCTTTTTAAGATCAGCCGTCGGTGTAATGATCTCAGCAGCGGTTGGGAAATCAGGGCCTTTTACTTTCTGACAAAGACGCGCAACACTGGCATCAGGATTGTCGAGCAGATAAGTACAAGCCCGAGCGACTTCGCGAAGGTTATGGGGAAGAATATCAGTCGCCATACCAACGGCGATACCCGTAGAACCATTCAAGAGTACGTTAGGTAGACGCGCTGGCAGAACCTCAGGCTCATCCATCGTGCCATCAAAGTTAGGTACCCATTCAACCGTTCCTTGACCTAACTCTTTTAACAACACCTCGGCATATTTAGAGAGTCGCGCTTCAGTGTATCGCATTGCTGCGAAAGATTTAGGGTCGTCAGCAGAACCCCAGTTGCCTTGACCATCTACAAGCGGATAGCGATAACTGAAAGGCTGTGCCATAAGCACCATAGCCTCATAACAGGCCGAATCACCGTGCGGATGAAACTTACCTAAAACGTCACCTACCGTACGTGCTGACTTTTTAAATTTGGCGCTCGCCTTTAGTCCAAGCTCAGACATTGCATAAACAATACGGCGTTGTACTGGCTTCATACCATCGCCTAGATGAGGCAATGCACGGTCAAGAATGACGTACATTGAGTAATCTAAGTAGGCTTTCTCTGTAAAGGTCTTTAAAGGAAGGGTTTCGACCCCTTCATCGATCAGATTTTCCACAAATAGTGTTCCCAGACGGGTTAGCATTTACAAAAACAGTTGTTTACGAGTATGCCACCATAGACACGCGCTTGCATCTGAAAAGCACCAAGATAGGATCAAATGCGTAGAGTGAAAACGAGTATCAACAAAAAGACACGGACAAGATGAACCTGTTAAAAGCTGTTTCTATTTCAATTCTATTTGGCATATCAGCCGTATCAGCAGCTGAGTGGCAAACTGATATAAAAAGTAATAATCCCATTGTTGGAAAAATATGGGATAACGCAAACCAGCGTTTCATAACTCAACAGCAATTACTGGATCAAATGAGTGAGATAGATTGGATATTGTTGGGTGAAAATCATGAAACGGATATTCATCACGAACTTCAAACAGAGATACTAGAGCTACTGTCCCAAAAGAAGATACTCGGTAATGTTGCCTTTGAAATGGCGAATACAGATCAACAGAGTGCACTAGACAGCGCATTAGGGGAGCCGTCGAATCCAGAACAACTCAACTGGCAAAAAGGCTGGCCTTGGGAGTGGTATGAATCACCCGTCAACTTAGCTTTAACGAAAGCAAACAGAGTACTCGGCACAGACCTAACTCGACAACAACAGATGCAAGCCTATATGGATGAGTCGATAGATCATCCTAACGAACACTACAAAAACTTTATGCTCGACATACTCTATGAAAGCCACTGCGGCAAGCTACCCAAATCACAACTGGGCAATATGTTAAGAGTTCAAATAGCCCGTGATCGACAGATGGGTAGAGTACTTAAAGAGAACAGCACCGATAAAGTCGATCTATACATTGCAGGCAACATGCATGTCAGAAAAGATGCCGGCGTCCCCTTTCATAATGAGCTGAATAGCTTATCGATCATGATGCTATCCGTTGGTGACAGCAGAGACCCCTTTGAAATCATACCAGACAGCTATCAGGATGAAGCGATAGCTGATTATGTGATATTCACACCGGAAGTAGAGCAGAGGGATCACTGTTCGCAGATTGAAGGGTAGTAGTTAGCTGTTGGAGCGGTCTTGCGAAGGCTGCGATGTTTGGAACGTAATTAGAGAGTGGTGTCAGACCGGAGGTCAGACACCGGAGCAGTAAACTGACATCGGAGCACCGGGTCCGACCTCTGGTCTGACCCGACTATCTGATCCGGCAGAGATTACTTGTCGGAGTAGGCAATGACCTACAATAGGTGCCGAGCGTTGCTCGTCATCGCTTCGCGACGCTTGCAGCGCCTCCCCGCCGCACTTTCAGTGCATGCGTGGTCACATGGGCATTCGCTCAGAAGTCTCCTTGCTACCAAA
>NZ_WBYP01000006.1:0-27611 GCF_013282935.1 Marinobacterium sp. xm-d-579
GCGTTGAGTTTATCGTTAACTTCTCTGAAGCGGTCGATCTGGAAGGCGATGCGCCTTCACTGTCACTGAGCAACGGTGCCACGGCTGAGTATGTCAGCGGTGCGCCGTCTAAACAGCTGCTGTTCCGTTACACCGCCCAAGAGGGTGATGCCAATGCTCAAGACCTCGACGTTCTGAGCTTTGATGCACCTAACAGCACACTGATTTCACTGTCAGGCACCGGCGAAGCGTCAGTGTCACTGTCACAGATCACCACAGTGGCGGCTAAATACGATATTACCTTTGACGGTGAGCGCCCAGAAGGTGTGATCACCTTTGATAGCGACGCCTTGATTGCCGGTGAGACCTCGGGTGTCACAGTGACCTTCGCTGAGTCTGTCACCAACCCTCGTGATGCCATCATTGTCAGCAACGGTACGCTGTCACCGCTGGTACCGGTGGAAGGCACAGTCATTCCGCGTACTGTGTGGAAGGGTGTGTTTACCCCAACGCTGAAGATCGAAGCCGATGAGACGACGCTGGTGCTGGATAACAGCCTGGTGACTGACAATGCCGGTAATACCGGTACGGGTCTGAGTGTCTCTAACCCGATCTCTATCGATACCCTGGGTCCTGTCGCAGAGCTTAGCTCTAGCGTGCTCTACAACGGTAACCGTCTGATCACCATCGATTTTGGTGAGCAAGTGACTGACTTTGATGTGAACGACATTGTCGTGACCAACGGCATCAAAGTGACCAGTGGCTTTACTGAAGTTCAAGCAGGGCAGGTCTACACTCTGGAAGTCGCGCCTACCGCGGCAGCACAGGATAATCCTACCGGTGACGTCACCGTCACACTGCGTAAAGGCACGATGACCGACAGCCTGGGTAACCTTAACGCAGAGCAGTCGATTGCGCGTCCTTGGGATATCCGTGCGCCTGAAATTACCCGTATCAATGCCGAGAGCGGTTCCTACACCGCCGGCGATACCATCGCGATTGCTGTTACCTACGATGAGATCGTCAATGTTGATGCCGTGAACGGCACACCGTTCCTTGCCCTGAACAACGGCCAGGTGGCTGAGTATGTGCGCGGTAGCGAGAGCAACACGCTGGTGTTTGAGTACACCGTGGTACAGAACGATCAGGTCGATGCGCTCAATGTGCAGGCACTGGTGAAAGACGGTGCCAACATTACTGACAATGCGGGTAACGACGCTAAGACTTACATCACTCCCGGTGCCAACCTCTCCAACCATGCAGTGGTTGAAATTGATGGCGTTGCGCCAACGATTGTCACCATCTCTGCGGCAGAGGACGCGCTGTACCTAGCAGGTGACAGCGTTGAACTGACAGTTCAGTTCAGCGAGAACGTCTACATCGACTTCACCAACGGTTCACCGATTCTGGCACTGAGTAACGGTGCGGTCGCTGAGTATGTCGATGGTGACGGTTCAAGCTTCCTGAACTTCCGCTACACCGTTCAGCCAAATGACTTCGATACCACCGATCTAGATGTACATGCACTGATCACTAACGGCTCGGTGTTTAAGGACATCTCCGGCAACGAAGCCAATATGGCGATCCTGAGCGACAACAGCCGTCTGGCGTACCGCTCGGATGTGGTGGTGGATGCTGCGACACCGTACATCAACACCATCTCTGCCAACGCCGGTCACTACAACGAAGGCGAGATCATTGATATCGCCCTGGGTTGGAACAAACCGGTTGAGATGAACGATGCGCTGGGTACCCCAGAGCTGAAACTGAGCAATGGCGAAATCGCCACCTACAACGCCGCAGCCTCTACACCAACACGCCTAGTCTTCAGCTATGCCGTTAAAGCGACTGATTTTGAGTCGGACGCACTGGCGATTGCTGAACTGCGCACCAATTACGCGACTTTCAACGGCGTTGTTGCTGGTGAATCTGCTGACCTGACCCTGCCAAACGGCGGTGCGATCGCGCAGGCTGAAGGCGGCATCTTTATCGATCTGACGCTACCAGAAGTAGAGTCTATCAGCGTTCTCGACGAGAACGGTTCTGCAGATCTGAGCGCGGGTGAAGCGGCAACGCTTACCATCGAATTTAATGGGGCGATCAAAGAGCTGCGCCCAGAGTTCTTCAACATCGAGAACGGCGCGCTGAGTAACCTCAGCAGTGAAGATGGCGTGACCTGGACAGGCACGTTCACTCCGCTGAAAGACACGCAAGCCGGTGAGCAGACTCTGAGTCTGGATCTCACCAAAGTTTCTGATTTGGCAGGCAACTTTGGCCTCGGTCAGTCACAAGATGCTAACTACACCTTGGATAGCGCTTACCCAACCGTGACCATCCGCTCGGATGCGGACGGCATCGTTAATGGCGATGTGCGCATGGTGGTGAACTTCTCTGAGTCGGTGCAGGACTTTGACCTGAGCAAGCTCAGCGTCGAAGGCGGTAGCATTGATCAGTTAAGCCTGGAGACACCGGATAACTCGGGTCGTCCTGAAGGCGAATATAGCTTTGTTGTAACCCCAGACCGTAATAGCACCCAGCCGATTAAAGTGCGCGTGATGGATGGCGTTGTCACTGATGAGGCCGGCAACCCCAACAAAGCGTCGGATGTTCTGCTCCAGCCAGTCGATACGGTAAAAGCGAAGATCGAAGGTATCCACGCTGAGGCCGGAGCCTATGCGGTGGGTGATACCGTTCAGTTGACGGTTAAATTCAGTGAATCGCTCGACTTCGAATCGGCGCCAGAACATGCCCCTTCACTCTTTTTAAACAACGGTAAACAGGCTGTTTACCTGAGCGGTGCGGGCACAGACACCTGGACCTTCAACTACGAATTTAGTGAGCCTGCGGCCTCTGCAAACCCTCTGCAGGTGCTGGCGTTCCTCGAAAATGATGCAAAACTCGTCGATGTTGCCCACAACCGTGCCAACGTCAGCCTGAACAGCACAAACCGCCTGCAGGAGACTGTCATCGTTGATGGTATCGAACCTCAGGCTGTTAGTTTTAGCGCAGTAGCGGGTAGTTACGGAATCGAAAATGTCGTTTGGATTCAGATGGAGACCAGCGAATGGGTCAACGTTGATACTGCGTCTGGCCGCCCAACCCTCGAATTGGCCAACGGTGGCGTAGCCACCTACGTGTCAGGTTCCGCATCCAATACGCTACTGTTCCGCTACGAAGTCGAAATGACCGATCACTCAGTTGATGCCCTCGAAGTTAGCGGCATCAACATGAACGGCGGTTTGATCTCTGATGCAGCGGGCAACGCCGTTGCTGCTTTTGGATCAGACCTACTGATCAATGCAGATGCGTCACCGGTTGCGGTAGACACCAACGCACCGACCTTGCAGCTGGTTAATCTGGTTGAAGATGCTGGCTCAGAAAACGATGTCCTCAACGATGGCTACTACGGCATCGATACGGTCGTTGCGTTTGATATCCAGTTTGATGAAGCGCTGCTAGTCGATACCAGCGCCGGTGAACCAGTACTTTCGCTGAGTAACGGTCAAACGGCAGCGTATATCGCTGAGCGCTCTGATCTTGCTAACGGCATCATGCGTTTTGAGTACCGTGTTGCTGAGGAGCACATCAATAAAGATTACCTGCGCGTACTGGGCATGGCCGAGCAGGGTGCTCAGATCACTGATCTGGCGGGTAATGACGCTGTGGTTGATATCGATCCGAGCGCGCTGAACTACTCAACGCTGTCGATCGATACCAAACGATTCAATCTAGAACTCACTGACGATCAGCCAGAGATTGCAGCGATTCCGGGTGAGCCGATCACCGTTACGCTAACCTTTGATGAGCCTCCATCAGCCTTTGATGAATCGGTTTTATTCATCAAACCGGCTGATGGCTCCGAAGTTTTGGATGAACAGAACCTCATTCAGCCTGCACCCTTCGATCTTTTTGATACTCACTCCATCGTTGTAGAGGGCAGCCTGACTCAGGTTGATGAGCGCACCTACACCATTCAACTCTCTACCAACAACAACTTCCGCGGTGAGCTCGAGATCAGTGTCGCTGCTGAGGCTGTCGCTGACCGCTCAGGTAACCCGCTGACTCAAGCGGCTGTGCTGGTTCAGCCGGTTGATACGATCACCACGGCCTTCCAAATTACGCCAGTGGCGGGTCCTTTTATTGGCTCGGATGCGAGTGTGCATCTATTTACTGATACCGGTATTGAACTGACCGACGGTCAGGACTACCGCGTTGATTATGAGACCGACGCCGCTGACGGTCAGGTGTTGATCACACTGTTGAACGGTTACCGCGGCCCTATGCTGGTCGAGGTGCGTGACAACTCTTCTGTTTCAACCGACTACATCAACGAGTTTACCAAGCAGTCGACTAGCCTAGATACTTCGCTGCGCGCCATGCTCAGTGTTGATGAAGCAGCACCTGAATCCAAGCCCATCACTGTGATTGTCTCGCCTCTGACAGAGCTGGCCGTGCGTAAAGCCGGGTATGTTGAGGGTGAAATACCCAGCTTGTTGTCTGCAGAACAGCTCGACTACAACGTCAAGATCGCTGCGTTGTTTGGCCTTGAAGGCATTGATATTACCCGCACTCGCGTCACGACAACGCTGGATAAGCAGTTCGACGAGAACGACGGTCTCTCTGCTGGCGAAGCCTACGGTGAAGCACTGGCAGCACTCGCCGTAAAAGATACCGATACCGGCTCTGCTCGCGCAACCATCGAGATGTTAGTGGACGGTATTGTTGAAAACACCGACAACCAAACACTGGAATTCACACCGCTGGCAGCACTGGAGATCGACCAGGCGGCCAATGCCGTTGACCTGATGCAGGATGTGGAAGCCTCAGGTCAGGAGTTTACTGCAGACGATCTAGAGAAAGCGCAAGCGCTGCGTGCTGTTTTACGCACCGCAGCTGATGTTGAGCCGTTCGTAACCATCGAACAGCTTGAGCTGATCGGCGTTCAGGGTGTCAGCGAAAACACCCTTAGCTTGGCACACCGCCTGCTGACTCAGACCGCCGATGACGGTTCGGATGTGGACAGCATCGCCAAAATCGATGCACTGCTCTCTAGTGCTCTGGCTGCACTGGATACGATCACCATCGCCGCTGAACAGAACACCGCTGCAGACGATGTGACGCACGCGCACTATGTAGCGCTGGGTTTCCCAGACTTTTCACCGGTATTTGAGCAGGCATTTGCCAAAGTATTGGATCAAACCGGTATCGGTGCCGCTCAGGTGGGTGATATTACGCTGTTTGAAGCGATGCTTGGCAGCTATCAAAACCTGATTAGCTTTGTGGTTGATCCACAGTCAGTGGATCTAGAGCCAACTCTTGCCGATTACGAGCGCCTTGGCATCACCGGTATCGACAATGACGATATGGTGACCGTACTTAATGGCGGCCTGAGCACCAACACCGAGCTCTCTTATGCGGTGATGGATATCAACGAGCTGCAGTTCTTGGTAGACGACTTTAACGGCTCGATGGATGCAATCCGCCTCTACAGCGAAGATCCAATCGCCAATGCTGATCAGATCCCAACGCTTGAGACATACCAGAAACTGCGTCTTGCCAACATGGACGAGGCGCTCGTTGATAGCATCAACTCCGTGCTGGCTGATAGCGATATCGTGATTACAGCGGACGGTGTGCGTAACGAAACGCAGACCATTATCAACGCGTATAACAGCCTTCTAAGCTTCAATGCTCAGGACGCTGATGCAGTTGCTCCTGCGACTGAAGATTATGCCGTTCTGGGCGTAAAACAGCTCACCGATGATCGTGCAGTTAACTTTGCAACATCGCTGCTCATCAATAAAACCGTCGATCAGATCGACTCAACGGCAGAGCTTGAAGCGATTGCCGATGCGATCAACGCACTGCTCTACACCGTCGATCTTGAAGATGCCTCAACAGCGGCGACTGATGAAAATGCGATTACCGTCGAGCAGTTGAGCTTACTAAATCAAACCGTCACTCAGGCACAGCTTGCCTCTGTACGCGCCTTTATGGCAACCAAGGCCGATACTGATGTGGCCGAACTCACTGAGCTGACTCATCTAGTTGATGCTGTTGTTACCGCAGCAGATCGCATTAAATCCTTCTCTGAAGATCCAGTCGCAGCGTCGGATGTAATCAACGGTGGTCTGGGTGAACCGACTGAGCTTGATTACGAAGTCGTACTCGCAGGCACCGGTACTACCATCTCAGCGCTAGGCGCAATGAACGAGATCCTGGCTGACAGTGATGTGGTCGTTGGTGAGACTGATCTTCAGACTGAGCTGAACTCACTCGTCTCTATTTACAACGTGCTGTACGGCATGGCGGATGGCGGTGAAGTTAACGAAGTTGATGCGCTATCACTGACCGATTATGACACTCTGGGTATCAACGATCTTGATACGACGGACAGTAACGACCTAACGACAAGCTTCCTGAACTCTCTAATGGATGTTCAGAGCAGCGAAGGTATTGATACAGCCGCTGAGCTGCAAGCCCTTAGCAACGCCGTAATCGCTTTGCGCGAGACCGTTGTAAACGGAACTAATACAGAAACTGGCATCACCGTTGATCAGTTGATCCTACTTGGCTTAACTGATGCAACAGAGGCGAACCTGACGGCACTGCAGACCGTAATCGCACGTGATGCGGTTGAGAGCTACAACAACTTTGCAACATTGGCTGATCTTCAATCCGTAGCAACCAACGTCTTTACTGCGCTGAACACGCTAAGCGCGCACACTGCATTGGATGCTGACGCTGCGAATAACCCTACCGAAGCGGTATACGCACAGGCAGGTGTTGCAGGTGTGACTGAAGATAACCTACTGGCAGTTAACGCACAGGTTCGTCTAGCGGCGACATCAGAAGATAAAGACTCGCTTGAAGAGCTAACCGCACTGGTTGAAGCTGCAGATGCTGCAATCGAGTACATCCGTACCACCGTTGCCCCAGAGATCCGTGCTGTTATCGAACTGGCAGATGGTGAGACAGGTCTCACCCTAGACGAGCAACTTGCTGCTTACAGCGCAGCAGGCGTCACTGATGTCACGGAGGATAACCTGCTTGCAGTCAATGCACAGGTGCGCCTGGTGGTTGACATTGCTGGCAAAGACAGTGTCAGTGAGCTGCAAAACCTTGTCACACTGGCTGACGAAGCGCTTGTCTACCTGACAACCGTTGCCGTTGAAACCGATTATGAAAACATTACACAAGAGGCTCAGCTAGCAGCATACAGTGCTGCCGGTGTTCTGGGTGTGACAGCAGACAACCTTCTCGCTGTAAACGCTCAGATGCGTGTTACAGAGAACCAAGCGACAGTGGCTGAAGTTCAAGCGACTGTTACAACTGCAGATGCCGCACTCGCGAAGATCGAAGCGCACGCCGAAGGTGATGATGCACTTGCAATCACCGATTACGAAGCGGTAGGCGTTCTGACGGTTACCGACGAAAATCTATTGGCAGTCAATGCACAGGTTGTCCGTGCTGAAGATCTAGCAGCAGACTCGGTTGAAGAGATCGGCGGTCTAGTTGATGCGGCGAACAATGCATTGGCGTTCATCCTGAGCGACATCGCACCGCTGACGTCTACAGAAACACTAGATGCTACAGCACAAATCGAAGCCTACAACGCTGCGGGCATCACCGGTGTTACAGAAGATAACCTGCTGGCCGTAAATGCTCAGATCCGCAAGCAGCTTGCTGCGGATAGCAACGCAACAGACAATCTCGATACCGTAGCGGATATCCAGGCTAAGGTGACTGCCGCGAATGATACGATCGCATACCTAGACAGCACAGTTGCGCTTGAAGAGGACTACCTAAACCTTACTCAGGCACAGCAGGTCACTGCTTACCATGAAGCGGGTGTTCTAAGCGTCACAGCTGACAATGTTCTAGCGGTCAACGCGCAGATGCGTCTAGAGACGACAGCCGAGAACAAAGACGCTGTTGCAGAGATCGAAACCATCGTTGGCCTAGCGAACGATGCAATTACATACCTTAGCACTACAGTTGCGCCTGAACTGAACGTAGAGATAATCACGCTTTCAGATCAGTTGGCAGCATATGGCGCAGCAGGCATCACAGGCGTATCTGAAGATAACCTTCTTGCCGTTAACGCACAGAATCGTCTAGTAACAGATGGTACGCTGAAAGATAACGTCGATGAGCTACAAGCGCTTGTGACTGATGCAAACGATGCGATCACTTACCTAGCAACTGTTGCAGATGAAACTGCAGCACCAGAGACTATCGCTGAGGGTGAAACAGGTATCACACTGGCAGACCAGCTAGCCGCATACAGTGCAGCGGGTATCCAAGGTATCACTGTAGAGAATCTACTCGCGGTTAACGCACAGTTCCGTGTGGCAACCGATAAAGCGACTGTGAACCAGATTCAAACGATCGTAACGCAGGCGAATACTGAACTTTCACAGATCGAAGAGTTCGCAGCAGATACAGAAACGGTACTAGCTGAGACTGACTACTCGGATGTGGGTGTGACCGGAGTATCTGAAGATAACTTGCTTGCTGTAAACGCGCAGGTACTTCTTGCTGTAGATGGTGATGCAGATTCTGTCTCTGAAATCCAAGATATCGTGACCGATGCAAATGATGCATTGGCTTACATCTTGAGCGACATCGCACCGCTGACGTCTACAGAAACACTAGATGCTACAGCACAAATCGAAGCCTACAACGCTGCGGGCATCACCGGTGTTACAGAAGATAACCTGCTGGCCGTAAATGCTCAGATCCGCAAGCAGCTTGCTGCGGATAGCAACGCAACAGACAATCTCGATACCGTAGCGGATATCCAGGCTAAGGTGACTGCCGCGAATGATACGATCGCATACCTAGACAGCACAGTTGCGCTTGAAGAGGACTACCTAAACCTTACTCAGGCACAGCAGGTCACTGCTTACCATGAAGCGGGTGTTCTAAGCGTCACAGCTGACAATGTTCTAGCGGTCAACGCGCAGATGCGTCTAGAGACGACAGCCGAGAACAAAGACGCTGTTGCAGAGATCGAAACCATCGTTGGCCTAGCGAACGATGCAATTACATACCTTAGCACTACAGTTGCGCCTGAACTGAACGTAGAGATAATCACGCTTTCAGATCAGTTGGCAGCATATGGCGCAGCAGGCATCACAGGCGTATCTGAAGATAACCTTCTTGCCGTTAACGCACAGAATCGTCTAGTAACAGATGGTACGCTGAAAGATAACGTCGATGAGCTACAAGCGCTTGTGACTGATGCAAACGATGCGATCACTTACCTAGCAACTGTTGCAGATGAAACTGCAGCACCAGAGACTATCGCTGAGGGTGAAACAGGTATCACACTGGCAGACCAGCTAGCCGCATACAGTGCAGCGGGTATCCAAGGTATCACTGTAGAGAATCTACTCGCGGTTAACGCACAGTTCCGTGTGGCAACCGATAAAGCGACTGTGAACCAGATTCAAACGATCGTAACGCAGGCGAATACTGAACTTTCACAGATCGAAGAGTTCGCAGCAGATACAGAAACGGTACTAGCTGAGACTGACTACTCGGATGTGGGTGTGACCGGAGTATCTGAAGATAACTTGCTTGCTGTAAACGCGCAGGTACTTCTTGCTGTAGATGGTGATGCAGATTCTGTCTCTGAAATCCAAGATATCGTGACCGATGCAAATGATGCATTGGCTTACATCTTGAGCGACATCGCACCGCTTACGGCAACAGATTCAACGGATGCGTCAACTCAGATCACAGCATACGAAGCAGCTGGTATCACAGGTGTTACAGAAGATAACCTGTTGGCAGTTAACGCTCAGATCCGTAAGCAGCTGACAGCAGATGTTGAACTAGACGCACCAACGGAAAACTTAAACTCAGTTCTTGAGCTTCAGGCTAAAGTCACTTCAGCAAACGATGCCATCGCTTACCTTGAATCTGATGTCCAAGTTGAAACCTACGCCCTTGATGATCTCTCAGGTGGTGAAGCCGCTCTTACAACGACAGAGCAGCTAGCAGCCTATGCAGATGCTGGTGTGCTTAACGTGACAGTCGATAATCTATTGGCCGTTAACGCGCAGATGCGTCTTGAGACCACCACAGGTAATAAAGACTCTGTCGCTGACATTCAAACCATCGTTGGTCTGGCTAATGATGCCATAGCGCTGATTGAAACCTTCAACAACTCAGACGGCGCAACCGATCTGGGTAATGGCAACACTGCACTGAGCACCGACGATTACGCGGCGGCAGGTATTCTAAACGTGACTGCAGATAACCTAGTGGCAGTGAATGCGGTGATCCTAGGTTCTGCGACAGGCGAAACCACTACGGTTGGTGATATCCAGACGATCGTGAATAACGGTATTCAAGCCCAGCTTGATGCCATGGCGAAGATCTCCGATTACGCCGATGCCTATGTTGTAGGCACTGAAACGACAGCGGGCGATGCGTCAACCAAAGCGGTTCAGACTATCGATCCGGGTGTATTGGCAGCGGCTGATGGCTATACGCTTCACCTAGGTACTGTAACGCTTGAGACAGGTGCTTTTGCCTCTGCGCCAACCGTTGCAGAGATGATCACAGCTTTCCAAGCAGATTCAGCCTACACACTCGCGCCGTTCACTATTGCTGATAACGGCAGTGGTCTGCTTGAGATCACCTTCAAAAACTTCGGTGTTCATAGCAACATGGGTGAACTGCACACAGCACGCCCAACACTGGAAGATTTTGTCACAGCGGGTGTAACGGGTCTTACTGAGAAACAGCTGTACGCAGCCGTTGACTTAGTAGAACAGAAAGCACCTGATCAGGTTGATCAGCTAGCTGAAATTCAGACGGTTGCGACGAACGCAGCGACCGTTCAGGCCAACAACTTGAATGTGGTGCTGAACTACGCCATCGATAGCGCAAACACTAAACCAACTGTAATGACCTACAAACTTGCAGGTCTGACTGCAGTAACCGAACTGACGCTTCCAGCCATCAACAAGTTGATTGCACTGGAAGACAGCAACACTGTTTACGACTTCGATACAGCGGCAGCTATCGTTAACGCAGGTGTACAGGCGTACACGGATGCACTGCTGAAGATTGCGAACCACGCAAACGAGCTAGCGGATGCTCCAGTACCAACACTGGACGATTACGAAACAGCTGGTATCACAGGCCTAATCGCCGATGATATCGATATGATCAACGCGCTGATCATTCAGCGTGAAGCGGACGATGATGGCATCGCGACCACCTCATCAGGCATCCAGAGTGTTGTAAACGCAGGTCTTGCTGCTGTATTCAAACTTCGCGATGCAGCGGAAGGTAATACAGCGGTTGATAACCTCACGGAAGATGACTACACAGCAGTAGGTATAGACGCTGCTGACATTCCAGATGTAGCTGCACTGAACAGCTCACTTGATAGTCAGCCAGTAAATGGCGTGATTGCACGTAACTTCTCGACGCTATCAAGTGTCGTTGCAGCGGTTAAAAAGCTCGTCGAGATTGCTGATGGTACCGATGGTAACGCAACGGATGTGATGACTGCGGATGACCTAATCGCCATGGGTCTAACAGGCCTGGAAGCGACAACCGGTGAGTCGGCTAAACAGAGCGCCGCGATCGCGATCTTCAACGATCTGGTGGATACCAAAGCAAACGCGGATGTTGGTACCGTTGCCGAGACGCAGGCGCTTTACAACGCAGTACAGGCAGCCCTTCGCACCGCGATGGGTGAAACACCTAAGATCACCAAGGAACAGCTGAAACTACTCGGTTTTGATGTTGATAACGCCGATAGCAACGTGCTTACGGATGTTACCGACGACAACCTAACAGCGATTCAGCAGGTACTTGTTAATCTTGCGATCGATACAGACTTCAGTGCGCTGACAGATCTCGCTTCACTAAAAACGCTAGTTAACGATGCAATCGCAGCAATGAATGCGATTTCAACAGCGGCGGGCAGCAATGATGCCTCAGCGATTGTTGATGTCACCACCCTGAATGATATGGGTGTGACTGATGTGACGGACTACGCTGCGATCAACAGCGTACTTGAACTGGCGAGCACCACAACAGCGAAAGTATCGAACTACGGTCAGATTAAAGCGATCGTCGATAGCTACAATCTAATTCTGAAAATGGCCAATGATGGCACCGTTGAAGCTGAAGCTCAGGATTACGACAACATTGGTATCACCGGTGTAACTTCAGCGGATGAAGTCGCTCTTGTTAACAGCTACATCATCGCTAAGAACGACAGCACTCGTGTTAATACGGTGACCGATCTTCAGAACCAGGCAACCGCACTAACAACGATGTTAACACTGGCTGAAGAGAGCGATGTCGTTGGTATCGATAATGCAACAGCGACAGCGCTAACACTTACCGACCTAGAATATCTGGGCTTTACCACCGCACCTGCAACACCAGCGGTATCGGGCACAGAGATTAGTGCAGTTAACCTAGACTCAATCCGTCTAGCAATTGCCAACACCGCAGATGATCACTCAGATATCCTAGATTTCACCGCTCTTGAAACGCTGATCTACGATACAGCGACTTCGGCGAACGTGATTCAGGCATACGCCGCAGCAAATGATGGTGCTAACGCACCAACTGCTGCTGATTTCGCCGCTATTGGTGTGGCTGGAGTAACCGATGCGAACGTAGCTGCGATCAACTCGTCACTCTCCACCAGCGGTGTGCTCGATAGCATCGCAAGCAGCGTCGCAACCGACACACAAGACATCGTCGATGCCTGGGCTAAAGTCGAAACGCTCGCCGATGGAGGCGTAGATAGTGTTGATGTCGCGCAACAGACAGTAGACATAATTCCTGAAACAAATACCCCATCAGGTACGGCAACATCGATTACTCAAAATGGCTTTACCATATCGACAGAAAGTGTGTTCGGCAGTACCTGGGCACTTAATGAGGCATTTGATAATGACCTCGGGTCAGGTTATGCAAATGCCGATGGCGATCCTACTAATGTCCTTATTATTGATGCGGATAAGGCGTATCAACTCTCTGGATATACGCTTAAATCTACAAATGCCGGATACCCTAAATCTTGGACACTTGAAGGTTCAAACGATAGTTTGACGTGGACTATTCTAGATACGCAGACTGACTCGCAAGAAACTCAGAACACGAGCCACACATATCTTTTTCCAAGTGCAACAACAGATGCATACCAGCAGTACAGGTTCAACGTGACCGCTACAGGAAACGGTAACGAACTAGAGTTATTAAACTTCGAACTGTTGATAGATGAGGTCAGTTACACGGTTTACAACAGTGATGATGACTTAGACGGTTTTGTTGGTATTGACGATGATATTCAGTTAGCGACGGCAAGCGACTTTGCAGCGTTAGGCATAACTGGGTTGTCTAATGCGGCGGCCTCATTTTTGAGTCATCTGATTGACGAGCGTAACCTCACGGATGTCGGTGATATTGCGGCATTACAGTCGTTGGCTGATGCCGTTGAAGCGCTCTTGGCGACCAACACTGTCGATGATGGTTCATCCACTGCGGCCGGGGGTGATGTCACGCGGGCGCAACTTAATCTGCTTGGCTTGAGCCTTGTTGATGATACGAACTATGCCGGTGTCATCACGTATTTAAAGGGCAATGGTGATCTTAACTACGCAACCGTTGATCATTTTGCGAAGGTCAAAGCTGACATTGTTGCCAACCTAGACAACCTCTCGGAGATTGAGAAGGCCGCGGAACTCAATACCGCGACCACCAGTTACCCGACGTTAGCCCAATGGGACACGATTAACGGCCTGGATGCCTCGACCGCTGATGATGTGACGTCGTCTAATCTTGCTGCAATCAACTCGCTGCTCAATACGACGGAGGTGACGGGAGCAACGGTCAGTAACACGGCGACATTGCGCACGCTGATTACGTTGTACAAGAGTGTTCTGACGGCGGCGACCTCAGGCGGCGCGGCGGCAGCGTTAACGCAGTCGGAGTATGAGTCGATTGGTGTGACAGGTTTTAGCACGACCACAGCGCGTGCTGCAGCCGAGGTAACTGTACTCAACGAGGTGATCTCGAGCTTTACGGATAACACTCGGGTTGATCGTATTAATGAGGTGGTGGGTATCCGCAAAGCGGTGACGGCTCTGATCGATACCGTTGAAGGCAAAACGCCCGCGATTACCAAAGCTCAGCTGGGCTTATTGGGCTTTGATCTCGACAACGCCGATGCTGACGTGGCAACACCCTCGGTAACTGACGATAACCTTAGCGCAATTCAGAAGGTCCTGAAAGATACAGGTATTGGCACCGATTACGATACCGTCGATACGCTTGCCAAAGTCCAGGCGCTGGTTGACGGTGCTGTGAACGCCCTAGAAGCAGTTAAAGCAGAAGCGGACGCGAATGATTCAGATTCAGTGACCGTCGCTCAACTTGAAGCGATGGGTGTTGAGGGTGCTGATGATTCTGGAACAGCCAGTGATAACATTGCGCTGATCAATAGCATCCTAGATAGCGCTGTTGCATCAAGCGAAGTCAACACACTGGAAAAGGTTCAGAAGCTTGTTGATATCGCAGCCAAAGTTGTTGCGCTGGCTGGGGATGCCTCTGCAGCCAAACTAACACAGGCAGAAATTGCGCTGATTGGTATCAATGATATGGACACCGATGCTGAAGTTGCGCTTCTGAACGATCTAATCGTGGCGGATACTACTGCTCAGGCAACCGTAGCTGAAATTCAAACATTCGCAGATGTGGCATCTAAAGTGTTGGTGAACGCCGCGCTTGAAACAACAGCAACCTTTGATGACACCAATGCGCTGACAGCTACTGAGCTTGAAACTCTCGGTTTCACTAACGATACAAATTCACCGCGCACGCTGACCGCTAATGGTGCAGCGAGCGACTCTGTAAATGCAGAGAACCTAGGCTTAATCCGCCTAGCGATTGCCAATACAGCGAACGATTATTCAGGCGTAAACCGCCTCACCAAACTGACCACACTTGTTACAGACGTTGCCACCGCAGCCAACAAACTTGTGAACTTTGCTGAATCTGTTCCTACCCCTACAGATGCTGCACTGATCCCAACCGTTGCTGACTTCGAAGCGATTTTTGTAACAGGTGTGGACAGCACTAATTTGGCATCTGTACTGGATGTCTTAGCGCAGTCTAGCGTCACAGTATCTAGCGACATTCAGGCTAAGGTTCAGGCGGTTGTTAATAGCTACAACCTTATTCTGACAGCTGCTGATGCGACCGATAACGACACATCAACAATTGCTGAAACGGATTACACCAACCTGGATGTAACGCTCAGCGATGATGCCGTGATCAAAACAGCTCAGATCAGTATTCTGGGGGACATTATCGATATTCAATCGAATGACGATGTCGATACAGTCACTGAGCTACAAACTATCGCGGATAACATCAAAGCGGTGCTGGATACAGCGGTACTTGCCGATGGAACAGATCCGGCTACCAACGGTGTTACCTTTGAACAGCTGAACGGCCTAGGAATCAGTGGCGCTACTGCCGATAACATCGCAGCGATCCGTATCGCGCTGATGAACAAAGGCAGCGATACCAACCTGAGCTCTATTGATAGTTATGACGAACTGAAGTCGTTGGTAAACAACGTGATCAACGCACTCGAAATCTTAGCGAACTACGCTGCTGATGAAGTGGCCGCAGAGCAGATTCCAGATGTAGATACATACAACTACGCGACCTTCCTAGAAGTCACCGGCGATAACTTTGAGGCGGTACAGCGTGAGCTGATTGCGGCTGAGCGTGATGATGCCGATACCACCGCCAAGTTGCAGGCGGTTGTGGATGCGGGCTTGGCGGTTCAGAAAGCTGCGCTTGAGAAGATCGTGGCCTACAGCACTCCGGTTGCCAGTGGCACGGTCGTGGATGCAGGCGATAGCACAATCAACGCAAATGGTAGCCTCAACGATGCCACCCCGCGCCACCTGAGCATGGATCTGACGGGGCTATTGGCCACCGACAGCTTCACCCTGCGTGTTGGCAGTGACACCTTGGTCACTGAAGCTCTAGCAACGGCTGATGCAGCGACCTTGGTTGCGGCCCTAGAGAGCGTAACGGGTTATGATGATCTAGCCTTTAGTGTGCGTGCTGATGGCGAGGTGCTGCACATTGAGTGGAAAGACTGGGGTGCCTATGGCGCTGCAGCCACATTGCGTGCCGCACAACCGAGCCTAGATGACTATCTCCTATCGGGTGCCCAGTTCCGCACTAGTAACGGCATTGATGCCGACAACCTCTATGCGGTGAACAAGGTCGTTGAAGGAAGCACCTTCACGGCAGTGACTACGAGTAACGTTGCCACGGTCGTGGGTGAACTTGAGACTGAGCTGGAAACAGCAGGGCAGGGCTTGGATGCCCAAACCGCGGCATTGGCAATCATCGAAGCCTACGCCGATGGCGGTTCAACCGCACCCACAGTGGAAGATTACACGCTGGCGCAGGTGACGGGCGTTACTGAAGACAATCTGGTGGCGGTTAATACCCAGCTTAAAGCGCTGAATACCAATATCACGACTACGCATACCGTCAGTGACATTGAAGTCGCGGTTGCCTCGGCCAATACCAAATTGGCAGCCTTTGAAGCGAATACACCAGCCGATCCGCAGGTAGGCTTTACGGTGGCGGAATACGCCGCGGTCGGCCTTGCCACAGGCATCAGCGATGATGTGGCCAACGGCATCGATAACCTGAAAGCCGTCAATGCCCAGGTGGCCTTGGCCGCTGAGGGTGATGCCAACCGGGTGCTCGACCTAAACTACTTACTGGCTAAAGCCGATGCCGCCATTGCCGCTATCGAGGCCTACAACAACGGCACCTTGGGTCGCGAGCTCACCGTCGATGACTACGCCGCCGCAGGTATCACCGGCGTCACACCAACAACACTCTATGCCGTCAACAACGAAGTGAAGTTCGATAGTGCGCTCGTCCTTAACAGCGTCAGCGAAATACAGGCGGTTGTGGATCCCGGTCTGGTAGCGGCTTCGGATGCCCTAACGTACACACTAGCCATTGCTGCCGACGCACAAAGCTTTAGTGAGCTTTCCAGCACGACATCGTCCTTCGTGCCCCAGATCGATAATAACAGCGATCAAGACGCTGCAGGTATCGTTGAGACTTTTTTCAATTGGCACGAACCTAATAATTATGACGCTTATAAGGCCTTTGATAGCAGCACAGGTACAGGCGACAGCAATGGTGCTCACAGTGAAGGCGCTTTGAATGGGTCCAACTCAGCCATTTTGGGTTGGAAGGATCCCGCAACAACACCCACAAATCTTGGCGCATTCCAATCCGTAACGGTTATCGCACGTGCTGGCCTGGGTGGTCGCGTGCCGGGTGAATTCGCTGTTGAGGGATACAATCCCGATACCTCGAACTGGGAACCGATTGGGAGCTTCACCAACACAACCCAAGGCGGTTTTTCCGTTACGAGAGAACAGCTCTTAAACAAACCCTATGACGCCTACGACTTTCCAGAGGAAAAGCTTTACTCAGGGTTCCGCTTGGTTATCGATACAACGGCCAACCAAGAAAATTCTGGGTCTGATGGTTACATTAATATTAACCAGCTTACGTTTAATACCAAGACCCCGATTGATAATAGCTACGTTACTGCCTCTTTAGAGGACCTAAATACCGCCGGCTTACTAGGCGTATCAACTGATAACTATGCAGCGGTCGTAGAGCAAATTGCACGTACCCAGCCAACTGATGCAGCTGGCTTACAGGCGGCAGTGGGTTTGGCTGACGCTGCGATACAGTTACTAACCGATTATGAAGACGGTGACACAGCCTTAACGGTGGATGACTTTGTGGCTGCCGGCCTTGAAGGAGTTGACACCTATAACCTTGAGTTTGTTGTTGCGCGTTTGGAAGCCCAGACCGATGCGGCGTTGAAAGACACCTGCAGTGAGTTGCAATCCATTGTGACCAGCGGTGTAAGTGATTACCGCGGTGAGCTTGATACGCGGATTAATACTTTCGCCAATGATCCGATCACTGTTTTCACTGCCGAAAGCGGTGGTGACGACAACGCGCTATTTGATAATACTGTCCTTGCCGCCTCAACCGATTTGATCAGTGGCGTATCAGCTACGACCGGTCTGGTTGACGGCATAACAAATCAAGACAGCGGCGAAGTGCTGAGCAGCGAGATCACGCTAGGCGCCGAAGCCAGCGGCAATACACGTTTGCGCTTTGAGAGTTTAAAAGCGGCATTCAACAGCGATGTAGTGGCGACCCTGCCTGAAGAGTTCGTGGTGAAGGGACGCCTCGACTACACCGCCGACGCCTCTATTTGGTATGACCTGGCAACGTTCACACGATCTACAGTCGATCTCATGCCGGCAGGTGCCACCACCAATACGGTAGATGGCGTGACGTCTTCTTCTTCTAATGATGCGGGTTTCTACTATCGTGCCTACGATGCGCTAGACGATGTCGTCGCTACGGCTAGTAACAATCAAAACTCTTGGGCTGTTACCCAAGATGGTGTCGAGTGGTGGCAAGTTGATTTGCCCAGCGAAAAACTGGTTACTGAGTTCTCCATTACCGGCGTAGCAATGCCCGCGCGTGGTCCGGGTGCTTTTGTACTCCAAGGTTTTGATGGTGCAAATTGGGTCGATCTTGATGTGGGTGGGCAGAATTTAGCGACACCCACCAATATGTCGGAGCTGATTGATCAAAGCGGCAGCTTTGAGCTGCAAAGCGGTAGCAGTCAGTACATCGATGTACCTGACATCACCATGGATGGTGATTTCACCATGCAATTCTGGGTTAATCTGGAAGGAACAACACCTGATGAATGGTCCCGAATTTTTGACTTTGGCTTAGGTGAGAATAACACCAATGTTTTGCTTGCATTTGATGGCAGCAATGGTCTGAGATTTACCACAAATATTAGTGGTGGTACGCAGGCACGTGTTTACACTCAAGCAGGTGTTTTACCTAACACCGGGTGGCATCAAGTTACAGTCAGTTTGGAAGACGATAAAACACCCCACATTTATATCGACGGTACCGAGATCGCGACCGTTAATCAAAGCACTGGTGCAGGTCTGACGGCGGGACAGCTGCACACCTTCTCTAACACCACACTGACAAGCAATTTCATTGGCAAATCGAATTGGCCAAATGGTTACCCCACCATGAAAGTGGGTGAGGTACGTATTTGGGATAAGGCGCTCACGCAAAGCGAGATCGATGCAAGCTTGCTGTCGCCGTTGAATGGTGATGAGGCGGGTCTTGAATATTACCTAAAGGCCTATGACGGCACGCTTGAAAACCATGCCACAAACTCCAGCATGGGGTCTGCTACACCCATTAATGGATCTCAATATTTAAGTGAGTACTCGGATACCCAGACGTTAACGGGTACTGAATCGCTGATTGCGCAAAATGGTGCAGTGGATTTTAACAACGGCGCCATAGACTTAGGTGATATTACCTTGGGTGGCGCTGTAACGTTGCAGGCTTGGGTAAACCTAGATGGCAACACGCAATCAGCTATGTCGCGGATTTTTGATTTAGGGAACGGTGCGGCCAACTCCAATCTCATTTTAGGCTTTAACACAAACAATAAGCTTTACATGAGTGCCTTTGATGGCTCGACTTCGTCAACGAGCACAAGTCCCTCAAGTATCCCTAATAGCGGCTGGCAACACATAACTTTCAGCATCTCGGATGCTGGTGCAGCTACGGTCTATTTAAACGGTGAGGTGTTCCATACCTTTGCTACCCAAGTACCTGACCAAACGACTCGTACCAGTAACTTTATTGGCGACTCAAACTGGTCCCAAGACCCTGCGTTTGACGGCTACATTGGCGAGGCAGCTGTTTGGAACCGTGAGCTTACACAGCAAGAAGTTCAGGCCAGTATGTTGGCGGCACCCACACTGACTGATAGTGATTTGGTCGCCTATCTGCCGCTCTATGAGGGTGAAATCTACAATGCTGTTGCGGGTAGTGACGTCGTAACCGCTAACTCCGGAGCACAATTTACATCTGCCACACGTGACTGGGATCCGCGCGAGACCAAGACCTTTGTGGTTGATGAGCCCGGATTGTACTCGAGCTACCGCATTTCCATCCCCAACGATCAGTCACACGACACCCATGTGGGCTTTGATGAAATATCGATGACGGCCTACGACGTGACGTTCAACGCGGCGCCTGCATCCGTTTTTTCAGCCAATAACACGCTCGCCAAAGACCTTGCCTATGACGCGCTGACTGTCAGTGCCTCTGCCGCGGCGTCGGGTGACGCTGCCATGGCTGAACTTAATCTCATTGTCGATCGGGTGACGGCGTCGGAAGGCTTTAGTGTGAGTGACCTCACGGCGCTCAATATCCAGAATGTGGACGCAGATCTGTTACTGGGTTATCAGCAGCGCTTACTTACCACATTCTCAACTGACTACGTCGCCGGTGGTGAACTTCAAGCCATCGTCGACGAGGTGAACACCGCTAGCCAGACAATCATCACGGCTATTGCAACCAATCAGACCGCGTCATTGACGCTCACTGATTTACAGCAGGCGGGTATTCAGGGCGTTGCCGATGCGGCCACGGCGGCTGCGGTAGTGCAAAAGCTTGCGCAACTCACAAGTGTTACGCAGACAGCGCAAATGCAGCACGCGGCTGACGAGATTGCAGTGGTGTTCGATAAGGTTAAGGCCTTTGTCGATGCAGGTATTAGCCAGCCGACCAATGCCGAGCTGGAACTTCTGGGTCTATCAACCTACGAGGCGACTGATTACGCGTCATTAATCAGCACGTTAGACGATCTGAGCGCTGGCGCTATTACCTCCATGGCGGATCTTGAAACGCAACTGCTGGTTGCGGAGCAACTCAAAGCCACGGCCTTGGCAAGGCTCCACGTGGTCTCTGATGCGGCACTCAATACGGGTGATTTCGTCCCCGATCTCGATGCGGCGGGTAATGAGGCCTATGTATTCGGAGCGAGTGTGCGGACAACCTACGACTCAAGAGGTGCGGTTAACGCGTTTGATGATAATACAAGCACACTTTACCACTCGGATACAAACGGTTGGTCTGCAGATCAGTGGGTGGCGTTTGTTGATCCAACAGGTTTGCTTGCGGGTATTCCCACTGCTATTGAATGGGTTGGCAGATCGAGTTTTGGAGCGCGTATCCCCAATAACTTCCTCTTTGAAGGCACAAATGACGGCGGAGCGACCTGGGAAATCATCGAGCGCTTCGATAACGACACCCTGACGTCTGGTGAGCTGTCATTTGCGGTTGCTATTCAAAACCGAGGTCAGAGTTACAGTGGTTTCCGGCTCTATTCAGAAGATTTAATGAGTAGTGCGAGCGAGACGAACAGTCTCAATTTGACCGAACTCCGCTTCATCGTAAAGCAGACCGCGACAGTTGAAGCGTATGCGCTTGCCGGCATTAACGGCGTGACTGAGGCTAATCTGGATTACGTGAGTGCTTACCTGCGCACTGCGGGTGCGGCCGATACTGTCACGCCAACACTGACCACTTTGCAGACACGCGTATCAGACGCTGAGGCGCGGGTTGCCAAACTCGAGGCCTGGCAAGGTGGAGACGCAAGCGCCGCATGGACCCGCGCCGACCTCGTCGCTTTTGGCTTTGAGGATTGGATTGCCGAAGATGATATTAATCTCAATGGCTTGTTAGCGATATTGGGTGATAGCGACACCGGATCGAGCTATGCTGAAGTCGTGTCCGTGTTGGGCACTGCAGCTGCAGCGTTTCATGCACAGATTGCGCGATTTGAAGCGCACTTGTCGGCAGGTGGTGTCGATACTGCGGCCACAGAAGTAGATTTCGTTCCTGACTACGACCTCAGTAATGAGGCGAAGGCAGGACTGGTCTTCGATGCGACGGGTCCACTTTATGGAAACAATGGTTCTGACTACACGAAATATGCAACTACCTGGGGCGCAAACAATGTCTTTGATAAACAGTATTCAACGTCTGCTACCACTACCGGAGTAGGCTGGCATAGCGGTGCTGGAAAACCCGAATTCATCGGTTGGCGAAGCGAGGATTTATCGAGCGCGCAGGTACTCACCCGTGTTGTATTTGATGCAAGAGCAACTTATGGCGCGAGAGTTCCCAACCAGTTTGATCTACTGGGTTGGACGGGCAGTGACTGGGAGCTGATTAGAGAAAATCTCACAAATACAGCAAGCGACAGTGGCAGTGGTGTGAGCATTGATATTGATTATGACGTAAACAATCCTGCAAAAGCGTATACAGGGTTCGCCATCCGTATTGATAGTTCTAACGATGCCGATGGCTGGATTAACCTAGACGAACTTTTGTTCTACACCAAGCCGGCAACATTTGACGTTAACGAGACGCAACTTGCCGCACTGGGCTTTGAGGGACTGTCGTCTGCTCAAGCCGCTATTTTTAGTGATCTCGTAGAAAAAGCGAGTGGTGCAGCCCTGACCACTACCATGGAGCGCTACGCTTACCTGCAAACTGTTCACACGAACCTTGCGCAGCTTGAGGCTTATTTTGATCAAGCCTCACTGTTTGCCGCAGGTGATGACAGTCAGAAACTGACGCTGTCCGAATATCAAGCATTTGCGGTTCTGCTGGCTGACCTAGACATAGATTTTGAAGCGCCGATCGACGCATCGGTAGCGGCAGCTATCGATGTGGCACTGCGTGATACAGGTAATCTAGTTGACGTAAGCCATGCCTTGCGGGTTATGGAAGTGGCCGTCGGGAGATACTTCGACGCCGCAGCGAAGGCTTCTGATTATCTTGATCGCAACGCATACAGTGTCGGCGTTGAGGGCAGCGAAGCTAACTTCCTTGACGCGCCGTTAACAGCTGACGGGCAGGGCGCTGTAGCTACTGCTTCTTACAACTCTACGACATACGTCTACACAGCATTCGATGGCGAAAAGGCGATAGATGACACCGCTGATGCACGTGGCTGGTTCTCCGAGGATAATGCTGGTTTCGCTGTACTGAGTTTGGGCGGTGATTCACGTGGTTGGGATCAGTCTAAGCCGGCAGAGATTCTAAAAGAGGTAAGAATTTGGCCAAACTCATCTAACGCTAACTGGCGCAATGGTGCGCCGGAAGAATTTAACGTGTGGGGCTACAATCCAGAGAGTGATGAGTGGGAGTTAGTCGCCTATTTGCAAGGTCCAAACACTTTGCAGTGGCCAATGAGTTTCAATATTGAATCTAGTACGCCATATAACGGTTTCAGACTGGAAATGCTCGATCATATTGGTGATCTGTCCGAATACGATCAGGTAGATTTTGGCGTATCGGAGGTGGAGTACATAACTCAGAGCGTTGCCACCACGTTAACGCTTTCGGACTACAGGGACCTCGGTTTCGGCAACATAACAGATACAGCCGTACAAGCGATGAACGTTCGTTTGGCATCAGAGATAAAACCAGCGGTAATCAGTCACGCGACGTTGAAGCCGATAGTTGATGATGTGTTGGCACACGAAGCGGCGCTCCAATCAATGATTCGGCACGAAAGTGCCGTAACAGACCCAAGCGTTTACGCGGACGCGGGTCTTGTTGGTGTGAACGCGAACAATATCGACCGAATTAATACGCTACTCCTGAATGACCCACGCGGAGCAGCGCTGCGCTTATCAGAGATTCAAGAGCTCATTGATCATCAGAACCATCAGTTTGAAGCGCTGTTTGATTTTGTTAACGCGATCTCAGCCGACACTGACAACTATCAAAAAGCGCTAGCGGACGGCACATTTGTTGAAAATAATATGACGGCCTCTAGCCCGTTAGTAGACGGGTTTGTGTTTGCTAAATCTTGGTGGGGTCCGGGTTGGGATGCCCATTATGAAATCTTTGATGGTACTGAAAGCGGCGCCGGAAATGGATATGCCAGTGATTACAATGTTGCCGACGTGTATGCGGGGGAGCCGGAGGGCATAATTGGCATCTACGATATCTATCAGTTGATCGGTCCTCGCGTGTTAGACAGCGTGAGCATTAATTTACGTACTACCGGGGAAATAACGACAGGCTTCTGGATACAAGGCTATAACGCCACATGGCAGCGATGGGAGAACATTCATTACAGTGACGCTCATAGTACGAATGCGGGAACGCAAACTATTGATGTAGATAGTGATAAGGCTTACAGCGGATTCCGTCTCTATCTACAAGCGCCCGACGATGGTATCACCGTTATCAATGAGTTGTGGTTCAACACCAAGGGCGCGGACCTTTTCGACGAGGCGGGAATTCAGGGCATAAATGCTTACAACGCGGCCTTTATCTCGGCGGCGCTGGTCACCGCGCAGGCGAGCGACGCTACCTTGTTTAGTTCCAATACGGCGTTGCAGCAGGCCGTGGATGCGGCGCGAGAGGATTTCCTAATTAGTGAAATCAATCGCGTTGTTAACAACAACAACGAAACCCTAACTGCTGATTTCTACTTGGAGCTTGGCTTTAACGACATTGGCGAGGTTAGCCGCTCTTATCTTGACCAGCAGTGGCGAGACGCGGCGACCAGCAGCGATTTAACGGATATCGCTGCCATGACCGCCTTCGTATCACAGCAGGTACTCCAGCCCAGTGCATTGATGAACCTGTTGTCTGAAAAAGCCGAATTCGGTGCTGATCGATCGCTCGCTATGGCTCTTACTACTGTTGGAAATCTAAGGGAGTATGTGCCAAGGCTCAGTGGTGATGTTAGTGGTGTTATTGAAAACAACCCATATCAGGCGGCGTCCTATCCCGCATGGCGTCTCTTTGATGATAGCGGCGCTACATACTTTGCAGACGATGGGAGTTTAACTTCCAGCAATCCACTTCTATTAGGGTATCAGGGTGACGTCACGAGATGGACGCGTATTCAATCTTTCAGCTACGAATACCGTGAGGAGTCAGGATCAACTGACCGCACGCCGAGAGACTTTACGCTACAAGGTCTTGATCCGCTTACGGGATCATGGGTAGATATCCAAACCTACTTCAATACATCTACTAGTAGCGACAAAACATTTTCAGTTGATTCCGATGTTGCGCGTCAAGCATTTGTTGGGTACCGCCTCAACATAACGAGTGCAAACAGCAGTCACAGTAGCTCAAAAGTAAATTTAGACGAGCTTCAATTCAACGTATATGACGTTGTGGTCGACAGTAGTTTGTTCACCGCGCTGGAGTTGCCTATGGTTACGGCGGAGACCAGTGGTGATATTTTGTTGGCGCTGCTCGAACACCCAACACTTGATCTAACAGATCGCACAGCTGTTTTAGCTGAGGCTCGCGCCCAAGCGATTAGCCTGGGTATCGAGCAATATGCTCTGAAAGCTGGCGCCAATGTGGAGGCACCTACCGCTGCTGAATTGGTAGAGGCCGGGTTCACTGATGTTAATGGCGCAAATCTGTTTGCTGTACTGGAAGCTCTTGCATCGAGCCAGGCCGATGGACTGTCGGTAACTGACGCGGTGGCTGCTGGCGTTCAGGCACAGATCAATGCGTTTACCGACCTCACTGAAAACTTCGACGGCACGAGCCAAATTTTCCAAGGTGAGGGTGCCCTGTTCGTGCCCACTAACGGTACCGGTGGTAATTTTAGCGTAACGAGCCAGTGGGACAACTCAACCCACAAGGTTGCCAATGCATTCGACCGAAACACATCGACGTACTGGGCCAATAATCACGCCTTATCACAAGCTAATCCAGAGCAAGTCTCTTGGGTAAGCAATGACCCCAACTATCGGGGCATTGTTCGACAGATAGAACTCGATGTTCGTGATGCTTTCCCAAGTCGTTTACCTGCTGCTTTCGACCTTGAAGGCTGGAATGCGACTAGTGGGCAGTGGGAGTTTATTCAGTCCTTTACGGATAACACGCTCAGCAGCATTGAGCGCTTCGCAGTGGCCAGTAATAAGGCTTACTCAGGTTTTAGGTTGTCTATATCGGCTTCCCAAAAGACCGACAATAGCGACAACTCTAATATCAATCTAGACGAGATACGGTTTGTGGTTGAGCCCATTTCGAGCGCAACCGACTTTGATTACGACTCGACCGCTCCGACCTTGCTGACCTATCAGCAGGCTGGTATTGAGGGTGTGACGATCAGCAATATCGATCGCATCAACGCAGGCGTTAAAGCGGCAATAGATGCTGGTATTACACTTGATTATGATGCGGTAGCGGAGATCGTCTTTACAGAGAGCTGGATACTGTCGGTTGCTGACAATAATCCATCCGTTGCAAGTGATCCCACATTGTTTGCAGCATTGGAATCTGCTGTTGAGGATCTCTATGCTTTGGACGGGTTCGCAACTAAGGTTGAATACGATTCCCAAAAGGCAACTGGCGTTGAGTTGACTGCCGATGAATTATCTTTGCTCGCAGGACAAGCTCTAAACGAGTCTCAAGCACAAGATGCACTAGCGGAGCTTATTGCCTCAGATCATCAAGTGAAGTCTCAACAAACCCTACGACAAATGTTGCAGCACGAAGCGTATGTAACAGATTTAATCGTAAGAGATCAGTACGAGAACGAGCTCGGTGAGCCTGTCCTAGGAGACACAATTGAAGCAATTATTGCTCTGGATGAAGGTTTGGAAGAAGGCGATATTGTAGAGCTAATCATCGATGGTGTTGTGGTCGAGACAAGGTCGCTCAAGGAAGAAGAGATTACGGCCCATCAGACGAAAGTAAGCGTGCAAATTTCTGATCTGTACAACGCACAAAATTTGGACGAGCAACTAGATTTGGTAGTGAGGACAGTGCAGACCGAGACGAATACCAGTGATGACTCAGGTATTTGGCAATATAACTGGCAGTAAATGACCGTTCGGCTCATCTCTGCCATCTGCATTGTAGAAGAGAAGTCGTTTGCCCAGGGACTTTAAGGTCCGATAATTAGTTGAGACTATTCTGTCAATTTGTTATTGACACTTATGACATAAATTGTTTTCATGCACGATGGATGTATGTCTAATTTGTCACGGTTGTGACATTTAGGCCCAATTAATTGTCGAAGCTAAGCTTCGCAAGGGGAAACAAAATGGCTACGGTAATCTCTCAATTCAATGCAAGTCGTCTCTCAACCGGGGTCGGCGAGACGGTCTATATCACGGCTGGGTTTAGTGACACTGTCACGCTCAACGCGTCAGGAGGCAGCGCACCATTCCTGGCGCTGTCAAACGGTGCGAATGCCCAACTGGATGTCGCACGCTCTGCGTTGGCGGGAGATGATGCCCTGGTGTTTGCGTACACCGTGGCGCCGAATGACTTTTCGATTACCGGACTGACCGTCAACGGTCTGTTCCTTGATGGCGCGTCGTTGACAGACAGCGTCGGCGAAGCGGTTGTCACGAAGGTGACATCGGGTGTCAATGAGTCAATCTATGTGTCAGGCAATAACGAAGTAGCCATCGTTAGCCAGGCCATCACCTCTGATGATCTTGTTTCTCCCCGCGTAGCCTCTGTAGATGTTGTCAGCGGCAACTACCTGCCTGGCGATAAAGTCACCCTGACTGTTGTGTTTGATGAAGCGGTCGGTGTGACACCGGGCGCGAAGCTGCCAACCCTGACGCTTATGAGCAACGGCGAAGTACTGGACGATGTCATCG
>NZ_WBYP01000007.1:0-3268 GCF_013282935.1 Marinobacterium sp. xm-d-579
TTAGGTGCCTGGCAATGACCTACTCTCACATGGGGAAACCCCACACTACCATCGGCGATGACGCGTTTCACGACTGAGTTCGGTAAGGGATCAGGTGGTTCCACGTCTCTATTGTCACCAGGCAAAACTGGTTAACGCATTGGATACTGTAAGATGCGTCTTGGTTGTCTATACAAGCTACAACCGTTAAATCAATCATTAAACCACTCAGCTGTTCATCTGAAGCTTTCGCTCTCAGACAGCTTTGGCGTTATATGGTCAAGCCTCACGAGCAATTAGTACTGGTTAGCTCAACGCCTCACAACGCTTACACACCCAGCCTATCAACGTCCTAGTCTTGAACGGCTCTTTAGGGACCTTAAAGGTCCAGTGAGATCTCATCTTGAAGGGGGCTTCCCGCTTAGATGCTTTCAGCGGTTATCCCGTCCGAACATAGCTACCCGGCAATGCCACTGGCGTGACAACCGGAACACCAGAGGTTCGTTCACTCCGGTCCTCTCGTACTAGGAGCAACTCTTCTCAAATCTCAAACGCCCACGGCAGATAGGGACCGAACTGTCTCACGACGTTCTAAACCCAGCTCGCGTACCACTTTAAATGGCGAACAGCCATACCCTTGGGACCGGCTTCAGCCCCAGGATGTGATGAGCCGACATCGAGGTGCCAAACACCGCCGTCGATGTGAACTCTTGGGCGGTATCAGCCTGTTATCCCCGGAGTACCTTTTATCCGTTGAGCGATGGCCCTTCCATACAGAACCACCGGATCACTAGAACCTACTTTCGTACCTGCTCCACGTGTCTGTGTCGCAGTCAAGCACCCTTTTACTCTTGCGCTCAATGCATGATTTCCGACCATGCTGAGGGTACCTTCGTGCTCCTCCGTTACTCTTTGGGAGGAGACCGCCCCAGTCAAACTACCCACCACACACTGTCCTCGATCCCGATAAGGGACCTGAGTTAGGACTTCAACGTTACCAGGCTGGTATTTCAAGATCGGCTCCACTTGAACTGGCGTCCAAGTTTCAAAGCCTCCCAGCTATCCTACACAAGTAAGGTCAAAGTCCAGTGTGAAGCTATAGTAAAGGTTCACGGGGTCTTTCCGTCTAGCCGCGGGTACGCTGCATCTTCACAGCGAGTTCAATTTCACTGAGTCTCGGGTGGAGACAGTGTGGCCATCGTTACGCCATTCGTGCAGGTCGGAACTTACCCGACAAGGAATTTCGCTACCTTAGGACCGTTATAGTTACGGCCGCCGTTTACTTGGGCTTCGATCAAGAGCTTCGCCGGAGCTAACCCCATCAATTAACCTTCAAGCACCGGGCAGGCGTCACACCCTATACGTCCACTTTCGTGTTTGCAGAGTGCTGTGTTTTTAATAAACAGTCGCAGCCACCTGGTATCTTCGACCGGCCTCAGCTTAGGGAGCAAGTCCCATCACCAAAACCGGCGCACCTTCTCCCGAAGTTACGGTGCCATTTTGCCTAGTTCCTTCACCCGAGTTCTCTCAAGCGCCTTGGTATTCTCAACCTGACCACCTGTGTCGGTTTGGGGTACGATCCCACATAACCTGAAGCTTAGAGGATTTTCCTGGAAGCCGGGCATCAACTACTTCACTCCATATAGGAGCTCGTCATCAGATCTCAGTCATATAGGAACCCGGATTTGCCTAAGTTCCAAACCTACATCCTTAAACGCGGACAACCAACGCCGCGCTAGCCTAGCCTTCTCCGTCCCCCCGTCGCAGTTATGCGAGGTGCAGGAATATTAACCTGCTTCCCATCGATTACGCTTTTCAGCCTCATCTTAGGGGTCGACTCACCCTACCCCGATTAACGTTGGATAGGAACCCTTGGTCTTCCGGCGAGGGAGTTTTTCACTCCCTTTATCGTTACTTATGTCAACATTCGCACTTCTGATACCTCCACGGTGCCTTACAGCTTCCGCTTCAACAGCTTACAGAACGCTCCTCTACCATGCGTATAAACGCATCCGCAGCTTCGGTCTCTAGTTTGAGCCCCGTTATATCTTCCGCGCAGGCCGACTCGACTAGTGAGCTATTACGCTTTCTTTAAAGGATGGCTGCTTCTAAGCCAACCTCCTAGCTGTCTAAGCCTTCCCACATCGTTTCCCACTTAACTAGAAGTTTGGGACCTTAGCTGGCGGTCTGGGTTGTTTCCCTTTTCACGACGGACGTTAGCACCCGCCGTGTGTCTCCCATGATTGCACTCTTGGGTATTCGGAGTTTGCATCGGGTTGGTAAGTCGGGATGACCCCCTAGCCGAAACAGTGCTCTACCCCCCAAGGTGAGACATGAGGCGCTACCTAAATAGCTTTCGAGGAGAACCAGCTATCTCCGAGCTTGATTAGCCTTTCACTCCGATCCACAGGTCATCCGCTAACTTTTCAACGGTAGTCGGTTCGGTCCTCCAGTTGATGTTACTCAACCTTCAACCTGCCCATGGATAGATCGCCCGGTTTCGGGTCTACTCCCAGCAACTATGCGCCCTATTAAGACTCGGTTTCCCTACGCCTCCCCTAAACGGTTAAGCTTGCTACTGAAAGTAAGTCGTTGACCCATTATACAAAAGGTACGCAGTCACCGAACTAAGTCGGCTCCCACTGCTTGTACGTACACGGTTTCAGGGTCTATTTCACTCCCCTCACAGGGGTTCTTTTCGCCTTTCCCTCACGGTACTGGTTCACTATCGGTCAGTCAGGAGTATTTAGCCTTGGAGGATGGTCCCCCCATGTTCAGACAGGATAACACGTGTCCCGTCCTACTCGATTTCACTGGAAAAGGGTTTTCGAATACGGGGCTATCACCCACTATGGCCAGACTTTCCAGTCTGTTCTTCTAACCCAAATCCAGCTTAAGGGCTGGTCCCCGTTCGCTCGCCGCTACTAAGGGAATCTCGGTTGATTTCTTTTCCTTCGGGTACTTAGATGTTTCAGTTCCCCGAGTTCGCCTCTCTAAACCTATATATTCAGTAAAGAGATACCACTTACGTGGTGGGTTTCCCCATTCGGAAATGTACGGATCAAAACTTGTTTACCAGTTCCCCGTACCTTATCGCAGGTTACAACGTCCTTCATCGCCTCTGACTGCCAAGGCATCCACCGTGCACGCTTATTCACTTGACCATATAACCCAAAGGTGTCTGATCAACTGAATGGTTCTCGTAACGATCGATTTCGCCGGTTGGCGCTTGTATCAAACAATACAAGACAATCTTTATCTTACAGTTTCCAAATTGTTAAAGAGCGTT